>NC_014833.1:1726163-2379244 GCF_000179635.2 Ruminococcus albus 7 = DSM 20455 | reverse complement strand
GGCTACGTGCGAAAATACCTCGATGAACGCGGCAAGACCGCTAATGCTGCCGAGATACAGCGACTGGTCAACGGCTGTGTCGATGTTAAGAGAACAACTTCTCAGCACCCCGGAGGAATGGTCGTTATCCCGGGTGATTACGAAGTTTACGACTTCACACCCGTTCAGCACCCTGCTGATAAGGTGGATTCCGACATGGTCACCACTCACTTCGACTTCCATTCGCTCCATGATACTATACTAAAACTTGACGAACTCGGTCACGATGTTCCTACAATGTATAAATACCTTGAGGATTTTACACATATGAACATCAATGACTGCCCAATGTCGGATCCTGCTGTATATTCGCTGTTCACATCGCCCGATTCACTGGGCGTTACCGCGGAAGATATCAAGTGCGAAACAGGTACTCTCGGCATACCCGAGATGGGTACACCTTTCGTAAGAGGAATGCTGCTTGAATCCAAGCCCAAGAACTTCTCAGACCTTTTGCAGATATCGGGACTATCCCACGGTACGGACGTTTGGCTGGGCAATGCTCAGGAACTCATCAAAAATGGTACCTGCGATATATCCAACGTTATCGGTACCCGTGACAGTATCATGGTTTACCTGCTGGAACATCACCTTGAACCAAAGCTTGCTTTCAAGATTATGGAGATAACCCGTAAGGGTAAAGCACCAAAACTTCTGACAGAAGAAATGAAGCAGGATATGAGAGCGCATGATGTTCCCGAGTGGTACATAGACAGCTGTCTGAAGATAAAGTACATGTTCCCGAAAGCCCATGCGGCGGCATACGTTACAGCCGCTATAAGACTTTGCTGGTTCAAGGTACACGAACCTCTGGCTTTCTACGCTACATACTTTACTGTCCGCGGTGAGGATTTTGACGCAGAGACTACTCTTAAAGGTATATATATGGTGCGCGACAAGATCGACAGGCTCAATAATATGTCAAAGGACGAACGTTCCGGCAAGGACAGCGGCGTACTTGATATGCTGATGCTCACCAACGAGATGATGTCCCGAGGATACGAATTCCTGCCCATAGACATCAACAAGTCTCACGCATACATCTATGAGATTGAGGACGGCAAGATTAGACTGCCCTTCGTTGCCATAAACGGCGTAGGTCTTAACGCGGCGCTTGCTATTTACGAAAAGGCAAAGAAGAACGATTTCATTTCCATAGAGGAATTCCAGATGAACAGCGGTATTTCCAAAACAGTCATTGAAGCACTTGAAAACATCGGTGCTTTTGGTGATCTGCCGAAATCAAGCCAGATGTCTCTATTCAATTTTTAAATGTTACGGAGCTGCTCTTTGCTTTGCAGGGGGCAGACTTCGCGTATATTAAGGACGCTTCATTCCGCTTAAAAATAATGTTTGCGTTCATATATAATTTACAAATTAATTTCTTGCATATTTGCACAAATCGGTTGACAAATCTTTGTCAGTATGCTAAAATATATCATGTTGATAATATGATACTATGTTAGCACTTTACTACGATAAAACGCAATTCAAAGGAAAGACCATAATGAATAAGCAAGTGATCTATATCCACGGCAAAGGCGGCACTGCTGATGAAGCTGTGCATTACAAACCTCTTTTTACGGGTTATGATGTTGTGGGCTTTGATTATAAGTCGCAGACTCCGTGGGAAGCAGAGAAAGAATTTCCGGCATACTTTGACGAGCAAACTAGAAACTGCGACGAAGTTATCCTGATAGCCAACAGTATCGGTGCTTATTTTTCGATGGCTTCGCTTTACGATAAAAAAATATCGCAGGCATTTTTCATATCTCCGATAGTGGATATGGAAAAGCTGATAACCGATATGATGAAGTGGGAGAATATTACTGAGCAGGAACTTTGTGACAGGAAAGAGATACCCACCAAATTCGGTGAGACCCTTTCATGGGAATACCTCTGCTATGTGCGTAAACACCCGATAAAGTGGGATATCCCCACTCATATAATTTACGGCGATTGCGATGCTCTTACTTCTCATGATACGGTCAAGGGTTTTGCCGAAAGAATATCAGCCGAACTCAGCATAATGAAGGGCGGCGAGCATTGGTTCCATACCGATGAACAAATGGAATTTATTGACGAAACTATAAAAAATCATTATAAAGGAAAGATAGTATGAAAAGATATGATCTTATAACCCCCGAGGGTACCAGAGACCTTTTGTTTGAAGACTGCCTTGCAAGGCGCGAGGTGGAGAAGACCTTGGCAGCACTTTTTGAGGGCTTCGGTTACAGCGAAGTAGTTACTCCCGGTATTGAATTTTATGACGCTTTCAGCGGAAGTACAAGAAATTTCAGACAGGAGAGCCTTTACAAGCTGACAGATTCCAAGGGCAGACTTATAGTTCTTCGTCCCGATTCCACTATACCGATAGCGAGACTTGCGGCAACAAGACTTAAAGATGCAGATTCACCTCTGAGACTTTATTACAACCAGAGTGTTTTCTCAAACAATGCTCTGCTGAAAGGCCGTTCCGATGAAGTTGTTCAGGCAGGTATAGAGCTTATCGGCGGCGATAACGTAAAGCGTGCAGACCTTGAAGTTCTTTGCACCGCTGTTGAAGCGCTTGCAAGCTTCGATAAGGAAAATTTCCGCCTTGAGATAGGTCATATCGGCTATTTTAAAGAGCTCGTCGCTCAGCTGAATGTTGACGAGGACATTATCGAGGAGATAAGGCTTCTCATTTCCTCCAAGAATTTCCCAGCTCTCAATGACCTGCTGGATGAGATAGGCGATAATGAGATCACACGCGCACTGAAACAGCTGCCCAGCCTTTTTGGCGGTATCGAAGTTCTTGATAAGGCAAGCGATATCTATGCAAACGACAAGATAACAGGTATACTTTATAACCTGAGAAAGGTCTTCAACCGCCTTTCAAGTCTTGGCTACGAGGGCAAGATATCAGTTGACCTTGGTATCGTAAGCCATACCGATTACTATACAGGCATCGTATTCAAGGGTTATCTTTCCGAGGTGGGACAGTCCGTACTCAAAGGTGGAAGATATGATAACCTTATCGGTTCTTTCGGCAAGGAGCTTCCCGCTGTTGGCTTCGGTGTGAATGTTGATTCCGTAGCACTGCATCTGGAGCGCATCGGAGCAAATCCTGCAGGCAAGCCTGTTGACGCTGTTATCTTCGGCGAAAAGGGCTATGTTGTTGAGGCTATGTCTTATGCTCAGAAGCTGGTACGTGAGGGCTGCAAGCTTGAACATTCGCTGTTCAATTCCTATGAAGAGACAGTTGAGTATGCAAAGAGCAAGGGCATAAAGAAAGTTATCACCGTAGGTGAAGAGATCACCGAAAACAATATATAAGAGCATTTGAGAGGAGTTAGAAAAATGAATAAACCTTTGAGGATAGCTCTTACCAAGGGCAGACTTGAAAAGGATACTGTTGGACTGCTGGAGAAGATAGGTTACGACTGTACTTCTATCAGAGAAAAGGGCAGAAAGCTGATACTTCCCGTGCCTGACGGCAACCTTGAAGTTGTGCTTGCAAAAGCCAATGATGTAATTACATACGTTGAACACGGCGTCTGCGATATGGGCGTTGTTGGCAAGGATACAATACAGGAGATGGAAGGCAAGTTCTATGAGCTGATAGACCTGGGCTTCGGCAGATGCCGTTTCGCACTTGCCACCAAAAAAGGTCAGAGCTTCTACGGCGGATACAATGTCAAGACTCTTGCGACCAAGTACCCCAATATCACAAGAAAACATTTTGAGAGCAAGGGAATGGACGTTGATATCATCAAGATAGAGGGTTCTGTTGAACTTGCACCCCTGCTTGAACTGGCTGACGGTATAGTTGATATCGTCGAGACAGGTACTACACTGAAAGAGAACGGTCTTGAGATAATCGAGGACAACATCTGCCCCATTTCCGCAAGACTCATCGTGAATACAGTCAGCATGAAGATGCGCCAGAGCGAGATAGAGAACTTTGTTTCTCTGGTTGAGAAAAATCTGTGATAACAGGTTTTAAGGAGGATGTACAAATGTCACTGATAAAGAAGATATATGTAAACGGCAAGGACGAAGTCGAGTTTTTCAAGCAGCTTGAAGAGAGAAGCGGCGAGACCGACAAGAAAGTATCTGCCGTTGTAAATGAGATAATAGATACAGTAAGAAAGGGCGGCGACGCTGCTGTTAAGGCTTATACCGAGAAGTTTGACGGTAAGCTCCCCGAGTATTACGAGGTTCCACGCGACGTAATAAACGATGCACTTACAGAAGCAGACCCTGATTTTGTAAATGCTCTGCTGAATTCAATTGAGAATATAACAGACTTCCACAACAGACAGAAGTCCCGCAGCTTTGTTAATACAAAGGCTGACGGCTGTATCCTCGGTCAGAAGGTAAGAGGTCTTGATAAGGTTGGTCTTTATGTACCTGGCGGTACGGCTGCTTATCCTTCATCTGTACTGATGAATGCTATCCCCGCAAAGATAGCAGGCGTTAAAGAGATAATCATGGTGACACCTCCCCTGAAGGACGGTACACCCAATAAGGATATACTTGTAGCGGCAGGTCTCTGCGGTGTTGACAGAGTATTCATGTCAGGCGGCGCACAGGCTATCGCGGCACTGGCTTACGGCACCGAGGAGATACCGAAGGTGGATAAGATAGTAGGCCCCGGAAACATCTATGTTGCAACTGCAAAGAAGCTGCTTTACGGCGTAGTAGATATCGACATGGTAGCAGGCCCCAGTGAGATACTTGTTATGGCTGATGAAACAGCAGACCCCAAGTTCGTTGCGGCAGACCTCATGTCACAGGCCGAGCACGACAAGCTTGCTTCTTCCATACTTGTTACAACCAGCGAAAAGCTTGCTGATGCTACTATAGCAGAAGTTGAGCGCCAGATGGCTTATCTTGAAAGAAAAGACATCATAAAGTACTCTCTGGAGAACTACGGTGCAATAATCATCTGCAATACCAAGGACGAAGCTGTTGACATGGCTAACAGATGCGCCCCTGAGCACCTTGAAGTTCTGTTTGAGAATCCTCTTGAATACGTTGGCAGACTTGACAATGCTGGTTCCATATTCCTTGGTCAGTACGCTTCCGAGCCTCTTGGTGACTACTATGCAGGTCCCAACCACGTTCTTCCTACCAGCGGCACAGCAAGATTCTTTTCGCCTCTGGGTGTAAACAGCTTTGAAAAGCGTTCAAGCTTCATCTACTATACTGAAGATGCACTTCGTCAGGCTAAGGACGATATAGTTCTTGTTGCTGAAAAAGAGGGACTTACTGCACACGCAAATGCAATAAAGGTGAGATTTGAATGATCAAAGCAGTACTTACCATAGATGATATAGCTTCTGATAATACTCGGGCTATCGTTGATTACCTCTGTGAAAATGGTATTCATCCTGTTATGTTTGCTTGGGGTGAAAAGGTAGAAGAGTTTTGGGACAATGCTGTATATGCTCTGCAAAATGGGATCATCGTGGGAAATCACAGTTTTTCTCACCCTGAGTTCTCAAATCTGACATTTGAACAGGGTGTCGCTGAGATAGAAAAGTGTGAGGAAATTCTGGACAAGCTGTATAAGGCGGCTGGTGTTGAACGCAAGTTCAGACCTTTCCGCTTCCCATATGGGGATAAAGGCGGTGCTAATAAGGACGCTTTTCAGAAATATCTTGCGGATAAGTGTTTTGATAAGCTTGATGACAGAGATATTTCCTATCCTTGGTGGAAGGAAATGGGTCTTGACAAGGACATCGACACTTTATGGACATTTGATTTTGCCGAGTACAACATCCGACGTGGTAATGATTTTACCATTGACGATGTTTGGAAGCGCGTAAATGATCCTGCTCCCGGTTCGGGTGCGGCTATACTTAAAGACGGCGGCAGGCATATCATTCTTCTGCACGCCCATGACGAAACAGAGGAACTTGTACCCGGATACTACAAGCTGTTAATTGATAAACTGCTTGAAAACGGTGTCGAGTTTGTTGAGCCGAATTTTATTCACATATAAATCAAGGTAATTCCTTTAGCACACCACTTGACCTGACTTTATAATAAGGTTTTATTTCGTGGCTTTTATGTTTATTTGTGAGGATATTAGTCGTTTTGAGGGCGGTTTCGTTGTAAATAAAGATGATCGGGATCCGTGTGTCCTCACGTGTAAAACCTCGAATCATCACGATCTTAGGTAATGGAAGGCGGTTATTATGAGAACAGCTGAAATAAAAAGAAAGACCCGTGAGACCGATATCGAGGTGTTTGTTGACCTTGACGGCAGCGGAAAAGTCGATATAGACACAGGCATCGGTTTTTTTGATCATATGCTGACAGCTTTCGGCGTACACAGCGGCATCGACCTGAAAGTAAAGTGCAAGGGCGATCTCTATGTTGACGCTCATCACTCGGTGGAGGATACAGGCATATGCATAGGCAAGGCTTTTGCCGAAGCACTGGGGGATAAGGGTGGCATCGCCAGATACGGCTCTGCTTATGTGCCAATGGATGAAGCACTTAGTTTCTGTTCGCTGGATATCAGCGGCAGACCTTTTCTGGTATTCAATGCCGAATTCCATGATGATCGCTGCGGACAGTATGACAACTGCCTTACTGAAGAATTTTTTCGAGCTTTTGCTTTCAATGCAGGGATAACTCTGCATATCAGAGAAGAGTATGGTAAAAATGATCACCATATAATCGAAGCCATGTTCAAGGCTGTGGCTCATGCATTAAAGGACGCTATGACCGAAACGGGCAAGGGCGTACTTTCTACAAAAGGGGTGCTGTGATGATAGCAATAGTTGATTATGGTGCGGGAAATATTTTTTCCGTAAAAAACGCTCTTGATCATCTTGGAGTTGAGAGTAAGCTGACTGATAAAAAAGAAGATCTTATTGCTGCTGATGAGATAATACTGCCGGGTGTAGGCGCTTTTCCCTGGGCAATGAATATGCTGAAAAACAGCGGACTTGTGGATACTATAAAGGAACAGGCTAAGGAAAAGCCTTTTCTGGGTATATGCCTTGGTATGCAGCTGCTTTTTGATAAGAGCTTTGAGTTTGAAGAATGTGAGGGTCTGGGACTTATAAAGGGTCATGTCGATCTGATGACCGACCCGGGACTTGTTATTCCTCATATGGGCTGGAATAAGCTGGAATTTAATAAGGAAGTACCTATTTTCAAGGGACTTGGAAATGATGAGTATGTTTACTTCGTACACAGCTACAAGGCTTTCTGCGATAACAGGGAAAACCTTTATGCCTACAGTGTATACGGTTCGGAAGTACCTGCTGTGGTAGGTGATAACGGTTTTGTTTACGGATGTCAGTTCCACCCCGAAAAGAGCGGTGAAACAGGTCTTAAAATACTAAAAAACTTTTCTGAACTTGTCTGACCGACATGTTTGGATATATATAGTATTCATTTTTCAAGATGCTGAAACCTGTACAGTATGACACGTCCACGTTTGCCGATCTGGACCACCTTATCTCAGACTGCCTCTGCGGTCATTCGCGGTCAGCCTGCCATCGTGCGCACAAGGCTTTCTACTATCAGGTTTTTTTGCGAAAAAGTTGTACGTTTTTGTACAACTTTTGCAGAAATATGTCTTGATTAAATAAAAAATCATATATATGCATAACATCGTGATTGAGTTTTAATGCAGAACGACGATAAATTTTGAGGTTGAACAATGGAGATAAGCAGAACAAACATAGATAACGGAAATAAATTTGACTGGGGAAAAGCATCTGCGGATTACGCAAAGTACCGCGATATCTACCCCGAGGGATTCTATAATAAACTGGTAGAACTTAGACTCGGTATCAAGGGACAGAAAGTTCTTGATATCGGCACAGGAACTGGAGTTCTTCCAAGAAATATGTACAGATTCGGTGCTGACTGGACAGGTACTGATATTTCCGAGGAACAGATAGAGCAGGCTAAGCTTTTATCACAAAATAGTGGTATGGATATAACTTTCTTTGCTATTCCTGCCGAAAAGCTGGGTGTTGTCGATAGCAGATTCGATGTGATCACCGCTTGTCAGTGCTATTGGTATTTTGAGCACGAAAAGACCGCTCCGCAGTTCGCAAAACTCCTTAATAAGGGCGGAAAGGTCGCTTTTCTGATGATGAACTGGCTGCCTTTTGAAGATGAGATAGCAGGAAAGACAGAAGAACTTGTTCTTAAATATAACCCGGATTGGTCAGGCAAGGGCGATACCATGAAGCCCATAGCTGTTCCCGCACCTTATCTTGAATGTTTTGATGTTGAAGCCAGCGGTGAATTCCTTATCCCGGTACACTTTACAAGAGAAAGCTGGAACGGCAGGATAAGAGCCTGTCGAGGGATAGGTGCATCTTCCCTTACCGAGGAACAGAAGTCAGAATGGGAGAAGGAGCATCTCGCTATGCTAGCCGCGTATCCGAAGGAGTTCGATATAAAGCACTATGCAGCTTATGTAGTTCTGAAGAAAAAGTGATCTTCAAGGAGGGCGTTTTATGGCTTGGCGGAAGATAGTTTCTCAGGATGATATAGACAGCTTCTTAAATGAAACAAAGTGTATGCATGATTCTGCCGTAGTATCAGCTAATTACATAAGCGGTGTTTACTGTGATGAGAAGAAAGCCATGCATTTTCCTTACAACGGCACTACGCTGCTGCTGACGGTTGACAGTCAGTGGGTGGACAGGATAGAAATGCTGTTTACGGGAGTAAAGTACTGCTCGATGATGAAGCCTACTGATATCTGGGATTGCACATTGGAATTCCGTGATGATCTGTACGGAAAGAACAGGCGTGACAGCCTTATCGTCTGGACTGACGGCGGCAGATTTTCTCCCGAATACGAATTTGTGATCAAAAAGTTTTCGCTGAATGAGAGCTATACCTCTTTCGTAATTGCAGAGGGTATGAAATGGCGGTACGCTAAAGAGGCGGACGAGCTCGACTGCCTTGACGAGGACTATGAGAGATATACATGATATTACCGATATGGAGGTAAAAATATGCTTGCAAAAAGGATAATACCCTGCCTTGATGTCCGTGACGGCAAGGTAGTAAAGGGCGTAAATTTTGAAGGTATAAAAGAGGTCGGAGACCCTGTTGAATGTGCTCTGGAGTACAACAAACAGGGTGCTGACGAAATTGTATTTTATGATATAACCGCATCCCACGAGGGCAGGGGAGTCATGCTTGATGTAGTACGCAATACCGCTAAAAAGGTATTCGTGCCTCTGACTGTCGGCGGCGGTATAAAGACAGTTGATGATATCCGCGAGACCCTGCGTGCAGGTGCCGATAAGGTATCCGTTAATTCGCAGGCAGTACAGAATCCTCAGCTTATCAAGGACGGTGCTGATATCTTCGGAAGTCAGTGTATATGCGTTGGTGTAGATGCAAAGGCTGTGGGTGAAAACAAATGGACCGTTTTCATTAACGGCGGACGTATCGACATGAAAATGGACCTTATTGACTGGGTCAAGAAATGCGAACAGCTTGGCGCGGGTGAGATATGCCTGAACTCCATAGATACCGACGGTGTGCGTGGAGGATTTGACCTGCCCATGCTTAAAGCTGTAGTTGACGCTGTAAAGATACCTGTCATCGCTTCGGGCGGTGCGGGAAAGCTGGGTGATTTCGCTGATGCGTTTATAAAGACTGACTGCTCGGCGGCACTTGCGGCATCTCTGTTCCACTTCAGGGAGTTAACTGTCGGTCAGGTAAAGGAGGACTGCCGCAGCAAGGGGATAATCGTAAGATAAGGAGTTTATCTATGTCGGAAAATGAGAACAAGCAAACTGAACCGTCCGAGATAATAACAGATCCGCCCGGAAATAATAACAATGATAAAAGCAGTAAAGGACTTGTGATAGGCTTGTGTCTGGGTATCGCTATCGGTCTGACTACGGGTATGTTAAGAGAAGATATATTTTTATGGACTACCAGAGGCTTAGTTATCGGTCTTTGCTTTGGAACGACGTATGATTGTTTCGGGAATAAGAAAAACAGTAACGCTGACATATCTGAAGAGCAGAAGAATCTTGAAAATGCAGAAGATACAGAGGGATAAGTCATATGGCTATCGAATATAAGACAATACATGATTTCACATCATCACAGCTTGAAAGACTTTTCTTATCTGTCGAGTGGTCATCTGGGCACTTTCCGGATAAGCTTGTCAGGGCTATGAAAAAATACGATACGGTTTTTTCTGCATGGGACGGCGACAAGCTCGTGGGTATGCTCTGTGCACTTGATGACGGGGTAATGACGGCTTACATCCATTATCTGCTCGTTGACCCTGAGTATCACGGTCGGACTATAGGCAGAACGCTTGTTGAAATGACAAAGGAAAAATACAAGGACTATCTGCGCACGGTGCTAATAGCCTATAAGAATGAAACGCATTTTTATGAAAAGTGCGGTTTTAAAATTGAAGAAAAGTCGCTGCCCATGTGCATAACAAGTCTGTGGACATAAGGTTGGTTTATGATGATAAAAAAATATATGCGAATACAAGGGCGTGAGCTTGCATACAGAACAGGTAAGCCTGTCGGAGTATTTATTCTCAACTGGCGAAGAATCAGAGATGGGGTTTATTCAGATGAAGACTGCAAGCTGTATGAGCAGACCGAGAACTGGTTTAAACAGCATCTCCCTGAGCCTCCTTTTTATGGTGATAATAATGATAACCCGCAAGGTGCCATAACATATTTCAAAACCGAGAAGTATGATGAAATGCGTGAAAAAGCAGAAATATTGATGTCGCTGCTTGATAAGTATAATATTCCTTATGATATTGTTTTTACCGATCATATCGGAAAGATCATATATGAGGACGATTATCAGGTGGCAGTAATTGATGGATAAAGGAGTAATTATGAGCAAGATAAAGGTTGATCTGAATGATCTTGACAAATACTTTGTAAAAGGCGAGCTTATCCCCGCGATATGCTACGAGGTCAACACAAAGACGGTACTCATGCTGGCGTATATGAACAAGGAGAGCCTGAAAAAGACTTTGGAAACAGGCTATACCTGGTTCTGGAGCAGATCAAGACAGGAGTACTGGAACAAGGGTGCTACAAGCGGACATCTGCAAAAGGTCGTATCAATCTACGGCGACTGTGATGATGATACTCTGCTTGTAAATGTTGAACAGACGGGAGTTGCCTGTCATACAGGTTCCTATAGCTGCTTTTTCAAGGAAATGTACAATGAAAATGAGGAGGAAGAATAATGACAGTTTATCAGGAAATATTTGAGGTATTAAAGGCTAGAAAAGAACAGTTCGATAAGGGTGAAGCACCTGAGAAGAGCTACACCTGCTATTTGTATCAGCAGGGTGTTGACAAGATATGCAAAAAGGTCGGTGAAGAAGCTGCCGAGACTATCATAGCTGCAAAGAACGGTGATAATGCCGAACTCATGAATGAGATAAACGATCTGCTGTATCATGTAATGGTGCTGGCAGTAAATCAGGGTCTTGACTGGGCAGATGTTGAGAAGGTGCTCGATGAAAGAAACGAGAAAATCGGCAATCTCAAGCAGTTCAAGACAGTGGATAAGAACACCTGATATCCGAAGAAATATATAGTTCAAAGCGGCAGATCTGATTTTTGCCGCTTTTTTTGCACACTTTTATTATTTCCCGAATATGATGTATAGAAGATAAAACTTCACATTATTATCCGGGAGGTATATTTATGAGCGAAACTATCAACAGACAAAACGGCAGTTTTAAGGAAGCTGTGTGCATAGATGCTATGCGCATATACGATTCCTGCAGTTCGCAGGATTGTCTGGAGGACGTTGAGTTTGATTTCAGCCGTAGTGATCAGCAGCTTGTTAACGATGCAGCTTACATCAAGACGCAGTCCATTGATGTTACAGATGTAAATTTCTCCATAAGTCCTGTGGCATTCAATCAGGGATTCTATTCTGTAGATGTTACCTATAATTTCCGTGCTCAGATAGAAGTCTTTGACGGGGAGAATACTCCGCCTGTTGTCATATACGGAAATGCGATTTTTACCAAAAAAGTCATTCTGTACGGCAGTGACGGCGGTACCCAGAGGTTTGTTTCAGACAGCGGTATGGTAACAACCCCTGAAAATCCTACGACCGGATGCGGCTGCTGCAGGTCGTTTTGTACTTTACCGACTGCATCTGTGAGTCTTGTGGAACCTATGTGCCTGGATACAAGACTTACTGCTGCTGATGCCGATACCGGAGAACGCAGCGTACTGGTTACTATCGGACTTTTTGCTATAATCTCGCTTGCCAGGGCAGTACCGCTTATGATACCCGTATATGATTACTGTGTACCGGGTAAGGAATGCACTTCTACAAGCGGCACCCCATGCGAGATGTTCGAGCAGATAGATTTTCCGACCAATGAATTTTTCCCGCGGGGCATTGATTCAGGCAGCTGTATGAACCGATGCGATGGCAGGGAAGACATAGATAGCTGATGATCTATTGGCTTTGCAGCGCTTCTGTCTTATAACGACAGAAGCGTTTTGTTTGGGCAAATATTTGATTATTGCAAAATGTGAACAATATCAGGCAATATTAACCAGCAAACTGTACATAATCTACAATTATGTTGAAAATATTGTATAGAAAATGAGTATAGCAATTTTCACAAAAGCGTGGTATAATAAATACAGTCGAATAAGACAAACCATATAAAAAGGAGAGTTAAATCATCATGTGGGCTTATGAAAGTGTTTTTTATCAGATCTATCCGCTTGGTTTTTGTGGTGCACCGTTTGAGAATGACGGTGTTGAGGAAAGCCGAATATTAAAGGTAATTGATTGGATACCTCACATCAGTAAGCTTGGTGCGAACGCTATCTATTTTTCACCCGTGTTCGATTCAGACACACATGGTTACAATACCCGAGATTATCGCAAGATAGATCCTCGCCTTGGTACTAATGAAGATTTTGCCAAGGTGGTAAAGGAACTCCATGAAGCAGGAGTAAAAGTGGTTATCGACGGTGTATTCAACCATGTTGGCAGAGGCTTCTGGGCTTTTCAGGACGTTCTAAAAAATCGTGAGAATTCTCCTTATAAAGATTGGTTCCATATCGATCTTGGCGGAAATTCCAATTATAACGATGGTCTGTGGTATGAAGGCTGGGAGGGTCATTTTGACCTTGTAAAGCTTAATCTCAGAAATCCTGCAGTAGTTGATCATATACTGGAGTGTATCACTCAGTGGGTGAAAGAATTTGATATAGACGGACTTCGTCTTGATGTTGCATACTGTCTTGATTTTGATTTTCTTAAAAGACTTCGTCAGCACGCAAACTGGGTAAAGGAAGATTTTGTTCTCATAGGTGAGCTGCTTCACGGTGACTATGCACGCTGGGTAAACGATGAGATGCTTCACAGCTGTACTAACTATGAGTGCTATAAGGGTCTGTATTCCAGCTTCAACAGCATGAATATGTTTGAGATATGCCATTCGCTGAAAAACCAGTTTGGCAGTGAGGGCTGGTGCAGGTATCGCGGAAAGCATCTGCTGTCTTTCGTAGATAATCATGACGTGACCCGCGTAGCAAGCATTCTTACAAATGAAAAGCATCTTCCGCTCATTTATGGTCTGCTTTTCGGTATGCCAGGTATACCTTGTGTATATTACGGATCTGAATGGGGAACTAAGGCTGAAAAGAAGGACGGAGATCCCGCTCTCAGAGTATCATTCGATAAGCCCGAATGGAACGATCTTACCGACCTTATTTCTAAGCTGGCGCATATCCGTACCGAGTACAAATGCCTGAGCTATGGCAGTATCAATATTCCTGTACTGACAAACAAGCAGTGCATAATTGAACGTGAGTTCGAGGGTGAACGTATCCTTGTTGCGATAAATGCCGATGACCAGCCGTTTACTGCTCATTTCGATGCAAGATGCGGACAGGCTGATGAGCTTTTGACCGGAACTGTACATGATTTCGGCGGCGGCAGTGAGCTTAAACCGTACTCGGTTGAAGTCTGGAAAATGGAAAGATAATATAAAAAAGCGCTGCATATGTGCGGCGCTTTTTTCTGATAGAGGTATTATTTGGTGTAAGAAGCGAGTGCTTCATTGATAGTCTTGAGTTCGGAATCAACAGTTGCTGAGTAAGTATCGCGCAACTTTGTCCAGCTGAACTGTACGCCGTTTTCATCTTCGCTGTTGGTGGATTCATACAGCTTTCTGGTAATACAGCTGCCGTCAGCATTGGCATTGTCATCTGAAAGCAGAGATGATATACCATAGCCATAATCAAACATGAATTTGTTTTTGGGGCTGGAAGCATCCATATATGTCTGGTACATTTCTTCCGTCCAGTATGGATTTGCGTTCAGGAACTTCTGTTTACCGTTTTCGAGATATTCTTCATCAGTATTTGCGATCCTGCAGCATTCAAACCATGTCTTTACTGCTTCATTGGCAGTTGAGCCTTTGACCCACATATAAGCGGTCATATCAGCTGTCATTACCTTTTCATCATTCTGAGGATCACTTGGTACAGGAACAATGTTCCAGTCGTCACCTTCCTCAGGACCGTTTTCTCCTGTCATAGCCCATGTACCCATGCAGTAGAACAGTACGCTTCCGTCTTTCAGTGCAGATCTAGCGTTGCCAAGCCAGTTTTTGTTTACATAGCCTTTTTTGTTGATATCGTAAAGCAGATTTTCAGCCCTCTCGATATCCGGATCATTAATATTAGAAACGAACTTTCCGTCCTCAAAGTTTACCATTGTTTTACCTGTCTGCTGTATTATCTGAGGCTGGAACCATCCGTTTATACCATATCTTTGAACGCTCTCTGTGCTTCCGTTACAGAACTCTGACATCATATCTTCCCATGTATTCCAGTTCCAGTTTCCCTGGAGATATTCCTCATATGGATCAGGCAGACCATTTGCTTCTATTACAGCGTTGTCATACATCATCATTGTGCCGACAGTTGTACTTATAGGAGCCACATAGTGCTTACCGTTCAAAACATACTGCTCAGCAGTTGCTTTGGTATCGACCCACAGGGGGGCATCAAAGTCAACGATATCATCCACAGGCTGGTACATATCTTTAAGTACCTGAGCAGGGAAAGCCATCCACTCATATTTGAATATATCAGGAACGTTCTGCTGTGACAGTATAGCACTTGCAAGCTTGTCGAATTTTTCATTGTCGGTAACCTGGCTCCACACTACTGTACCGCCCTTGTTGTTGAAAAGGGTCATTTCAACAGATTTGTCTTCACCACGTTCCTCGTTGGGGTTCAGATCATAAGTGCCCATCCATATGATCTCTTTCTGAGTATCATCTGAAAGTTCATCGATTTCCTTTGTATCTTCTACCTCAACTTTTTCAACAGTGGTCACAGTACCGCTTGACTTGCTTTCATCTGAACCATTATCGCTGCTGCAGGCACATATTGAAACAGATGATAAAACTGCAACAGTTAACGCTAACTTTTTCTTGATTTTAAACATATTAAACAACTCCTTCATTTGAATAATACTCCGAATTTTCTAGCTATTCCATTCTTTATATTTTCCTTTTAATCAATTATATTATAATATGAAAGTAATGTCAATTCTCATTTCCAACAAACAAGAAAATTTTATATTGTTGAAAATGCACAAAACTAGCGCGCGTATATTGTAAAAAATACAATAATATAACATAAGTCAATTTTTTTGCATATTATTTAACCATTTATAATATCATAGCTTCTCTTGATATTGCAAGGACCAAATTAAAAGAATACTCTGCTTAGGCTGCTTATCGGCATGGACTAATCATATTTTAACCATATTATTTGAATTGTGCGGATTCAGTATAATAGTTGACTCTCTGGCTTACGCAACGCTCTGATCGGCTTTTATACGGCCTGTGGGAATAGTTGGTGGTATCTCCATTTAAATATTGACTTTTTTATTTTTTTGTGCTATAATCAATGCAATATGAAAACTGCCACCGGGTAGGAATGCTGAAAGCATTTGTTCACACATTGTTAGGTCTTAGAAGATGTGTGCGCAGATGCTTTATTTTTTGGAGGAATATATAATGCTAAAAAACATCAAAGGGTATTTTTCAAGGACCGAGATCATGATATGGAGCATTTCGGCTTTGCTGGTAATAACATCGTTTATATTGTTTGACAGAAGCAGCTATCTTACATTGTGTGCTTCGCTTATCGGTGTAACTTACTTGATATTCAATGCTAAAGGAAATCCTATCGGTCAGGTGCTCGTTATCATATTCAGTTTTCTGTATGGCATTATTTCCTATAGGTTTTCATATTTCGGAGAAATGATAACTTATCTAGGTATGACAATGCCTATGGCTGTCGTTGCTCTGATCTCATGGCTGCGAAATCCTTTTAACGGCAACAGATCAGAAGTTCGGGTAAACAGCATAAGTAAAACGGAAACAGCTTTTATGTCCGGTTTAGCAATGATCGTAACGACAGTTTTTTATTTCATATTGCAGGCATTTCATACCGCCAACATTATTCCAAGTACACTATCGGTCACAACGACCTTTCTTGCAGTCTATCTGACATTCAGGCGAAGTCCTTTTTATGCTATTGCATATTCCGCGAATGATATTATACTTATGTTCCTCTGGACGATGGCAAGTATGACTGATTCTCGATATATCTCTGTAGTTGTGTGTTTTGCAGTATTTTTTGTTAACGATATATACAGCTTTTTCAGTTGGAAGAATATGAAAAAACGTCAGGGCTCCTGAAATACTATGTTATTCTTTCTGATCTGTAATTCATTGGATGCTCTGTTTCATACTTAAAATATAAAGGAGTTCAATTAATGATCAGACTGTTTTTTCTGATAAACTCTTGAAATCCGGGTTATTGTATGCTATAATATATCTTGCAGTTTGGTACGACTAACTATGTATTTGATCGTAGGTTTACTTCTGACAAAAGGAATGCATCATTGTCAGGCATTACAATATTCTATTCCGGGTTGTAAGCCGCGGATGAACAGATATTTTATAAAAGGAGAATGATCATGAGCTTTACAGATAATTTCGGGAATCCGAAAGGATTACTCGGACGAATGATGCTTGTTAGTATGGATAAGGAGCATCTGCCTATGGCGAAATGGGCATTGGAACTTATCAGGATACCGAACAAAGGTACAGTCGCAGATTTAGGCTGCGGCGGTGGATATAATATCAAGCGTATGCTTGAAAAGAGTGAAAATACGAATTTTATCGGACTTGATATATCAGATGAAAGTGTGAAAAAAGCAAGGAAAGTCAATCGGGGTGAAAGCGGCAAGCGAGTCAGGATAATCAAAGGCAGTGCTGAAAATCTGCCGTTTAATGATAACAGTATATTATACAGAGGTGATCAGGGATGGTTTTAAGTTTATTATACGGTCTTGTCGGGGTCATACTACTAACAGCTTTTTGCCTGATCGGTGCATTTTCAGCACCGCAGGTTGCATATTGGTGTATGACACCTAAAGCAAAAAAGCTGCTTGAAGAACATGGTATAAGCAGAAAATTCGACTTTAAGGGAAAGGTCTCGCTTGCAATATTATCTGTGGTTATCGGCGCTTTATATTGTATTACCATTATATCAGCAGGCAAACAAGGTGTGATTTCAGGTATGAATTTCCGTCAATTGACGATACGTTTTGTTATCTTCTTCTGGATGATCTCTATTTTTGATGCGGTCGTTCTTGATTGGTGGATGTTCACAAGAACTAAAATATTTGGGATACTGATAAGGCAGAAAACAGGCAGAACGCCTGAAGTTTGGAGCGTTGAACCGCAGTGGGACGGAAAAGAAATACCCAGGCTTATCGTAGAGGTCGCAGTTTCGGCTGTGATGTCTTGGATATTTATAAGGATGTATCGCTGATAGTGAATAATAAATTGGTTATCAGCATGAGATGAAAAAAAACTGACAGCACCTCACTGAGAAGTGCTGTCAGTTTTTTATATCTGAAGGTCGGTCATACTTTTAAGTCCTATCGCCAATGTCGAAGCATTATGAAGCAAAGCGGATGTCGCAGGCGAAAGAATCCCTGCGGCGCCGAGAATGATAAGTCCTGTATTAAAACCGATAATGGTTCGGTAGTTACGATGTATCCTTCGCATAAGTGCATCACTGAGCTGTTTGAGGGTGATTAGTGTGTACAGATCATTCGCTGAGATAGTAATATCTGCGATCTCTCTTGCTATCGCTGCACCGCTGCTGATAGCGATCCCTGCATCAGATTCACTTAGTGCCGGTGAATCGTTCACGCCGTCACCGATCATGATGACACGTCTGCCGGCTTCATGCTCTGCGCGGATAAATGCTGCTTTGTCCTCAGGAAGCACCTCAGAATAATAGGTATCAACACCTACTTTATTTGCAACGGAACTTGCAGTGCGTTCGTTGTCACCTGTCATCATAACGATCTTGGAAAAGCCCAGCGTATGAAGCTTATCAATAACAGTTCCGGCTTCATCACGCATCGGATCTTCTATACATATCACAGCAGCGATCTCGCCTCCGATCGCAAGATAAAGATGGGAATATTCTTTTGGAAGATGTCGGAAAATTCGTTCATCAGGCAGTTTGCAGGCTTCATCCTCGACTACAAAATGGTGACTTCCGATGACTACCCGCTCGCCGTCGATCATGCTTGAAATTCCGTGAGCGACAACATATTCTACTTTTGAATGACGTTCTTCGTGCAGCAGACCACGTTCAGCTGCTTCTGCAACAACGGCGTTTGCGATGGAATGCGGATAGTGCTCCTCTAAACACGCGGCTAGCCTTAGCATTTCTGCTTCATCACGTCCGCCGAATGTAATGATCTGTGCAACACGCGGCTGTGAATGTGTAAGCGTTCCTGTTTTATCAAATACGATAGTATCTGCTTCGGCAACGGCTTCAAGGAATTTTCCGCCTTTGACCGTGATCCCTGCATTTGCACACTGTCGCATAGCATATAGTACGGATATCGGCATAGCCAGTTTCAATGCACATGAAAAATCGACCATAAGGATAGATACTGCTTTTGTGGCACTTCGTGTGAGCAGCCATGTCATGAGCGTTCCGCCCAGACACCACGGCACGAGTTTATCTGCTAGATGTGCTGCCTTGCTCTCTGCTGATGATTTCATTTGTTCAGATTCTTCTATCATTTTCACGATGCGGTCATAACGTCCGCTTCCTGCGGTGTTTTCGACCTGTATCAAGCATTCGCCGTCTTCAACTACAGTCCCTGCGTATACATAGGCACCTTCAGATTTGTGTACAGGTACGGATTCACCTGTCATAGAAGCCTGATTGACCATCGCATCACCGGCTTTAACTGTACCGTCAAGCGGTATCATAGATCCTGTGCGGACTATCACGATGTCGCCCTTGCTGATCTGTGATATAGGTACAAGAACTTCCTGATCGTCTTCTGTTTTTATCCAGGCTTTCTCAACACCGAGTGACATTGTTCTTGCAAGATCATCTACAGACTTTTTATGAGTCCATTCATCTAGTATATCACCGATCTTAAGAAGGAACATTACACTTGCGGCAGTATTATGATCTCCGCGAAGCATGGATACAGTTATCGCGATTGCATCCAGGGTCTCAACTTCAAGTTTGCCTTTCATCAGGCAGTGAAGTCCTTGGCGGATGTATTTTATCGCTTTGACAAAAGAAACCACACCTCGGAGAGGAGGCGGCAGAAGAAATTTCTGGAGCAAACGTCCCATGACTGCAGAACCCAGCTTTTCTTCAAACTCTCGGTTCAGTGATCTTCCTGTCTTAGGCGGAACAAGTGCTTCGTTAGTTTCGCTGTAGCTAAAATTAGCAAGCACAGACAGTACGGTTTCGCGTTCGCAGCTATAATACAGTATCACATCACAGGTGCGGTCAAACACCTGAACTTTTGTTATACCGCTTACCGAAGACAGCGTATATTCGGCGATATCTGCCTGATGCAGCGTCATATATTTCTGACAGAAATGCACGCGGATACGTCCTTTTGATTCGTGAAGTATTTTACATTTCATTTCATACACCCCATAGTAAAGCAGACCGCCGGTAGCGGTCTGCTTGTGATGATTATTTGGTTTGATTCTGTTCGTCAGCTATGACTGCTTCTGCATCCGCAGCAGCACGCTCAGCGTTGATCTCTTTTGCATCGCTGAGAATATCATCGCAGTTTTCCCGTACATTCGTTACGGTGCCCATTACACAGTCCTTAGCGCGGAGTACTGCGGCAGTTACATTTGTGTAACATTTTTTCGCATCCTGACTACTAAGGATCTTTATGCCGGCTGTACCGAACAGAAGTCCGCCTGCAAACAGACCGAGCTTTTTCCAAGGCAAACAAATCATACAGATCACCTCTTTTTATTCGTGAGCATACGCTCTAATTTAGTATATTATAGCATACGACCTATCTGCTTTCTACTCCAAACGGACACGGTTCCTGTACTCTGTTGGTAAACATCCGATGACACTGCAAAACGCTGCGGAAAACTTACTGGCATTATCATATCCGCAGGTTTCAGCGATATCGATCACTTTTAAGTTAGATGTGGCTAACTTATTGGCAGCCCAAAGCATCTTTTCTTTACGTATATGTGTAAATATCGATGTGCCGTAAACTTGATGATAAACCTTTTTGAGTTTTGTAGGTGATACTCCTGCACGTGCTGCGAGAAAAGGGATAGTATAATGCTCCTGCTTATTTGCCATACAAAATAGAAATGTGTCTTCGGCAAGATGTTGTTCTGTCGGTGTGAGCTCATTAATTTTATTCATTGATGTGATTGGTTTCATAACTATCCCTTCCTGTGTTATTCACTTTTGATCTTTACCGGTTTTCTTAAGAGCAGTCCTAAACACTGCAATAATGGATTTAATGACGATATATATATCTGAGTGAATGTCAGTATTGATCAGATCTTTTTTTCAAACTATAGTTATTAAGTTAGCCTAAGCTAACTTATGGCTATTAAAATTAGTCTCTTTTCCAAGACCGTACAATATTATACCACAATTAATAATATTTTTCAACTCCATTTTGTTTTCGGTATTCCGTTCTGCTAGTTTTTTGAGTATGAAAAAAGTTGTTATTCTGCTGCCGCATGATCTCAAGCAGTTTTTATATTGGATGTATCAAGAGTTGTAAGTATTCTTCAAATATATAACATATGATCAGAATATAAATTGTTAAAGAAGGCAATGGAAATAGATTAATGGTCATCTCTCTTATGAGATATGACAAATAAAAACAAAAAAATTAAAAATAACAGCTTTTAGTATTGACAAACAATATAAAAATTAGTATAATAACATTATTAAATAATTATCTTTGGAGGTAAAGACAATGAACTCGATCAAAGGATTTATGAACGGACTTTATAAGGTAGTAGGACCTGCTGTGAATGTGTTGTTTGCACTGTTTCTTACAATAGCTGGTAACTGTGGTTTCCAGGCTTTAAAGGCAAGCAAGAACGCTATTACTTTATCAAATATCTTCACTATTGCAGCATCCATTGATGGTAAGGGAGCTGCACCTAAGGAAGAGGGTACTGGTTTTATCACATTTTTACAGGTTCTGTTCTGGATTATAGCTGTTATCTACATCGGCTGCAAGGTTCTTGAGCTTCTGAATGCATTAAACGAGAATCCAGGTGCATTAAAGTCTCTGAAGCCCGCAGGTGCTCCCGCACAGAACGCTTATGCACAGCCTCAGTTCAATCAGCCTGCTCAGGCTATTCCTCAGCCTACTGCTGCTCCTGCTGCAAATGCTGGTGCTGAAAGATTCTGCACACAGTGCGGTGCAAAGGTTCCTGCAGGTAACGCATTCTGCACAAGCTGCGGCGCTAAGATGGACTAATTTGAAATTATTATCAAGGGCGGTCAGCAGACCGCTCTTTTTTATTTCTGTATAAAAAACTCCTGCGATATTTTCATACCGCAGTAGTTTCTTATATATTACTTATTCATCGCATTGTTGATAGCAGATACAAGTGCTTTTACAGAAGAAACGATGATATCGGAATGTCTGCCGACACCCCAGAAGATCTTGCCGTTAACGTTTATTCCTACATATGAGCAAGCCTCGGAGGTGGTTTTTCTTTCCAGTGCGTGCTCGGTGTAGGTGTCAACATTTATCTCCATGCCGATCTCTGTGGTAAGTGCGTTAGCCACAGCATCAAGTCTGCCGTTGCCGTCAGCGCTGCACTCAACTGTCTTGCCATTGATAACAGCCTTGATAGAAGCACCGATGAGGTCGTCAGCCTTCTGTGTATAGTGAGCCTCGGTTATATCTACAGGCGTATTGATGTTGAGATATGTATCCTTGAATATCTGGTGAACTTCGCTTCTGCTGAGCTCCTTGTGAGCTTTGTCTGAGATATCCTTAACCTTATATCCGAAGTCCTCTCTCATAGCCTTGGGGAGGTCATATCCGTACTGCTGTTCGAGGATATAGCCTATGCCGCCCTTGCCTGACTGTGAGTTGATACGGATAACGTCGCCCTCGTATTCTCTGCCGACATCGTGGGGATCAATGGGGAGGTAAGGACAAGTCCAGTGCTTGTCGTCCTTTTCTTCACGCCACTTCATGCCCTTTGCTATAGCGTCCTGATGTGAGCCTGAGAATGCAGCGTATACCAGAGAACCGGAGTAAGGCTGTCTGTCATACACTTTCATTCTTGTTACTCTCTCATAAAGCTCTATGAGTGAGGGAAGATCGGTGAAATCGAGGTTCGGCTCAACACCATGGGTGTACATATTCAGTGCGAGAGTAACGATATCAACGTTACCTGTTCTTTCACCGTTGCCGAAGCAAGTTCCTTCAACTCTGTCACCGCCTGCGAGCAGACCGAGTTCGGTATCAGCTATGCCTGTACCTCTGTCATTGTGGGGGTGGAGAGAGATTATCAGGTTCTCTCTGTTGTGGAGAGTTTCACACATATACTCTACCTGCTGAGCGTAAACATGGGGCAGCGACATCTCAACGGTAACAGGGAGATTGATGATGACTTTGTTATCAGCATCGGGCTCCCAGATATCAATTACTGCATTACATATCTCAGCTGCAAATTCAGGCTCAGTGCCTGTGAAACTTTCGGGGGAGTACTCAAAAGTGATGTGACCTTTAGCGTGTTTCTTATACTCCTTACAAAGTTCTGCACCTGTGGTAGCGATCTTGATTATATCTTCCTTGGACTTGCGGAATACCTGCTCTCTCTGAGCAACAGAGGTGGAGTTATAAAGGTGAACTACAGCGTGCTTAGCACCGTCGATAGCTTCAAAGGTCTTCTTGATTATATGTTCTCTCGACTGAGTAAGTACCTGGATGGTAACATCGTCAGGTATCATATTCTTCTCTATAAGTGTACGGCAGAATTCGTATTCTGTTTCAGAAGCTGCAGGGAAACCTATCTCTATCTCCTTGAAGCCGATATCTACCAGTTCCTTGAAAAATTCCAGCTTTTCTTCAAGGCTCATTGGTATTATCAGTGCCTGATTTCCGTCTCTCAGGTCAACCGAGCACCATGCGGGGGCATGGTCTATATAGTCTTTTTCTGCCCATTTCATACATTTTACCGGAGGCATATAATATCCTCTTGCATACTTTTCTGCGTTTTTCATCTGTGATTCCTCCTAAATATATTTTTATTTTTGATGCGTGACATTGATAAAATAAAACAAGCCCGTCTCTGTAAAAACAAGAGACGAGCATATTACCCGTGTTACCACTCTGATTTATGCACAGCTCACACTGTACACCTCTGTCGCATCAACTAATGCGCCTCTCTGTAACGGGAGAATCCCGGGTATAGCTACTGTAATTTTCACCATACCGGCTCAAGGACGAGTTATCGCACTACCGAACTGCTGCCTTCCACCAAACGGCAGCTCTCTGAAAGATCCGCATAGCGTATTTTTTCCTCTCAACGCCATTGTTCATATCTACAAATTAATTATATTATATTTTTTCTTCTTTGTCAAGCCTTCGTTGGTGGATTTAACATTTCTTTAATATCTATAATGATATTATAATTATATTGATGTAAGTTTATATTTTTTTATTGACTTCGGGTCAGTTTTATAATATAATTATTTTAAGGTACGGGTGAAAGGGTAAGCCCGATGGATATGGAAAAAGGAGATGGGTCTATGATTAATGACAGCATCAAAAAGCTTGTGACTTACGGTCTTGAAAAAGGGCTTATCGAGCCATGTGATAAGGTATGGGCAATAAATCGTATTATTGAGGCACTTGGTATTGAGGAATATGATGAGCCTGTTGAACAGTACTTTAATGTCGATCTGGAGAGCACACTTGCAGAACTTCTGGACTATGCTTGTGAGAATGGTCTGTGTGAGGATACTGTTGTATACCGAGACCTTTTTGATACTAAACTTATGGGGCTTATCACCCCGAGACCATCAGAGGTGGAACGGATATTTGCTGACAAGAGATCCGTTTCAGCTGAGGCTGCTACTGACTGGTTTTACAAATTTTCACAGGATACCGATTATATAAGAAGATACCGCATAAGCAAAGATGTCAGGTGGAAGACTCAGACCGATTACGGGGATATCGATATCACTATAAACCTTTCTAAGCCGGAAAAGGATCCTAAAGCTATAGCGGCAGCAAAGCTGGCGAAGCAGTCTGGTTATCCCAAGTGCCTTCTATGCTATGAAAATGTAGGCTACGCAGGTAGACTAAATTCACCTGCAAGACAGAACCACCGTATTATCGGTGTGACCATAGACGGCTCGGAATGGGGCCTGCAGTATTCGCCATATGTATATTATAATGAGCATTGTATACTTTTCAATAAGAAACACACACCAATGGTGATAAACAAGTCGGCATTTAATAAACTGTTTGACTTTGTTGAGCAATACCCCCACTATTTCGTAGGTTCAAATGCTGATCTTCCGATAGTAGGAGGTTCTATCCTTTCCCATGAACATTTTCAGGGCGGACATTATGAGTTCCCAATGGCTAAGGCAGAAGTTGAGCGCAAGGTCATATTCAAGGGATATGAGAACGTTGATGCAGGCATCGTTAAGTGGCCGATGTCAGTAATAAGACTTAACAGCACCAACAGGGGATCACTTGTTGAACTGGCTGACAAGATACTCCATCTCTGGCGTGGCTACACTGACGAAGGTGCGTTTATCTATGCCGAAACAAACGGAGAACCACACAACACAATAACACCTATTGCACGTATGCGCAGCGGAAGATATGAAATGGATCTGGTACTCAGGAACAATATTACTACAGATGAACACCCGTTAGGTGTATATCACCCTCATGCTGAGCTTCATCATATAAAGAAAGAGAATATAGGACTTATAGAGGTCATGGGTCTTGCTGTGCTGCCTTCACGTCTTAAAGGTGAAATGGAAAAGCTTTCAAAAGCTATGATAAACGGTGATGATATCCGTGCGGATGAAGTTCTGGCAAAGCACGCAGATTGGGCGGACGAACTCAAAAAACAGTATTCTTTCACAGCTGAGAATGCCGAAGCTATACTTAAAGACGAAATAGGTAAGGTCTTCGCAAAGGTGCTTGAACACGCAGGTGTTTATAAGCGTGATGAAGCAGGTGCAGCCGCTTTTGGAAGATTCATTGATCATGTGAATGAAGCATAGTTGTAAAAATAAGCACGGCAGAACATATCTGCCGTGCTGTATAATACTCTTATCACAGGTTTTCGATAAATCCCTTACCGATGCTGACGTTCTCAAATGCAAGCTCTTTCATTTGCAGCATGACCGTGTGCGGAGATATCTTCATACCCTGCTTAGCCCAATCGATTATCATTCCGCAGAACCCGTGTGAGTAGAAATCTGCAAAGAATTTTGCCTTCTCACTGCGCTTGCGTGTATTTGCGACTGCATGGTAGAAAAACCTCAGGAACAAACGGTGCATACTTTGATAAAGATACTTTTCAAAGGTCTTTTCGTTGCTCCGCAGAGTGTTGGAGTAAAACGTTTTGTCTTTCTGCATATTTTCCAGAAGACCTTCAAGACGTTCATTCCAGTTATCATAGTTTACTCCTCTGGTGATGTTTTTGAAAAGTTCATTGTAGTATATATATGACAAAAGCTCCTCTTTATCCTGAAAATGATAATAGAAGGATTGTCTGTTCATTCCGCAAAAACCGGTTATTTCGGATATGGATATTTTTTCATAGTCTTTTTGCGCACACAGCTCTTTTAGAGCATTACAAAGCGCTGATTTTGTAATAGTTGATGTTGACATCCGCTGTATCCTTTCATGGCTTATAATTCAACAATATAATTATATCACAATTGAAAAAAATTTCAAGTGATTTTGGTAAATTATTTTTAAGGATGTGCTTTATTTATGATTATAAATGATTTTTTAGAGGGTCTGAGCCTTAACGCATACGACTATTTTGGTGCACATTTTGTTGATGGCGGAGTAAGATTTGCTACCTATGCCCCAAATGCTGCAAAAGTCACACTTATGCTTAACGGCAGTGAATTCGGAATGAATCGTCTTGACAGCGGTGTATGGGAAACCGTTCATCCTGCTGAGATTGGAGATATTTACCAGTTCGTAATAACAACTCAGGCACTACAGAAACATTACCGTTCTGATCCTTTTGCATTTTACAGTGAAGTCAGACCTAAAAATGCATCAATAGTCTATGATCTTGATCATCATGTATGGAATGACAGTGCATGGATCTCAAAGCGAGGAAAATGCTATGACAAGCCAATGAATATCTATGAGATACATTTCGGTTCGTGGAGAACAAGATCTGACAGTGAGGGTGATGATCGCTTCTACAGCTATGATGATATGGCTGAACTGATCATTCCTTATGTAAAAGATATGGGCTATACCCATATTGAGATCATGCCGCTTACAGAATATCCTTATGATGGTTCATGGGGTTATCAGGTGACGGGATATTATTCAGCAACATCCCGCTACGGAGATCCCGACGGGCTAATGAGGTTCATTGATGCTTGTCATCAGGCTGATATTGGTGTTATACTGGATTTCGTTCCTGTTCATTTCGTTACAGATTTTTTTGCGCTGCATATCTATGATGGTGGTTTTCTCTTTGAGTCTGACAGGGAAGAGGACAGATTTTCCGAATGGGGTACAGCACTTTTTGATTACAGCAAGCCTCATGTCCTAAGTTTTATCAAGTCATCTATAAATTTCTGGATAGAGAAATATCATATTGACGGTCTGCGCTACGATGCTGTAGCAAACCTTATATTCAAATATGGCAGACGTGACGGTCCTATCAATGATACGGGTATATGGTTTTTAAAAAATACAAACTATGCTATACAGAAGCGCCACCCCGATGTTATACTATTTGCCGAAGACTCTACAGATCAGACCAAAGTTACTGCTCCCGTTGAATTCGGCGGGCTTGGCTTTGATTATAAATGGGATCTTGGATTTATGCACGATACTATTGATTATATCATGACTCCGCCTTATGAACGCCGTGCGCATCACGCTAAAATGACTTTCTCCATGAGTTATTTCTATAATGACCTTTTCATACTGCCGTACTCACATGATGAAGTCGTACACGGCAAGAAGACTATGCTTGATAAATGCTTTGGCAGTCACGAAGAAAAGATAGCAACGATAAAGTGTCTGTATACTTTCCAGTTTGGTCACCCGGGAAAGAAGCTGAATTTCATGGGTAACGAGATCGCCGAGTATATGGAGTGGCGGTGCAACAAGGAACTTGGCTGGAATCTTCTGTCTTTTCCATCCCATGATTCTGTTCATCACTTTATAAAGGAGCTCCACCATATTTATCTCAGTGAGCCTGCACTGTATGAGAATGACTATAATTCGGGGTATTTCCGCTGGTGTGATGCAAATAACAACAACCAGTCAATATATGCCTTTGTTAGACGTGATAAATACGGCAAAGGAATATACTTCGTGTTCAATTTTTCCGGACTTCGTCAGAATTACGGACTAAAAGTCGAGCAAAACGGCGACTATGCCGAGATACTGAATTCCGACAGGGATATTTATGCAGGCACTAATTGCTTGAATGGCGATATGAGAGCCTATAACTATTTGCTGAATCTTCGTCTGGCACCCCTCAGCTGTGCTATAATAAAACAGAAGTAACCAAAAACTCGGTACAAATCAACTGTACCGAGTTTTTATCATTTGTTTTCCTTGTTTTTAAGGGCATCGTATTTCCGCTCAAAATAGATATTCATGATCGCCGTGATAAGTGACAGCACAAGCATTATTATCATCAGCTTGTTTGAAACCTTGCGGTTGATGAGATTCATTGTCGGATTCATTATATCCAGCACCCAGAAGAATATGAACATTCCCACCATGACGATAGTTGCGTGGGGAAGTATCCTTGCCAGTCTTTTCATGCTTTACCCTCCGATATAGATAATGTCGCTAATCTCGCGTCCTCTGTCGGGAATATTCACAAGTTCCCCCTCGTATACCATCATAGCCGAACAGCCGCCGTCAAGATTGTATGCGGTAGTACAGCCTTCGTCAGACATGATAGCCGCTAGTTCGCTGAGTGTGACGCCCTTGGAATATCCAGGGTCTCTGCCGTCAACAGTAACTATTTTATAGTGTCCAGGTTCGATATAGCCGATGGCAGAACGAGGATTTGCACTGTTGAGATAGGTGGTGGTGTTGAAGCTTTCAAGCACTCCGCCATTGCCGTCAAGAAGCATTGGTCCGAAGCACCACGCCTGCCATACGCCCTGTGCCAGTACAGTCTCGGTATCGAATTCCTCATAGGTGTAGGTCTTCATCTCGCCGTTTGTGAACAGAACACATATGTCTACATCGTTAAGATTGTCACGGTATTTTATACCGTTGCGGACGACGATACCTTCCTCGGAATTACCGTAGAAATCACCATTAACTGCAAATACAGCATTGTTCTCCGATGCCATATTGAAAATGCTGTCCTTGATGTTTTTGCCGTAGGTGTCCTTTGCTAGACCTGTTTTCAGTACGTCAACACTGGTCACATATATATCAGCCGAATAATAAGTTATCTTATCATCGCCATCCCCGAACCACTTTTTGTCGATATAGATAACTGCGTCATCGCCCTCATAGGTCACTACTCTTTCCGATTGCACATCCGCATTAAGCACGGATTCTATCAGTGCATTGTCAGCGGTATATTCATCGGTATCAGTGTTATCGTACCAGTTTTCCTTGGTGTGTTCGTGATGCTCTTTTTTCTTTTTTTCGGGACTGCTGCTTTCATCGGAAACGCTGTCGGCATGGATCATGCTATCCTGTGAGGCAGAGTTGTTATCATCTTCCGAAGTTTCATCCACAGTATTTACTTCCTGTGTTCCGCTTTTTTCACCGGATTTTGGCAGTGCAAAGCTTGTCTTATTTGCGCTGTCGACTTCTGCAACTACCGTTCCTTTGGTGTTTGCGCTGTGGGGCATAACGTAATCAAAAAGCATGAACGTTCCCACAGCTGCGCATACAAGCAGCGTATCTGTCAGTATCATACCCCAGACAGGCATCCTTTTATTTTTGCTCATCAGTAGTCAGACCTTTCTTTTTAAAAACGAAACTCCGCTGTGCGCTCCAGCTGAATAAGAACAGCAGTACTTCAACTATTATCTTGGCAATGTACTCATTTTTGATAACGTACTTTACAATAAGTCCGAGAAGGAGAGTGTTTACAGCAAGTATCACCGCCGCAAGCAGGAAGTATTTCAGTGCTGTTTTATAGAGATTTTCCTTGTTTTTGAAAACCACCTTTTTGTTCAGCACAAAATTGAATATCGAGCTGAATACTCTTGCTATCACGTTTGAAAGTCTTATGCTTCCACTTAATGCGAATATCACCGAATACAAAACGTAATCGACGAAGAAACTCAGCAGGGAAGAGCATGAGAACTTGAGAATATCTTTATAAATTCTGAATGAATCTTTTATCGGATTGAAATGGGAACTCTTGTTTTCATTAAGGTAGACAGTCTCTATGGGCACTTCATAAAAGCTTATACCGTCCCTTGCAGCTTCAAGCAGCATATTCATTTCATACTCGTATCTGTCACCCGAAAGTCCCAGCATAAAATCTGTCAGCTTGTCTGAAAATCCACGCAGACCCGTCTGAGTATCACTTACTCCCACACCTGCCGCAAATCTGAACACGGCTTTTGTCATATTATTTCCGAAACGGCTGCGCAGAGGGATATCACCCTTGAAACGTCTGCAGCCCATCACCAGTTTATCGGGATGTTCTTTCAGCGCTTCTGCTATTCTCATGATATCCGCAGGCTTGTGCTGACCGTCAGCATCGGCTGTAATCAAATAGTATCTTCCTTTGCAGGTGTTTTTGATATAAGTGAAAGCCGTTCTCAGCGCAGCACCTTTTCCGCGGTTTACTTCGTGTATCAGAAGTTCGGCTTTATCCTTTACTTTGTCGAATATTTCTTTTAATGGTTATCCCTTTAACACACCACAAGTAAGATCACTGCACCAAAGCAGCCCAAAGCCTTAAATACGCACTGTTTCCCAGCTTGCGGCGGTTGAATTTGTAACAGTATTCGGCAGCATACAACGCTGTGTGGATCTTTTCGTTTCCGTGGTAAGTTCCCATGATCATTGCTTTGAAGTTTGAAATAACTTTATGCATCCAGTTCAGCTGACCGCTTGTCGGATCATATGTCTCAAAAACATGGAAGTATTTCTGTGCCAGCGGTTTCTTGTAACTTCGGGCATTATCACTCTCGATCTTCGAGCCAGCGCGGATATTATCCCTGGCAAATCTACCCACAGTTATGCCCTTTAAATTCGGCACATCGCTCATTTTAACGTACTCGGGATTTCCTGCAGCGTTCTTTGATAAAGCTACGATCATTTTGACTTTTTCAGTACCTCTGCCGCGCTTTTTACCGTGAGTCGGAGCACCGAGATACGTGTCATCAAGTTCAACGATCCCGTCGCGCAAATAGCGTTCTTCACGGCATTCCATAGCTCTTTTCTGATGCGATGAAGGATGTACCAGGCTGTCTTGTAGGTCACTCCCAAAGACCTCATCAGCGTAACAGCAGAAACGCTGCATTTGTTGCTCATAATGAGGAATGCGGTGACTATCCACAGTCTGAGCGGAATATGTGTTCTGTGCATAAAAGTTCCGTTTGTGGCGGATATATCTGCTTTACAGAACTTGCATCGCAGCAGATGGCGTGACCTTATCCTGCGGTACTCAGAGCCACCGCAAAACGGGCAGGCAAAGCCCTTTTCAAAGCGGATATCAAGCAGAAAATCCTTGCAAAAGCTTTCATCTGCGAACTTTGAGTATATCCCATCAAGTGTTATCTCAGGTTTCGGAAATCTTTTTGACATAGCGACAGCTCCTTTCGGTTTCTGTCACTATTATACTATATTTTCCGGTTTTTGAGGTCTGTTTATTTGGACAGCATTGTATATTATCTGTGGTGTGTTAAAGGGATAACCATGTTTCTTTTTTATCGGAGCTGCTGCCGTCGTCAACTACTATCAGATTATAAGTGTGTTTGTCTGTTAGTTCATCAATAAGAGCTATCAGCTTTTCATCGGGTTCATAGGCGGGTATTACGATATATATGCTGTCGATTTCCATTCTTATCATTCCTTATAATTTTTTATCGATGTTTAAAGTGTACTATACTAAACTAAAATTAACTTAAAACTTTCAATCGATAAGACCTTTTATGCCGTCTTCTTTGAATCGCTTTTTATAGTAAGTCAGTTCTTCTGAAATAAGATCATCAATGACTTGCATACCCAGCAGTTCAACTGGTGCTTTGTCATCTGTAAGGATGTTTTCGCCGCCCTCATATCGCTTCATTCTCATGTATATATCTTCCATGAGAGCTTTCAGATCATTATCTTCAAGCTTCTGAGAAGCTGAATAAAGTCTGTCGGGCATACCTGATAGATCGGAGGCAAAAAGCTCGCGGTTGGTGGTTCCATCCACCTTTACTGTGTACACGTTACTGAAAACCGATGCGATGGTATCGCAAAGGCACTCGTTGATACTGCCTTTTTTATCCGAATGCATATTCATATTTACCACCATTACGCCATCTGGTGCCAGGCTGTTTTTCACCAGTGTAAAAAATTCGACGGTAGACATCTGGAATGGTATGGTGATATCCTGATAAGCGTCAACCATGATAACATCGTATTTCACAGCAGAATCGGAGCTTTTTCTGTTAGCGCCTTTCAGTGAATTGAGAAAAGCTCTGCCGTCATAGGTAGTAACTTTTATATCATCGTCAAGATCAAAGTATTTATGTGCAAGATCTGTTATTTTATCATCTATCTCTACTCCCTCAACTTTGATACCGGGGAAATATGCCTTGCACTGCTTGGCATAAGTTCCCGTACCCATGCCAAGGATCAGCATATTCTTTTTGGTGATATCATCACCTTCGCTCATAAGGGGAGCAGCCATTGCTGTATCGTAGTAAAGTCCTGTAAGACCACCGTCTTTCATGTAGATCGACTGTATGCCGAAAAGCACGTTAGTGGATAATGCCGCCTGTTTGTCGTCCTCTTTGACCTGAAGATAGTTGTAAACGGATTCACCCTCGTAAGTCAGTGATCTTTCCCAGAAAGCAAACCCCAGAACTGTACCGGTTATACAAAATACTATGAAAAGCACTGTGCATATAGCTATACGGATATAGCCGCGTTTGCAGGAAAAGAAATATACCAGTCCAAGCATAAGAAGTATACCCGAAAAAATCAGGAATGTCACAGCTGTGCCGACTGTAGGTATTGTAATAAAAGTAGGGGCGAAAGTGCCGATGATACTGCCCACTGTATTGAAAGCACCAAGAGTCCCGACAGTTCTGCCGTTATCCTCAAGACTGTCAGTAGTGTATTTTACCAGTGACGGAGTGACAGTACCCAGCAGGAACAATGGGTAAACAAAGATCACCATACACGCAAGAAAAGCCGCCCATATTAGAAAATTCGTACTGACGGTCACTACCAGAACTGCAGATATACCTAATATCACAATTTTCCCAATAAATGGTATAGCTGCTATCCATACAGCTGAAAGCAGGATCCTTTTATAGAGTTTATCAGGTTCAGGATCTTTATCGGCACTTTTTCCTCCGAAATAATTACCAAGAGCCATAGCTATCATTATCGTGCCTATGATGATAGTCCATACTATCTGTGATGAGCTGAAATAAGGCGCCAAAAGTCGGCTTGCACCGAGCTCTACAGCCATAACGGACATACCCGCAAAAAATTCGGTAAGATACAGATAAAGTTTATTGCCGAGTATACCCGAAGAGTGGTTTTTGTTGTCATTTTTTTTCTTAACCATAAATTTACGCTCCATAGCTTTGAATTTTTACATATAAAATTATAGTAACATATTTTACCCGTCAAGTCAACTGATATTTTGAAAATATCGTTGAATCTGCATATTCTTTCAGTTTCGCATCGATCAATTTCATGTATAGCTGTATTACTTTACACTCCATACAGCACTGCTTTAATTTCTATGCTGACGCAAAAAAGGCGCAGCTCCTTATTTCTGCGCCTTTTCACTATCCTTTTATTTCAATAATACATATCAAATCCGTTTTCCAGGCAGTCTATATATGTCTTGCCTGCTTCATAAAGTGCAGGCAGGATATAATCCCTGTTGAATCGTACGACCGGTATACGGTCAAAAGTTCGCATACCCATATGAACAAGACCGCGTTCAAGCTGGGTAAGACATTCAAGAGTACCGCGTCCTGTACCGCCCGCACAGGCCACAAGTATGCAGCGCTTGTCTGCAAGTGAATGGCTGAAGGCAGCATCACAGCGGCGAAGTCTGTCGAAGAATGCTTTGAAACGTTCTGTCATATCAGACCAATACACTGCGCTGATCCAGACAATACCGTCAGCATTTCTTAGGTTTTCGTAGATCTCTGCAAAATCATCATCGATAACACAACTGCCATTTTTATTACAGGTACCCCAACCATTTCCACAAGCACGGCAGTGCTGAATGTTTTTGCTGTTCAGGTGGATCTCAGTTACCTCTGCCCCTGATTTTGATATTCCTTTTATTATATGGTCTTTTGCCGATGCTGTCAATCCATTCTGATTTGGGCTTGACCATATAACAGTTATTTTTTTCATAATACCCCCCTTCGTGAAAACGCACAAACTGCAGTGTTTTATTATTATCACCATACTCGCCATTGTTCTCACGGATATAGATCTATGGTGATATAAATATTATATTTTTTACTGATACCAGTTTGTTCTTATGTAGATGATTATAGCACAACTCTTTATTTAAAACTATAAAAATATCTCAAAAAAATAGTATAAAGCTATATTGTTTAAAGTATCATCTTATACATACTGCGTTTCACGCCGGAGGTTTTAATAGCGGTCAAATCTGACTAATATATACTGTATCAATAATCTTTAACATACTTTACGGGTTCTACAGTGTAGCCGTCTTTTTCAAGCAGAGAGATAATGCCGTTATCACCTGCGTAGTGAGCTGCACCTACGACGAACAGGACATTTTTATCTCCGTTCAGGAAGTTTTCAGCAGCTTCTTTCATACCTTGGTTTCTGTCGATATAGATCTTTTTTTCATATTCAGATACTGCTTCTGCGTACTTATCGTCGGTTTCGATCTCCTCGTTAGCAAGTTCCTCTATATGATCTATATCACCTGTTGCCCATGCTTCATGGAGTTTATCCAGAGACTCTATATCGCTTTCAATTGTTCTGTTTGCAAGTGCTTCAAACTGAAAGCTGTATGAATCATCCGAAAGCTGTGTGAACATATCAAACTGATACTCCATCCCCTCAACTTCATAGATCTCCTTTTCATCATCATGTGCCTTTATAAGCAGATACTTGTCTAGTCCCAGATCACCTGACAAGTCACTGCGTTGAAGGGGGAGATTTTCTACTACAGAATAAACAGCCCATGGTCTCATTTTTGTATATGCAGTAATATCAAGGGAATAAAGATCCAGATACTTGTCAAGGGCTTCATAAGCCTTTTGGGATAAATGCTTAGACAGTTCGTCTTTTACGTCATCATAATACATACCTGCCAGCATAGCCGATTGAAAAGTCAGGGAACCGGCTTCGGTTATATCGGCTTCTACAGCAAGTATATCAGCGCTGTCATAAGCATCATGCAGCTCTTTCGGCATAGGATAATCACTTTCTTTAAGAGCATGCATTGAACCCATAAGAGTAACGACAGCTCCATTTTTACCGGTTACAGTCCACATGGAAGGAGTTATATCCGATTCGCCAGTAGTATCAAGATCATCAACTATATCGGGGGATATATTGTTTTCTGTTGTAAGTGTGATTTTCTCAGCACTGGAGATATCATTCTTTTTTGAAGAGGTATCGTTGTTCTTTTTGTTTCCGCATGAAGTAAACATAACGGTACTTACTATTACTATTGCTGCGCAGATTACTGGAAGTATCCTTTTTTTAGCTAAATTCATAATGATATGTCCTCACATTAAAGTATTGTTTTTGAGTGTTATTCTGTATAAATCACAGACAGATTTTTAGTAGTGCTTGTAATATATTCAAGCAAGATATCTATAAACTATAATATTGATTATACAACATTTGTTTTCTTTAGTCAACCACTATTTGAGTATGTACGATAAATAATAAAAGACACAGCCCATACAGCTTCTGCTGTACGGACTGTGCATCTATCATATCTATACTTCCTTATGCTTTATGATCAAAGCTTTGTTTCAACGAATATATCGTAGATCGACTTAACAGCAGTCTCAAAATCACTTTCGCTGACACCGATGATAACATTCAGCTCACTGGAGCCCTGATCTATCATCTTAACATTTACATGAGCATGAGCCAGTGCAGAGAATATTCTGCCTGCAGTACCTCTGTTTGCCTTCATAGCTCTGCCAACAACAGCGATGAGTGCAAGATCTGTCTCGATCTCGATCATATCGGGGTGGCAGTTTCTGTGAAGACCTGCAAGTATCTCCTGCTCCTTATCTGCAAATTCTTCCTGAGTAACTATTACAGACATAGTATCGATACCTGAAGGCATATGCTCAAAGCTTACACCGTTCTTCTCGAATACTTCAAGTACTCTTCTGCCGAAACCAAGCTCAGCGTTCATCATATCTTTTTCGATATTGATAACAGTGAAGCCCTTCTTGCCGGCAATACCTGTTATGGTGAATGCGGGCTTCTGAGAAGTGGACTCAACAATAAGTGTGCCGGGAGCCTCGGGATCATTTGTGTTCTTGATGTTTATAGCGATTCCTGCTTTTCTGACAGGGAAGATAGCATCCTCATGGAATACGCTTGCGCCCATGTAAGAAAGCTCTCTCAGCTCCTTATAAGTGATAGTTGTTATAGGAGCGGGATCTTTAACGATCCTGGGGTCAGTTGTCAGGAATCCTGAAGTATCAGTCCAGTTCTCATAGAGATCTGCATTTACAGCAGCAGCTACGATAGAACCTGTGATATCAGAACCGCCTCTTGAGAAAGTCTTGATAGTATCATTGGGCATAGAGCCGTAGAAACCGGGAACAACTGCATTCTCAAGTCCCTCAAGTCTTTCGGAGAGTACCTTATTAGTACGCTTTGCATCAAACTGTCCTCTGTCATCGAAGAAAATAACATCAGCAGCGTCGATGAAGTTATAGCCCAAATAGTTAGCAAGTACCATACCATTCAGGAACTCACCTCTGGATGCAGCATAATCTCTGCCTGCCTTACCGATGAAACAAGCCTTGATGACATCAAATTCATTATCAAGATTGATATCAAGACCAAGGTCATTGATTATACCGTTGTATCTTTCCTTTATAGCTTCAAATTCCTTTGTGAAATCCTTGCCCTTAGCAGCAAGATCATAGCAGCCGTAGAGCATATCAGTTACCTTTGTGTCCGCAGAGAATCTCTTGCCTGGCGCAGAGGGAACTACAAATCTTCTTGAATCCTCAGCTGTGATTATATCCTTGACTTTCTTGAACTGTTCAGCGCTTGCCAGTGAGCTTCCGCCGAATTTAACTACCTTAGTCATTAGTGTTCAGACCCCTTTTAATTATAATAGAAATATTTATCATGCATTTTAAGCACCTTAAAAAGTATACCCAATTTCACTAAAATAGTCAATAGTCAAATATACAAACTTTACTAAAGTTTCTTGTGTACGTTTGTGAAATACGCTTGTATTCCTGTGACGGACAAGCATAGTAGGAGCAACAGCAGGTTGCTTGAATTATCAGGGATTTGATGTTATAATGTATACAAAGAAGGAGGAGATCATATCATGGACAACAAAAATATCATTCGTGAACTTCGCGTAAAACGAGGTTTATCTCAGGAGGAGCTTGCTGAAAAGGTCTATGTCACCCGACAGGCTGTATCTCGATGGGAGAACGGAGATACCGTACCGAACACTGAAACATTGAAACTGCTTTCTGTATTGTTTGAAGTATCTATCAACACTATACTTGGTTCACCGAGAAAGCTCATTTGTCAATGCTGCGGAATGCCACTTGATGATTCAGTGCTCAGCAGAGAAGCGGACGGAACATTCAATGAGGATTACTGCAAGTGGTGCTATACTGACGGCAAGTATGTTTATTCATCCCTTGATGAACTTATCGACTTTCTTGCTGATCATATATCTAATGAGCAGTTTACTTCTGAACAGGCAAGGGAATACCTTTCTAAAACACTTCCTGAACTTTCACACTGGAAAAAGTAAAGAGGGGTACATAAGAAATAAGACAGATACATCATTTGAAATAACGATGTATCTGTCTTTGTTTTAGATATAATAGTTATATTACTTATTTCCGCCCATTACCTTGACCATTACAGCCTTCTGAGCGTGAAGTCTGTTTTCAGCTTCCTCAAATATCTCGTTTGCGTGAGCCTCGAATACCTTCTCGGTGATCTCTTCTTCACGGTGTGCAGGCAGGCAGTGCTGTACCATTGCATCAGGTTTAGCTGCAGCCATTATATCGTCATTTATCTGATATCCTGCAAAAGCTACCTTACGCTTCTCGGTCTCAGCTTCTTCACCCATTGAAGTCCATACGTCTGTGAACAGAACGTCTGCGTCCTTAGCGGCTTCGATAGGCTTGTCGGTCATAAAGAACTTATCACCGTACTGCTTTGCGAATTCCAGTACCTCGGGATCGGGACGATAGCCCTCGGGGCAAGCGATGGATACGCTCATGCCGACTTTAAGTCCGCCGACGATCAGGGAGTTAGCCATGTTGTTTCCGTCACCGATGTAGCACATCTTCAGACCTTCAAACTGACCCTTGAACTCACGGATAGTCATAAGGTCTGCAAGCACCTGACAAGGGTGGCAGAAATCTGTCAGACCGTTTATTATCGGGATAGAACCGTACTGAGCCAGATCTTCAACTTCCTTCTGCTCAAAGGTACGGATCATGATACCGTCCAGGTAACGAGAGAGTACTCTTGCTGTATCCTGAACAGGTTCACCTCTGCCAATCTGAAGATCGCGGTTAGAGAGGAACAGTGCCTGTCCGCCCAGCTGATACATACCTGTCTCAAAAGAAACACGTGTACGTGTGGAAGACTTCTGGAATATCATGCCGAGAGTCTTGCCCTTCAGCACCTTATGTTCGATTCCGTTCTTGTTTTCATATTTCAGCTGATCAGCCAGATTGAGTATGTCAATTATCTCCTCTTTTGAAAGATCAAGCATTTTGAGTAAGTGGTTCATATTGTAATACCTCCGTTATTTGAGATTATTTATTTACGTATCTATTCTTTTCATTTCGGAAATTGCCTTGTTCCTGTAGGTCAGGTCAGTCCTGTGACTGAACCCTGCCTTCTCCCAGAAAGTGTTCCCGCCTTCGTTTTTCGAGAAGCATACAAGCGCAGCCTTGTTAATGCCCTGATCTTTGAGTGCTTTCATAGCCGCATCTACAAGCTTTGTACCGATGCCCTGTCCTCTGTGATCGGGAGAAACTGCAGTGTGGTAAATGTAACCGCGTCTGCCGTCATGACCTGCGATTATCACACCAACTATTTCAGCGTTGTCCTCAGCCACAAAGCACGTTTCGGGATTTCTTTCCAGATATCTTGCTATGCCATCTCTCGAATCATCAAGGTCATTCAGCCCCATGCCTTTGCAGGAAAGCCACAGGCTGTAAACTTTATCGTAGTCCGTGATAACCATTTTCCTGATAGTCATGGTATACCTCCGAACTATTATTTTTCAAGGATATCCTTGAGAATAGCCAGACCCTTGTCTATCTCCTCGTAGCTGATGTTCAGCGGAGGCAAGAAACGCAGTTTTTCCTTAGCTGTAAGTATCAGCAGACCATTGTCAAGGCAAGCTTTGCATACATCGCCTGCGGTCTTGGTCTTCAGGCTGACACCCAGCATAAGTCCCATACCGCTGATGCCTGTAACTTCGGGAACATCTTTCAGCTTCTCGCGGATATAGTCACCCTTCTTGATAACTTCATCAAGGAAGCCTTCTTTTGTTACATTGTTCAGTACAGCCAGACCGCCTGCACATACAACGGGGTTTCCGCCGAAGGTAGAACCGTGTGTGCCCTTGGTCAGAACATCACAACACTTCTCGTCAGCCAGGCATACGCCGATAGGCAGTCCTCCTGCCAGACCCTTTGCCATGGTCACGATATTGGGCTTCACGCCGTAGTTCATGCAAGCTAAGAACTTGCCTGACCTGCCTACACCTGTCTGAACTTCATCGCAGATAGTCAGGATATCATTCTTTTCAGCTACATCGAATATAGCCTTTACAAAAGCCTCATCAAGTCCAACAACGCCGCCTTCGCCCTGAATGCATTCAAACATTATAGCGCATACCTTGCCGTCGTTCTCGGCTATGACTTTGTTCAGGTCATCGATATCATTAGCCTTAACGTTTACAAATCCGGGCAGGAAAGGGAAGAAGTAGTTATGGAATACGTCCTGTCCTGTAGCGGAAAGAGTTCCCATTGTCCTTCCGTGGAAACTGTTCACCAGTGTGATGATGATATTCCTCTCGGCTTCCTTGCCGTACTTGTCAAAGCTGTACTTCCTTGCGACCTTGATTGCGCACTCGTTAGCTTCAGCACCCGAGTTTCCGAAGAACATCTTGCTGTAACCAGTGATACCGCAAAGCTTCTGCGCAAAATCAGCCTGTACCTTTGTGTAGTAGTAGTTGGAGGTGTGCTGTATCTTCTTTACCTGAGCGCAAACTGCATCTACCCATTCCTCGTTGCAGTAACCAAGGCTGTTTGTGCCGATACCCGAGCCAAAATCTATGTACTGCTTGCCGTCTTCGCTGACAGCTGTCTGTTCAGCACCCTTATCGAGTACCAGGTCATACCTTCCGTAAGTCGGCATAACGTGTTCATTGAACTGTTCTATAGTATTCATTTTCATTTTCCTTTCAAAGAATCGATTTATATTTTTAGCTTAATTCTATCTCGATTTCATTGCCCATATCATACATCAGCTTTTCAAATTCTGTTGCAGGGCAGGTGAAACCATGCTTGTCTATCGCGTACTTGTTACCTATAAAATAAAGGTTGAAGTAGTGGGGATTCTGATTACCATTTCGATACCGTTCAGAACGGTTATTTATCGGTAATAACTCTTACCCCTTTGCTCTCCATAAATTTAAGAAATTGCTCAGGCTCGCATTCAAAACCATTTATGTCCATTCGGTATTTTTTATTATCTTGTATTATATTTTCATAGTCTTGCATTATATATCCATTATCTTGTATTATATAATATGGTTATCCCCTTAACACACCACAAGTAAGATCACTGCACCAAAGCAGCCAAAAGCCTTAAATACGCACTGTTTCCCAGCTTACGACGGTTGAATTTGTAGCAGTATTCGGCAGCATATAACGCTGTGTGGATCTTTTCGTTTCCGTGGTAAGTTCCCATGATCATTGCTTTGAAGTTTGATATAACTTTATGCATCCAGTTCAGCTGACCGCTTGTTGGATCATATGTCTCAAAAACATGGAAGTATTTCTGTGCCAGCGGTTTCTTGTAACTTCGAGCATTATCACTCTCGATCTTCGAGCCTGCGCGGATATTATCCCTGGCAAATCTACCCACAGTTATGCCCTTTAAATTTGGCACATCGCTCATTTTAACGTACTCGGGATTTCCTGCTGCGTTCTTCGATAAAGCTACGATCATCTTGACTTTTTCAGTACCTCTGCCGCGCTTTTTACCGTGAGTCGGAGCACCGAGATAGGTGTCGTCAAGCTCAACTATACCGTCCAGCAAATAGCGTTTTTCACGGCATTTCATAGCTTTTCTGATGCGGTGAAGGATGTACCATGCAGTCTTGTAGGTCACTCCCAAATTTCTCATAAGTGTAACAGCAGAAACGCTGCATTTGTTGCTCATAATGAGGAATGCGGTGATTATCCACAGCCTCAGCGGAATATGTGTTCTGTGCATAAAAGTTCCGTTTGTGGCGGATATATCAGCTTTACAGAACTTGCAGCGCAGCAGATGGCGTGACCTTATCCTGCGGTACTCAGAGCCACCGCAAAACGGGCAGGCAAAGCCCTTTTCAAAGCGGATATCAAGCAAAAAATCCTTGCAAAAGCTTTCATCTGCGAACTTTGAGTATATCCCATCAAGTGTGATCTCAGGTTTCGGAAATCTTTTTGACATAGCGACAGCTCCCTTCGGTTTCTGTCACTATTATACTATATTTTCTGAGTTTTGAGGTCTGTTTATTTGGACAGCATTGTAAATTATCTGTGGTGTGTTAAAGGGATAACCATGTTATATAATAATAGTCATAGGTCACAAATATCTCAATGTCTTTGTAAAACATACGCCCGAATATATATCTTCCATCGAAGAAAACACTTGTTTCCGTAAATCTGAAAGTATTTTTATACCTCAGATATTCATCGGGCTTGCGGATATTATATTGTTTGTACGGAGAGTGTTGTGATTTTAGTGCACCATCGTAACGTAATAACCCTACCCACAAAGATATGATCGTAGTTACGATGATCGGTAAGCCAACAAAGGGGAGCACTTCTTTCAGATTTGAATGAGGAGGTTCATTCATGAGTATCTTTATGAAGTCAATTATCAGCGTAGATCCATAAGGGAGGAGCCAGAATAGATTTACTGATACAAAAATTGATATTGTCCAACTCAGGAACGTCCTCTTCCTGTAAGCTTCCATCTCGTCTCGCATTTTGTATGCTTCCGCGGAATCATCGTACTCTTCGGTGATGTTCTTGATGTAAGGCTTGTAATTTTTGTCCATCAGTTGAACTGTGTACCGATACCCTCATTTGTAAGCAGTTCGATAAGTATCGAATGGGGAACTCTGCCATCGATTATGGAGGTCCTCTTGACGCCGCGTCTGACTGCCTCCACGCAGCAGTCTATCTTGGGTATCATACCGCCGCTGATTATGCCGGACTTTTTCAGGAAAGGAACTTCGCTGACATTTACCTGAGGTATCAGTGTGCTGTCATCGTCCTTGTCTTTCAGCAGACCAACGATATCAGTCATAAGTATCAGCTTTTCAGCTCTCAGACATGAAGCTATCCTTGATGCTGCAGTATCAGCATTGATATTGTAACTCTGTCCGTCCTCACCGATACCTACAGTTGAGATTATCGGAACATATCCGTCATTTATAGCATCGAGTATAGGCTTGGTAGTGACTTTCTTGATCTCACCGACATAGCCATAGTCCTCTCCGTCATCTCTGTCAAGCTTATCAGCGATTATCATTCTGCCGTCGCATCCGCAAAGTCCCAGCGCATTTCCTCCGTGAAGCTGTAAAGCGGATACAAGTTCCTTGTTCAGCTTACCGCAGAGTACCATTTTAACAATGTCCATAGTTTCCTTGTCTGTATATCTAAGACCGTTTATGAACTTGCTCTCAATGCCAACTCTCTTAAGCATAGCATTGATCTCAGGGCCGCCTCCGTGAACCAGCACGACCTTTATGCCGACTTCACTAAGCAGTACGATATCGCTCATTACTGCTTCTTTAAGTGCTTCGTTTGTCATAGCGTTGCCGCCGTACTTTACGACTACCACCTTATTGTGGTACTTCTGTATATAGGGCAGTGCATCGCTTAATATCTGACTTCTGATACTGTTTGAAATATCCATTTTACATCTTCCTTTATATTATCCCTTATGGGAAATTATTAGCCTTTTTTAATAGGGTGCCTGATGACCGTTTTCAGCTTCGCAGGCTCAGTCTTTCGTGGGTCTGAAAGATATATCTCATGATGCTGTCTTTCATTTACCATATCATTTACATATCCCTGTTCAGCGATAAACTCATTCATCAGTGCGACACTTGCGGGTTCATCGTCATACGAACCGATATGCATCATCTGTACACAAAGCCCTTCTTTAAGTGTTATGAATCGTGCTTTTGAACAATCTGTATTTTTCTTCTTCTCAGCCGTTTCAACAGCCCATCGGAATTCTTCTTCCGTTACAAACTCGGGAAGACGTATCATAGCTGTCCACTCAAATTGTTCCTTGTGAGCATAGTCTATATTTTCCGAACCGTCCTGCTTCCACAGACCTTCCAGCGGAGGCACGACATATTCGTAAAATCCTTCGATCCTGTGATCTGTCTTGTAACTCATTTTCAGCGTGTAAGCAACAGCATACAGCACCCCGACATCCTGCTTGTATTCGCCGTCTTTTTCATTCGGATCGCCCTTGCCCCTCACCGCGATGTAGCTCATCTCGGGAACATCGACGATAACAGGCTTTTTCGGCGGCATATAATACTCTTTGTATTCTTTCTTGAAATCGAAAGCCATATTAACTCCTTATGCAAGCACTACCCATTTTATGATGCCCAGTATCAGCAGATGTGCAGGGTAGAATATGTAGAAGAACCATTTGTTGAAAGCATTCTTCTTTCCGCCTTTTCCATTGTAGCAGAAAATTATTATCAGCGGTACCATAAGTACACCTAACTGATGCCAGCCGTCATGTATTAATACCATCAGCATCATCGGCAGATATGCCAGCGTTACCGCGATATAGCGCTTTTTCTTGTCGTCCCTGTACAGATACATGAACAGGGGAGCAAGAACATCCATTATCATCCAGTCACCTATTATAGAAATAAGACATAGTAACACGGTGAGGGCTATCTTATCTTTTTTGGTGTACTTTTTGCTGTCCCAAAGTCTGATAGCTGTAATACCGAGAAACAACGTGAAAATTACACTCTGAAAAATCAATTTTAATGGAGCCGAAATAAGCTTTTGGGGTCCCGGATTTGCAATAAGGAAAGGAAGCCATGATACAGCAGCAAATATTGCAAGCCTTTTCTGATATTTAGCTATATCCCGCGTGTACTTTGCACCCTCCGCCAGGAAGAATGCCATGGTCGGACCCGTAAGCCTGCCAATGAACCTCATTATGTGGTATACTGTAGGGTCAATAGAACTCTCGAACAATTCAGCTATGTGGTCTATCAGCATAGCCACGATAACTATGTATTTCAGCGTGTTGCGGTTGATGAAACCGCGTTCCTCAGACGGCGCAGAAACATTTCCGAGTGTGTTTTCCATATTCTGCTGTCCTTTCCTGATTATGTTGTTACAGAACTATTTTTATCTCTTAACTTCTGTAATCGCCGTTTATCTTAACGTAATCGTATGTAAGGTCACAACCCCAAGCAGTGGCTTTTCCTTCACCGTCACCTACGCATACATTTATGAATATCTCGTCTTCGAGCAATATCTTCTTGGCTTCTTCCTCTGAGAAAGGTATGCCTGCACCGTTCTCGCAAACGTGTATCTCGCCCTGCTTTGAAGCGATCTTAACATCTACCTTGTTTATATCGAACTCAGCATCTGCGTAACCGACTGCACACAGTATGCGTCCCCAGTTAGCATCAGCACCGAACATCGCACACTTGAACAGGGGAGAGCATATAACGCTCTTAGCGATGATGATAGCATCGTCCTGATCCTTAGCGCCGCATACATTGCATTCCAGTAGCTTGGTAGCGCCCTCGCCGTCCTTGGCAAGCATCTTTGTGATATTGCTCATTATTATGAACAGCCCCTGCTTGAACTTATCGAAGTCAGCGCCCTCGGCTGTGATCTCATCGTTTCCTGCAAGACCGTTTGCCATAACTGCGCAGGTATCGTTTGTGGACTGATCTCCGTCAACCGAAAGACAGTTGTATGTTACCTTGACTATCTCACTGAGCGCTTTTTTCAGCATTTCAGGACTAACTGCACAGTCAGTTGTGATAACATTTAAGGTGGTAGCCATGTTAGGGTGTATCATTCCGCTTCCTTTGCCCATGCCTCCGATATGGCAGATCTTACCACCTATCTCAAACTCTACAGCTACCTCTTTCTTTACAGTGTCGGTAGTCATTATTGCTATGGCTGCCTTTTCGTTGCCGTCATAAGCAAGTCCGCTGTAAAGATCGTCCATAGCTTTTTCAACAGGTTCTATCGGCATTATCTGACCGATAACGCCTGTCTGAGCGATAAGCATTTCCTCGGTCTTTATACCCAGCTTATTTGCAGCCAGTTCGCACATTTTCAGTGCCTTAGCTTCGCCGTCAGCGTTGCAGGTGTTGGCATTTTTTGAATTCAGTATAAATCCCTGAGCCTTACCGCCTGTCTTTTCAAGATGCTTCTGCGAAACTGTAACAGGCGCTCCCTTTACCTTGTTCTGTGTGAATACAGCTGCAGCACTGCACATTACATCAGATGCCACCAGGCAAAGATCAGGCTTGGTGTTTGAAACAGGGCTTTCATTTCCGTCAGGAGTTTCTGCTGCGTCCATAGCCTTCTTTATGCCGCAGTAAAGTCCGTTTGCTTTAAAGCCCTTGGCAGCACACACACCGCCATTTATATATTTGTAACCGTCATAAATGACTTTATTGATCTCTTTCATACTAATTACTCCTTATTCTTCAGCGGAAGAAGAAACCGTATCTTCCCCTGATGTATCATTATCGGAAGAATGATCATCAAACAGACCCCTTCTGACTTTTAGTGTCAGGATACGTTCAACTCTTTTATTGATCATGCTTTCGCTTATCTTGCCTTCATCTACAGCTTTTAATACAGCATCAATGGAATCTTCGAGGTCGTATGGCATAAGTACTATATCCGCGCCTGCGATTATAGCGTTTACTGCGCACTCGCGCTTGATATAATTGTTGGTGATACATTTTGCAGACATAGCATCTGTTATTATAACACCTTTGTATCCAAGCTCATCTCTTATCTTATCCTGTATTACCTGCTTTGACATTGAAGCCGGCAGTTCATCATCAGATACTTCAGGCAGCAGTATATGTCCGATCATCAGCATATCCGACTTTTTTAATGCTGTTGTAAATGCAGTGCCGGAATTATCCATTATTTCATCCCATTCGGAATCGTTTTTCGGTACATCTTCTCCGTCGGCATTATCGTCACCGTAGCCCGGAAAATGTCCGACTGCTGTCATTATTCTGCTTTCATGAAGACCGTCTATTTCAGCCTCTACCAGACTATCGACCGTAAGAGGATCATCGGAAAATATCTTGCTGCCGATCTTTTTGCTGTCTTCGGAAACATCTGCCACAGGTGCAAAATCAAGATTTACTCCGTAGCTGACCAGATATCTGCCAATGGTCTTACCAAGTTTTTTTGCATTTTTTGCAGTTTTTACTGCATCCATATTATCGAAAAGGGGAACAGCAAAATTGACATTATTGGCGATAGTAGCATTATCCCCGCCGATCTCGTCAACTCCTATAAAGAGAGGATATTTTGAATTATCCTGAAGCCCGGTAGTAAGTTCTATTAGCTTATCTTCATCAATGATATTTTTTTCTTTAAGCGTAATGCCGCCCACATTGTATTTTTTCAGGGCTTTTACCATCATTTCATCGACATAGGTCACGCCGCCTATGGTATCATCATTTACGGTCTTATTGTCATAACCTGTTTCAAGCGCATCAGCCCTCACAATAAACAACTGACCGATCTTTTCTTCAAGTGTCATATTCTTGATGGTGGCTTTTATGAACTTTTCAGGATCTTCTTCGGGAGAATATTCTATTTTATTATCTGCCTGTGATTCTTCATCCGATGTGGTATCATCATCCTGATAATGCCATCTTCTCGGCGAGTAACTGCTTTCATCTTCTATTTTGTTTATAGTATTGGGGTCCGGGCGGCTCAGATTACCGCATGAAGACACAGAAAATGTCAGAATAACGGCAATCGCAGCCATGATCTTTCTTTTCATAAATAAACCTCAGTAATAGTCTTTACTTGATCGTATATACTGATAATTAAGTACTTATATTAATATATCAGCGTCCTGTATATTATAATCCTTTTGTTTCGTCGATTCCCAGCATGATGTTCATATTCTGCATAGCAGCTCCGCTGGCACCTTTGCCGAGATTATCGAATCTTGAACAAAGAAGTATCTGTTCATCATTTCCGCATACAAATATCTGCATATCGTTTGTATCCGCAAGGGTATTTGCAGCAAGAAAACCGTCAGCTAGTGTTTCGGCACCGCCAAGTTCCATTACCTTTACAAAATGCTGACCTGCGTAGTGTGCTGACATGATCTCATGTATCTCTGCGGGAGTATACTTTTTAGTCAGGCATCTTGTTACCAGCGGAACGCTTACAACCATACCACTGTAATAATCATCGACGATAGGGTTGAACATAGGTGCATATTTCATACCGCAGATCTTCTGCATCTCCGGCAGGTGCTTATGCTGCTGACCAAGAGCATACTGTCTTGGTGAATTCATTTCAAATGTCTTGTCATCACTTTCGATAACGTTGATCATCTTGTTGCCGGCGCCGCTGTAACCTGATACTGCATGGCAGGTAACAGGATAATCCTCAGGAAGAACGCCTGCCTGAATCAGCGGATATACCAGTGATATAAAGCCGCTGGCATAGCAACCGGGGTTTGCCACTCTCTTGGATTTACGTATATTCTCTCTGTGCTTTTCGGAAAGCTCGGGGAAACCGTAGTCCCACGCAGGATCTGTTCTGTGCGCAGTTGAAGCATCAATTATCCTTGTATCGGGATTTGTACAAAGTGCAACAGCTTCTTTTGCTGCCGCATCAGGCAGACAAAGGAATACTACATCAGCACTGTTTATCATTTTAGCACGCTCAGCACTGTCCTTGCGCTTATCTTCATCAATAAGCAGTATCTCGATATCATCGCGTTTGCCGAGTCTTTCATATATTTTAAGACCAGTTGTTCCTGCTTTACCATCTATAAAAACCTTGAATTTATTGCTCATAACGTTACACTTCCCAAAAGATCATTTCTTGTTTTTTCTGACATTACTGTCATCAGTTATCGGAGTATATGGTCTGTCCTCACCGAGTTTTTTCATTCGCATCTGCTCTCTGTAAGTTCTGACGGCTTCCTTGTCCGCAAAGCAGCCTCCGAGTCCGCATCCGAAAAGCAGACAAAGGATCGTCATGACTATTAGGTTCGGGATTATTATTCTGTAGGTATTCCATACTGCATAAAGAAGTACAGTCATCGTTATTACAGCAACAGGAAAGTACCACATAACTCCATGTTTCTTACAGAGCCTGAAAAACATCACAGTACATCCCACAGGGTATATAAACCCGAATGCCAGCATAAAAGCTAGTATACTTGGTATAACCTTATCTACAATAAGTACAAGCCCAATGCTGAAGCACAGCCATATCATAAATACAACTGCAGAACTTAGTTTTTCGCTCTGCTTTATCTTATCAAAGCCTTTCACGTACATACGCTATCTGTGCCTTTACCGATTCAGGAGCGGGACCGCCCGCAGCCTTACGCTGCATTACGCAGGTGTCGAGGCTTATTGCATCGTAAACATCGTTATCAAAAGTATCTGTGAGCTTTTTGTACTCATCCATAGGCAGAGTTTCAAGCGTGCATCCCAGCTCGATACAAGTATGAACCAGAGTACCTGTTATCTTGTAAGCATCTCTGAAAGGCATACCCTTCTTTACCAGATAGTCTGCGCAGTCGGTAGCATTTATGAAACCTCTCGCAGCAGCGTTTCTCATGTTGTCTTTGAGGACAGTCATGGTATCCAGCATGGGTATAAATGTTTTCAGGCAAAGCTTTACAGTATCAACTGCATCAAAGATCGCTTCCTTGTCCTCCTGCATATCCTTGTTGTATGCCAGGGGAGTACCCTTCATCATTACCAGCAGAGTATTCAGATCACCGTAAACTCTGCCAGTCTTACCTCTGATAAGCTCGGTAACATCGGGATTTTTCTTCTGAGGCATTATGGAAGAACCAGTTGCATAGGCATCATCCAGTTCAACGAACTTGAACTCCCATGAACACCAGAGTATTATCTCCTCAGAGAATCTTGAAAGGTGCATCATAAGCATAGATATAGCAGAAGCCAGTTCTATACAGAAATCTCTGTCCGAAACGCCGTCCAGCGAGTTCTGAGTTATCTCATCAAAACCAAGTATATCACATACTCTCTGTCTGTTGATAGGATAAGTGGTAGAAGCAAGCGCACCGCTTCCGAGAGGCATAATATTCAGCCTTTTCTTACAGTCTTCAAGTCTGCCGAGATCTCTCAGCAGCATATTCGCATAAGCCATCAGATGATGTGCGAAAGTTATAGGCTGAGCCCTCTGCATATGGGTATATCCGGGCATTACTGTGGTCAGATGCTTTTCTGCCATATTGAGTATAGTCTGCTCCAGTTCCTTGACCAGTGCTATTATCTCGTCTGTCTCAACTTTAAGATTCATTCTTATATCCAGTGCAACCTGATCATTTCTCGATCTTGCAGTATGAAGTCTTTTACCGGTATCGCCAAGTCTTGAAGTCAGCTCAGCTTCAACGAACATATGCACATCTTCGGCAGTGGGATCAAACTCCAGTTTTCCGCTGTCGATATCAGCAAGTATTCCTTTGAGTCCTTCAACTATCTTCTTGCTCTCCTCAATATCTATTATGCCGCACTCGCCAAGCATAGTAGCGTGTGCCATCGAACCCTCGATATCCTGCTTGTACATTCTGTGGTCGAATGAGATAGAGGAATTAAAATCGTTTACCCTCTCGTCTACCTCTTTAGTGAAACGTCCTGCCCACATTTTTCCAGCCATTTTACTTACCGTCCTTTTATTGTATAGTTATATAATATTTCGTCTGCTTATACAGACCGTCCTGCGCAGGGCAGTCTGTATAAACAGGCATGGGCAAAATAACCCGAATCAAGGAGTTATTCTGCCCGAACACCTGCTAGCGTCCGTCAAACGGACGATCAATCCTTATCGTGCTGCTCCAGAAGTTTCTGGATGTCGATGCCGTTGATCTTCAGACCGTCGATCTTGCAGTCACTGATCTCAACACCTGTGAGGTCACAATGTATGAACTGAGAATTTTTCAGATCAGGATTCTTGAATTCAACATTGTTCATGATAGAACAGCCAAAACGCGAACCGCTTATGTTAACGCCCAGGAAACGGGAATTTACCATGTACATATCGGTGAATCTGGTGTTCTGCATACTGATGTTGTCAAAAATGGTGTCGTCCATGTTGACATCTTCAAAGTTTGAGCCTTTCAGATTTACATTGGTAAAAGTTGCACCGCCCAGATTAACGTCCTCAAAAGACGAATTGGGGAGATTATCGTAAGATATCTCAACTTTCTTGTCGAAGCCCGGTTCAAAGTAAGGATTCTTGTCTGACATACTATGACCTCCTAATAAAAGATTTCTTACAGCGTAAGATTACTTATTGTTTCTCTTCTGCTCCAGCTTAGCGCGAACCTTGATAGGCAGACCGAACAGATTGATGAAACCTGCGGAATCAGCCTGATTGTAAACGTCATCCTCATCGAATGTAGCAACTTCCTCATCATACAGGGTGTAAGGAGAAGTAACGCCTGCATTTATAACGTTGCCCTTGTACAGCTTCAGCTTAACGTCACCAGTAACGTTCTTCTGTGTCTCGGTAACGAATGCGCTGAGAGCTTCTCTCAGAGGTGTGAACCACTGACCGTTGTAAACTATATCAGCAAACTTGATGCCGATGTAGCTCTTCATTCTTGCGGTCTCCTTGTCGATGGTGATAGTCTCGAGTATCTCGTGAGCCTTATAAAGGATAGTTCCGCCGGGAGTCTCATAAACGCCTCTGGACTTCATACCTACAAGTCTGTTCTCAACGAGGTCTGCAAGACCGATACCGTTAGCACCGCCGAGTTCGTTCAGCTTTGCAACGAGATCCTTGCCGCCCATTTCAACACCGTCAACAGCAGTAGGTATACCCTTTTCAAAGTGTATAGTTACGTATGTAGGCTTGTCAGGTGCCTGAATAGGAGATACACCCAGCTCCAGGAAACCGGGCTTCTCATACTGAGGTTCATTTGCAGGATCCTCAAGATCCAGACCCTCGTGTGAAAGGTGCCACAGGTTCTTATCCTTGGAATAATTGGTTTCTCTGTTTATCTTCAGAGGAATGTTGTGTGCCTCAGCGTAGTCGATCTCCTGATCTCTGGACTTGATGTCCCAGATCCTCCAGGGAGCGATGATCTGCATATCAGGTGCAAATGCCTTGATAGCCAGCTCGAATCTTACCTGGTCGTTGCCCTTACCGGTGCAGCCGTGACAGATAGCGTCAGCGCCTTCCTTGATAGCGATCTCAGCTATCCTCTTTGCGATTATAGGTCTTGCAAAGGAAGTACCCAGCAGATACTGGTTCTCATATACAGCGCCGGCCTGTACGGTAGGATAAACGTAATCTGTGATGAATTCTTCAGTCAGATCCTCGATGTACAGCTTGGAAGCGCCGGTCTTTATAGCCTTCTCCTCCAGACCATCGAGCTCGGTACCCTGACCAACGTCACCGGATACTGCAATAACTTCACAGTTATTATAGTTTTCTTTCAGCCACGGAATGATGATCGAAGTATCAAGTCCGCCCGAGTAAGCCAGTACAACTTTTTTGATTTCTTTAGCCATGATGTGTTCCTCCAAAAATAAAAATTCAGGCATAACATAAGGTGATCATATGTCAAACAATAATCATATTATACACCATTATTCGGATTTGTCAAGAGGTTTTACGCATAAAAATGCAAATCTATGCAAAATTTCAATGAATATAACGTATAAAAGGCGATAATATACGTATAATGATGCATATTATCAGATTTAAACGAATATTGAAAAATCATTCCCGACAACAATGCCCTATATGATTTTATTATAACACTGTTTACGTAAAAAATCAATTACAAAATGGTTGCATTTTCATAAAAAATGGAGTATAATATTATAATGCCGGAAGATGGCAGAAATATAACGCGAAAGGCGGAAGAAAAAATGAGCATACTTACTGAGAGATTCGGCTTTAAGGAAATTGATCCATCCGAGCTTCACACAATGGGCTTTGATCCCTATAAAAGGATCGATAAGGATTGGTTCCTTGTAACAGCAGGCGATGAAAGCAGTTGGAACACAATGACTGCATCATGGGGATTCGCGGGTATTATGTGGGGCAAACAGACCTTTACTACTGTTATCAGACCTCAGAGATATACTAAAGAATTCCTTGACAAGGGAAATACCTTTACAATAAGTTTCTTTGATGAATCGGAGAGAAAAGCACTTGCATTCTGCGGTTCTCACAGTGGCAGAGACAGTGATAAGGCAGCTGAAACAGGTCTTGTACCCGTTGCGACAGATGGTTCTGTTACATTTGAGCAGGCAAAGCTCGTTTTCGTCTGTGAAAAGGCATACGTTCAGCAGATGACAGCCGACAGCTTCGTCAATAAAGACCTTATCAAGGCTAATTACGCCGCAGGGGATTACCATGTGCAGTATATCGGTATAATCAGGAAAGTATATGTAAAGTAAATCGCTTGATATATTTTTATGTGACAAGTCGTATTACTTGATAGATCGACTGCTTTTCTATCACTTTTCTGTCAGCAAAATTTTTTCTGTTATTCGAATTTACCTATTGAAAAAATCCAAAAAATATGTTATAATTATGTTGCGGTAATTTAAAGCCGCAGAAAGAAATATATTTTTCAGAACAGGAAAGGAGTTGATCTGTTATGACAATTACCACATTCATTATTATCTGGGCTGTGGCTTTTGTTTTCTTTGTGATCGTTGAGATAGCAAACGGTGCAGGATTGCTGAGTATCTGGTTTGCACTGGGTTCACTTGCAGCGATGTTCTGTGCGATTGCTAAACTGCCTTTTGTTGCACAGTTTGCAGTGTTCGTGTTCGCTTCCATAGTATTCCTTTTTGCAACACGGCCTCTTGCGAAAAAAGTCAGGATGACTGCTGTGCCGACTAACTTTGAACTGGATGTTGGTAAAACAGCGCAGGTCATCGAGAGTATTGACAACAGCCTGAATAAAGGCAGGGTCAGATTGGACGGCACTGACTGGTCAGCTGTTTCCGCAGACGGTAAAAAGATAGAGAAAGGTTCTACTGTCAGCGTTGTCGAGGTCTCTGGCGCAAAACTTGTTGTTACACTAAAAAATTAATTCGGAGGTTTATGAAAAATGAGTCCATTTCTTATTGTACTTATAATTATTGCATTTATTGTGTTGGTAGTTATTTCCAATATCAAGATCGTTCCTCAGGCTTATGTTTATGTAGTAGAAAGATTCGGTACCTTCCATGCTGCATGGGGCACCGGACTTCATGTTAAAATGCCTTTTATCGACAGAGTTGCTAAAAAGGTATCTATCAAGGAGCAGGTAGTTGACTTCAAACCCCAGTCTGTTATCACTAAAGATAACGTTACCATGCAGATAGATACTGTCGTTTTCTTCCAGATAACCAATGCTATGCAGTTCACATACGGTGTTGAAAGACCTATCTCAGCTATCGAGAACCTCACAGCTACCACACTGAGAAATATCGTCGGCGACCTCGACCTCGAAGCAACTCTTACTTCGAGAGATATCATAAACACACGTATCACAGCGATACTTGATGAAGCTACCGACAGATGGGGCATCAAAGTTCAGCGCGTGGAGCTGAAGAACATCATCCCTCCCAGAGAGATCCAGGATGCGATGGAAAAGCAGATGAAGGCTGACCGTGAGAGACGTGAAAAGGTCATTCAGGCTGAGGCAGAAAAGAAGTCCCAGATACTTGTTGCAGAAGGTGAAAAGGAGTCCAAGATACTCCGTGCACAGGCTGACAAGGAATCACAGATCCTCGCTGCTGAGGCTGAAAAGCAGTCCATGATCCTTCGTGCAGATGCCGTTAAGGAACAGAAGATCCTCGAAGCTGAAGGTGAAGCGCAGGCTATCGAAATGGTACAGCGTGCTCTTGCTGACAGTATTGTAAAGCTGAATGCTGCTAATCCTAATGATGCAGTTATCCAGCTCAAGAGCCTTGAAGCATTCAGCAAGGCTGCTGACGGCAAGGCTACAAAGATCATTATCCCCAGTGAGATACAGGGTCTTGCAGGTCTTGCAACAGGTCTTAAAGAGATCGTCAAGGATGCTAAATAATTGATATGTTTTTTATTCAGGCTGTGTAACACTTATGTTACGCAGCCTTTTTGTGACCGTATTTTAATTGTATGCTTATATAATATAAATAAAAAGACCGCCGGCTGGCGGCCTTTTGTTATTCAGTATAACTCCGGTAATTCATCGAGCGTGACTGCGTATGGATTATCGTATAATTTTTTCATATATTCAAAAGTGTTGAATTCTTCGGTTAGGCAGAAATCTTTTGACCATGTCATATATGTTGTCCAGCCGGTGTGGAGATCATGTATCTCGTCTGCATCGGGAAGAATGCCTGTTTCGCCCATAAGTGCAATCTTTGGAGCATCTGTAAATGATATGAGTTCTCTGTATTCTTTATCATTGGCGGTGTGGTGGTGCTTAGCGGGATAGAGATCGCGTGATATGATATCAACACAGTCATCACCGGGGTAAAATTCCGCTTTAGCAGCATTCCACACCCATATAAGATTGTCAAGACCATGTGTGGCAGTGAAACGCTCAAACATTATCCTCCAAAGCATTTTCAGTACATCAGCACCTTTTGCGCCCCACCAGAACCATTCTCCGTCACATTCGTGGAACGGTCGCCACAGTATAGGGACACCCTTTTCTTTAAATGGACGAAGAAGTGCGGCAAAATGATCTATATCCTGCAAAAGAGCCTTGTTTTCTTTGGTTCCCGACTGAACAGCCAGAGATGCATCAAATTCTGTATTTTCTGTATAGAATGCTTTGCTTCTGCCGCCTAAAGGCGAAAACCAGTGGATCGTCATTGTAATAAGACCCTTTTTTTCTGCCCATAACCATGCATTTTTCAGTGTGCCATTGTTTTCAAGAACTTCTTTCATGCACTCATCGTCAGTATCGGTGTAGTTTATGTTTGGCGAATACGAAAGGAGTTCTATGCCGAGCAGAGCAGGTTCTTTGCCTGTTACACGCTTTATGGTTTCGATCTCTTCCATAGCCATAGTCTGTGTGTGTTGTCCGGTAACGATTTTTACACCTGAAATATCTGAAAGATAATTCAGTACATTACCGACACATTTCTGTGAATTTTTAAATACGGGTTCTGTTGATCTTCTCGTCATTGTGATCCCTCCTTTAATTTTTACTATTATAGCATAATATCCTCTTTTGTACAATAACAAATACTATGATAATTATGATTTTTTGTTGGTTGACAAATCTTATAATATACGATAAAATAGTATTTATATTATATAAGATCATATTATCAAAACGGAGATATAATTATGGGCAGATCATTTAAAATTAACCATGTACTTAATGCTGATAAGCAGACAAAAGCGCAGTTCAAAAAGCAGTTCACTGATATGATGAAAGCGAAAGGCTATACTTCCGCCAAGGAAGATGATGCTGAACTTTGCTATGAACTTGTCTTTTCGGCTGACAGAAAATGGGTGACGATACTTTTCGAGGACGACACCGAAGCCAAAAATAAAGCATCAGCCTTCGCAAGAGATCTGGGTATGCAGGTTCTCAGTGTTGAACTGGTAGACAGCGATTTTGCCGAACTTACGCTGTTTGGTTTAAACGGCTCACCTGTCGATACCATGTTTTTAGGCGAACCATACTTCGATGAAGTGCCCGAGCCCTCGCCGCTGAAATGGCAGACCATGCTCGGCATTGACTGGGCAAAAGTCGAAGAGATACAGCAGGGCGATCACACATTTGCAGAAGATGCACTGTGCGAATTCGGTGAGATCATCGGCTGTGAGAATATGCTGGCAGAGTATGGAAATGAAGGTGATAACGCTGTCAGGGTGTATTTTAAAAAGGCAGGTGAGAAAAAGCTAACATATAGAACCGCGTACAATAAAGTTTTCAGCGAAGTTCTTGAACCACTTGGATTTGTGAAAACTCAGACACCGCTTCTTTACATGAGATCAAGGGGTGATATCATAGATCTCATTAAGATCGAAGAAAGCAGAAAAGATATGTTTTCTTCCGGTGAGGATACAAGGTTAAACAGGCTGATCGATGTTTGCTTTGTGGCATCAACGCTGTATGAGGGTTGGCTGGAACGTTTTTTCACTTCTGAAAAAAACACTGGTTTATTGGTAGGAACAAGAAAGTACATAGCAAAAAACCAAAAAGAGATCGAAGGATCGTTTGAATTTGTATATGATAAAGAAGATCCCGAAACCCTGAGAACAGCTGTTGAACAGTCGGTAGATTACATACTGAAATATGTGATACCTCTTTTTGATGAGATAATAGATGTGAAAACATTTTTAAAAAACACATATAAATTTTCATATTCTGGAGATCTCTTCCCACTATATTTTCTTATTGATGATCATCATGAATTCATACTTCAGGAAAATAAGGAATTTTTTGAACGAGCAAAGAATGATCCAATACTGTCCAGAATTCCAGATTTATCAAAGAGTGTTGAAGAAAGCACAAAAGAACTCGAAGATAAAATCAAAGCTGTTATTGATGATAGAAACAGATACAATGAATTTTTGGATAAATTATCAGAAACTAAAATCAAGAATTTGGAATATCTTAAAAAACAGGTAATTAATTAGGAGAATTAAAAATGAATTTAAAGATACTAAAGATGAAGAAAACTAAAATGGTTTCAAAAGTCATAGATCATAACAGAAAGGATGAAATAAATGTTTTCTGATGATGTTGAAAAAGTCAGAGCGGAAGATTTGGAAATCAAGGAGAAGGTATTTGACCATGAGATCATCGCATCTGTTGATATGAGCGGCTTTGAATTTTCATCTGTAACTTTCATAGGATGCAGATTCATACAATGTGACTTTAACAAAGCCGGCTTTTATGGTTGCAAATTTGAAAAATGTGACCTTTCTAACTGCAAGCTGGAAGAGTGCTATTTCAAGGATTGTGAGTTTGCGGGCTGTAAAGCAAACGGTGCTGATCTTGGCCGCTCGGTAATCAAACATACTAAGATGAATACTTCCTCTTTTTCATACGGATTGTTTTCAGAATGTGTTATTGATAGCTGTGAGATCATTGATTGTGACTTTTCGGGAGCGCTGCTTACTAAGGCAGAGATCAAAAAAACAACTCTTAAAGATGTCAGACTCATCTCTGCCGAATTTTTTCAGGCAAAGATACGCGGTGTTGATCTTTCTAAGTGCGATATCTCGGGCATAGTATTTTCACATGAATTAAGCGAACTCAGAGGTGTGACAGTTAATTTTGAGCAGGCGGCTGATCTGGCAAGACTTCTGGGAGTTATTGTAAAATAAGTAATATCCTATTTTCTGCCGGTAATTATTTCTATTCCCGATATGATACCATTGTCAAAAGTCATGGCTTATTTTTATACAATTATTCAATTGAAATTAATTATAAAATAGTTTATAATATATAATAGTGCTTGTATGCGATTCGCATAAGGTACAATACCGTATAAGGCTGTGATAATATGAAAAATTCTTCAACTTACAAAGCTACTGATATCATCGCAGGTTTTGAATGCCGTCCCGGTATATATACTCTTAACGGTGCTTCTGCGATGCTGAAGGCTGTCAATTTTACTATCCATTCCGCTAACGCCACAGGTTGTTCGGTGGTGCTTTTCAAGAGGGGTGAAACAAAACCCTTCGCTATAATACCTATACCTGACAGCTACCGAATAGGAGATACATGGTCAATAATGATCTATGATCTTGATATATTCGAGATAGAGTACTGCTACCGCTTTTCGGGTGAATATGATCCTAAAAAAGGACATCTTTTCAACAGCAAGACCAATATCCTTGATCCTTATGCAAGGGCTGTTACAGGTCAGAGCGTTTGGGGAAAAAAATCAGGGGCGGAGGACTGCTATCATGGCAGGATAACTACCGATAAATTTGACTGGGGTACCTTTGTAAAGAGAAATATCCCATTCAGTGATCTCGTTATTTATGAACTTCATGTCAGGGGATTTACTAACAGCCTGACTTCTGGAGTAGAGCATCCGGGAACTTTTAACGGTGTTATCGAGAAGATCCCTTACCTGAAAAAACTTGGCATTAATGCGATCGAACTAATGCCTGTATTTGAGTTTGATGAATTATATGAAGAGCGTCAGCATAACGGCAATCTTCTGATGAATTACTGGGGTTATAATACCACTTGTTTCTTTGCTCCGAATACAAGCTATGCCTCCAGCGCAGAATATAACCATGAAGGTGACGAACTCAAAAATCTTATACGTATCTGTAATGAGAATGGCATACTCGTTTTTCTTGATGTAGTCTTTAATCATACTTCCGAAGGAAACGAAGACGGTACGGTATTTTCTTTCAAGGGTCTTGACAACAGCGTGTATTATATGCTAACTCCGGATGGTAAGTATGTTAATTTCAGCGGCTGCGGAAATACCATGAACTGCAATCATCCTGTGGTACAGCAGTTTATTATTGACTGTCTGCGATACTGGGTCATCGAATACAGGGTCGACGGCTTCCGATTTGATCTTGCATCTATCCTTGGAAGAAGTGAGGATGGTACCCCTATGGAGAATCCTCCTTTGCTAAAGACTATAGCTTATGATCCTATTCTTAGCGGCTGTAAACTAATAGCGGAAGCTTGGGATGCTGGCGGCCTTTATCAGGTCGGCAGCTTTCCGTCATGGAACCGATGGGCTGAATGGAACGGAAGATTCCGTGATGACCTGCGCTGTTTTCTGAAAGGTGATAACGGCAAAGCATGGGCGGCTATACAAAGGATAACCGGTTCGGCTGACCTCTATCCGCCGGAACGCTGGCATAATGCATCTGTTAACTTCCTGACCTGCCATGATGGTTTTACAATGTATGATCTATACTCGTATAATATCAAGCATAACGAAGCCAATGGCTGGAACAATACCGATGGTGATAACAGCATGACAAGCTGGAACTGCGGAGTTGAGGGAGAAACCGATGATCGCGAGATCATGGGGCTCAGGATGCGTATGATCAAAAATGCCTTTGCTACACTTTTTTTCAGCAGGGGTGCTGCTATGTTCTATGCCGGCGATGAATTCTGCAATACCCAGTTCGGAAATAATAATGCCTATTGTCAGGATAACGAGGTATCATGGCTTGATTGGTCAAGACTGAAAAAATATCGGGAGATCCATGATTTTGTAAAGGATATGATCGCTTTCAGAATGAAGCATGAAGTCATTCGCCATGCAACAAATGAAGGAGCTTTTGGTTTCCCCGATACCAGTATACATAACACCACCGCCTGGAATGATAAGACAAATGATCATGACCATGTGATCGGCGTAATGTTTGCTGGGAAGGATAAAAAGGGTAACAGCGATGCAGTATTTATAGGTATAAATGCATATTGGGAGGATTGTTTCGTGGAACTTCCCCAACTTCCTGAAGGCTATGACTGGAATATTGATTTCTATACTTATGTACCATATAAAAAAGGTACTGATTTTAACGCCCTAATTTATAGAAATAATAATACCTATCAGCTTAAACCCAGAAGTGTTATCGTTGCATCAGCTATAAAGAAGCTTGGACTGTACAGATGATAATATGAGAATTAATGATAAAATGGATATTAACAGAATAATTTCTGATCCCGGATACAGCTTCCTTCGTCAAGATCACTATCTTGGTGAGCGTATAGCTCTGCTGACTTTCGGCGGAAGCATTTCCTATGGATTGAATACACCGCAGTCGGATATTGACATCCGCGGCATTATAATGCCTGAACCTTCAGATCTTCTTGGCTGTGGTTTTATAAGAGAAGGTTCACAGCGTTCTAACGACCATTATATTTATGGTGCAGGCGGATTTGAACAGTATATAGACCGTACTACGGATACTACACTTTATGTGCTTGGCAAGATAGTAGGGCTTTTTTACAAATGTAACCCTAATACAATTGAAATGCTGGGCTGCAGACCCGAGCATTATGCTGAAGTCAGTGAATATGGACAGTTACTTCTTGATAACAGGGAGTTATTTCTTAGTAAACTTGCTTACGATTCATTTGCAGGCTATGCAAGGGGACAATTTCAGAGGCTGAAAAATGCCATAGGTAAGGATAATGGTTCAAATGTATTCAGATGCATTAGTCTTGCCGATTCTATTGAACGCATACAGCGCCATCTTGAAGCAGAGTGCCCTCATTATACACGAGGAGCCCTTAAAATGTTCGTTACAGATAAAAATGGTGAATCTGTAACGGTCAACGGCATTCCTGTAGATGCTTATGATGTTGGTATCCTTTTTAATGATACGGTTACTGAGGTCACAGTAAACGGAAAACCGATAAGTGATGATGAAGTTCAGCTTTGCTTCTCCCTTGATATAGATAGGCTTCCTGCTGTGGAATTCAATATCATTTCAAATGAGATAACTTCTTGTCTTAAAGAATTCAATAAGCATCTTGGTCACCGCAATCATAAAAAGGACACTTACCATCTGAATAAACACGCCATGCATCTTTTGCGTCTGTATTTTATGGCAGAGGATATACTTGCTCGCGGTGAGATAATCACATACCGTGAAAAGGAGCATGACCTGCTAATGAGCATAAAAACAGGCGAATATTTCAATGATGAACAGAATTCACTTTCTGCTGAATTTTTTGATATGGTGAACCGGATGGATAAAAAACTGCTTACTGCATATGAAAACAGCAAGCTGCCTGACAGACCTGATGCTAACAAGGTCAGCAGATTACTGACGGATATTAATATGAGATATCTTGACAGCTGTAAAAAAACGGGAGGAATATAGAAGTATGACGTATCCAAATGGATTTAAACGGAGTTGTGATTCTGTTACAGAGATAACCAAACTTATCCAGTACCGTGATATAAATGGAGAAAACCGTCTTTTTGGCGGCAGGCTTATGGAATGGATAGATGAAGCTGCAGGAGTTGCTGCTATGCGTCATTGCGGAGGTAATGCTGTTACACTTATGGTGGACAGCCTTAAATTCAAACACGGTGCTTTCATAAATGATATCGTCGTACTTATCGCAAAGGTCACATATGTCGGAAGAACATCTATGGAGGTGCGTGTTGATACTTATGTTGAAGATAAAGGCACCGGTATACGACGTGCAATAAATCATGCGTACCTTACTTGCGTTCATGTGGACGAAAACGGCAGACCCAAACCCATAGGATATGGTCTTATTCCCGAGGGTATAACAGAAGAGGCTGAATGGGAGGGTGCAAAAAAACGCATCGAGATACGCAAACAACGTACAGCAGAAGGTTTTTGACCGCGAAAGCTTCGGGAAATATATCCCGAAGCTTTTATTGACTTATTTTAAATGTTGGTGTATAATCATAAATATTGAAGTTATACCAAACATTTTTATATTATGATATGGAGATCAGAAAATGAAAAAAGAATATTATGATGATTGTCCGGAATATCTTGCTGATTTTCTAACATATATGCAACTGGTAAAAGCCCGCGGTGACAGAACAGTTGAAGCTTATTATATTGACCTGAGGTCATTTCTCCGGTATCTACGAATAAAACATAAGGATATCGATACGAACAATGTTCCTTTTGAGGAGATGACCATATCGGAAGTTCCGTTTGAATATGTCAGCAAACTAAGGCTTATCGATGCTTATGATTATCTTAAATGGCTGGCAGACGAAAGATCAAACTCGGTAAAGACACGTGCGCGGAAGACATCTGCGCTAAAACAATTCTATTCTTATCTTTACCTGAAAAAGAATTCGATCCCTTCTGACCCACTGACTCAGCTTGAACTTCCGAAGCTTCCGAAGACTTTGCCTAAATATCTTTCTCTTGAAGATGCACAGCGCCTTCTTTCTTCAATTGAATCAGATCACTTTGAGCGTGATTACTGTATGATAACATTGTTCCTCAACTGCGGTATGCGTTTGTCTGAACTCTGTGGATTGGATATTGGCGATTTCAGCTTTGAGAGCGGGACCATAAGGCTTTTCGGTAAGGGTCAGAAAGAACGTGTGGTATATATCAATCAGGCGTGTATCGCTGCTCTTAAAGCGTATCTGCCTATACGTCTTTCAGTACAAACACAGGAAAAAGCTTTGTTCCTCTCGAACAGAAATACTCGTATATCCCGACGAAGGACACAGGAGATAGTTGAGGAGAGCCTTAAAAAAGCGGGTCTTGGCAATCTTGGAATAACGACACATAAGCTTCGTCACACAGCCGCTACACTTATGTACCAGTACGGGAACGTAGATACCTTGGTACTTAAAGATATACTCGGACATGAAAGCCTTGCGACAACTGAGATCTATACCCATCTGAGTAATGAGAATCTGAAACAGGCCGCTGAAGCTAATCCGTTGTCAGGTCAAAAGGCAAATAAGAGTAATAAGAAAAAAGATAGGGGAGATTGATATGAGCGAGATCATAAGAAAAGATGTTAATGAGGAATGGGCGCATTCCGGTATCATCAAGGCAGGAAATAATTATTATATAAATTACTGTGCTGGTAATGTTGGCGGAACTGTCGAAGAACAGATAAACGGTGCATTCGATGAAATGGAAAAACGTCTTGCTTTGTTTGGGCTTACACTTGAAAACGTAGTTCAGATGGATTGTCTTTTCCGTGATGTGTGGAATATACCTATAATGGAAAAGGTGATAAAGGAACGATTCAATGGCAGATATCCTGTGCGCAAATCTATTCAGACTGAGTTTGCTCATATCGGCGGAGGGAACGGACTTCATTTCCAGGTAGATGGCATAGCATACAGCGATAAGAAGTAAAAATATGGATCGTATCTATAAATCAGTATATAAGATCTTATATGAAATAACGTATTATCATCATAACAAGCTGTCCCGTTCGGGCAGCTTGTTTGCATATTTGTTCTATTTTTACGTTTAAAGGTGATACAATTTTCTTTTGAAAGATGTTATAATAGTTTTATCGAGCAGATGACAGATTCGTATTATGAGATATCGAAGGAGGATATTATGCAGGATATAAGACTCAGAGATGCTAATGTTATAACGCAAAGATATATGGATTCAATATTGTTTAAAGAACGTCTTATCGATTCTGTTAAGGCGGATATAAGTATGACTTTTCTTGGTGAGAGATTCAGTATGCCTATCTTCATGCCAGCATTTTCACACCTTGGTAATATGGGCGGAAGAGAGCTTACCGGTCTGGAGGAATATTCTATTGCCGCTAAGGAAATGAATGTGCTAAATTTTGTTGGCATGATGGAAAATGATATGTTTGAACGAATCATCAGGACCGGTGCAAAGACCGTAAGGATAGTCAAGCCTTATGCAGATAATGCTAAAGTTCGCGATCAGCTGAAATTTGCAGAGGATTGCGGAGCATTTGCGGTAGGTATGGATATAGACCATATTTTCGGAGAAAAGGGTTATGATATATGTGTTGGAGAAGAAATGGCTGCTCAGACTTCAGATATGATACGCTCATATATCGAAGCATCAGGCCTGCCATTCGTAATAAAGGGCGTGTTGAGTGTTGAAGATGCAGTTAAATGTGCTGATCTCGGTGCTAAGGCTATAATAGTAAGCCATCACCACGGAAGACTGCCCTATGCTGTTCCGCCTATGATGATGCTTCCGGATATTAAGAAAGCACTTGAAGGCAGGGGAGTAGAGATAATTGTTGACTGCGGAATTGAGAGCGGAGCTGATGTATATAAATCACTTGCCCTTGGTGCTGATGCTGCTGCTATCGGCAGAGCTATGATGCCATCGCTTGGAAAGGATGGTGTACAAGGTGTGATAGATCTATTCACATCTATAGGTGATGAGTTAAGGTATGTTATGAGTTTTACGGGATTTGCTGATACGGAGAAAATCGATTCTTCTGCACTTATATTCACAAATAATTATTAATACGTAAGCGTATAACCCCCAGCACCTACCCCACCGAAGTCTAATAAAGTATAATAAACTCCAAGGAACACCATGAAGTAAATTGAATAATCCAAATTGATCCATGGAGTTCATTGGAGACGATTAGACAAGGAGGTAACAGGTATGGACAAAACAACATCCATCACAACAATCAAAAAAGAAATGCAGCTTCAGGAATGGTCTGCGCAGATCAAAGCACAGCAGGCAAGCGGTCTGACGATCCGGGAATGGTGCAAAGAAAAAGGGATCAAGCCAAACACGTATTACAACCGCCTAAGAAAAGTTCGTGAAAAGTATATCGAAAATTCTCCGACCATCGTTCCTGTATCAGTTCCTTGCTCAAACGAAAATATCCGCATTGAGAAAAACGGACTTCAAATATCTCTTCCGGCAGATATATCTGCGGACACTCTGACCGCTTTGGTGCATGAGCTATGCTGAATGATCTGGCAGCGGACGCACAGGTCTATCTTGTTACGGGATACACCGACCTTCGACGCGGGATAGACGGACTTGCGACTATCGTTCAGGCTCAGCTTCGACTTGACCCGTTCTCGAAAGCATTGTTTTTGTTCTGCGGCAGACGTTGTGACCGCATCAAAGGTCTGCTGTGGGAGGGCGATGGTTTTCTGCTGTTGTACAAGCGCCTTGACAACGGAAGATTCCAGTGGCCGCGCAGTGAGACCGAAGCAGTAATGCTCACATCTCAGCAAATTCGCTGGCTTCTGGAAGGCTTAGAAAATAGAGCAGCCGAAGGCTATCCGTGAGGGAAAGCCGGGGGCGCTGTATTAAGGCAATACTTACCGAATATTCAGAATATGTGCTTGAAAAGCCCCTCTTTTCGTGGTATCATTAAAGTATCATAACGAACGGAGGGGTGCTTTATGTCCGAACCAAATATGACATCGGAAATTGTATCGCTCCGTAATGAAAACGCTGTTCTCAAGGAAGAACTAGCACTTGCCAATCAGCAGTTAGCGTGGTTCAGAAAGCAGATATTCGGAAGAAAAACAGAGCAGACATCTGTTGTTATGGAAAAGGAGTTCGGTGTTCAGCTTTCCATGTTCGGAAACAATGAAGAAAAATCCGCAGCTAAATCTGCCGAAACAATTACTGTTCCCGAACACAAGCGCAAGAAAAAACGCACTCACGATGAATGGATGAACAATCTGCCTGTAAAAGAAGAACATCACAAAATTGACAACCCGGTATGCGAAATATGCGGCGCCGAAATGGAAGAACTGACTCCCGAAAAGGCTTACGATGAACTTATATTTACGCCGCCAAAATATCATATCCGCAGGCATATAGTACATAAGTACAAGTGTCCCGAGTGCGGAGAAAAGCCCGAAGAAAGGGACGAACCTTGTCATATCATCCGTGCGCCATATCCTCACGCTATGATCCCGGGAAGCTATTGCTCTCCCGAACTTCTGGCTCATATCATCTACGAAAAATATGCAAAGTCAGTACCTCTGCACCGTCAGGAAAAGGACTTTAATTCCAAAAACATACCTCTGCTCAAAGCGACTATGTCTAATTGGGTAGGCACTGCTGCCGAAAAATGGTGTTTGCCGATTGTGGAGAAAATGCATGAGATGCTTATCGCAGGGCAGATGATCCATGCCGATGAAACGACCGTTCAGGTGCTTCACGAGGAAGGCCGAAAGCCTACCACGACATCAAGAATGTGGGTCTACTGCAACGGCAAAATGAATGACAGGAGCATCATCATTTTCGATTATCAGCCGACACGAAAGGGTGAGCACGCCTCGAATTTCCTGAAAGGATTTATCGGCTATCTTATCTGTGACGGATACGATGCCTACAATGCAGTCGAGGGTGCTAAGCGATGCGGCTGTATGACTCATGCAAGGCGTGGTTTTATTCAGGCTCTTCCGAACGACCAAAAGCTGCACAGCACTTCTGTTGCGGCAAAGGCAGTAGAATATTTCAACAAGATATATCACGAAGAAAATCTGCTTGCCGACAGCTCCACAGAATACAGATATAAACAGCGCCTTGTGAAGGTAAAGCCTTTGCTTGACGAGTTTTTTGCGTGGCTTGAAAATGTTCAGGTCAGTGGTAAGGGCAAGCTGACAGATGCAGTAAGATATGCGTTGAATGAACGGAAATATCTTTACACGTTTCTTGAAAACGGAGACGTGCCTATCGACAACAACAGAGCCGAAAACGCAATAAGACCGTTTGCGTTAGGCCGAAAAAATTGGCTGTTTTCAAATACAGCAAACGGAGCCAGATCAAGTGCAACGCTGTATTCGATCATTTCAACTGCACAGGCGAACGGTGTTGATGCTGAGAAATACCTGACCGAGCTGTTTTCACAGCCTGCGGGAACGATATTATTACCATGGAGGGAAGAAAATGAAACTTAGTAATGAAGATGCAAAGCTGTTTTATGAACTGTTTTTTCCACTGCTTGACTATGTGAACAGAGAATATCATATACTTCCTGAGGAAGATTATTTCGGGCAAGGAATGATCGACCCACAGGATGCTGCGGAGGTTGCCCACTTTTTATGGGAACGGACATGGATCATTGATGATTATCTTGAGCGATCGGATCTGCCCGAATAACACATGGAGATACTTAAAAGCTGGAAAGGGTGCATCACCGGCAGATTTATCATTGAGCGACATTGGAAAAAGGGATCGGTATTTATATCGATCGATGACAATTCTGTTTTTCTTGTAAACGGCATTGTCAGCAGTTGGGAGGAAATGCTGAGAAATGCACCGATGCCAACTTTGCTTGATGCAGCGCTTCTGCCATTTAAAAATGCGATCATTTCCGATGGCCTGTATCTGTTATGCCGATCATATTCGGTCCGAACAGCAAAGCTGATTTCAAAGAAATATACATGGACGCAAAGAGAAATGGAGAAATCAAAGCCAGAATATGATGTTACAGCCGGGTGTTATCTGCCCGGCTGTTTGCTTTTATGATGCGGGGGGTTATACGCTTACATTAATACTGTAAAAAAGACCTCATCGGTGAGTTTACGATGAGGTCTTTGTATTATAGTATATCACTGATATTTACTGACTGTATCAGTAAAGTCCTTCAAGTTCTTCCTTTAAAAATCCGAGATATTCAAGGTATTCTTCGTCCGTGTCAAGATGTTCCAGTATGATCGGCATATCTTTGTCTAGCTCATTGAGTTTGCCTGCATAATATCTGAGAGGAAATTCACCTTCTCCGGGCGCACATTCTGCCAGTTGGAATGTGTATTCCTCTTTCAGGTGAACATCCTTTATATGGCAGCTTCTTATGTATTTACCAAGTTTTTCTATACATTCATCTATGAATTCTTCGCAGGCGAAATAGCGCTCTGCCGAATTGATCATATTTATTCCGTCGAGATGAACCGCGAATCTGTCCCTGTCCACCATTTCAAGAAGCTTCAGATATTCATTCGGTCCGGTAGGTATCATCCATGGCATTGGCTCAATGGTGAAATAGGTGTTTTTAACATTTGCTCTGTCAATTATCTCACGTATCATAGCGGCAGTTTTTTTCCATGCTTCATCGGTGAAATTTGCTTTGTAGTGACCATCCCATCTTTTGCCGAATGCACCTGCAACGTTGACTGCACAGCGGGCACCAAGGTAGTCAGCTAACCTGAGTTGTTCTACACAGTAATCAAGGTTTATCTTTCTTTCTGCTTCATTTGATGCAAGTGCATTTCGCCATATGCCAACCTCTGCGATCGTAAGTCCGTGTTTATTTGCGGCATTTTTGTATTCGTCTATTCGATCCTGTGGTTCATCTGAGTTTACAGGAAAGTTTACTGCTCTGCAGCCAAGTTCTTTATGTTTTTTTGCCCACTCTTCTGCGGAAGAATGACTAAGGGGTGATGATGTACCTAATCTCATAAATTACCTCCGATGCTGGTATTCTTTTGCTGTCTTAAATAATTTCAGAAAGTTTCTGCTTGCAACTTTTTCACACGTATTATATCACATACTTAGTCATCGTTGTTTTAAATATACTTAAAAAAATAGAAAAAAACTATAATTTTTGATCATATCCAATGATACTTATCCGTTTTGATTCGGTTTGTTCATTTTTATTAACAGTAAAAAACCGCAGAACATCAAAAATGATGAACTGCGGTATAAATCAAATTATATTTATTCAGATCATTCGTACAGAGGATACTTCTTGCAGATCTCTGTTACCATTTCTCTTACCTTGTCAGCATTAGCGTCAAAGTCAGAAGCTGTCAGGTAGATGCACTCAGCGATAACATCCATGTCTTCCTCAACAAGACCTCTTGTAGTAACTGCGGGAGTACCGATACGAACACCGCTTGTTACAAATGGGCTTTCAGGATCATTAGGGATAGCATTCTTATTAACGGTGATGTAAACCTCATCCAGATCATTCTGAAGCTTTTTGCCTGTGATATTGAAAGGACGAAGGTCAGCCAGCATCAAGTGATTGTCAGTGCCGCCGGATACAAGTGCGAATCCCTTGTCAACCAGACCCTTAGCAAGTCTCTGAGCATTCTTTACTACCTGCTCTCCGTAAGCCTTGAATTCAGGCTTGAGAGCTTCACCGAAGCATACAGCCTTTCCTGCGATAACGTGCATCAGAGGACCGCCCTGTGTGCCGGGGAAGATAGCGCTGTTGAACTTCTTAGCCAGTGCCTCATCATTGGTCAGTATCAGACCGCCTCTGGGGCCTCTCAGAGTCTTGTGAGTTGTAGTAGTTGTAACATCAGCAAAAGGAACAGGAGAGGGGTGCATACCTGTAGCTACCAGTCCTGCGATGTGAGCCATATCTACCATGAAGTAAGCACCAACGGACTTAGCGATCTGAGAAATGCGCTCGAAGTCGATAATTCTGGGGTAAGCAGAAGCACCTGCAACGATCAGCTTAGGCTTAACTTCCTTTGCCTGCTTCTCCATAGCGTCATAGTCGATGAAACCTTCATCGTTTACACCATAAGGAACAAAGTTGAAATATTTACCTGAAATATTAACAGGTGAACCGTGTGTCAGGTGACCGCCGTTGTCAAGGCTCATACCCATAACTGTATCGCCGGGCTGGAGCAGTGCGAAATAAACTGCAGTATTAGCCTGCGCACCGGAGTGGGGCTGAACGTTTGCATACTTAGCACCGAACAGCTTGCAAGCTCTGTCAATAGCGATCTGCTCAACGATATCAACGTCCTCACAGCCGCCGTAGTATCTCTTTCCGGGATATCCCTCAGCGTACTTGTTTGTCAGAACACTGCCCATAGCAGCCATAACAGCGGGCGAAACGATATTCTCGCTGGCGATTAGTTCAAGATTTCTTCTCTGGCGAGCCAGCTCTTTGTTCATAGCTTCGCCGACTTCTTTGTCAAATCCGGTAACAAAACCGATTGAATCAAGCATCTTCATAATATAACTCTCCTTGTTTAAAAATTTGTACAAAAAGCAACATATAAATATTATACATTATTTTTCTGAAAATAGCAAGGGGTTTTCATATTTTTTTCTGAAAAATGCAAAAAAATAATTATTATGATGCAATTGTTCGGGATAATGATTTATACGCTTATTGAATACTGAACTTACAGAATCGGTATTTCATGTTGAATCTATTGACTTTTCCTGCACTTTCAATTATAATTGTATCAGCACTCAAAATCACATTGTATAAAAACGAAGGATGTGAATAAATATGAGTATCGAAAAAAATTACGAGTACGACGGTGCTTGGTTCGGAAAAGAAAAAGTCAGCTTTAATGGTCGGGTATATGAAGTTGATGTGCAGATTGACAGTGATGACGAGGATATGATTCCCGACAATGCAAAAGAAGTTCTTACCGATCTTTTAAATAATATGGAAAATTACACCTCAAAGGTCGCAGATAGTATTCTTGATTACTACAATGACCGCAGAGATGAACTCGGATATTCAGATGAGGAAAATTCCGATTATCCTGAGATAGATACCGCTGAGGAGATACTTGATATGGTTTCGCTTATAGGTATCACCGTTCCCGATCAGGACGACTATGACGATACAGCTTTCTCTCTTGTTTTCGATTGTACATGGGATAAAGAAAACGGAGTAGGAGTGTGTCTTGAAGGCGGAGAGGTTGAAGATGTAGGCTTTCAGGATATAGCTTTATAAAGAATAGCATAGAGGTGTGTCATGAATACTATCGAACTGAAAAAGATAATAACATCCCAAAAATGCGAGAATGATAGTTTCGTGATCGATGGTAAACCTTTGTATGAATATCTTACTAAGTGGTATGAAGAACTGCGGCTTGGACAGATACAGAAGTTGCTGGCACATGTTGATGATCTGGTCGTAACGTGGACAGCTTCATTCGATAATGATGGCGATGCCAGATTTATGCGATGGCTACTTGAAAAAGAAAAACTTAATCTGCCTATATTGTCATGTCCAGATGATCTCGATTTTTCATGTATCGTCATTGTAGCCGAAGTCGAAAAAACAGTAGATCATGTTTATTGGAAACGCATAGGAAAAGTTAACCATTCAATAGAAAAACTTGAAGAAGAAAAAGAACACGGAATTGTTCTTGTCGATACCTATTCCGATGAAGACTGGAAAAAATACGCCGATGCAGCGTTTATGCGAGTAAACAGTGCGGAGTGGCGGGGATGGATATCCACTCACTGGTCGGAGGAACTTTTTCGCCGACGGATCAATTATACTTACCACTGCTATCAGGACGACAGAAATATCGATTGGATATATGACTGCGATTGGTGTTTTGACAGGATAGAGTATGAGTTACTCGTTTCATCCTGTTATCCACGCTGGTGCATGGATAACAATGGGTGATGTCCTGCATACCACCGTACTTGACAATATCCGTTTAATATGGTATAATAACAATCACAAGGGAGGCGGCGTTATGTTCGCATTTAAGGTCATGTACAATAATAATATAGTCATGTCGGGCTGTGCGGGACGAGCCGTTTTCGGATAACTGCTATGGCTTTTTTGCTGTGGCTGAGTTTGGAAGTTCGGTGCGTCTGCTAGCGGACGCACTTTTTGTTTTAGATGCTGTAAAAGAGGAGGCGTAATATGAGTTTGCTTGATTCATTCGATAAAGACGGTGAGGAAATACTGCGTCCCGATATGATATTTGCTCATACCGATGATATTCCTCAAAAACTCATCGTTGTATTCAATATCAATACAGTGAACAGTATTCTCGAACGCTATGATTGTACCGAATGTTCAGCAAGAATGTCTGCTGGACTGACTATACCGATTTACAGTTTTAACTATAAAGGTGATACTATAGGATTTTATCTTTCACCGATCGGAAGTGCTGCTTCCGTCGGTATAATGGAAGAAATTGCTTTTAAAAAGGATAAAAAACTGTTGTTCTTCGGTTCGTGCGGCTCGCTCGATAAGGATATATCATCAGGCAAACTCCTTGTTCCTACTGAAGCTTACCGTGATGAAGGCACAAGCTACCACTATGCCCCGGCATCTGATTATATAACAATAAAGTCTGCCGACAGACTGGCAGAAGTATTTGATGAGCTGAAAGTGCCTTACTGCAAAATGAAGATATGGACCACCGACGCATTCTACCGAGAAACAAAAAGAAATATGCTCGCTCGTAAAGCAGAAGGCTGTTCTGCAGTTGATATGGAATGTGCAGCTCTTATGGCGTGTGCTCAGTTCAGGGGTTATGAGGTCTACGAGTTCGTATATGCCGCTGACTGTCTTGACGGTGATGAATGGGATATGCGCATACTTGGAAGCGGCGAAAAGGATATCTGCGGCACTATGGCAGATATTGCTATTGAAACTATTATAAGATTGTAATATATTTGGAGTGATACCATGAGAAAACTCAGCTTTGAACAGATAACAGCTGAAAATGTCGGAATTCTTATCAATGATATTCCTGCGGCAAAACACGTTGAAGATACTGTTATTGAACACAAAGGAGTAGTCTTCGCGCTTAAAGACGGAGTAAAATATATAGCAGCATCTGTGATGATATTTGATATGAATACCGATATACTTACCGTTGCCATGCGTAAACTTTACCTCTCGGATTTGTTTGTCTGTGATAATGCAGAACACGGAATAGACGGCATGATGTTGGAATATACTGCTGACAAAGCTAAAAACATGGGATTTGAACTAATTACTGTGCAGGTAAGCACTGATGATCTCAGAACTATAAAGTTCTATTGTTCGCAGGGATTTGATAAGATCGTAAAAGTTAATATTTCTGGTAAATATCTGGTCCTGCAGCGTGATCTTAATGTAAAACTAACTTGCTGTGGGTCAACCGTATAGGAGGATAAAATGGAAGGACTAAACCTTATAGGCTCTCAGCCCTTTGATACCAAAAGGCTGAAGATAAGACCTTTCAGTATAAAAGATGCTTCGTTCATATACAAAAACTGGGCGAACAATGACAATGTTACAAAATACCTTAATTGGAATACACATCAAAGTCTTGAAGCAAGCACCGAGTATTGTAACTCTGTGGTCAAGGCTAATGCTAAGCTAGATAATTTTCACTGGATAATTGAGCTTACCGAGATAAAAGAACCAATTGGAGATATCGCTGCTGTTAAGGTCGATACTGAAAAGCGTGAAGCTGAGATCGGTTTTGTACTCGGTGAAAAATGGTGGAATAAAGGTTATATGACAGAAGCACTTGAAGCCGTTCTAGCTTATCTGATATTCGTTATTGGATTTGATAAGATTATAATACAGCATTTCACTGATAATAAGGCAAGCGGCAGGGTCATGCAAAAGTGCGGACTTGAGCGTACAGGAGCTTCAAAGATCATTCTCGAACAAAAAGGCGGCAGGGAAGAACCTACCGAAGTTTACACTATCACTAAGCAGGAATGGTTCGCTAAAAATATCAGGATTTAAAGGTGGGAATATAATGCCTATAAAAATACCCAACGATCTGCCTGCATTCAAGGCACTTGAAAAAGAAAGGATATTCGTGATACCCAATGACAGGGCAATGCATCAGGATATCCGCGCACTGAAGATCGCCATACTTAATCTTATGCCCGATAAGATTACAACTGAGACACAGCTGCTACGACTTCTGAGTAATACACCTCTTCACGTTGATATCGAGCTTATCCAGATGAGCAGTCATGTTTCTAAAAACACCTCGCAGGAGCATATGCTTGCTTTCTATAAGCCCTTCAGTGAAGTAAAAAATAATCGTTATGACGGACTTATAATAACCGGCGCACCTATCGAACAGCTTGAATATGAGGAAGTTGATTACTGGGACGAATTCTGTCAGGTGCTTGAATGGTCAAAGACTAATGTTTATTCGACCATACACATCTGCTGGGGTGCTCAGGCGGCGCTTTACTATCACTACGGCGTGCCCAAGTATCCGCTGGACGGTAAGATGTTCGGCAATTTCAAGCATCACATTGAACACCCGGAATGTATGATACTCAAAGGCTTTGGCGATGTTTTCCACTGTCCCCATTCACGTCATACCGAGGTAAGACACGAGGATGTTATAAAAGTTCCTGAATTGACTGTACTTGCTGAATCGTATGAGGCAGGACTACAGCTGATCTGTGATTCAAGTGAAAGATTTTTCTTCCAGCTCGGTCACTGGGAGTATGACAGAGAAACTCTTGCAAAGGAGTATTTCCGTGATGTTCGCAAGGGTCTTGATATACAGGTACCCTATAACTATTTTCCGGGAAACGATCCTGATCAGCAGCCGATATTCAACTGGAGCTGTTCTGCTAACCTACTCTATTCCAACTGGCTGAACTATTGCGTATACCAGAAGACACCATACGCACTTGAGGAGCTTACCCCTGTTCCTACAGCGGGCAGACAAAAACTAAAATGAGCAAAACAAGACATGCTGCAGAGAATTTCAAGGTAGGCGCACTGCTGACTCTTGTGGGTGGTTATCTTGACACCTATACCTATATCAGCCGTGGGGGAGTCTTCGCTAATGCACAAACGGGTAATATAGTACTTATGGGACTGAAACTAACTGAATGTGAATTTGGTGCCGCTGTGCATTATCTGATTCCGATCATTTCTTTTGTTGTCGGTGTCCTTGCAGTGGAACTCATAAAGTCTAAATTCAATGATGATCCCAAAGTTCACTGGCATCAGATCACTCTATTGCTTGAAATGTTTATTATCGCTGTGGTCGGGTTCATTCCTGAAAGTCATAATAATATAGCGAATGTTCTTGTTTCACTGACCTGCGCTATGCAGGTGGAAGGTTTCAGAAGGCTGAACGGAAATGCATATGCAACTACTATGTGTACAGGCAATCTTCGCAGCGGAAGTGAGAGCCTGTTTGCCTATCTTAAATCACGGGATGTATCTCAGAGGAAGAAAGCACGCGAATACTTCAGTATTATATGTATATTTATCGTTGGTGCTGTTATTGGTAATGTTCTTACTGGTTTTATCGGCATTAAAGCTGTTTTGATATGTCTTATAGGACACGCAGGTGCATTATTTATACTCAGAACCTATCGTACACCAAATGATAAGACGGCAGATTGATTTATCTGCTGTCTTATTTTGTTTGCTTCATTTTTAAAATACACATTTTCACAAAGAGAACAAAAAACTTTGGTTGAATTTATATAAAATAATATTGACATTAACGAAATAATTTGCTATAATTTATATAGCTAAATGATAAATGCGTCTTGTGAGCATTAATAATTTTTCACATGATCATATCGTAAATTATGGAGGCAAACATGAGAAGACTTGTTACAAGAAGTGACTTTGACGGCTTGGTTTGCGCTATGCTGCTCAAGGAGATCGAGATCATTGATGAGATCAAATTTGTTCATCCCAAAGATGTTCAGGATGGAAAGATAGAGCTGTCAGAAAATGATATAACTACCAACCTGCCTTTTGATAAACGTGTAGGTCTTGCTTTTGACCATCACGAGAGTGAGCTTATAAGAAATAAGCTGGAAGATTATCTGGGCAAGTACATAATCGACGGTAACGCCAAATCCGCCGCAAGGGTTGTTTATGATTATTATGGCGGCGAGCTTGTATTCCACGGAGTATCGGAAGAGATAATGGAAGCAGTCGATAAAGGTGATAGTGCTGATTTTACGGAAGATGAGATCCTTAATCCATCCGGTTGGGTGCTTATGAACTTTATTATGGATGCTCGAACAGGTCTTGGAAGATTTCATAATTTCCGTATATCTAACTATGATCTGATGATGAAACTTATTGATTTTTGTGTTGACCATTCTATTGAGGATGTCCTCAAGCTTCCTGATGTTAAAGAACGTGTGGATCTTTATTTTGAACAGCAGGATGCGTTCAAGGAACAGTTGAAGCGTATAACGGAGATACATGACAAGGTCGCAGTTATAGACCTTCGTAAAGAGGATACTATATTTGCGGGCAACCGTTTTATGGTATATGCTATGTGGCCTGAGGTCGAGTTGTCAGTTCACGTTGCCTGGGGCTTCAAGAAACAGAATACTGCTGTTATGATCGGTAAGTCTATAATAAACAGATCATCACCTTTTGATATAGGTACACTATGTCTTTCTTATGGCGGAGGCGGTCATGCGAATGCAGGTACTTGTCAGCTTAACAATGACATTGTTGACAATGAATTGCCGGTAATTATTGATAAACTTAACGGAAAGATACCTGTTTGATTATTTAAGTTTATATCTATTGAAAATTAAGTTATTTACAGACCGTCGGTGATGTTCTGACGGTCTTTTTGTAGGTAAAATGCATTAAAATCTTTTTTTTGCTTTGTGCAGGCTTGCAATTGATTTTTTTGAGGATATATGATATAATTAAATAGTATGAAAATTTCATCAAACGTGACATATCGTCAGAAAAGCTTTGGGGGAGCAATATTATGACTAAAAGTGATGCGCAGGAAATTTTATCATTTCATTCATGCCGCAACAGAAATGTTGACGATCCGAGATGGGAATTTGGTTTTATTGGTAGACTTCGTCCGTCCGGCGGAGAGCTGAATGAAGATAATTTTATACAGATCATGGAAAGTATCCGTATACTTAAAAATGATCTTTCTGCTGAAGTGATCGATAAATATCTTGTATATGATATAATCAGCATAATACGTCTTACCAGGACCTGGTGTGTATCTCGTGGCAGTAGTTCAAATGACGGAGTTAATGATGAGGAACATGAAAAACTTCTAATGTGGGTAAGTATAATTGAAAAGACCCTTTTTTATCTGCTTGACGGTGCTGATGATGAGATAGCTTTTCAGGATTATTACTGCTATCTTCAGGACAGCAGTGAGCAGCTTCTGAAAGCAGAACTGCTCAGAGCCATATGAGTATATATATTTAATAACAGCGTGTTATTGCTGAATGCAAGGAGTGTTTTGGATGAAATGTCCTAAATGCGGCGAAACAGTCGGTGATCATGATAAGATCTGTCAGTACTGCAGTGCAGAGCTTTTTATTGATACCCAGCTGGCAGAGCGCCTATTTAAGAAAAAGAAAGATCCTCTTCCGGATGATGATAAATTCACAAGGACGGAGAAGAAAAAACATCTTAAAAGACCTGATCTAAAAAAATTTGATTTTCATAATATCAAGCTTATAGCAATAGTTGTGCTTTCGCTGCTCATTTTAGTGCTTGCTGTCGTTCTTATTGTAAGATCAATGGGATCCAAAGGTGAGAAATACGCAAAGAAAGCTGCTGATTTTATAGGTGCAGACTTTGAGATAGCTTCAAAGAAGCTTGATTTTAAGATAAAGCAAGAATCTGGATATAAAGGTTTTACGGCTGTGATTGATTATAACTATGTAGCCGAGTCAGACGATGATCTGCGTATTGATGGTGTTACTTATCCCGAGTGGGCTGTTGTTATCAATACAGACGATGAAAACAGGATCACCGAAGTTCGTTATTGTAATTTTAAACGAATAAAGAGCGATATCAAAGGTGTAAAAAAAGAACATACTATTAATCTTGATAAGTTCAATCCGGGTACAGATAAGTCTGCTATAGATAAAGAGCTTGATATGGATCCATACAGTATAGCTTTTACCAAGGATGGAACTGCATATATTTATCGCTATTGGTATGAAAATGACAGCGGTGATGAGCAGCCTGTTGTTCTGACTGTCTACTATGATACCAAGGATAAACTCAAGACTTATACACCTCAGCTTTTGTTCCATCAGTATATGTGATAATTTCAAACACTTGCTTTTAGGTTGATTCTTATATAGAAGTTTTCCAGCAACTGCTACGAAATACCTGTACAGAAATCCGGAACTAAAAAAGTTGAGAGATTATATTTGCAAAAATTCTTTTTTCTAAAAATACTGCCGTGCAGCATCACACTGCGCGGTAGTTTTTTTAGAATCAGCAGTTCATACTGCGCTTTTGTAATAAATGCTGATATCTGGGATCTGATTAATAATTATTTTGTACGTTGTTAGTAAACATTGTTTACTTGTCTTGACAAATCTTTGAGATTGTGATAATATTTTATAGTAAACGGTGTTCATTTACAGTAGAGGGAGGTCTGTATATGCCGAGAGATAAATCCGAATCGCACGAAAAGATCCTCAAAGCAGCGGTCAAAGAATTTATGGAATACGGCTTTGAGAATGCATCCATGCGTAGGATCGCAAATGAAGTCGGGCTGACTGTCGGTGCGTTGTACAGGCATTTCCCGAACAAAGAGGAAATATTTGCAGTGCTTGTAGAACCTACGATCCGCGAGTTGATGGCGAAATATCAGGCGTTCGTTGAACAGGGTTATGAAGTCATGAAATGCGGCGATATACAGCAGCTCTGGAATGACAGCGAAAGCGAGACCAAGTGGTTGATGTGCTTTATCTACGACCATTTTGAAGCCTTCAAGCTGCTGATCTGTCGTTCACAGGGAACCAGATTTGAGCGTTTTGTTCACGATATGGCAGAACTGGAGGAACGATCCACTCTGGATTATTTCGAGCGTTTGAAACAGTACAATATGACCGTCAATGAACTTTCAAAGCAGGAATTTCATATGTTGGTGACGGCAAATGTGTCCGCGTTGTTTGAGGCGGTGATCCACGACTTCAGTCGTGAAGAAGCCATGCATTATGCAGAGACACTGGACGCTTTTTTTTCTGCAGGTTGGAAAAAGATACTCGGCATCTGATGCCGATTTTCTTTTGAATATAGGTTAGATATAACTAACTTTATGAAGGAGGACCTTTTATGGAACAAACCAAGAAACGCTCTGCGATCAGCTGGGTGGTTGAATTTGCGGGGCAGAAGAAACCGAATTACATATTGAGCGTAATTCTGGCAATGTGTAAGGTAGTATTCGGGCTGATGCCGTATCTGTATATGGCGGATATCGTCCGAAAACTTCTGGAAATGCACGCAGGAACGCTTGATAAGGATATGTCGCTGTTGAAAGCTAGTATCATCAAAATGGCTGTTTTCTGGCTGCTAAGTCGTGTTTGCCATGCAGTGTCAACGACACTTTCTCATGCGGCTACTTTTGAGGTACTAGCAAATATCCGCAGACAACTTACCGAAAAGCTTTCAAAGCTGCCGCTCGGTTCGGTACTGTCGCAGTCAAGCGGCACATACAAAAATATCATTTGCGAACGTGTTGATTCCATCGAAACTACGCTTGCTCATATCATTCCGGAGGTACTGTCCTCCGCGTTCGTTCCGATCGCACTTATTATCTACATGATGACAATTAACTGGAAACTGACGCTGATTTCTTTTATCTGTGTACCTGTTGGCGTGGGCTTTTTCATGCTGATGATGGTCGGAGGCAAGGAAAGTTATGAAAACTGCGTTATCAAAACAAAGCGTCTGAACGATACTGCGGTAGAGTATATCAACGGTATTGAGGTCATCAAGGCTTTTGGCAAGGCAAAAAAATCGTATGATAAATTCGTTATCGCAGCAAAAGAGGGAGCAGACTGCTTCATTGACTGGATGCGCCGCTGCAATCTCTGGCAGAATATTTCACTGTTGATCATGCCGTATTTTCTTCTCGGTCTGCTTCCGTTCGGGGCGCTGTTCTACATGAAAGGCACGGTTTCCGGCTCTGATCTGTTGATGCTGATCATTCTCTCTCTTGGACTTGTTTCTCCTGTTATGACGATTGCCTCCTATTGGGATGGTATAGGAAAAATGGGTACGATCATCGGAGAAGCAACGGAAATTCTCGAAAATGACGAGCTGATCCGTCCAAAAACGATGACAGAAAAGCCTAACGGCGCTGATATTGTGCTTCATGATGTGCATTTCGGCTATAATGAGGATGAAATTCTGCACGGCATCAATTTAAATATCATGCAGGGAACTGTTAATGCACTGGTCGGACCTTCCGGTTCTGGCAAATCCACGATCGCAAAGCTTATCGCTTCCTTCTGGGATGTGAACAGCGGCAGTATATCATTCGGTGGAGTAGATATCCGAAATATTCCGCTGGAAAGATACAATAGAGATATTGCTTATGTTTCACAGGACAATTATCTCTTTGACGAAACGATCATGGAGAATATCCGTATGGGCAACCCCAACGCGACTGATGAAGAGGTAATGAAAGCTGCTAAGATGTGTGGCTGCCATGATTTCATTATGATGCTTGAACATGGTTATCAGACCGTTGTCGGTGGTGCGGGCGGTCATCTTTCTGGCGGTGAACGTCAGCGAATTTCTATCGCAAGGGCGATGCTTAAAAATGCACCGGTCATAATTCTTGATGAAGCGACTGCGTACACAGATCCCGAAAATGAAGCCCTGGTTCAGTCTTCTGTTGCGAAACTGGTACAGGGAAAAACGCTTCTTGTTATTGCTCACAGGCTGTCTACGATAGCTTCTGCCGATCAGATCATTCTGATAAATAACGGCATGGTCGAAGCAAGCGGAACACAGGATGAATTGCTCAAAAAATCATCGTTGTATCGGCAGATGTGGGAAACTCATATGGCAGTAAAGGAGGGTGAATGATGTTTACGACACTCAAACGATTCTTTGATTTCTGCGATGAAGAAGACAGAAAAAAACTGTACGTGGCTATCGGGCTTGGAACGATCAAGGCTATATTTGCAGCGCTGCGTATTTCAGCTATCGGTGTAGTTGTTATGGGCATTCTCGACGGTGATATGACATACAAAACAATATGGGCTGCTGTTGCGATTCTTGCTGCATCAGTACTTGGACAGCTTTTTATAAATCTGAAAACAACGATGCTACAGACCGAAGCCGGGTATCATTCCTGCGCGAACAAGCGTATCGAAATTGCCGAGCATCTGCGCTATCTGCCGATGGGCTATTTCAATGACAACAGCTTAGGACACATCACAAGCGTGACAACGAACACTATGGAAGCACTTTCCGATGTTGCTACCAGAGTTGTCATGCTTACAACACAGGGAATTCTGACAACTATCGTAATAACAGCGTTTGTATTCTGCTTTGACTGGCGTATCGGATTTATTCTGACGATCGGTGTCGTTATCTATGCGCTCGTCAATGCGGCGATGCAGAAAGCCACACGCAAAGGTGCACCAGCCCAGCAAAAAGCGAACAGAGAGCTTGTTGCTGCAGTGATCGAGTTTATTCAGGGCATCGCAGAGGTCAAGAACTATAATCTTGTCAGCAATCGTGCAAAAAAGCTTGAAGCGGCGATAAAAGCTAAGCAAAACGGAGATACACATCTTGAATTTGATGTGATCCCATATATCACTTTACAGGAGATAGTGATAAAGCTCATCGGTGTTGTGATGTGCGCCGCATCTGTATATTTTTATATCGGCGGAAGTATGTCATTGTTATATTGTATCATGATGATGATAAGCTCCTTTATGATCTATGAGAGCCTTGATGTTATGGCAGGATTCTCTTCGTTGATACGAACTGTTGATATATGTGTCAGTCAGGCAAAAGATATCTTGACTATACCCGAAATGGATATTGAAGGCTCAGACATTACTCCTGTAAATCATGATATTGAACTGAAAAACGTCACATTCGCTTACGAAAACAGAATGATCATAAACGGAGTTGATCTGAAGATTCCTGAACATACCACAACTGCAATTGTCGGACCGTCAGGCGGCGGTAAGACAACAATGACAAGTCTCATGGCTCGTTTCTGGAATGTCAAAAGCGGCGAGGTGCTGCTCGGCGGCAAAAATGTCAAGGAATACAGCTTTGACAGTCTTATGCGGAATTTCAGCTTCGTGTTCCAACGAGTTTATCTCTTTGAGGATACGATCGCGAATAATATCCGATTTGGTGATCCGGATGCGCCGATGGAAAAGGTCATTGAAGCTGCAAAAAAGGCTCGCTGCCACGATTTCATCATGAACCTGCCTGACGGTTATGAAACTGTGATCGGTGAGGGCGGTGCTTCTCTCTCCGGCGGTGAAAAGCAGCGTATTTCTATTGCAAGAGCAATCATGAAGGATTCTCCTATAATCATTCTCGACGAAGCGACTGCCAATGTCGATCCTGAAAATGAAGCGGAACTGACAAAGGCGATCGAGGAACTGACAAAGGAAAAGACGATCATTATGATCGCACACCGACTGAAAACAGTTGAACACGCTGATCAGATCATCGTTATTGACGGCGGAAAAATCGTGCAGCAGGGCAAGCATAATGTACTCATGCAGAAGGATGGCATTTATCGTACATTTGTTACTGACAGACAGAAAGCGGCAAGCTGGAAGCTGTAAATTATTGAATCATATGAAAGTTAAAGCGTGTTGTTGCACACCCCGACAAGGAAAAGAGCCTGGCACAAACCTGAAAAAGGTAGTGTCAAGCTCTTTTTTTGGTGGAATAATATAATTACAAAAAAATTAAACCATCTTCATGACATAACGTGTTGCAAAAAATACTAATAACAGCATTATTATGAATCCTATTAGTACAAGTATGGAACTAAGAACCGGACGAGTAGAGAACTTTTCTTTTATGTCTTTACGCTTGATAACTGTACTTGTAGTAATTATTATTACAGCAATTGGCGGCATTATTGATTTCAAAATGTCCATATATATTTTACCTTTCTTTTACTGAGGATCTACACCGTATGAAACTGGTGTCAACTAAAGGATTGTACCACAATAATTAGAAATTGTCAAGTGCGGATAAATATGAATTATGGTATCTATATTCAGGAAAATACGAAAATCAGATTATTGAATGATATAAATATAATTAATAATGAGGCTTGAACCTGATAACGATATCTTATATAGTTAGATAAGATATGCTTAAGTTGTGATCGTATATGAAAATTATAAACGTAAACCGCGTAAATACAAAGCGATAACGTTATCACATCTTAGTTATCATATGCTGTGTATTTTGAATTTTGGTGAAAAGCTTTATCTTAATATTCGTAAAATCGCGCTTTTTCGTAGATTTGGCTGATAACGTTATCACGCATTTTTGTTGACCTTTGAGTGTTTTTGGTATAAAATCTAATCAATGCAGAGAAAGTATCTGCACAACAAGGAGGTAAAAGAAATTGAAAAGGAAAAAATTATTATCACTCTCACTTGCATTTATCTTAGGTGCAAGCATTTTAACATCCTGCTCGGTAAGTGAGGCAGGCAGTGATGTCAGCACAGCTGATGCGAACAATGTAAAGGGATCTTATAAATACGGCAAGATAGACATACCTGGCAAGGATGGCGCACTTTGCGGAGCCCCTATCTATATCGCTTATGAAAATGGTTATTTTGCAGACGAGGGCTTTGATGTGAACCTTATTTCAGCCGATTTTGAAACGAGAAAGATAGGTCTTAATAATGGTTCTATCCCGATAGTAAACGGCGACTTTCAGTTTTTCCCTTCTATTGAAAACGGCATAGATGTTAAGGTGGTTGACGGGTTGCACGAGGGATGCATAAAGTTTGCTGTTCGTCCCGATTCGGACATAAGCACTGTAGATGATCTCAAGAACAAGAAAATAGGTGTTGATGAGATAGGCGGTACACCGCATCAGGTAGCTTCGCTGTGGCTTGAAAATGCAGGAATATCCGCAGACCCGTCCGCAGGAGAAGTAACGTTCCTACCATACTCGGACGGAAATCTTGAATTTGAAGCACTTGCAAACGGTGAGATAGATGTTGCGGCACTATGGGATCCGCTAGGCTCTATACACGAAAAGGCAGGCGATGTGAAGATAATCTTCGATCTCGGAAAAGATCCTTACTTTGAGAACCATTTCTGCTGCTTTTTATATGCATCTAATAAAGTCTTGAATGATGACCCCGAAGAGGTCGCTGCACTGCTTAGGGCTTATCGCAAAGCGCAGGAGTGGTTATATGAACACCCTGAGGAAGCAGTAGATATTATTATAAATAAAAACTACGCATCAATAGAGGATAAGGAGCTTGCGGTAGAGCTTATAAAGAGCTATGGTTTCCCCTCTGCGGCAGAGCATGATGAAAACTGGGACTCACACGTTGAATCTGACGTAAAGTATTTTGTTGACGGACTTGCGAAGATAGGATATCTAAAAAGTGACCCCGATCAGTTTGCAAAAGATATTTATCAGAAAGTTGAGGTTCAAAAATGAGCACGACAGCAGTAAAACTGTCATCACCTGTAAAAGCTGAGCAAAACGGCAAAGCGAGATCTGCTTGGGGATACAAAAATAATGCATACTATCTATTAAAGATACTGTTTACTGTTTCGGGGTTCATTATTGCTGCAGGTGTCAATATTTTCTTTCCTCAGAAAGCAGCATTGGAAATAAAGAATTATGTAATAAGGGCATTCAACCTTAATATAAAGCTCACTATGAATGATGCTTACATTTTGGTACTCGCTGTTCTTACTGTTATTTATGCTGCCGCAGGAGTGCGTGCGTGGGGAGATAATGACAGAAGAAAAAGCTACAGCAAAAGGGCAGCTTTTCGCTTTGCTGTTGGGATAGCTCTTGCTGTTTGGGATATAGGCGGTACTAAGCTGCTATTCTTTCCGCAGCCATTTTTTCCCGGGCCTGCTCAGGTTATCGAGGCTTACCTTGTTGACAGCGAATATATCCTGCAAAACACTCTCTATTCTTTAAGACTTTATGCGGCTGGCTTTTCCTGCGGTGTTCTTTTGGGTGTAGGTACGGGAATACTTATCGGGTGGTTCCCTAAAGTTTATTACTGGGTTTTCCCAGTGCTTAAAATAACTGGCGTTGTACCTGCGGTAGCATGGATGCCATTTGCGCTAACACTTTTACCGAATTCATTTACAGCTGCGGTTTTCCTTATAGTTATATGCGCCTGGTTCCAGATAGCTTTTCTTACTGCACAGGGCATACAGTCAACACCCAGACAAAGCTTTGAAGCCGCAAGGATACTCGGAAGCAGTTCTGTAGATCAGATTTTGCACGTTGCGATACCGCACGCTATGCCGGATATCTTCACCGGAATAACTTCGGCAAATGCAATGGCGTTTACTACACTTGTAATGAGCGAGATGTTAGGTCAGCCGGGTGGGCTTGGTTACTACATCAACCAGTCTAAGGTGTGGAGTGCATACTACAAAGTATTAGCGGCAATAGTTATAATGGCGGTGCTGTTTTCTTTTATCAACCACATCATCGGCAGGATTCAAAAGCACACGTTAAGGTGGCAAGAGGGAGTTGTAAAAAAATGAGCAGCAGTATAAATATACAAAATGTCGACAGAATCTATACCGATGCTGACGGAAGGGCTGTTGAGGCATTAAAAGCTGTTGACCTTGACATAAGAGCAGGGGAGTTTATCTCGCTTATCGGACCTTCTGGATGCGGCAAGACTACGCTCCTGCGGCTTATTGCAGGTCTTGATAAACCGCAGTCGGGATCGCTTTCGATTGACGGCAGAAAGATAAAAGGCGTTGATCCAGAGCGCGGATATGTTTTTCAGCAGGGAAGTCTTTTTCCGTGGCTTGATGTTGAACATAACATAGCCTACGGACTAAGGGCAAGAGGTCAGCTAAGACAGAAGAAAAAGAATGTAAGTGAGTATATCTCAATGGTGGGGCTTGGTGGATTTGAAAAAAGCTATCCTCACCAGATATCGGGTGGTATGGCACAGCGTGTGGCGATAGCAAGGGCGCTGATAAACGAACCTAAAGCTCTTCTATTGGATGAGCCTATGGGTGCACTTGATTCCTTTACAAGAGCTGACCTTCAGGATAAGCTGTTAGAGCTCTGGAAGGAAAAGGGCACAACCATGATACTTGTTACCCACGACATCGATGAGGCTATATATTTAAGTGACCGTATAGTTATAATGACTCCTCGTCCCGGCAAGATAAGTCGTGTGATAGACGTTACTCTGCCAAGACCAAGGCATAGGGGCGGAGTGGAATTTTTAGCTCTTAGACGAGAGATACTTGAGCTTTTTGAACTAGCACAGGCACAGCCCCAACCTGAATATACCATATAAGTTGGTGAAGTAGTGATGAAGAAGAATATACCGGGAATAGTTGAGTTTATAGCTTCAGTGTTACTGACTGTCGGCTCTTTTACATTTTTTAAGGCTTGCAGCAGCGAGCATGAAGGAAAATTTATGACATGTCATTGGGCGCAGAATGCGGTAACGCTAATAGGTATAGTAATCACGCTGCTTGCGCTGCTTAGGATCATTCTAAAAAACAGCGGCATAAAAGCAGGACTTGCGATAGGTGTGTTTTTAACATCTCTTTCGGTTATGTTTATACCCGACCATGTGATAAAGCTTTGCATGATGGACACAATGAGCTGTCACACAATATTCAAGCCTGCGGTGATAGTTATAGCATCTGTTCTTGCAGCTGTGGCAGGTGTTGACAGCATTCTCGGCATCATAAAGGCAGGAAAGAGTAATGGATCTTAAAAAACTTCCTATTATAAATCTTAGACGCAAGCCTATCAGAACAACTGCGCTTATCGTGATAGCCATGGTAATGTCGGCAGCTGCCTTTGGCGGTCAGTTGCTGATAAAAAGTATGCAAAGAGGTCTTGATAGCTTGGAACAGCGGCTTGGCGCTGACATCATTGTTCTTCCCGAGGGAACTGAAAAAAAGGTCGATCTGCAAAACTTGCTATTGCAGGGTACACCCGGGTATTTCTATATGGATAAGTCAGTAGCAGACAGTCTTTCAGAAATAAACGGAATAGATAAGCTCTCTTCTCAGTATTTTCTTGTGTCTGCCAATGCCGAGTGCTGCACTGTTCAGGTGCAGATAATAGGCTTTGATGATGATACTGATTTTACTGTAAAGCCCTGGCTCAAGGAGGCTTATAACGGCACATTAAAAGAAAACGAGATAATAGTTGGTGCCGGGTTATCTACTCGTGTTGGGAATACTCTTGCACTCTACGGTGTTGAGTGCAAGGCTGTCGGCAAGCTCGAAAGAACAGGCACAGGTCTTGACACGGCAGTATATGCAACAAATGATACAGTCAAGGGACTTATAAAAGCCTCGGCCGAGAAGGGTATAGCCGTCCTTTCAAAGCAAAGCCCGGAGAATGTGATATCCTCTGTTTATATAAAAGCAGATAAGGATGCTGATATTGACGAACTCACAGCCGAAATAAACATGAAAGTTGATGGTGTTCAGGCTGTGCGAACAAAATCAATGATGACCGATACAGCAAAGCAGCTGAATGTACTTTCCGAAAGTATAATGGTAATAACAACCGCCGTGTGGGTGCTTGCTGCTGTGATAATGATCGCTGCATTCTATAATAGTGCAAACGAGCGAAAAAGAGAATTTGCATTGTTAAGAACAATAGGTTTCTCAAGAAAGCAACTTAGCAGAATAGTGCTTTCAGAGTCAATTATCACCGCAGGGGCTGGTTCATTGGCAGGTGTTGCTTTGACGGCTCTGCTCAGTTTTTCATTTGTAGGCGTAATCGAGAAAAAGACTGCGCTGCCGATGCTGATGCCGTCTGTAAGTGTAACTCTTTTTTACGGTGCTGCTGTAATGACTATTGTTTTGTTTGCAGGATCGATTGCGTCTGCAATATCGGCATACAGGCTCACTCATATTGAAACTGGCAAAATACTTCGGGAGGGTTGCTGAAATGAAGATAATAGCGGATAGTATCAGCGTTAGCTATAATAAAAAGGGAAATACTGTAAAGGTACTGGATAAGGTTGATATATCTTTTGACAACGGCAAGCTTACCCTGATAACCGGCCGTTCAGGAAGCGGAAAAACTACCCTGATAAATGTACTTTCAGGGATTCTTGCCCCGAATGATGGACAGGTTTATTATGATGATACTTCTGTTTATATGCAAAGCGACGAGCAGCTTTCAGCATTCAGGTGCGAAAATATTGGATATATACCTCAGGGTGCCAGTGCCCTTTCAAGCCTGACTGTATTGCAAAATGTACTTCTCCCATCGGTACTTTCAGGTAATGACGATACGGTTTACGCCAAACAGCTGCTTGATATCCTTGGGCTTAAAAAGCAAGAAAATGCATATCCAGATGAGCTTTCTGGAGGAGAACTCAGGCGGCTTTCGGTTGCAAGGGCGCTTATAAATTCTCCCTCTGTGATTTTTGCAGACGAGCCCACAAATGATCTTGACGAAGAAAATGCCACACTTATTTTAAAACTTCTGAAAGATCAGGCTGAAAGAGGTGCTGCGGTTATCGCTGTCACCCATGACAGCTCAGCGCTTGCGTATGCAGACAAAGTCTATGAAATGAACAGCGGAAGTCTGATCGGTAAGGAGAGAGAAAATGATACTACGATTTGCAGACCTCTCGTATCTTGACGAGATATCAGAGATAGAGTTAAGCTGTTTTCCAAAGGATCAGGCAGCTGAAAAGGATCAGTTCCGATCTCGGTTGATGACTTATCCCGACCATTTTCTGCTGCTTTGCGATGACAATGCAAGGGTAGCAGCGTTTATTAACGGCTTTGTTAATGATCATTCAGACCTGACAGATGAGATGTACAAAAGACCAGAGCTGCACAATGAAAACGGAGCCTGGCAGATGATATTCGGGCTTTGCACATGTCCTGAATGCAGACACAAAGGCTATGCCCATACATTGATGAACGAATTTCTTCGCCTCGCAAAAGAGCAGGGACGCAAGGGAGTAGTGCTAACCTGTAAAGCTGAGTTGATAAGTTTTTATGAGCAGTTCGGTTTTGAAAATGAGGGCGTTTCCACAGGCTCCGTAATTGGCGGCGTTAAGTGGTATCAGATGAGGAAGATATTCTGAAGTATTATTATCGGAGAAGAAAGGTATAACTTCGCTTAGGTGTGATCTCCGCATAAACAGATAAATATTTTAAAATGATCGCATAACCGACGTCGTTATGTAATATACTAAGGTAGGAGAAGCTTCGCTATTACTACTGTGTTCATTTCTTTTTTGTTTTATATTTGTTATCTTGTCTTTTCGACTTTATAATACAGAAAATATTTATAAAAATTGTGCAAAAGGACTTGACAATTTGATTATTCTTTGTTATAATGTACTTGACGTAAAGCGTGTGCTTTACGTATGCCGCCGTTAGCTCGGCTGAAAAAACATCTTAAAGACGCCATTAGGTGCCTTTTGATCGGCTGGCTCATCTTGATGTTATGGCTTTTTGGATGAGCAGGGAATTGATTTATTCGGATAGCTTCCGAAAGAATCATATACTGCCCTCTGGGTTGGGGGCAGACCAGGGAGCAGAGGCGTGTAAGCCGTAAGCTCTTACCATGTTCATAGGATAGCCTGTCTGCGTAAGCTGACAGGCTGTTTTAATATGAAAGGATATGACGTATATGTTCATTAAGAATAGAATTGCCCTGTTTACAGCTATTGTATGCCTTTTGAGTTTGTGTGGATGTTCGGATAATAAAAAAACAGACAATAAGATCGTTAAAAACAATTCTGTGTCAGCTGACAGTGAATATGACGAGAATATCTCTGAAGTTAGTTTTAGTCTGGAAAGCGGATTTTATGAAAGTGAACAGCAGCTTGAACTGTCTGTTAAGGATAAAGATGTTACAATTAGATATACTACCGATGGTTCTGTGCCAAATGCTTCCTCAGAAGTGTATACCGATGCGATTTCTCTGACTGATCGCAGGAATGATTTTTCTATGCTTGCTGAACAGACTGAGATCACAGCAAGTCACGACTATTCTGCACCTATGTCCGTTACTAAGGGAAATGTTATACGTGCTGCTGCGTTTAAAGATGACGGTACTCATGGTGCAGTAACTTCCCACACTTTCTTTGTGGGCATCGACAGAGAGAAAAATTACTCAGATGTTCCTGTTATATCATTGATGATGGATCCCGCTGATCTGTTTGATCATGACTCGGGTATTTATGTACTTGGTAAGATCCACGATGATTGGTTGAAGGAAGATCCTTCAAATGCATCAGTTGATGTTTGGAAGCAGGAAGCTAACTATACTCAGCGCGGAAAAGAATGGGAGCGTCCTGTTTATGCTGAATACATTCTTTCTGACGGAAGTATAGGTTTTACACAGGATCTCGGTATAAGAATAATGGGTGCTGCATCCAGAAATGAACATCAGAAAAGTTTTCGCCTTACAGCACGTAAGGATTATGGTGATAAAAATATAAATTATGAGCTTATACCTGATAATACTCGTTCAGACAGACAGGGTAATGTAGATAAGTATAAATCCTTTGTCCTCAGAAATGGTGGTAATGACTGTAATTTCGCTAAATTCAGGGATCCTCTGCTGCAATCCATGGTCATGGACAAGTCCTTTGAAACTATTCAGTCAACCCCGGTTGTTGCTTTCATTGATGGTGAATACTGGGGAATGTATACTCTTACTGAGGATTATAGTGATAATTATATATCAGATAATTATGATATCGACAACAAAAATGTTGTGATACTTAAAGTTGGTGAGATCGAAGAAGGTACTGAGGATGACATAAAGTTATACAGCGATATGTATGACTTTATCACCGGAAATGATATGTCAGATGAAGCAAACTATACAAAGGCCTGCGATATGTTGGATATACGATCATTCTCGGATTATATGGCTTTCAATATCTATATCGGTAACGAAGATAGTATAATACAAGGTAACAACTGGCGTATGTGGAGAGTTCGTAATGCCGATAATGCTACCGCAGTATCCGATGGTAAATGGCGCATGATGACTTATGATACCGACTATTCCAGCGGTATTTATGTAAATGGAGAAAACTTTGATGATAATTTTATAAAAAAAGCTATTGACGGAACCAAGACATTCAAGGATCTTGAACAGCCTCCTGCTGACATTTTCAGAAGTCTGCTAGATAATGAGGAATTTAAGCAGATGTTTATTCTCTCCTTATGTGATATGAGAAATATCAGTTTTGAAAAAAGCAAGGTCGATGCAGCGTATGATGAAATGCTGAATGCTTATGCGCCTCTTGTTAAGGACACCTTTATCCGTTTCGGACCTGATTATGCAAGAGAAGGTTTCGGCTGGAACGCTGATGCTTTCAAGAAATTCCTGGATGGCAGATATTCGGTTTTCATCACTCATATAACCGATGTATTTAAGCCTGGTGAGAAAGCAACAGTTACTATAAAATCTACCGATAGTAATAAAGGCGGAGTTATACTGAACACAACGGCTCTTGATCTTTCGGATAAAGATTTTAAAGGCGATTATTATAAAGCTTATCCCATCACCGTCACCGCCGATCCGTCGGCAGGAAAATTCGTTAAATGGGAATCAAGCGGTTGTACTCTTTCTGATTCTAAAGCAGAAACAACTGCAGTAACTATTGATGGCGATTGTGAGATAACAGCTGTTTATGAATAAAAATGTAAAGGCAGGGGAGATCCCTGCCTTTTTAAGATTCAAAAACATGGTTATCCCTTTAACACACCACAGATAATTTACAATGCTGTCCAAATAAACAGACCTCAAAACTCAGAAAATATAGTATAATAGTGACAGAAACCGAAGGGAGCTGTCGCTATGTCAAAAAGATTTCCGAAACCTGAGATCACACTTGATGGGATATACTCAAAGTTCGCAGATGAAAGCTTTTGCAAGGATTTTTGCTTGATATCCGCTTTGAAAAGGGCTTTGCCTGCCCGTTTTGCGGTGGCTCTGAGTACCGCAGGATAAGGTCACGCCATCTGCTGCGCTGCAAGTTCTGTAAAGCTGATATATCCGCCACAAACGGAACTTTTATGCACAGAACACATATTCCGCTGAGGCTGTGGATAATCACCGCATTCCTCATTATGAGCAACAAATGCAGCGTTTCTGCTGTTACACTTATGAGAAATTTGGGAGTGACCTACAAGACTGCATGGTACATCCTTCACCGCATCAGAAAAGCTATGAAATGCCGTGAAAAACGCTATTTGCTGGACGGTATAGTTGAGCTTGACGACACCTATCTCGGTGCTCCGACTCACGGTAAAAAGCGCGGCAGAGGTACTGAAAAAGTCAAGATGATCGTAGCTTTATCGAAGAACGCAGCAGGAAATCCCGAGTACGTTAAAATGAGCGATGTGCCAAATTTAAAGGGCATAACTGTGGGTAGATTTGCCAGGGATAATATCCGCGCAGGCTCGAAGATCGAGAGTGATAATGCTCGAAGTTACAAGAAACCGCTGGCACAGAAATACTTCCATGTTTTTGAGACATATGATCCAACAAGCGGTCAGCTGAACTGGATGCATAAAGTTATATCAAACTTCAAAGCAATGATCATGGGAACTTACCACGGAAACGAAAAGATCCACACAGCGTTATATGCTGCCGAATACTGCTACAAATTCAACCGTCGTAAGCTGGGAAACAGTGCGTATTTAAGGCTTTTGGCTGCTTTGGTGCAGTGATCTTACTTGTGGTGTGTTAAGGGGATAACCATATTCAAAAATATGTTTTATATCAGCATAGCACCCATATCATAGTAGGGTTTTCTGGTTCATACGGGGCAGCGGTCAGTTTGCCGCCTTTGGCTGTAAGATACTTTTTAAATTCACTTTCCTCGGTGCTGATAACAAATCTGCGGTTGCCAAGGGCTTCTGACCTGAACTGTGCAGCCTTGCCGTTGATCTTCAGGTAGTCGAATCCGTTACATTTTTTGTTAATGTAACCTCCGTTTTCAGCCTTCAAACCAAATGTTCCGCTCTCACAGAGTTTTATGAGTATTTTCTGTTCTTTATCCTTATCAGCCTCATCAACGATAAGACCTTTGGGCGTTACTGTCAACATAAGACCTGTAGCCTCGTTCTTAAAGCTGTACATCTTGTCGTTGCATACAAAGTTTCCCTTGTCAGAGTTACAGTCTGTATAGAATTTCAGCAGTACAGCCATAACGTGCTGTTCTGTTACAGGTATGGTATTCTTTGCTGTATCATCGAAAGCGCGGGGGTCAAGATGAAGTATTGTATCAACAAATTTACCTGCATATTTTATAAGTTTATTGAAAGCTTCACCCGGATCGGCTTTTTCATAATACTTAGTAAGCCTTTTATCAAAGTTGTCTGCACCGAAACTGCTGTAGCTGTTGTTTATCTGCTTTTCAAATGCATTATGGACGTTGCTTGCTTTTATACCGCTTGTCATATTTGCTACATGAGGCGTACAGCCCATGTCTGAAACAAAGTGTATTGCTCTTCCGAGATAAACCATGGATTCTTTGGTCATGCCGCTTTTATAGAGTGATACTGCCGATGTGTAATTAGCTCGGAAAAGTGTTCGTGCACTGGGAGAAAAATCACCGAGGCGATTGCGATAAAACCCTTTGCTCTCATCAAGCTCCCTGCCCTTGGCATTCATGCATGAATAGTAATGTTTGCCGGGGCCTTCATCAATATCTCCGGTTTTATCAGGCGCAACTGAACCCAACTTGATTTCTTCGTGCCAGTTTTTATAAAAAGCTACAGGACGAAGTTTTTTTTCTTTTTCAAGAAGTTCCAGTGCCTTTTCGGCTATATATCTGTGTACTTCAGAACTCCATGCATAAACATTATCTACTTTGGCTTTTCTGCATATAAGACCTGCAGCCGCAATAGTATATTTCTTCAAATTCATTATTTTTTCCTCTTTCATAATTCTGATATAATGCCACGATCATGTGTGACAAGTCTGTATTCTGTTCAGCGCTTTTTATCAAAGCGCTTCTTATTCTTTTTTACTGAGTATCCGAAAGTGCCTAACTGTTTTCCAAGTTCAAAATATCCTCCGTGAGCATAAGCCAGTAATCCTGCTTTTTCTAGACAAAGTTTGCCTTTTTCATCAAGCAGTTCCTTGGCTGCATTTATTCCGACAATATCTGCGATGAACATATCATGGCTTCCAAGCGGGACTATATCTTTTACCTTACATTCTATGCTGACAGGACATTCAGCGATCATAGGAACAGCTACATTTACACAATCCTCAGTGTGAAGTCCACAGTCTGCAAATTTATCTGTCTTTGCTCCTGTTTTCACTCCGCATCTGTCAACAGCCCGAACAAGCTCCTTAGTTGGAAGATTTACAACAAATTCGCCGCTGTTTTTTATAATATCATAAGAATACCTTTCAGGTCTTACAGATATATAAGTTACCGGAGGTCTTGTACAAAGTATGCCTGTCCATGCGATGGTAAGCACATTTACTTTACCTTCGTATGCACAAGTCACAAGTGTCGGCGGCAGGGGAGAGGTTATCACACTGCCTTTCCAGTGTTCTTTATGATATGTCATTTCAAGTCCTCCTGGGATAAGCCGTGAACTTTCTTATATATTGTATCATAGTCCTTGTAAAGCAGCTGTACTGTATTTTCCAGAAAAAAATAGTGTTTTATGTAAGGCACTAGCAGCCCCATCAGCAGTGCTGCAAGCGGAATAAGTAAAAGCTTATCGAATATCGCTATAGCAAGTATTGTCATAACAGTGCATAAAGCAAAAAGCGCCATAACTATCAAGTGAATGAATCTTTCATGCTGGAACTGATGCAGTTTTTCACTGTGATAATCAAGCAGTTTTGAATAGTCACAGTTTTCATTTTCAATACATTCAAGAATGTATTTTCTGTAATTTGTAAGATATTCAGTCATGAACTTCCTCTTCCAAGTCGGAAAGATCCAGCGGTTCAGCATCAATGATCTTAAGGTCTCTCAGCTTTTTTTCAGTGAATTCACGTTCAGCTGCTTGGCGTGTTTCTTCTGCTTCAACTGTTTTAGCTACAGTCATGACAAGAAGCTTGTCAATTGAACTGTAATACTTCCCTATACGCTGAAAAAAATTCGGCTTGCCTTTTTTCTTTTTGTTTGATATAGTAAGTATGGCTAGAGCAGTTGATATGGAAGCAGCCATGATGTTTTTTTCTGTTTTTGAATTCAGAGAAATATTGACTTTTTTACATATATCCTTGAGATTCATTGATTCTACCTTCCTTTCCGAAAAAATATATTATACTTTATTATACAATATTTTTACGATAATTGCAAGTGGCAAGTCACACAAACTGCACAATTTAAAACATACTATTTATTATACTTTGTTATTTGATTGTCAATCTTTTAAGCAGTCCTTCGCAGCCTTCTTTGATATCATTATATGTTTTATCAAAATCGCCTGTATACCACGGATCGGAGATATCTCTAGGAGTATCGGAATAATCAAGGAGAAGATGTATTTTATTGTCAGGGTCATCGGTAATGATCTTTTTAAGATTTCTTATATTGTACTGCTCCATGCAGAGTATCATGTCATATTCGGCATAATCCGATTTTGTGATCTGCCTTGCATGGTGCCTTGTATAAGAGATATGTTCCGCATCAAGTTTTCGTTTCGCAGGCGGATACATATCGTTTCCTATTTCTTCTCTTGATGTTGCTGAAGATGCTACCTGTATCTTGTCTGCAAGCCCTTTTTTAGTGATCATATCTTTCATAATGAATTCGCTCATAGCCGAGCGGCAGATGTTACCATGACATACGAAAAGTATCTTTATCATTAGATTTCTCCTGTCCTGTTATTTCAAACCCGTTTTCCCATACTTTGCAGGTGCAGAATATTATCTCTACTCCTGCTTTTAATGCTTCTTTCCAAGCGGTTTCAAATTCGGGGTGAGTTTCTTTATTCGGTCTGACTTCTTTTATGCCGTTCATTTGTATCACAAAAGCAAGTACGGCTTTATATCCGTCGTCTTTTGCCTTGATAAGTTCTTGAATGTGTTTTATCCCACGTTCCGTCGGTGCATCGGGAAAATAGCCGATGCCATCATTTTCAAGCGTACAGCCTTTTACTTCCATAAGTATCTTTTCATTACCGTTTTCAATATAGAAATCTATTCTGGAATTGCCATAGGTATATTCTGGGATTATGCGGTCACAGCCTTGCCTATTTAACCATTCAAGCATCGCCTTGTTTGGAGCTTGTGAGTCTATATTGATAATAAGTCCGTTAGTTTTTCTGGCTGTTACAAGGTCATATTTTGTTTTTCTGCCGGGACTCCCGGGTGCAGTGAGCCATACGTCACAACCATCTATTAGGATTTCCTTGCAGCGCCCTGTATTTTTAACATGAACGGTTTCATTTTTTTCGTCTATCTCTACTTGTGCGATAAATCGGTTGGGTCGTGAAATGAACTTTCCTTTTTTTATATTTTTATATCTCATTATTATTTATCCTTTTTTCAGGAGCCATGCAAAACCTTTTGCCATACGCAGTTCAGGCTCTTTGAAGTGATTTCCCTGATTCCACTCCATTGTACAGTGTATTTTATTATCTTTCAGTGACTCGTATCCGGCACGTATAGCGTTACCAACCTGTGCCATAACTGGATTTTTCGTTTTTTCTTCTCTATCTCCAAGACTAAGATATACGTTGGTTGTGAGAGGCTTGTGCTCATACATATACTTTGTAAATCCCGGGAACCATATAGAGGGGGAAACTGCTGCTATCCCGCTGAATATGTCAGTTTGATATGCTGACCATAAAGCGAACAGACCCGCAAGAGAATATCCGCCGAGATAGTAATCCTTTTCGGGATCGTCAGTGTACTGCAATATTTCATTGAGTGTGTTTTTAGCCCCATCTCCGAAATCTTCATTTCCTAATACAGCAGGAGCACTCCATGGTGAAAGATCCTGATTCCAGCTGTCAACTATAAATGCTAAAAGACAGATGTTTTTATTACTGTGTTTTACTATCAACCTGATCTCATCTTCTATTTCTTCAAGTTCACGTTTGTCTATGAGCTGGATAAGATAGTTTTGTGAACTATTATCACCGTATTCAACTAATTTCATATTATAATCACTTCCATGTGTGTTAAATCTTAGTCTGCTAAAAAAGTATTTTATCACTCAGATATTATTATACATCATTGTTTTGATATTTTCAATCCCTGTTAAACAGTTGTTGTTGAATTATAATTATACATAGATCGTTATTTGTTATGATCATATTTCTAAAGCAAGCCCTCCTGTAGTTCTTATCATACTACAGGAGGGCTTAATATTATTATACATTTAATAATGTGCCGATCAGTTTACCGCAACATTGAAAGCTCTTTTGCTCAGTTCTGCGGTATCCCATTTTCCGTTTACCTTTGCACATACTACAACCTTATAAATCTGTCCTGCTTTGAGCTTGGGTGATGTGAAGCTTGTAGTATCTGCAGGGATATTCTGATTTATGATCTTCCATCTGCCTGCCATATATACAGCAATACCATAATTTTGTGCCCCTTTGATTTTTGTCCAGTTAAGACGGAACTGGTGGAACTTTTGGTCATAGTCTACAGATATTATGGTAGGATATTCATGGGGTGCTTCTTTTGGTGTTATTGTTATTGCATTGGAAACATCTTTGATCCATTGACCATTTATTTTTGTTATAACAGCGACCTTATACTGTTTGCCGGCGGTGAGTCCTTTTATAACGTAACTGTTACCTTCACCTTCGGCAAGCACTACCCATTTGCCGTTTACATATCCTGCAACACCGTATTTTTCAGCTCCGTCAACATTTGACCATGTAAGTTTTACAGCTTCATCGCCCTTTTCGTATGAAATAGCGGGAGCAGTATATTTCAGTTTATTGATAGTTATTTCCTTGGTAGCAGTATATGTTTTCCCACCGAATTTTACGGTGGCATTGTATACATACTTGCCGTTTGAAATATAGGTCGGATCCATTACTTTTGTGGTCACATATGCATTGACAGTTTCAGCGTATCTGCAATCTTGGCATTTGAATACAGCTTTTGCTGTTATGGAGGAAGATGCAGTCTGATCAGACCATATCCAATCCGGTTCACTATAAGTGTGCCCCTTAGCCGGAAGTACCGTATCTTTCAGAGAGACCTCATTTTGCCCTTTGTTGTCGGTATAGTACTTTCCGTCAGAACAGATGTAGTACTCTATATTACCGGAAGCAGTACAGGTAGGTTCAACAGCACTGACTTTCTGATAGGTATGATATACGGTGACAGGAACTTCGATGCCGCTGATAGTCAGATAATGCTCGGTATCCTTTGGAGTGAATACAGCCTTGAAGGTTTTTTTACCTGCATTACCGACGCTCGTTTTACTGTTTTCCCAGCTCCATGTACCGTTATCGGCGGTTGGCAGTTTTGCGTTAGCAAGTGTACTGCTGAAAGGTGCTTTGACATTCTGAGGAATACTGTACTCCGGCGTTTTCTTTATGCTGAAGGTTTTGGTTATATAACCACAGAAATCCCCTATACCGTGAATATGTGCCGTAGCAGTACCAACATTGATGTTATTTTCGTACGAAACAGTATAGTCCTCATTTTCTCTCAATCCCCTTGTACCAAAGGTGATATTCAGATTTGGCATTATCTTGCTTCCGGTGTATTCCTGATCGGAGATATTTTCGATTTCTGCATCTTTGATAGCTGTAGCATCCGTTTTTCGTATACCAAGGGGATATTCTTCGTTGCCTGTTTCGTAATACTCATGACCTTCTGCAAGATCAAATCTGGTATCGCTCATATTGCTTCTTTCAGTATAATATCCGCCTGTCAGATAATAATGACCGTTACCGTTTCTGAAAAAAGGACCCTCATCATCCTCTTTAAGGAGATCATAATAACCGCCCTTTATGTATACATGGGCATTATTCGTATTTGTTCTTATAGTATCAAGACCACCGATATAAGTACCGCTGAGAAGTTCAACTGTACCGCTGTTATTCATTATAAGACGTACAACACAAGGGTTGATAACAGACATTCCTCCGCCGTAACCACTGTCCAGGAAAGTGATGTGAGCATCATTGTTATTGATATAAAAATAGCTCTGCACCTTGTAATTGCCTTCACCGTCAAAGTATATCATATTGCCGTTGAAATCTACCGTAAAGGCTTTATCGTTGTTTATTGTATAATTCCCGACTACTGTGAATGAATCGGTTAGCTTAATAGTATCGCCATTCTGGGCTGAATTGGCAGCAGTAAGGAATTCATCAAGAGTTGAGACCTCATGTACAGAGGCGGAAGAGACAGATCCCTGTTCGGCATCTGCGTAAGCCGTTACTGCTGTAGTGAAGCATAAACTATTGGTATTGATGCCTGTGGGGATAGCACCTGCAATACATAGTACAGAAAGTATGCCTGCAAGTGTCCGCTTTGTCACATCATGTTTCATTTTAAGATCCTCCCTTTGAAATTATAAATATACCGGCTGTTATACCATCACAGCCTGACCATTAAATGATACATCAAATAGACTTGGTTACGTATCACATTCGTAATTATATCATGATTTATTTTAAATATCAAGCAAATTCTTATTTTCGTGAATAATATCCTTTTATTTTGTAAAATATCACTAGCTAAAAACGTATATTAACAGCATTTGATACAAAAGAATATTATCCATCCAGCAAAAGAAAGTCATATCATGCAAAGCCTTAATTTCGGTATAATTATTAGGATATGTATTCTGTATGTATCAGAATATTGCACAAAAATATTGATATAGATTTGTTACATAAAAAAATGATTTTACTTATTGACAATCAGCTTGTTATATTGTATAATATCAGTAAATTAAACTGTCTGTAAATTCCTTATACAGGCAGCAGAAGAGAGGATATGTATACTATGTTCAAAAAACTGATCTCGGGGATGACTGCAGCTGTATCTGCTTGTACGATCATCTTTGCTCCGGCTTCAGGCATAATAGCTGATAATGTGCCTGCCGCTTCCGCTGCCTCTGTAACGGCAGCTCCTGATTCTTACCATGATGACTGGCTTCACGTAAATGAAAATGCCGAGGTTGTGGATATGTATGGAAATCCTGTATGGATGACTGGCTGCAACTGGTTTGGCTATAACGTCGGAAGTCAGATTTTTGACGGTGTATGGAGCATCAATATGCATCAGGCACTCAACGAGATAGCTGATCACGGCTTTAATCTGCTTCGTGTACCGATGTCCACAGAGATACTTCTTCAGTGGAAGAATGGTAAACCCGACCCTATAATCAAGCTTAACGAGTGGAAGAATCCTGAACTCACCATTGAAGGCATCGAAGGCGGAACACCGATGTACAGCTTTGATATCTGGAATAAGGCTGTGGAATGGTGCAGGGAAAACGGCATCAAGATCATGATGGATATACACTGTGCTACCACAAATGCAGCCGGTCATAACTACGCACTCTGGTATGATAACAAATACAGCGAGAAGGACTGGCTCGATGCATTGGCATGGTTCGCTGATTACTACAAGGATGATGATACTGTTATCGCGATCGACCTTAAAAATGAGCCTCACGGTAAAAAGGATGATGGTATCTTTGCAAAATGGGATGGCTCAAGCGATGCCAACAACTGGCGTTATGCCGCTGAAAAAGGTGCTAAGGCGTGCCTCGAAAAGAACCCCAATCTCCTTATAATGGTAGAGGGTATCGAAGTTTATCCGAAATTTGAAAAGGGCTTCGACTGGTCTTCAAATTCAACCGATTATGCTCATTATGGTGATCCTGATTATCAGCCTTATCACGGTGCATGGTGGGGAGGAAACTTCCGCGGTGCCAGAGATTATCCCGTAAATCTCGGCAAGTATCAGAGTCAGCTTGTTTATTCACCTCATGACTACGGCCCTCTGGTTTATGAACAGTCCTGGTTCCACCTGCAGGGTAAAGGCCCCAACTATACAAGCTACAAGTTTGACAGAGAATATCTGCTCAAAGAATACTGGTACGATTCATGGGCATTCCTTGTTGAAGAAAAGATTTCTCCTCTGCTCATGGGTGAGTGGGGCGGACGTATTGACAGTGTGAATGACCCTTCTGGCGCAAATAAACACTGGATGGAAGTACTTCGTGATTATATGATTGATAAGCGTATACATCACACCTTCTGGTGCTTCAATGAAAATTCCAGTGACACAGGCGGACTTATTGCCAGCGATTGTAACTGGGATCACTGGGACGAAGAAAAATATGAGTTCGTAAAGCCTTCACTCTGGAAGGATGAAAACGGAAAGTTCATCAGCCTTGATCATAAGATCAAACTTGGTAAGTCCGGAAACGGTATATCCATCAGTGATTATTATTCGGGTTCGTATTCAGAACAGCCGCATAATACTGTTACTCCGAATTATGGTGATGTTAATATCGATGGTAAGGTCGATATGTCTGATATTGTCCTTTTGATGCAGTATCTTTCGGATCCTAAAAAATGTGTTCTTAGCGAACAAGGCAAGAAAAATGCTGATTGCGTGGATGCAGGAAATGGTCTTAATAAGTCAGATGCACTCGCTTTACAGATGGTAGTTACTCGTAAACTTTCAAAGACTGCCTTTCCCATAACATCCAGCAAATTAAAATCACTTCAGTAATTAAATCTATATGTTTCATTTGTAAAGTCTATTGTAACTTTTAGATCCTATGAGGGAACCCCTTTTCGATAAGGGGCGTCCCTCTTTTTTTTATAATAAAAAAGTTGTATTAATATGGTTTTGGACAATTAGCACATTATACGTATTTATATTACTTTTTAAAATTGGTTTTAATTCTTTTTGAAACATCTTGAAATCCTTATTGTTGTATGTTATAATGGAATTAACGGGTTAGAAGAAACTAACCGAAGAAAAGGAGAATAATGAACTATGGAACTGAAATTAGGTGATGTACAGACTACGGCTTTGATACCGCTTGCGGTCAAAGCTAATGAAACTATGCGCAAAAATGCAAGGATCAGGGATCAGAAAGCTGTAGAGATAATTAAATCACTGAATGTGGATACAAGACCGTATGATAAATTCATGTCTCATGAGGGTGTTGTAGCACGAACAATAATGCTTGACCGTCAGCTTAAAGATATCATTAAGAAGGCTCCCGATACTGTTGTTGTAAACGTCGGTGCAGGATTTGATGATCGTTTTTCAAGAGTTGATAATGGAAGGATACTATGGTTTGATCTTGATCTTCCTGATTCTATAGATGCAAGAAGAAAGGCGTTTCCTGAACGTGATCGTGTAACCATGATAGCAGGTAATGCCCTTGACAGTAAATGGTGTTCTGCTGTGCAGAATGCTCTGATAGGCAGAAAAGCTAAGCCTGTTTTTATTGCTGAGGGCTTGTTCATGTACCTTACATTAGATCAGATACGGACATTTCTGGAGATCCTGAAAAACAATTTTCAGGATGGCGGAATTCTTATTGCTGAGCAGAACTGTAAATTTATGCAGAAAAGTGAAAAGCATCATGATACCGTAAAAAATACCAACGCACATTTTCTCTCAGGAACTGATTCAGGACAGGAGATCGCTGATCTTGCTGAAGGTATACAGCTTGTTGAGGAGCATAGCTTTAATGAGGAAATGAAAAAATACAGTATACGCGGTAAACTGTTTGCATTGTTACTGCCTAAGGTGAATGATCGCTGGGCAACTTTCAGGTGGTGAAGATTAATGCTGAAATATACCGGTAAATACTGGTCAGTTCTTGCTCCGATCGTGCGCAGATCCTTGAAAAAACATTATAGTCACTCCTTTGCAGCAGAAACTATGAAAACAGCGAAAGTTGAATACAGGGAGATGCTCGGTAGGATAGATGATATTGGTTTTGATAATCCGATGGCTTCCAATGTATATATGAGTTTTATATTCTTTTCAGTATACAGGTCAGCAAAAGGTAAGATCACGATCGATAGTCTCAGAGTTATTTCACGTGAAGTTATAAGCTGGAAACCTTTGAGGTTTATTGTATTCTTTATAGATGCTAATAAGCCAAGTGGGATAAAAGCTATACGTAAGAATATGCTTAAAAATGCACAATGGCTTGAAGATCACCCTGAATATAAAGAAGTTTCTTGGGACTTTAATTTTGATGACCAAAAACATATTGACGGTTTTTATTATCATTTTACACAGTGTCCGCTTAATAATTTTGCAAGGCGTGAGGGACTTCTTGATGTATTGCCTGTCATGTGTGAAATGGATCATTTTACAGCAGATTTGATGCATGCAAAGCTTTTTCGTGAAAACACACTGGCAAGCGGCGGCTGTTTATGCGACTACTGGTTTGTTGGAAATAAACTGAAGGATCCTCGTTGAGATAAAAATGTTCACTTGAATAAAGATTTCAGTTTGTTTATCATAATTAAAGAAATGCAATACTAAACTTGACAATTATTGCATCAGGTGATATCCTATATACATATCATTTCGGAGGTCACTGTATGAATAGCAAAGTTTTCGTGTTTATCGTATCGCTGGTGCTGTCAGTTGTTATTACGGGCTGCTCTGATAATTCTGTCAGATCGGATACATCAGAGAAAAAAACATTGTCGGAGATTTCTTCAAATGCTGATCCGGAAAGTATTTCAGACAGCGCCGAAGATCTTCAGGTCAAAAGTGTAGTAGATATCAGTCTTTATGTTGACAAAAGGGAGATACTCATAGGCGAGGATGACAGTGAGGTCGTATTTTTGGCAAAAGATATAGTTGGCTCTCATAAAGTTGAACTTATCAACGCAGACACAGGAAGTTCTGGAGGTGAAATGCTGGACAATGGTGATTTCAGCGGATCAGGTGATGAAATAAAGGGCGATGCGGGGTACAGTATCCGGTTCAAAGTGGATGATACTTTTCCATCTGATCCGGAGGTATCAGAGGATATGACTTACCATTATTATGCACGTTATATGGATGGTGATATAGAACATCGATCAGAAACGGTAGATATTTTTGTTTGTGAGAGATTTTCTGATAAGGAATTAGCTTCTATGGATACTGTCGATTCTCAGATAGAATCACTTCTTGATGATGAAGAATACAAGATGCTCGATACAGAAGGCAGAAAAGAGAAAGTCATCAATTTGCTGAAAGAGTTTGAAAAACAAGGTCTGGTGGACAAGGGAAGCATCCTGTCTTCCGATGATATAGTCAGCTATTCTGTAGGCGGTATGTCTTCCGGTATTATGGTAAAGCCGTTTGATGATAGAATGAACTGATACAGCAAAAGGCATGGGATCATTTTCTCATGCCTTTTTTAGCTTATATTTTGTTTCCGCAGACTGGACAGAATTTAGAATCCGCTGTTAGTTTGTTTCCGCATTCGTTGCAGAATTTGATCCTTTCCGCCAGTTGAGTTTGAGTCTGTGTCGGTGTGTACATAGAGCTGACCGGATCATATGACTGTCCGTAGGTACCGGTATGCTGGGGCTGATTTGCATTTTGAGAAGGATACCCGTACTGTCCGTTACTGTAAGGATTGACGTTATTGGATTGCTGATTGGTGTTGTACGGTTGATAGCCGTACTGACCGTTCTGTGAGTTTGCGTAAGTATATCCTCCGGGCTGCTGATAATTATAGTTTGCCGGATGACTATACTGCCACGTAACAGGCTGACCTGCCATCGTATGCGGTTGGTATCCATTCGTATTTGTGGTATAGTTTGGTACGTTTTCTGAGATTACAAATAAAGCACCGTTCTCATTTGTTTTACCGACCATATCCTGTAACTGACCGTTCAGGTGCTGGTAGTAATATTCACCGTATATGATAAGATCCTGTTTGCTGGCTTTATTGATGATCTTAATCATCAGCACATATACAAGTATCATTATACCTATAACCCCTGCGAAAGAAATATAAACGAAATTTTCCGGAGCATTAGTTGCTTTAGATGCAAAAAGAAGAAAGTCGAACATACCATGTACTACGACCGAAATAAGAAATGCGCGCCGCTGAGGATTCTTATTGTTTTCTCCATTTATTATATTATTGTACTTTATATATTTGGAAATACCGAAATTGTAACCCATGAAAATACCAGTGAAAGCATGTAGCGGTACTGAAAGAACAGCCCTGAGAAGTCCTGTCAGAGCACCATACTGCAATACATAAAGTACATTCTCCAGGGTAGCAAAACCAAGAGCTGCAGCTGCGCCATAAACAACGCCGTCATAGGTATGATCAAACTCCCTGTCATTAAAGATATTTTGCTTGAATGTGAAATATTTGCAGGCTTCCTCTGATGGACCGATAACTAACAGGCAAAGCACAAAATATCCGGACATACTTGCTATTTTATCTGCATCGGAACTATATGCAACAGCCACTATATCCTTACCAATAACTTCCAATATTGCAGCAATTATAGTTGATAGTGCACTTATAATGAATACCTTAGCCACTCTTTTAAAAGGTTCTTTTTTTACAGTCGGTGTCTTTTTCAGCACTGCTGAGAAAATAATGATGGTAGGTATCAATGCGATACCAATAAGAACAAAAGTCAATCAAATTTCCTCCTTTATTTCAGTGAAGCAGCTGCTTCCTCAGAAGTTCTTATATAATGGAAAAGATATTGCTGTGCTATGCCTTCGTATCCTTTGATACATTCAGGCAGACCATTGGGATACCAGTTTGCCATAACCCGTTTTACCCATACATCTATAGGAAAAGCTTCTGTACGATAAAAGCCGAAGAGCAGCGCACATTCTGCGACCTTGGGTCCTACGCCTTTGATGGTCTGCAAAAGCTTGCGAGCGCATTCGATATCCATGCTTCGTATTTTTTCGAGATCTATGGTACCGCTTTGTATCTTCTGTACAGCGTCAACAAGGTATTTCGCCCTGAATCCTGCGCGGAGATAAGCAAGGCTTTCCTCGGTCTCCTCGGTGAGTTCCTGCCATGCGGGATATCCGCCGCAGTGTTCGCAAAGCCGACCTATTATGCCCTTGATTCGTGGAATATTATTATTCTGGCTGATTATGAAAGAGGAGAGCGCTTCCCAGCTGTCTTGTCGGAGTATCCGTATACCGCTTGCGTATTTACAGGCTTTTGACAGAGTTTCGTCCTCGGAAAAACGCCTTTTAAGTTCACTGTAATCGGTGGAAAGATCGAAATAATCTGCCCACAATGAAAGAAAGTCTACCTCGGTGGTATCGTGAAGCTTGAAAACATCTTTTCCGTTCTCACAGCTTATAACCAGTTTCTTATTTAGAAAAGCTCCGCTGTAGGTATTTTCGTCAGTCTTTTCCCACCTGAACGCCTGACCGCAGTCAAGGGTCTGGTCAAGATCAAAGTCCTCCTGACAGAGCAGTATATCTTTACCGTCTTTTTTGTAGTCCATTATGTTCACACTCCGTTCTGCCATTCTATACAGTCGGGCAGTTTATAGTTCTTGCAGAATTGTCTTATACAGTCGATAGCAGTATTTATAGGTAAAACTGCGTCTGCCGGCGCAACCCATTCTGTTCCGCCGGGGTTAAATGATACTTCAACATTCTCTTTCCCGCGGGACATATACATATCTCCGTTGTCATTCCCGAAATAGTTCAGACAGGCATATCTTCCGTTGACAAGCACTGCAAGCGCGGGATAAGACGTGTTGTCTTCACTTATCCATATCTCGTTCATGCCCTTTTCGGCAAGATCAAGTATGAGCGTAATGATTTCGTCGGTATCGGTGATAGTGATATCACCTTTATCGTAACTTATGAGCATAGTATTCACCTTTATAAGACACTTGCAAATTTCATCAAAATACATTATACTATATAATGAAACAATTTTCAAGATATTTTTTGCCTAACAGCGAAAGGAAGTTTTTCAATGAGAGAAAGTATTCTTACCATACCCGTTACAGAAATATTCGAGCCGAAATGCGGATGCCCCATATGCAGGCTTCGGGATACCTTAGAACAGCGTACAATCGAATACATAATGGGTGCCGCGATGATGGAGCCGGATGTTCGTATAGAAACTAACAAGCAGGGCTTCTGCAAGACCCATTTCGAGCAGATGCGTGCCTGCAAGAACCGTCTTTCACTGGCGCTGATGCTGTCAACACATTTGCAGTCACTCCAGAAGAATGTCCTTAAAAGGCAGAGCATCTTCGAGGGTAAGTCAGCCAAGCAGAAACGAGTTTCCGCTGTTAATAATGATTGTTTTGTGTGTAATAAGATTGAGTGGGGAATGTCCCGAATAATGGTTACTTTGTTTGAGTTATATGAACAACAAAACGAGTTTCGTCAGCTGTTTGCTGAACAGGAGATGCTTTGTCTGCCCCATTATGATATGCTTGTGTCTGCCTGCGAGGATAAAATGAATAAGAAGATACAGGGCAGTTTTAAGGAAGCCTGCGCTGAACTTACCGAAAAATATCTGACAGAACTGGAGAAAGATGTTACTCATTATTGTGATATGTATGATTACCGCAACAATGGGAGTGATGCAGACTGGGGCAATTCAAAGGATTCTATTGAACGCGCTATCAAGTTTCTGACTACACGATAATTTCGTTACAAAATGTAATCATTTTCTTATATATCAGCTGTATAAACATACATATTTTTGTACAGACTTTCAGAGATAGGCATTATAAATATCATGCATATTCAAGTGTACTAAAATATGGATATAAAAGTCATTTTTGACCCTAACAAATTAATAGTCGCTGTGAGTTACCATAAAAGCGGACATAGAAGAAAACCAACACTTGAAAATGCTGTTCGTTCATATAATAGTAACATTAAGCGGCATCGAAAAGCTTCTTTTGTGAAAATGATTTTCACCTCGTGTACATATTTTTGTCCCGGAACTGTATTTTCAACAAAATTAACAGCTGTTGAAATCATTGGAATTTTACGCAATTTTCAACCTTTTCAACAGGTTTTTCAACACTTTTTAACGCTGAATGTTGATTTTTGAATCGCGTTTTCAACTTTTCAACATATTTTTGTTGAAAAGTACATTCGAACGGACTTTAATGTGTAATTTATATTCGGGGAGATGTCTGAAAGGTGATAAAAGGTGTAAACAAGCAGATTATTGAGATTAAATGTACAAATAGTGAATATTTTGATAGGGCACTTTTGTTTGTAAATTCGTGCTGCGATATGTTTTCGGAAAATGATACTCGTGTTATGGCAGAGGAGTATATGGAAAAGCTCAGCGAAGAATTTCATGGTGACGTAAATCATGTAGAGCATCATAGTTGTAAGGATACAGCAGTCCTTATCAGGATACTCATGGGTCTTATCGTATTATCGGCAGCTGTAATTCTTCTTTTTGCTTTGGGATAGGTAACATATTTCCCTAAAACCGTTTGTGATATTTGTTTAAACTGCAAAAAAATCCTCATTAGCTATTGGCTTTTGGGGATTTTTGTGCTATAATAAATAACAACTGTTGTTTAAAAAAGGAATTTTGATATGAAAGAAAATAAAATCAATAACAATAAAACTACTGATAATAAACGCGAAGAAGAGCTTATCCTAGGCAGGAATCCCGTTATAGAAGCGCTGAAAGCCGATAAGCTGATCGATATGATCTTCGTTAATCCCGAAGCCAAAGGTTCTATCTCTCTTATACTGAAGCTGGCAAAAGAAAGGGATATCCCTGTAAAACAGGTCAGGGAGATCAAGCTCGACAGTATGGCGGGTGGGGCAGCACATCAAGGCGTTATTGCCGTGGGTGCTTGTGCTGAATACGTTGAAGTAGAGGATATACTCAACATAGCCAGAGAAAAAAGTGAAGATCCTTTTATTATAATATGTGATGAGATAGAGGATCCGCATAATCTCGGAGCAATAATACGTACAGCTGAGGCTGCAGGAGCTCATGGAATCATCATTCCTAAAAGACGCAGTGCTTCACTGAATCATACAGTATTCAAGACTTCGGCAGGTGCAGCAAGCTGGCTGCCGGTTGCAAGAGTTCCGAATCTTGCCGCTGCTGTTGATGATCTTAAAAAGCAAGGAATATGGATATACGGAACTGATGGTGCCGGTCAAAATTATTCCGGTGCCGATCTGAGAGGTCCTATAGGTCTGGTTGTTGGCTCTGAGGGGTTCGGTATGGGCAGACTTATGAAAGAAAAGTGCGATATGCTTCTCAGCCTGCCGATGGCAGGTAAGATAACCTCTTTGAATGCTTCTGTTGCTGCAGGTATCTTTATGTATGAGATCGTGCGTCAGCGTAATATCAAGTAGATTGGGAGTGATAAGGATTGTCAGATAAATATTCTATCGATGATTTCATGTCGGAATTCCGCATAAAATACAGACCCGATAAAGGATCAAAGTCTGAAAAGACCGATGATTTTGATATAAACTTTTCTCAGTCTGATAAAGAAAATATCTCTGCTGTAATACCTGATAGCTCGGTCGGAGAAGACACAGTTTACGGAAGAAATACTTCAGATGGAACCGGACATACAACTGTCGTGAACGAGGAAATCAAAAATGATGATCCATATTTAAGTTCAGAAGTATTAAATTCTCAGACAGGTGATAATTTTCTTGAAGAAGATGTCGTTACTGATGGTGCGGTTGATGATAAGGCTGCACTTGATACTGCCCGCAAGATCCGCAAAATTTCAAATATCAGCGGAAGACGAAAACGTAAGGGTCAGGTGCATGATGAACCTGTAAAGCGCACCAGTGTTAAAGATATCAGGCTTGATCTTGAAGATAAGTTGATCCCAAACAACGAGGATCCTGAGATATTCCCTGACGATACTTCTGTATCGGAAAATGATGAGCTCAGTAAGGAAGAGGTGCTTGAACAGCACAGAAGATCTAAGGTCAAGAACTTTGTGCTGGAAAGTATTTCAGATACAGAAACCGGATCTGACAGGAACAAGAAGACGGCTTTTGGTCAGAAGGAGTTTGAAAATTATGATGAAGCTCCGAGAATTCTTAATGATATTCTGCAGGTCAAAAGTAATCTTTTCCTGAGACTTTGTGTTCTTTTGTTCACAGGGCTCTCTAGTCTGCTGATAACTGTTGCCAATGACCTTGAATTGCCTGTAATTAAGATCTTTGACCGTTCGGTGTCACCATCTGCATTCCTGTTCTCTAACACGATTATGGGTCTGCTGGCTCTTGGTGTATCCTATTCAGTTATGACGGCTGGCATTAGGAATATGTTCCTTCGTAGGCCTGATAATGATTCTATTGCAGCTGCAGGGATCTTTGTGTCTGTTATTGCAGGTATAGCCACTCTTTTTGAACCGGAATCTATACGTGAATGCTTTTATCATGTATATATATCGGCGGCTATCATGGGGCTTATTTTCAATACGATCGGCAAGATGATGACCGTTCAGCGCACAGAGAAGAATTTCAGATATATTGCAGGTGATTTTGACAGATACGCTGTGAAGAGCGTTGATGGCAGCTCGGCTGTGAATTTTGGCAGAGGAACTGTTCCTGTAAATGCGAACATGGCTGCCATGCGTAAGACCGGATTTGTCGATGATTTTATAAAAAATAGTTATTCTCCCGATATTTCAGATAAGTTTGCAAAGTATTCAGCACCGCTGATACTGGCTGCAGGTCTGCTGACGGGTCTTCTCTCATTTATATGTGATAAGCACGCAGGTTCGGGAATCGAGAAGATCTATGTTGCTCTTGCTGCATTTTCTGGTACGGTTACGATGTGTTCATCGCTTTCTTTGATCCTTGCGGTCAATCTTCCGATAAACAAGGCTTCGGGCAAGTATTTGCAGTATTCTTCTGTTATACTCGGTTACAGTGCAGTAGATGAATACTCTGATACAAACTCAGTGCTTGTTGATGCAGCGCATCTTTTCCCGAAAGAAAGTGTCGATCTGGTCAACCTGAAACTGCTTTCCACTTATCCGCTTGATAAATGCATACTTATGGCAGCAAGCCTTGTATTCCGTTCGGACAGCGTTCTGAAAAACTCTTTTTATAAGATACTTAAAGGAAAGCTGGATATGCTTTATTCTGTTGAAAGCTATATTTATGAGGATGAAAAAGGTATCTCTGGATGGATAGATAATAAAAGAGTCCTTCTCGGTACAAGAAAGCATATGGAAGATCACTCGATCGACGGACTGCCGCCTGTTTCAAAAGAAGAGGAATACGGCAAGGGAAATGTTATATTATACCTTTCGATCTCCGGCGTTATATCAACTATGTTCGTGATAAAGGTATCGCCTTCTATCTCTGTTACCAAGTGGATGCAGGCGCTGGAAAGAGAAGGTATTGTCACTGTCATCAGGAATGTTGACGGATTTATCACAGAAGATTATCTTGAAAAGCTTTTTGATCTGGATCACGGTTCAGTGAAAATGCTGCCGTTCAGGTACCATAAAGAGTATGAAAATGAAGTCGGATATAATGTTCGCGAATCCTCATCTATGATGTGCAGTGGAAATTTCCCGGCTTTTGCGATGCTCATAAGCGGAGTTAAAAAGATAAGGTCTGCAGCACAGCTTGGTATTGCAATTCAGGCAGGTTCTGTAGCTCTCGGTGCTGCTATATGTTTGATATCAATGATACTTGGGTCGTTTTCACAGATCACTCCAACACTAATAATCGTATATCATCTGGTTTTTGCAGGCATCACCTTGCTGATGCTTGCAAGCAAAAAAGTCTGATATTAAATACCGTCGATTGTTCGGCGGTATTTTTGTTATATGAATAAAGCTCTTCTGCATATATTTTATAGAGGAGCTGATGATCAATGAAAAAGATATTAATAATGCTTCTGGTGATATTTCTTACAGGATGCGCCAGAAATAATAGTTATGATGTCATAACAGAAATTCGCGGGCAGTCACCTGAGCCGCAGCATTATCATAAAGAAAAATATAATGATAGCTATAGACCTATTAATTATGAACGTCAGAAGGCTATGTGGATCTCTTATATAGATCTTGCACCGATTTTGTCTTTGGAGAATGCTGAGGATTTCCGTAAAGGTTTTAATGCTGTCTGTGATGATATATCAGAACTTGGATGTAATACGATTTATGTTCATGTACGAGCTTTTGGTGATGCTATATATGATTCGGTAATATTTCCGCAATCGGAGTATTTTTGCGGTGATTACGATCCGCTGGAGATAATCTGCGAAACTGCTCATAGCTTTGGACTTTCCGTTCATGCCTGGATCAATCCTCTGCGTTTGCAGACTGCTGAAGAACTAAGCAGGCACTCAGGATATCAAACGGCTGAATGGTTTCTTAACGCTGATAGTCAGGTTAGCTTTTCGGATGAAAACGGGTATCTCTGGCTAGATCCTGCCTTCCCTGAGGTTAGGAAACTAATTGCAGATGGCGCATATGAGATAGTTGATAATTATGATGTTGACGGTCTGCATTACGATGATTATTTTTATCCGACTACAGATAAGCTTTTTGATGCAGAATGTTATTCAGAAACGAACTGTGCAAAAGATCTTGACGAATGGCGCAGAGAAAATATCACAGATATGTGCCGTCTGATATATAAACGAGTAAAAGATGCGGACGTGTGCGCTGAAGTCAGTATCTCTCCTCAGGGGAATATTGAAAATAACTTTTCTAAGCTGTATGCAGATGTTGAAGAATGGTGCTGTCAAGAGGGGATATGTGACAGGATAATCCCACAGATATACTATGGATATAATGATGCTGTCAAGCCTTTCATAAGTACACTGCAAGAATGGCAGGATTTATGTAAGTGTGGTTATGTATCACTGAACATAGGGCTCGGTGTATATAAGATCGATTCAGACGATGAGTTTAACGGTAATGTAGGGATTATAGGCAATCAGATCAATGATTGTAAGTCGTGTCAAGGAATTTCACTTTATACATATAGCAGTCTATTCGGTTCAAACAGAAATAATGAACGGATGATCGAAGAAAGGAAAGCTATAAGCGAAGCTCTTGTAAAATATTAATTAATTCTAATATTATTGTTACAGAAAATAATAATTGTTTTTCCTCCCCTTGTAATTTCCGATTAAATGATGTATAATAATATGAAATATGATTTGCGGAGGGATAGTATTGTTTAAGATACTAAGGAGAAAACAGCTCAATGATACTGTTGTGCTGATGGATATTGAAGCTCCATTTATTGCAAAAAAAGCAGATGCAGGCCAGTTCGTAATAGTAAGGGCAGACGAATACAGTGAACGCATACCCCTTACAATTGCAGATTTTGATCGCGAAAAAGGTGTTGTAACGATCATTTTCCAGACCATAGGTGGTTCTACGATGTCGCTTGCTGCTTTGGATCAGGGCGAAGAAATTCGTGATGTGGTAGGTCCTCTTGGAGTTGCCACCGAGTATGATGCGGATATTAAGAAAGTTGCTGTCATAGGCGGCGGCGTAGGATGTGCGATCGCTTATCCTCAAGCTAAGAAACTGCATAGAATGGGCGTTGACGTTCAGCTTATTGCAGGATTCAGAAGTAAGGACATAATAATCCTAGAGGATGAGATGAAAGCAGAATCCACTGATCTGCATATATGTACCGATGACGGCTCGTACGGCTATCATGGATTTGTTACAGACAAGCTCAAAGAGCTTATAGAATCAGGTGCTGATTTTGATGAGGTAATAGCTATCGGTCCTGTACCGATGATGAAGTTTATATGTAAAGTTACAGAACCTTACAATATAAAAACAATTGTTTCTCTTAACCCGATAATGATCGATGGCACAGGAATGTGCGGCGGATGTCGTGTAAGAGTTGGCGGCGAGATAAAATATGCTTGTGTTGATGGCCCGGATTTTGACGGTCATAAGGTTGATTTCAATGAGCTGATAAGAAGAAATTCAACTTATAACGAGGCTGAGAAACAGCACGTTTGCAGACTTATGGGAGGTGCTGTCAATGGCTGATATGAGAAAGGAAAAAACACCTGTTGCAGAGCAGGAACCTGAAGTTAGAGCTAAGAATTTTGATGAGGTCACTCTCGGATACTCATTGGAAAAAGCAGTAAGAGAAGCTATGAGATGTCTAAACTGCAAGAACAAGCCATGTATGTCCGGATGTCCCGTTGGTGTAAGGATACCTGAATTTATCGCCAAGGTCGCTGAAGGTGATCTGGCTTCTGCTTACTCTATAATCAAAACAACAAACTCACTCCCTGCTGTCTGTGGAAGAGTATGTCCGCAGGAAAATCAGTGCGAGGGAAAGTGCGTAAGGGGTATAAAAGGGGAGCCTGTTGCCATAGGAAGGCTTGAGCGTTTTGTAGCTGATTATATGAGGGATAAGGAACCTGAAATAGAACTTCCCGAGCCTAACGGACATAAGGTTGCTGTTGTAGGTGCCGGTCCAAGTGGACTTACTGCTGCCGGTGATCTTGCAAAGCTGGGATATGAAGTGACTGTATTTGAAGCATTCCATACAGCCGGCGGTGTATTGATGTACGGTATCCCCGAGTTCAGACTTCCCAAAATGATAGTTCAGCATGAGATCGATAATCTGTCAAAGATGGGAGTAAAGATCATGACCAATATGGTCATAGGCAAGGTGCTTTCCGTCGATGAACTGTTTGAGATGGGCTATGAAGCTGTTTTCGTAGGTTCAGGTGCTGGTCTTCCAAGGTTTATGGGTATTGACGGTGAGGGTCTTATTGGTGTATATTCCGCTAATGAGTATCTTACACGAATCAATCTTATGAAAGCTTATAAGAAAGAATATGCAACACCTATCATGAAGTCTCAGAAGGTCGCTGTAGTCGGCGGCGGTAATGTTGCTATGGATGCTGCACGTTCAGCTCTCAGGATTGGAGCTAAAAAGGTTTATGTAGTTTACAGACGTTCGATGGACGAGCTTCCTGCACGTAAGGAAGAAGTTCATCATGCTATGGAGGAAGGTGTTGAGTTCCTTACTCTGAATAATCCTGTTGAACTGCTTGGGGATGATAACGGAAGAGTTCGCGCCATGGTATGTAAGAAGATGGAGCTTGGAGAAGCCGATGAGAGCGGAAGAAGGAGTCCTGTTGCTGTTGAAGGTTCTGATTACGAACTTGACGTGGATACTGTTATCATGGCAATAGGCACATCTCCGAATCCTCTTATCAGGAATACTACTCCCGGACTTGATGTCAATAAGCGCGGATGTCTTATTGTTGATGATACAGAGGCTACTACCAAAAAGGGCGTATATGCCGGAGGTGATGCTGTAACAGGCGCAGCTACGGTCATTCTTGCGATGGGAGCAGGTAAAAAAGCCGCAGCCGCTATTGATGCTTATATCAAGGATCAGAATGGTGAAGCGTAAACATTCTGTTAAAATACTTGATAAATTATCGGGATTCTGCTATAATCAATAGCAGTAAATTATTGATCAGGAGGCAGTAAAATGAATTCAGCATTTATCACAGTCATGTCTGCCAGCACAGGCGCTACTACCGGAGGATATCTTCTTAGTTTTGTACCGCTGGTGCTGATACTGGTTTTCTTCTATTTCTTCATCCTCAAACCCCAGAAGAAGCAGGAGAAGCAGGACAGGGAAATGAGAGAAAGCGTAGACGTTGGTGATGAGATCATCACTAACGGCGGTATCATCGGTATAGTTACCCAGGTCAAAGAGGATAACGTTGTTATTGAGACCGGCGGCGACAGAAGTAAGATACGCATCATGAAGTGGGCTATCGCTAAGGTCGTAACTGATGATGAAGAGTCCGATAAGGATAAGGTTTGATAAATTTTCGGCACCGTATAACAAGCGGTGCCGTTTTTGTAATATGTGCTTTTCTGACCGAATATTATATAAGCAAAGAAGTTTTGGGAGGTCTGCTTAAATGAGAAAGCACAGAAGTCACAGAAGAAATTCAGGCATTGCTGCTGAGCAGATAGTCGCACTAACTGCTGCTGCAGGTATTATACTGCTTTTACTTTGTGCAATTGCGTTTATGCTTACAAAGATAGATGCAGGCAAGGACGCTTTATCAGCTATGTCTACTGGAACACTGATGATTGGAGCATATTTCGGAGGATATACCGGTGGGAAGAGACGCAGAAGAAACGGTCTGATTTCAGGCGCACTGACAGGTCTGCTTATTTTTCTTATAATACTTACAGCAGGCAGCATTATGGCAGGTGTTACTTCAAAGATTTCATTTTTTACAAAATTTGTTATCACTATTTTAGCTGCCTCGATTGGCGGAGCAGTCGGTGTAAACTCAAAAAAGGAGATGTAAATTAATATTTTGATTTATATCTATAAATATTTATATATGGTTAAACAACTATTCATAAAATTCATGTCATAATATGATATAATATCTTTAAATCAGTATATGGAGGTATGATGTTATGAAACATATCAAGACTATCAATAAGGCTAACCTTAAGAAGACTGCTGCTAAGGGTGGCTGCGGCAAGTGCCAGGCTTCTTGTCAGTCTGCTTGCAAGACTTCCTGCACAGTTGCTAACCAGAAGTGCGAAAGAGAAGCTTGATCCACAAGAACCGTTTGAGGGGAGCTTTTTAAGCTCCCGATACAGCGGGCGAGCACAGGTCATCTCTACTAGGTCTTGGCTGACCCGTAGAGCTGGGCTTTGGTCGTCCGTTATTTTTTAAGATTTGTGAGGGAAGAAAATGATCCATAAATATAAGCTGTCGGGATTCAATGTCCTGCTTGATGTAAACAGTGGCGGTGTCCATATCATAGATGATCTTACTTATGATATACTGGATAGTGTTGAGCCGCCTTTTGCAGAAGAATGTCCCGCAGAAGTTATAGCAAAGCTTTCCAGAAGCTATCCTGCAGAAGATATCAAAGAATGCTATGAGGAAATAGTTTCGCTGTACAATGACAAGATACTTTTTTCAGAGGATGATTATGAAAAGTATGCACTTGCATCAGTAGCATCTCCTGTAAAAGCTATGTGTCTTCATATTTCTCATGACTGCAATCTGAGATGTAAGTACTGCTTTGCTTCTACCGGTGATTTTGGTGTCGGCAGAAAGCTGATGGACTTTGAAACTGCTAAACGTGCTATTGATTTTCTGATCGAAAAGTCTGCTGACAGAAAATTCCTTGAGGTCGATTTTTTTGGCGGTGAACCGTCCATGAATTTCGGCGTGGTTATGAAGACAGTCGAGTATGCGCGTTCACGTGAGAAGGAAACAGGTAAGACCTTCAGATTTACCACTACAACTAACGGTATGCATCTTACTGATGAGATGATTGATTTCATAAATAAGGAGATGTACAATGTCGTTCTTTCAATAGATGGTAGAAAAGAGGTCAACGACAGAGTAAGGGTACGTGTTGATGGATCAGGCAGCTATGATACTATAACCAAGAACTTCAAACGTCTGGTCGATAAGCGTCCTGCTGACAGAGATTGGTATGTACGAGGTACCTATACCAAGTACAATCTCGATTTTTCCGAAGATGTTATGCATCTTTATGATCTTGGATTTGAGCAGATATCCGTTGAGCCTGTTATGGCTGATGCAAAAGAACCTTATGCTATAACTGAGGCTGATCTTCCGCGCATTTTCAAGGAGTATGAAGTACTTGCTGAAAAGATCAAAAAGATCAGATCAGAAGGAAAGTTTATCAATTTCTTCCATTTTATGTTAGATCTCGATCAGGGTCCCTGTGCTATCAAGCGTCTCCGCGGATGTGGCTGCGGAAATGAGTATGTCGCTATTACTCCGGACGGTGATATCTATCCCTGTCATCAATTTGTAGGTATTGATGAATACAAAATGGGCAGTCTTTATGATGGTAGCTTCAATCTCGAAATGAAAGACGAGTTTGCTAAGGCTCATGTCTATACCAAGCCCGAATGTAAAAAGTGCTGGGCTAAATTCTACTGCAGCGGCGGCTGTAATGCCAATAACTATATTTATCAGGGTGACATACATACTGCCCATAAGCTTTCATGTCAGATACAGAAGAAACGTCTTGAAGTTGCTATCTTGATGAAGGCTGTTCAGCTGCTTGATGATGCTGAATAATGTTTGATTACAGGGAACTCCGTGAGCTTTTTGATATAAATGAGCCACTTGGCTGGAGCGAGAAAAACATATCATCATTGAAAACTGAATACGGCAGTCTTCCTGCTGCGCTGGAGGATTATTACAGGCAGTGTGCGGGCTGTGATGTGCTTGCTTCTAATCCTGCAGGTGATTATCTTATGTCTGCAGAGAAAGTCGGTATGTACAAAGAGCAGGGATACTATGTTTTCTTTTCTGAAAATCAGAGCGTATCCTTTTGGGGCATAAAACTTGAGGATATGGACAAGCCTGATCCTCCTGTATATGAGAGTTATGACCATGGTGAATGGTTTCTCACAGGAGATAGTCTTTCAAAGTTTCTTATCTCCGAAGGCTATCTTTGTGCAGTCACAAGCGGCTTAGAATATGCGACGGAAGATTATCTTGAAGCTGATGAAGAACAGGCTGAAAATATCCGCAGTAAATTTGAACATATCGAACGTGCGGACAGCGGAATATATCAGGGTGCAGAGTTCTACCGTATCAATGAAGATTCATACATGGCTCTTCTGCCTGACAGCTCCGGCAGTCTTGTGATATTCGCATCAAAAAGTGAGGAAGGCTTTGATGAGGCTGAAAAAGCAGTTCTGCCTTTAATTGATATTGATCCCGAGGAGGACTAATAATGAAAAATATAGCTGACTACTATCCTTCAAAATACTGCGCCGACGGTATCAAATGTGTTGCCGCTGGTGTATATGAGTATGAAGGTATGTATTTTACCAGCCTGTCCTTTGAGCAGGAACCTGAATACGGAGAACATGATGATGCAAGTGATATCTCTCAGCACCCCCTGGAGGATATACTTAATAAATTTGGTGTTTACGTTCAGGATTATTTTGAGTACGATATTTATTACGGCTCAAAGCAGTGTCACCTTGAATTTGCTTCAACTGAAATTGAAAATATCAAGGCGCTGAGGACTATACTCGGCAGACACGTTTATTGTGACAGCGAGGGTCAGCTGGTCATTGAATGATATCTGAGCTCCTGCAATTGCGGGAGCTTTTTTACATGGTCAATATAACAGCGATACTGATATGATCTTTCAAGTACAGAATACCTTGCATCATTGATATGGACTATATGTGATAGTTATAAATGAAGTTTGTTGTTTGATGATGAGAGATAAACAATTAATCGTTTTTTATGTTGACAAATCATGTAAAAGGTTATATAATTATAATGTATGCTGCACAATGGATCATTATGTGTTGATGCGTTTGTTTGCGGCTTATACGGAAGTTCCCGAATAATTCGGTCATAATAAATATTTTGAAATGAGGAAAGAAATGTCAGAAAAATATGTTCCTGCTGTCGGAAATGAGGATGCTTTTCAGGGTCTTATAAAGTGGGCTGAAAAATATCACAATGATAATGGTCATGCCCCGATGGCCTACATACATTCCTACGGATGTCAGCAGAATGTCAGCGATGGTGAAAAGTTAAAGGGAATGCTTGATAAGATCGGGTATGGTTTCACCGATGATACAGACACAGCGCAGCTTATACTTTTGAATACCTGTGCTGTTCGAGAGAACGCTGAGGACAGAGTGTTTGGCAATATCGGCAATTTCAAAAAGCTGAAAGAACAGAATAAAGATCTTGTTATCGGGATATGCGGATGTATGGCTCAGCAGAAACACGTAGCTGATAAGATAAAGGAGTCCTATCGTCAGGTAGACCTTGTTTTCGGAACGTTTGCTTATAATGAGTTCTATTCCATGTTATGGGAGATCATTTCCAAGCATAAGCGCCTTTTTAATCAGAGTGAGGTATGTACTGAGATCGATGAAAGCATGACTCAGCTTCGTGATGATAAGTTCAGGGCATTTGTACCTATTATGTACGGCTGTAATAATTTTTGTACATACTGTATAGTTCCTTATGTTCGTGGCAGAGAACGAAGCCGAAAGCCTGAAGCTGTACTCGCCGAAGTTAAAAGCCTTGTCGAGCAGGGCTATAAGGAGATCACTCTGCTCGGTCAGAATGTTAATTCCTATGCTTACGGTTTCCCGCAGCTTCTGAAAGATATTGATAAGATACAGGGTAAGTTCCGTATCAGATTTATGTCAAGTCATCCTAAGGATGCTACAAAAGAACTGATTGATACTATCATTGACAGCGAACATATCTGTAAGCATCTTCACCTCCCTGTACAAGCAGGAAGCGATAGAGTGCTAAAAGCGATGAACCGTCGATATACAACTGAAAAGTATCTGGAGATGATAGATTATGCCCGCGGACGTATGCCTCATTTTTCCTTTACTACTGACCTTATAGTAGGTTTTCCGGGTGAGAGTTATGAGGAATTCTGTCAGACGAAAGATATCATAAAGCGCGTGAAATATGATAACATATATTCATTTGTGTATTCTAGACGATCAGGCACCCCTGCTGCTAAGATGGAAGATAATATATCGGACAAGCAGAAGGGACTGTGGCTGAGAGAACTTCTTCTTGAACAGCGTGAAATAACTTGTGAGTGGTTCGGTAGATTTGTCGGACAGACAGTTGAAGTTCTTGCAGAAGGCGAGGGACGTACAGCAGAAGGGTGGCTCACGGGAAAAAATGACGAGAATATAATCGTTGAGTTTCCCGCAGATAAAAAGTATATAGGCGAATTTGTCAAAGTGCGCATTAACAAGGCTATGAATTGGGCGCTCTCAGGCGAACTCGTTTCAGAATAATCATTAAGGAGTAGTTAAAATGAATGTTATAGAACTTACAAGACAGCTTGGTAAAGCTATCCAGGAAGATGAAAGATATAAGAAGTACGAGGCGGCTTGTGCTCTTAATGATACAGATACCGAGATCCAGAATGAGATCGGCAAGTTCAATCAGATGCGTCAGGATCTCAGTGTCGAGATGAGAAAACCCGATAAAGATGCTGACAGGCTCACAACACTCGATCATGATATAAAGGAGCTTTACGAAAAGATAATGGCTATGCCCAAAATGGTCGAGTATAACGAAGCTAAGGCAGATATAGATGCTCTTATGAAATCGGTATACTATATCCTCCAGCAGTCTGCTAATGGTGAGGATCCTGAAACTTGTCCTGCACAGGCACCTTCGGGTTGCTCGGGAAGCTGCTCGACCTGCGGAGGCTGCGGCTAATTAAGTATTAAAAATTATCTTTTTACATAGAACGGAGCGGGCAGAAGTGACACTTAAAGAGATAGATGAATCAAAGCTTACACCCATGATGAAACAATATCTGGCAGTAAAGAAAAAGTATAAGAACCATATACTTTTCTACCGTCTGGGTGACTTTTACGAGATGTTCTTTGATGATGCGCTGATAGTATCAAAGGAGCTGGAACTCACCCTTACGGGGAGAGATTGCGGACTGGACGAGCGTGCACCTATGTGCGGTGTGCCTTTTCATGCCTGCGACGTTTATCTGAAAAAACTAATAGAAAAAGGACACATGGTAGCAATATGCGAGCAGACCAAAGATCCTTCGGAGTGTCAGGGGCTCGTTCCACGTGATGTAATACGTGTTGTTACTCCGGGCACTCTCATTGAGAGCAGTATGCTTGATGAGTCTTCAAACAATTATCTCTGTGCGTTTTATATGCGTTCCAAGGAAGCGTCCCTCTGTCTTGCGGATATCTCCACAGGCGAAGTTCACCTATTTGAATTCACAGGCAAAGATACAGCCAACAGCGCAATAAATGAGCTCTCAAGATTTTCTCCTTCGGAGATACTTATCAATGATTCTATTCTTTCAAATAAGGAAATATCCGGGTTTATACGTGAAAAAATAAAGACAAGTGTTCAGCTGCTGGAGGATGCGGATTTTGATCCTGCTAATCATACTGATGAGGTCCTTACGCAGTTTTCTGTTAACAGCCTTGATTCTCTCGGACTCAAACCTGACAGCCTGAGTGCATTTGCGGTATGTGGACTTTTCGCATATATCCACGAAACACAGAAGGCACTTGTGGGTCGATTCTCCGAGATCACCCGTCACGATGCTGATCCGATAATGACTATAGGTTTTACTGCGAGAAGAAACCTTGAATTAACAGAAACTCTCCGCAATAAGCAGAAAAAGGGTTCATTACTGTGGGTCATCAGCAACACCAAGACTTCCATGGGTAATCGTATGCTGAAATCCTGGCTTGAACAGCCACTTATCAATCCTGCAAAGATTATTGACAGGCTTAATGCAGTTGAACAGTTTGTGCGTGATCCGGTATCTCTTGGTGAGATCCGTGAAGTGCTGAGTGGAGTATATGATCTTGAACGACTCATGACAAGAGTTATGTATCGTTCTGCAAGTCCGCGTGATCTCAAATCTCTTTCACTGACAGCGTTGAAACTCCCGGAACTTAAAAAGCTGCTGTCAGCTTTTGACGGTAAACTTATCAAAGATTGTACCGGAAGGATATCGACTCTTGATGCAATTTCTAACCTTGTTGAAAATGCCATTGTTGACGAGCCTCCTGCCAACGTTAAGGACGGCGGAGTTATTCGTGATGGTTTTAATGAGCAGCTTGACGGTCTTAGGAATATAATCTCTGGCGGAAAAGGCATTATAGATGATATTGCGGAGCGTGAAAAAGAAAAGACGGGTATCAAGAACCTGAAGATTGGTTATAACCGTGTGTTCGGCTATTATATAGAGGTCACTAAATCTTATTATGATCTTATACCTGATAATTATATAAGGAAGCAGACTCTCGCTAACTGTGAAAGATTCATTACTGATGAACTTAAAGTTGCTGAAAACACCATACTGGGTGCAAGCGATAAGATTCTGACCATTGAGCAGGAGATATTCGGTGAGGTCAGAGAGTTTATAGCTACACAGTTAAGACTGGTACAGGAAACTGCAACTGCTGTTGCGGAGATAGATGTCCTTTGTTCCTACGCCACTGCAGCTATAAAGAACAATTATACCAAACCCGAGATAGCTATCGACGGTATAATCAATATCAAAAACGGCAGGCACCCTGTTGTTGAGCTTATGCAGCAGGATGAAGTATTCGTTCCTAATGATACTTATCTTGATCTTACAGGCAATCGAATGGCTGTTATAACAGGTCCTAATATGTCTGGTAAATCCACATATATGCGACAGGTGGCACTTATTACTCTTATGGCACAGATAGGTTGTTTTGTACCTGCCGATTATGCTAAGATATCGGTTGTAGACCAGATATTTACAAGGATAGGTGCATCCGATGACCTGACAGCAGGTCAGTCAACCTTCATGGTTGAAATGAGTGAGGTGGCTGATATAGTAAAGCATGCCACCAAAAACAGCCTTGTTATACTTGATGAAGTAGGCAGAGGTACATCAACTTTTGATGGTATTGCAATTGCAAGAGCAGTATCGGAGTATATCTCCACATCACGTTCTCTCGGCTGCAAGACCCTTTTCGCGACCCATTATCACGAACTTATCGCTCTTGAAGATGAACTTGACGGCATTAAGAATTATTCTGTTGCGGTTAAGCGTCAGGGAGATAATATAAAGTTCCTGCGTAAGATAGTAAAGGGTGGAGCTGATGAAAGCTTCGGTATCGAAGTTGCCAAACTTGCAGGTCTGCCAAACAAGATAATCGGCAGAGCAAAGTCTCTTTTGGGTGAAATGGAAGCAGAATCTATAAAGGCTAAAGCTGCTGTTGCAGAGAGTGACAGCGGACAGATATCCTTTGACAGGATAAGCGATAGTATAGTAACTGATAAGCTCCGTAAGACCAATATCGACGAAATGAACGATGAAGAACTGAGGGAGTTTGTTAAAGACTTGTTGAGATATGTATAATGACTTAGTTCACGATCCAACTCTATATAAATACATTAGTGGGCTCGGTGAGCCATAGAACAGGAAAGAAAATGTCAGAAATAAGAGTTTTAAGCAGGGAAGTTTCCGAGCTTATAGCTGCTGGAGAGGTAATTGACCGTCCGGCTTCTGTTATTAAGGAACTTCTTGAAAACGCCATAGATGCCGGTGCGACTGTAATAACCGTTGAGATCAAAAACGGCGGCAGAACATATATGAGAGTGACGGACAACGGCAAGGGCTTAGCACCTGATGATCTGCCCATCGCTTTTCTTCGCCATGCTACCAGTAAAATATCTCAAAAGGATGACCTTGACAGCATAATGACACTTGGTTTCAGAGGTGAAGCACTGGCTTCTATTTGTGCTGTCGCAAAAGTTGATGTAATGACAAAACGTCGTGAAGACAGCTATGGTACGCATTATGCTATCGAGGGTGCAGAAGAAAAAATCAGCGAACAATGCGGCTGTCCCGATGGAACAACTTTTATAGTAAGAGATATTTTCTACAATGTTCCTGCTAGGTTGAAATTCCTGAAAAAAGATAGCTCTGAAGCTAATCACGTTGCTGATCTTGTCACAAAGCTTACTCTCTCTCATCCTGACATATCCTTCAAATTGATTCGTGATAATAAAAATGAGATAATCACAGCAGGAGACGGCAAAATTTATTCATCTGTATATTCGGTATACGGCAGAGAATTTGCCAATAGTCTTATTGAAGTTGATCACACATGGCAGGGTATTCACGTTTATGGTTATACAGTAAAACCTCTTTCGGCTAAGCCTAACAGAAAATTTCAGAATTTTTTTGTAAACAGTAGATTTGTAAGATCGAAAGCTTGTGCTGCTGCAATTGAGGAAGCATACCGAAATAATATCATGGTTGGAAAATTCCCTGCGTGTGTCCTTTATATCGATGTTCCGCCAAATACTATTGATGTTAACGTTCATCCTACTAAGATAGAGGTTCGTTTTTCAGATGAGAAACTTATCCATGAGGCAGTATTTTTTGCAGTCAAGAATGCACTTATGGAAAAAGATGAACCCGGTGAACTTGTACTCAATGATAGCAGAAACTTTACAGACCATGAACTTTTTGATTTTCCGCCTGAGGATAAAAGTGTCCAGCTTGAATTTTCGGTAGAGGAAGAAACACTACCCGAAGCTGATAAGATTTTGAATCAGATGTCAGCAGTCGAATCGGAAAATCGTTCTGTAAATGCAACCGAGCCTGTTGTTGATGACGAAAGACCTTTACCTGAGCCTCCCGAAAAGCGGCCATTTGAACCTAAGATAACTAAGGTAGAAAACATACCGATAGATGAAGATAAACGAAAATCGGGTGAAGATCTTTTCCTCGCAGAACTGGCAGAACCTTCTCCGGTACCTGTTCCCAAAATACAGGAAAAGATCACCGTTGAGGAGATCAACAAAGTTCTTCAGGAGATACCGCTGCCCGAAGTTCCTGCAGAAGAGGAAAAGGATGATGATTTCCATTATATAAATGACAGGAGCTTTATCCGCTCTGTTGTACGCGAGGTCAAAAAAGAACCTGAAAAGCCAAAGCCCATTGTAGTTGGTGAGCTGTTCAGGACTTATGTAGTCGCTCAGGTCGGGGATGAGATGTTGCTTATGGATAAGCACGCTGCCCATGAGCGGTATATATTTGAAAAGATCAAAAATGATATAAGCGAACTTGAAACACAAATGCTGCTTGAACCGGTCATGGTTATGCTTTCTTATGATGAGTTTGATGCCCTTGCTGCAAATCTTGACAAGCTGAGCAGGCTGGGTTTTGAGATCGAACCTGATGTGGCACCTACAGTTGCTGTAAAGGGCGTGCCTATAATACTCGGTGATTCAGAAAATCCCACTGACATAGTTACTGAGCTTGCAAGGAATTTTATTCAGTGCAGAAACAACCCTCAGCTTGAGGTATTTGATGATCTTTATCACTCAATTGCCTGCAAAGCAGCGATAAAAGCAAACGATAACAACAGTACTATAGAATTGCAGGCTTTGTTGAATGCTGTATATGGTAATGAAAACATCAGGTACTGCCCACATGGTAGACCTGTAATTATAACGCTAAGTAAAAAGGATATTGAAAAGCAGTTCAGAAGACTTGTATGATAAGGTCTTTGAAAGTTATATAAAGAGGTGAATGCATGGATAATAACAAAATACCCCTTCTTGTAATTGCAGGACCAACAGCTTCAGGCAAAACAGCTCTTGCAGTTGAGATCGCAAAGATTTATGACGGTGAGGTAATATCAGCTGATTCCATGCAGATATATAAGGGCTTGAACATAGCCACAGCCAAGCCTACCGTGGATGAGATGCAGGGTATTCCGCATCACCTTATTGATTTTCTTGAACCTGATGTTTCTTTTAGTGTGGCAGATTATGTATCACTTGCAGGAAAGGTCATAAGAGAAGTAACCTCACGCGGTAAACTTCCGATCGTATGTGGTGGTACTGGATTGTATATAAGCTCACTTGTTGACAATATTATATTTGATGATACAGGCAGCGACCCGGTTATACGAGCCAGACTTGAAAAGCAGGTAAAGGAAGATGGTGCACACGCTCTTTGGCTGAAACTGAAGGAGATCGATCCGGAAACTGCTGAAAAAGTCCATGAGAACAATCTTCCGCGGGTCATTCGTGCCATAGAGGTCTTTGAACTTACCGGAATAAAACTTTCCGAGCACAAGATCAACAGCAGAAGAGAGGCTTCTCCCTATCATTCCTGTATAATAGGATTAACTGCCGAAAACAGGCAGTACCTCTATGACCGAATAGAGAAAAGAGTTCATATCATGGTTGATAATGGTATGGTTGAGGAATGCAGGGAGGCATGGCTAAAAGGCGGGCTTGCAACCGCCGGGCAGGCTATAGGTTATAAGGAGCTTGTTCCATATTTTGAAGGCAAGGCAGAACTTGGTGATTGTATTGATAAAATAATTATTGAAACAAGGCACTATGCCAAAAGACAGCTGACATGGTTTAGGCGAGTTGACAGTATTTCATGGGTGAAAATTGATAATTTTGACGAATCTAAAAAAATTATCGGAAATGTGCAAAATATAGTAGCCAAATCCGAAATTCTGTGATATAATATAATGTGATGTATAATAAATGCATCATCATGGTTTGAATGCCGCCGTTTGTCTTCTTTTGCGGCATTCGGTTAGTTCAGACACACGAAGAGAAAGAGCAGGAGTGTATGTTATGAATAAGAATATCAATCTTCAGGACGTTTTTCTGAATCAGGCTAGAAAAGAACAGGTCATGGTAAAGTTCATACTGATGAACGGATACCAGTTTAAGGGTATTGTTAAGGCTTTTGACAGCTATGTTGTCTTCCTTGACTGTGAAGGCAAGCAGAACGTTGTATATAAGCACGCTATCTCTACTATAGTACCTGATCGTTCCATCAACATCCTTGATGCTGCTAAAAATGAACACACTGAAGGATAAGGAAGTAATGCATAAATGAATTCATTGACCGTAAAGATACTTGCGGCACTGGTTTCTATTTTAATGATAACCACAATATGCACTCAGGTGTATTATTATCTGCATGATAAGCATGATACTGAGGAAGCTGTACTTGCTACTGTCAATGAGGATATCGTGTTTGACGGTATTATTGTCAGAGATGAAAGTGTTGTGACTTATAATGGCGGCGGTGTGCTTGATTATAAGTATGCTGATGGAAGCAAAGTTTCTATGAACAGCACTGTTGCTGAAGTTTTTCCATCTGAGAATGCTATATATGCAAGAAAAAGGATAGCTGAGATCGATGCTGAGATAGAGCAGCTTGAAAAAGCTCAGGATCCTGCCACTACAAATTATGCTGAGCCCGATGCGCTCATATCAGGTATGAAAAGTGGTTATAATGATCTTCTGGAATCAGTGGAAAACAGAGATTTTGACAGGATACCCGACATAAGGTCAAGGATAGCACTTAACAGTAATATGTACAGTGTTATAACCGGCACTCAGTCTGATTTTTCAGATGCCATCGCAACACTTAAATCAGAGAGAAGCAAGCTGATGGATCTTGCAACCGAACCCAGTGATGCTATTAAGGCAGATAAGACCGGATATTTTGTATCATACGCTGATGGATATGAATCTCAGCTTAAGACATCAGATGTCAATAAACTTACTGAAAGCGATATCCGCGATGTTATCAAAGGAGAAGTTGATCCTCCCGCTAATGCAATAGGCAAGACCTTCGACAGCTATAACTGTAAGATAGTAGGTATAGTAAAGGCAGATTCAAGGATCGCCGACGATGCTGATGTTTCATTGAAGCTGAACTCATCACGTACTATTTATAACTGCAAAGTCGATTCTGTTAAGAATAACGGAGATAATATGATCGTTGTTCTTGACTGTGACAGGGTAGATCAGACCATGGTCGATTCAAGGGTGCTTTCTGCAAAACTGATATTTGATGAATATCAGGGCATTAAAATCCCCAGAAGTGCTTTGAGATTTCGCGGTGACGAAAAGGGTGTATATGTTATACTGGGTAAGGATATTTCATTCAAGAAGATCAATGTGATATATGAAGGTGATGATTTTGTCCTTTCAGAAAATACTTCCGATGAAGAGTATCTTCTGCTTTATGATCAAATTCTGCTAGAGGTGGTATCAAACAAAGATGTGTCAGTCAGCAGCGAAGCCGAACGATTATCCTCAGAGTGAGTTCGGCGCAGTATTGGATAACTACAAACGTATATGTTATAATGTGGAAAATGCTAAAGCAAAGTACCGCAGTAATGATGATAAGATAGATATTATGGCTGTGACAAAAACTGTTGCACCTGAGAAAATAAATTTCGCTATAGATCAGGGTATAACTCTGCTGGGCGAAAACAGAGTACAGGAATTTCTTTCCAAAAAAGACAGTTATAACAAATCAGCGCAGGTCCACATGATAGGTCGCCTGCAGACGAATAAAGTCAAATATATCATCAATGAAGTTTCAATGATACAATCGGTGGACAGCTTGAAGCTCGCGAAAGAGATAAATAGACTCGCTGTAAAGAATGACAGGATCATGGATGTCCTGCTTGAGATTAATATAGGCGATGAAGTGAGCAAAAGCGGTGTGGCTGCAGATGGTCTTGATGAGCTCATCTATGAAACAGCACAGCTCAGTAATGTGCGTATCAAAGGACTTATGGCTATCCCGCCCGTAGGCTGCGGTGAGGATATGTTTGAACGTATGCACAGTATATTTCTGCGTGTAAAAGAAAATGCTGTGCCTAATGTTTCCATGGAGATACTTTCCATGGGAATGTCAGGAGATTATGAACTTGCGATAAAGCATGGTTCAAATCTCGTTCGTATAGGTACTGCTCTGTTCGGTGCCAGAAATTATATGGAGGGTTAGTAAATGGGCATATTGAAAGGTTTTACAAATCTTTTTATAGGTGAAGACGATTCTGATGGAATTGATTTCAGCCAGGATTTCGGTTCTCCTAACGGCGGCAAAGGTTCCGCTGCAAAGGACAGCTTTTTTGATGATTTCAACGGTAACAGTTCAAAAACAGGCAGTCGTTCAAAGGATAAGGAAGTGATATCCACACCCGATCCTTTTGATGACAGTTTTGTCAGATCGTTTGCTGCCAGTGAATCTGAATTTTACAGCAGCAAAGGGAATAGTTTTGAGGAGGATCGCAAAATGAGTTTTGAACAGACAACAACGTTACAGATAGTACTTGCCAGACCTGTGGATTTCTCCGAGGTCAGAAGTATCGGTGATGATATTAATGCTTTCAAGACCGTTATACTTAATCTTGAAATGGTAAAAAGTGACGATGCGAAGAGAATACTTGATTTTCTTTCCGGCGTAGCGTATGCAAACAAGGCTCAGATAAAAATGATGGCTCAGAAAACTTTCGCGATCATGTCCAAGAACGTTAAGTTTGATGGGAAAGATCTGCTGACCGAACTTGAAAATAACGGTTACAGTTTCTGATGAAAAACAGGGATCTTTCATTCCTGAATGACCTTAGCAATGATGATAAGCGTTTACTGTCAATGTTCCTTGATTGGACCGATCTGGCAGAAGAAAAATACATAACGAAGTATTCTGCTTTTCTTGATGAAAGACAGTGCAGGCTTTGTGAGAAAGTCATGGCTTCGGTAAAATATGAAAACTATTTGCTTTGGGGCGGATATAATGAAGCTGAACGTAAAATGCTTTGTGTATATCCTCCGTATAGCGATGATATAATAAATTCATTCCCGATGCGTTCTTTAACTTTCAGATTTCGTCGTGAGGACAAGCTTGATCATAGAGATTTTCTTGGTTCTCTGATGGCTCTTGGTATAACGCGCGGGTGTGTTGGTGATATCCTGGTGGGCATTGGTTCAGCTTCTGTTTTTGTTAAAGACACAGTGCTGCTTGATGTGTTGGGTGTTACTAAGATAGGCAGGGTCGGTGTGAAAGCTGATGAGGGCTTTGATGCACAGAATATCAAGGAACCTGAATTCCGGGAGATCACCGGTACTGTGGCTTCACTCAGGCTGGACAGTGTAGTTTCTCTGGCATTAAGGATGTCCAGAGAAAAGGCTTCTGCTTTGATAAAAAGCGGATTAGCGGAAGTATCACATGAAAAGACCGATCAACCCAGCAGAATGGTTGAGGTCGGAAATAAGATCTCTGTAAGAGGTCACGGGAAATTCTTGCTTAAGTCTGTTGACGGTATAAGTCATAAAGACAGAATGCATATTACTATATGTAAATATATTTAGGAGGGCTTAACAATGATGACAGCAAAAAGTATCAAAAGCGCAGCTTTTGAATCTGAGAAAAACGGGTACAGCCAGGCTCAGGTCGATAGATTTCTGGCAGAAGTAGCAAAAGAATTTGCTGATCTTGAAGCTGAAAACGCTGAGAGTGAAGAAAAGATCGCCAAGCTGGTTGAAAAAATAACCGAATATAAAGAAGACGAGGATGCTATCAAAGGAGCTCTTCTTTCTGCACAGAAGGAAGCTGCAAAGATCATCAACGATGCTAAAAACAAAGCAAATGCAATTGTTGACGGCGCTAAGAGTGAACAGAGAAAACTCGCTGAACAGTCTGCAGCTGAATGTGAGAAGATCGTAAGGGAGCATAAGGAAAGATGTGCTGCTCTTATAAAGGAAAATACTGAGATCACTGAGCAGAAGATCAACGCACTCAGAAATGCTTATGATGATGAAAAAGCAGCTTATGATGAACTCAGAGCTGAGGTAACATATTTCAAGGCTAATCTGACATCTCTTTATCAGCAGCAGATCAAGCTCGTAATGGAACTTCCTACTCTTTCTGATGCTGAGCTTGAAGCTTACGAAAACGGTGAAGATGAGTATTATGATGAAGATGGCTATGAATATGAGGATGAAAAGGATGTTGTTGAGGAGTTTGTTAATGATGATACTCCCGAGCAGCCTTATCAGCCTGAAGCTACTGCTTCCACAGCTGAACTCGATAAAGTGCTTAACACCGGTTCCTTTGATCCGGTAATACACAAGCCCAATCCGGATGATCTTCAGTTCGGTAAAAAGAACGGTTAATAGGTCTATGAAGGCTCTGTATCCGCAGGGCCTTTTGATGGTTTAAAATACTCTTGGAGGGCAGGTGTGAAATGTTCGCACTTTCACTTATGCTGGCTGCATTTCTGATCGTGGTAGATCAGGTACTTAAATTGGTTGTAGACAGTAAGATAGAACTTGGTAAGGTGATCGAAGTAATTAAGTTTGGCGATTTCAAGATATTCAGTTTGACTCATATCAGAAATACAGGAGCGGCATGGAGTATTATGTCCGGAAAAACCTGGTTTTTGGTTTCGTTACCGATACTTGTATGTATTGCTGGCATATTTTATATGTACAAGGTGCGTAAAGGTTCTAAAATTGAAATCGTATCGGTTGCCATGATAATTGCAGGTGGTGTAGGTAACCTGATAGACAGGGTCAGGATGCACGAAGTAATTGACTATATCAAGTTTGAACCGATAAATTTCCCTATATTTAATTTTGCAGATATTTGCATCGTTTTAGGTGCAGTATTCTTTTGTCTGTCGATCCTAGTGGCAGATGTTAAATCAAGTAAAGCAAAGAAACTTGACAAAAATAAGGGTAATGCTTCATGAGCGATCATTATAATTTTACAGTTTCTGAGGAAAATATCGGAGACAGGATCGACAAGGTATTATCAAAACAATTACCCGAAATGTCTAGGTCATCCCTTCAAAAACTTGTGAATGACGGCTGTGTGCTTGTTAACGGTAATATTGTAAGCAAGAATTACAAAATAAAAAACAGTGATACTATCTCAGTTGAGATACCTGAGGCTGAGGAACTTAAAGCCGAACCACAGGATATCCCGATAGATATCGTTTACGAAGATGATTCTTTGCTTGTTGTAAATAAACCTCAGGGGATGGTTGTTCATCCTGCTGCTGGCAATCCCGACGGAACTCTGGTTAATGCTCTTTTGTTCCACTGTAAAGGCAGATTGTCATCTATAAATGGCGTTATCAGACCCGGTATTGTCCATAGAATAGATAAGTTTACCAGCGGTCTGCTGATGGTTGCCAAGACTGATAAAGCTCATAATTTTCTTGCTCAGCAGATCAAGGATCACAATTTTACCCGTGAGTACAATGCTATCTGTATTGGCAGGTTCAAAGAGCCGACAGGTACCGTCAACGAACCTATAGGACGAAGTAAATTCGACCGTAAGAAAATGTGTGTTACTTATCAGAATTGCAAAGAGGCTGTTACTCACTATGAAGTTCTTGAAGACCTTGGACAGTATTCTCTTGTAAAATTCAGGCTTGAAACAGGCAGGACTCATCAGATAAGAGTTCATTCAGCTTTTATCGGTCATCCCGTTTTAGGTGATGATGTTTATGGTAAGGCGTATAAAGGTCTTGAAGGTCAGTGTCTTCACGCGAAAAAGCTGGGATTTATACATCCTGAAACAAAAGAGTATATGGAGTTTGACAGCGAACTTCCTGTATATTTTGTCAAGGTACTTGAAAAGCTGAGGAAAGGATAACATTTTTAATGTTTGAAGATATAAGCAAGGTACTGCTGATAACTGATATGGATGGTACATTTTTACCGTCAAGTAAGATCCCCGGACAGCGCAGTGTTGATGCGATAGCAAAATTTCAAAGCAAAGGCGGAAAATTTTCTATTGCAACGGGACGTGCCATCCAGGCGGCACAGCAGTATTTTGAATCATTCAGTGTCAATTGTCCGATAATTATGTGTAACGGCGGAATGGTCTATGATCTTAATTCAAAGAAACAGATACATGACGTTTTCGTTCCCGATTTTACAAAGGATATAGTTTCTGAGATACTTAGAGATAATCCCGATGTAGGGTGTGAAGTACTTACACTTGACGCTGTATATGTTCCGCAGATGACTCCTCTTGAAGCTAAACATAATTTCATCTGTAAGGTTGAACCTGTTCTCTGCGGTGTTGATGATATGCCGGGGGATTGGTATAAAGTTCTGTTTGCTACAGAACCTGAAAATATGGAAAAACTCATACATTATGTCGCTCAAAAGGGCTGGACGGGTGTTGATTTTGTCAGAAGTGCTCCGGAGTATTATGAGATACTGCCGCAGAATATTTCTAAAGGATCAGCACTTGAGAAAATGAGAAAGCTCTGCGGCATGGAGGATTATACCTTCGTTGCCATGGGTGACTATAATAATGATATAGAAATGCTCCAGGCTGCCGATGTGGCTATATGCCCCTCCAATGCAGTTGATGAAGTCAAGAAGGTATGTGACCTTGTGCTTGATGTTTCCTGCGAGGAGGATGCTGTTGCAGCGGCACTTGAGTATATATACGGACGTCTGAGCTTATGATGTAAGGGCAGGGAACTGCGTGTGTGTGAAGCCATGTGTGCTCGGCTGAACGTGTTCGCATTTTTGTGCCACATCATTTCCATTCGTCCGAAACAATCAGATAATTTGGAGGTTTTTTTATGGACGCTACACTTAAAAAACAGCTTGAGATAACTGCCACAAAGGTACGTCTCGGCATTATCGAGGGCGTTTATAACGCTAAATCGGGTCATCCCGGCGGCTCCCTTTCTATTGCCGATCTGCTGACCTATCTTTATTTTGCTAAACTGAATGTATATCCCGATAAGCCTGATGAGGCAAGCAGAGACAGATTTGTTCTGTCAAAGGGTCATACTGCACCTGCACTTTATTCTACACTGGCTGAAAAAGGATTTTTCTCTAAGGAAGAGCTCAAGAGCCTGAGACATATCGGTGCTCTGCTCCAGGGTCATCCATGCATACATATCCCCGGCGTTGATATGTCTTCCGGTTCTCTCGGACAGGGCGTATCTGTAGCTGCAGGTATGGCACTTTCCGCTAAGTATCAGGGTGCTGATTATAAGGTATATACTGTTCTCGGCGATGGCGAGATACAGGAAGGTCAGGTTTGGGAAGCTTCAATGTTCGCTGCTCATTATAAACTTGATAATTTGGTAATGATCGTTGATAACAATGGTCTTCAGATCGACGGTAAGATCAGTGACGTAATGTCTCCTTATCCGATAGTTGACAAGTTCAAGGCTTTTGGTCTTCATGTTGTTGAGGCTGATGCTCATGACTTTGATTCCCTTGAAAAGGCTTTCAACGAGGCTGAAACTGTCTGCGGACAGCCCACTGTCATCGTTATGAAGAGTACTAAGGGCAAGGGCGTTTCCTTCATGGAGGATAACGTTTCATGGCACGGTACTGCACCAAATGCTGAGCAGTATGCTCAGGCAGTTGAGGAGCTTACCGCACATCTGAAAGAACTGGAGGGCTAAGTCATGGCTGATGTAAAGAAGATTGCAACTAGAGAAAGCTACGGCAACGCGCTTGCTGAGCTTGGTGATAAGTACGATAAGCTGGTAGTTCTTGATGCCGATCTGGCAGCAGCTACCAAGACAGGTATTTTTAAGAAAAAGTTCCCTGACAGACATTTTGACTGCGGTATTGCAGAGAGCAATATGATGAGCGTAGCTGCTGGTATGGCTGCAACAGGTCTTATACCTTTCGCTTCAACATTTGCTATGTTTGCTGCAGGCAGAGCATTTGAGCAGGTAAGAAACTCCATCGGTTATCCTCACCTGAACGTTAAGATCGGTGCTACTCACGCAGGTATCTCTGTTGGTGAGGACGGTGCTACACACCAGTGTAATGAGGATATCGCTCTGATGAGAACTATCCCCGGCATGACAGTAATCAACCCTGCTGACGATACCGAGGCAAGAGCTGCCGTTGAGGCTGCTATCCTGCACGAGGGTCCTGTTTATATGCGTTTCGGCAGACTTGCTGCTCCCGTTATCAACGATCCTGCTACTTACAAGTTCGAGCTTGGCAAGGGCGTTCAGCTGAGAGAAGGCAAGGATATCGCTATATTCGCAACAGGTCTGATGGTTGGTGAAGCTATTGAAGCTGCTAAGACTCTTGCTGCTGAGGGTATCGACGCTGCTGTTATCAATATCCACACCATCAAGCCCATTGATGAGGATATCATCGTTAAAAACGCACAGAAGTGCGGTGTTGTTCTGACAGTTGAGGAGCACAGCATTATCGGCGGTCTGGGTTCTGCTGTTGCAGACGTTCTGACTGCAAAGTGTCCAACAAAGCAGGTTAGAATAGGCGTTAACGACGAGTTCGGTCACTCCGGTCCCGCAGTTGATCTGCTGAAGGAGTTCGGTCTTTGCGCTGAAAACATCGTTGCTAAGGCTAAGGAAGCTGTTAAATCTAAGTAATATTGTTTTTACTCTTCATCAGATTTATTATCTGAACTTAGTATGAACTATTGCGCCATGGTTTTTCTGATATGTTTTCAGAAGTACTGTGGCGTTTTTTATTTATATTATTTATGATTCATGCATATAATAACGATTTTTTGAAGTGGCTGTTACCGCTCCCTTTATTTGTCATCCAGAAGTGAACGTATCTTGTCACACAGATACTCGTTCTGTCAAGGTGCAGACACTCTATTTTGTCAAGATGACCACTCGATTTGTCAGGGCAGAATGCTCCTGAGAAAACAACAGCGATAAACCAAAAAACAAAACGGTATCTTCCCGACCTTGTGTCCGGGAGGATACCGTTTTTTTATTTATTCGGAAATATGATATAATGTTAATAACCATATTTCAGAAAGGAAAAACGATAGCCGTTTTGCTTATATGATCCACGGTCATAACTCGGCTATCGTCTACACTATGTTTATTGTATCGAATTTTTCCGCATTTGTCAAAGACGATATTCATTATATTTTCGGTAAAGAAGAAGCAGTTTGCCCTGAGTGCGGTAATCATATGAGATTTAACGGCAGATGCAGACGTTTTGTTTTCCGTGAAAATAGCCGAAAGCGTGAAAAATACTCTATGAGAGTTTTTTACTGTTCTAAGTGTGTAAGCGTATAACCACACGCACCTACCTCACCAAAGTCTAATGAAGTATAATAAACTCCAAACAACACCATGAAGTAAATTGAATAATCCAAATTGATCCATGGAGTTCATTGGAGACGATTAGACAAGGAGGTAACAGGTATGGACAAAACAACATCCATCACAACAATCAAAAAAGAAATGCAGCTTCAGGAATGGTCTGCGCAGATCAAAGCACAGCAGGCAAGCGGTCTGACGATCCGGGAATGGTGCAAAGAAAATGGGATCAAGCCAAACACGTATTACAACCGCCTAAGAAAAGTGCGTGAAAAGTATATCGAAAATTCTCCGACCATCGTTCCTGTATCAGTTCCTTGCTCAAACGAAAATATCCGCATTGAGAAAAACGGACTTCAAATATCTCTTCCGGCAGATATATCTGCGGACACTCTGACCGCTTTGGTGCATGAGCTATGCTGAATGATCTGGCAGCGGACGCACAGGTCTATCTTGTTACGGGATACACCGACCTTCGACGCGGGATAGACGGACTTGCGACTATCGTTCAGGCTCAGCTTCGACTTGACCCGTTCTCGAAAGCATTGTTTTTGTTCTGCGGCAGACGTTGTGACCGCATCAAAGGTCTGCTGTGGGAGGGCGATGGTTTTCTGCTGTTGTACAAGCGCCTTGACAACGGAAGATTTCAGTGGCCGCGCAGTGAAACAGAAGCTGTAATGCTCACATCTCAGCAAATTCGCTGGCTTTTAGAAGGTTTGAAGATCGAACAGCCGAAAGCTATCCGTGAAGGAAAACCGGGCGCGCTGTATTAAGGCAATACTTACCGAATATTCAGAATATGTGCTTGAAAAGCCCCTCTTTTCGTGGTATTATGGATGTATCATCACGAACGGAGGGTTGCTTTATGTCCGAACAAAATATGACATCGGAAATAGTATCACTCCGTAATGAAAATGCTGTCCTCAAAGAAGAACTAGCACTTGCCAACCAGCAGCTGGAATGGTTCAGAAAGCAGATATTCGGAAGAAAAACGGAGCAGACAGCTGTTGTCATGGAGAAAGAATTCGGTGTTCAGCTATCGATGTTCGGGAAAGAAGAAAAGTCTGTATATAAAGAGCATGGAACAATAACTGTTCCCGAACACAAGCGCAAGAAAAAGCGAACTTATGATGACTGGATGAGCAGTCTTCCTGTTAAAGAGGAACATCATGAGATCAAAGATCCCGTCTGTGAGATATGCGGTGCGAAAATGGTGGAGATCGGTGATGAAAAGGCTTATGATGAGCTTGTATATTCACCCGCCAAATTCTATATTCGCAGACATATCGTACATAAATACAAGTGTCCCGAGTGCGGAGAAAAGCCCGAGGAAAGAGACGAACCTTGTCATATCATCCGTGCACCGTATCCTCATGCAATGATCCCGGGAAGCTATTGTTCTCCCGAACTTCTGGCGCATATCATCTACGAAAAATATGCAAAGTCTGTACCTCTGCACCGTCAGGAAAAGGACTTTAATTCAAAGAAGATACCTCTGCTCAAAGCAACTATTTCAAACTGGGTGATTATGGCTGCTGAAAAATGGTGTATGCCTATTGTAGAGAAGATGCACGAGATGCTTATCTCGGGGCAGATCATCCACGCAGATGAAACGACCGTTCAAGTGCTTCACGAGGAAGGCAGAAAGCCTACCTCGACATCAAGAATGTGGGTCTACTGCAACGGCAAGATGAACGACCGCAACATCATCATTTTCGATTATCAGCCCACAAGGAAAGGCGAGCATCCCTCGAATTTCCTTAAAGGCTTTATCGGATATCTGGTCTGTGACGGATATGATGCCTACAACGCTGTCGAGAGTGCGAAGCGGTGCGGCTGTATGACTCATACCAGGCGTGGTTTTATTCAGACTCTTCCGAACGACCAAAAGCTGCACAGCACTTCTGTTGCGGCAAAGGCAGTAGAATATTTCAACAAGATATATCACGAAGAAAATCTGCTTGCCGACAGCTCCACAGAATACAGATATGAACAGCGCCTTGTGAAGGTAAAGCCTTTGCTTGACGAGTTTTTTGCGTGGCTTGAAACTGTTCAGGTCAGCGGTAAGGGCAAGCTGACAGATGCAGTAAGATATGCGCTGAATGAACGGAAGTATCTGTATACATTTCTCGAAAACGGAGACGTGCCTATCGACAACAACAGAGCCGAAAACGCAATAAGACCGTTTGCTGTCGGCAGACGCAATTGGTTATTCAGTAACACAGCCAACGGAGCAAAAGCGAGCGCCGCACTGTATTCAGTCATTTCAACTGCACAAGCGAACGGTCTTGATGCCGAGAAATACCTGACCGAGCTGTTTTCACAGCCTGCGGGAACGATATTATTACCATGGAGGGAAGAAAAATGAAAGAAGTACTTGAAGAGTGCCGTTACTGCCATGCACCTCTGAAACTTGAGATCAGCGAGACTTCGATCCATACATTTCAAGGTCACAGGAATGAATTCACAATAAAGAACGAGCCCTATCTTGCCTGCACAAAATGCAATAACCGCTTTCAGGCAGAGCCGTACCAGTTTGAGAAAACCGGTGCATTCTTAGATTTTCTTATGTCGATCAAGCTGAAGAGCGCTGAGATCGAGTACAAAAACATGATTGTGTATGCCGTTTCGTCAGAGCCATCTGCACGGACTTTGAGAGCCACTTTCACGGAGTAAAGAGCCACTTGTGATAAACGCCATTCTCGAACTAGGTTCGTTCGCATTTATTCCACAGTCCACTTGACAGCAAGCCTCTATGAGTGCGGTAGTCCGGCAGCACAGGCAGGCAGCCACGAGGGCTGCTGCCTGGCCACCAGCCTACCACACTCATACTCACTGTCAAGCGGCTTTTGCGGCATAAAAGCTCACTCCGTCATGCAGATTATCGAAGTGGCTCTCATGTCTGGCAAGGTGGCTCTCAAACAGCGGCAGACTGGCTCTGAAACACCGTGCAGGTGGTTCTCACACGCCGGCGTATACAATGATCAAGTATGTTGATAAAAACCTCAAGTTTATATGCGTGGAATGATCAAACCCCTGCTCGGAAAAATCACGGGCAGGGGTGAGTTTTTTATGGGACGCGGTTTATTTTACGCTTACCTAAGTGTTATCACTATCATCGTGAACTGCCGGATTTTGTTGTTCCGTTCAAGCATTTAAGTGCCAAAATCTACGCTGCAATTTGTGATGCAATAAATGAGTTCGTTGATGACCACACAGCAGCACGCATTTGTCGCTGGGTAAAAGGCTTTTGTATTCGGTGCTGCGATCGTAAGAAGACTGAAACTTGAACATCCGACCCTTGTGACAAATTACGATAGCAATTCCACATGGGATACGCTCAGATATTTTGTCAGGGTCTTTTGTGCTATGATTTTCATATATGACGGTGTTTATTTGCAGAATGATATTTTTGTCATAAAGAACAGACCTGACTGCCGGATGGCTAGTCAGGTCTGTTTCACAGGATATCATTCTTCTTCGTCTTCACTGCCTTTTTTTCTTGCTATCCCGATAGCTGCAAGCAGGACCGCTGTGCCTAACGACACACCGCCTGCAACACCTGTTGCGGGGTTAGCGTTGCTTGCGTTTGGCTGAGTACTGTATGTTGAAACAGTTTCAGCCTTTTGTGAACTGCTTTCGGATCTGCTTGAGGAATCGGATATCGGTTCTGTTTCAATGGACAGGTCATACACGCCGTCCTCATATACGCTTGGCAGTTTCAGTTTGCCGTCTACCACCTGATCGGTGACATCTTCGCCGTTCAGCACGACCTTGGTGATCTTCTCGCCGTCATTAGCTTTGATCTCAAGAACGGGTTCGGAAAGTCGTTCCACTGTGAACTCCTTACCGTCTACACCGTTGACCTTTACATCGACATCACCTGTGATCGTCAGTTTGAGATCGTGGGTCTCGGGGACTTCTGTTCCTATGGTCGCTTCTCCTGTGGTCGGGTTTTGCTCGCCCTCAGCGAAGGCTGGTATGGCGGTGCAGGTCAGCATGGAAAGACAAAGCAGGAATACTGCATATTTTTTCATGCGATCAACTCCTTATGATTCGGGTGCTGCATCAGTGTATTCAACATTGAATGTCACGGTGTCACTGTACTCACCTGCGTATGCGGTCTGCCAGTCTTCCGCGGTGATATTTATGGTAAGGTCTGTTTTATCACCTACTGCGGTGTATTCTGCGGAAGTGAATACCTTTTCGGTAACGGCATCACTTGTTCCCTCGAAAATGGTGTATGCAAGGGTCTTTTCCTCGTCAGCCTTGTTTTCCATCTTGCTGTCGGTGACCAGAGATACTTTTACCGCCTTGCCGGGGTCGAGCTGTGCCTTCGTAAGTTCGATGGTGCCGAAATCGGTATTCTCGGTATTGAATGTCACATTGGTGTCGAGGGGGATAGTCACGATGTATGCAGGTGCTATCTCGGTGGTGATGACCGCATTAGCCGACTGCGGGTCGCTGGTTTCGTTTATCGTGGTGGGTTCTGCAAATGCCGTAACAGGCATTGCTAGTATTGCAAGTGCGGAAAGTCCGTTTATAAGTTTTTTCATATCGGTTCCTCCTTATTCAACTTTGATACCAAAGGTCAGCGTTTCGGTGTGCTTGCCTGCGTAGGTCGCGCCTGTTGCCTTGGAGAATGCCAGTGTCTTGGACTGCTCGCCTGTCTTGGTATCGAACTCTGCAACTGTGCCGCCTACCGATACGTCTGCATTATCGGACTTTATGGTATAATTCGCGGTGGAATCGCCTATCTTTGCATTGAATGTACTGCCGCTTGCGGTATTAGATGCGCTGTCAAGGGTGACAACTATCTTTGAATCCTGCGCAAGTCTGACGTCTGTTGCAGTTATCGGCTTGGTGGTCTCTTCGGTGTCTGATAGAGTTACGCTTGCGGGGATAACTACTGTGTAGGTGGGCGATACCTCATATGAAACTTCCAGTCCTGCAGAAGATGGCTTAGGGTCAGGTAAATTATCGGTATCGGGAACTATTTGTGTAAGGTTAAAGATTATATGCAGGGTGCTTTCTTTCTGGATATTGTAATCTGCAAGAGTTTTGTTATTTTCAAGCTGTTTGCCTGCAAAGATGAGTCTTTGTGCATCCGGAGCTACGCCCTCTTTATCCTGTATTTTAGCCTTAACGTTTTCAACAGTATCGCTGGGTTCAACATCAAGAGTTATAGTTTTGCCTGTCAGTGTCTTGACGAATATCTGCATAGCGTTTGCGGTCAGTGTGCAGACAGATGTTATCATAGTCAGCGCCATGCCTGCCGCCAGTAATCTTTTAGTTTTCATTATGATGGCTCCTTTTCAATAGAAATTCCGAATACTACGGGGTCGGTGTACTTGCCTGCGAATGTGGGTGTCTCATCGGTGGTGAAAGAGATACCGGCACTTGCGGGTTCGGTCGAGGTGGGAAATTCGGCTACCTTGCCGCCTGTTTCCTTGTTTGTCAGCTTGCCAAAACTTCCCTCGGCGGTGTAGGGGAGCTTATACTCGCCTGCACCCTCGTGGGACATATTGAACTTGCTTGCGCTTGTCAGGGTGACAACTATCTTTTCGCCCTCATTCAGGAATACCTTGCCGGTCTGAATGGTGCCGCTGCCCGAATACTGTTGTCCGTATTCGCCTGTAAGCTCGAAGCTTGCGGGTATTGTCACGGTGTAGGTCGGGTCAACGTTAAATTCGACCGTCGCGCCCGCCGTTTCGGGGGTAGGGTTCACGTCAAAAGGGTCGCCGCCTTTAGGGGTGATGGTCGTATTACTGATGGCTGCTTCTGCAAAAGCTGTAACTGTCATCATACTTGCAATTGTAAATGCGGTCATGCCGCTTATCAGTTTTTTCATGTTGAGTTCCTCCTTAGCCATAATATGCGCCTAAAACGAATGGGGAATTCTGTGTTCCCGAACCACTTACTATAACAAGACCTGTCGGTTCGTCATTCACTGTATGTCCATCACCAACATTAATATAGATTGTTTTAGTAGTTTCGACATATAGATTTTCCATAGTATTGGATTTAACATAAAGCATATAACCGTCCGTGCCGTCCGCCTCAAAATATTCAACAGTTGCAGTTTTTGCATTCCAGAACAAACTACCTTCATTTTGGTATTTGTCATTCCAATAATAGTACTCGCCCATATCAACAGTCTCGCCTATCTTGAATACTGTTCCTATGCCGATAGTCGTTGCTGTTTCTTCTACCGAGATACCAAACGTCAGCGTACCCTTATAATCGCCTGCGTACTTTGCCTTTGAAGCGTCCATCTTGGAGAAAGTAAGGGTCTTGTCGGTCTTGTCATCATTGGAGAATTCCGCGGCTGTGCTGCCCTTTGCAAGAGTTTCCGAACCTGCGGTTACGGTGTAGTCGAGGGAGTCGTCAGCGTTAGTAACCTTGAAATTATTGGTATCTTCGTTTGCTATCTTTACTGAAAGCTTCTGACCCTTAGCCAGCTTGAACGGCTTGGCAGTTTCATCCACCGAGATTGATGCGCTTGTCGCGGCAGTATCCGAAAGTGTGACACTTGCGGGAATGACCACAGTATAGCTGGGGTCAACGCTGTACTTCACATCGGTGCTGTTAGAAGAGGTGTTTGCATCGAGGGTCTTGATGTTCTCAGTTGCAAAGGCGTTTATAGGTGCCATTGCAGATACCATTGTGAGTGTTATCATGCCTGCGATAAATCTTTTTTTGTTTTTCATAGTTCATTCCCTCCTAGATCATGATAGTGATACGTTAAACGTAACTGTACCTGTGTAATCGCCCGCGTATTTGGGCTCCTGTTCGGGTTCGTTGAATTTTAGTTCGATATAGCGCGGATTGCCTGTATCGTCCGCACCGTCAACGTGGAGTATCTCGTCGCTGTCCTTTACATCCAGCTGTGTGGTATCATCCGGCTCGGCATTAAGGTGACTCGGTCTTGTGCCTGTGATAGTATAGCTGAGCTTATCATCGGCTTGTTCCACTGTGAAATTGCCATCTGTATCGCCCTCTATCGTAACACGCACAGATTTTCCGGTTGGTATATTTTCCATGCTGTCTATGCTGACCGTAGCAGGTGCACCGCCGAGGTCAACGGTTGCGGGGATAGTTACGGTGTAGGCGGGGTCAGTACTTATGATATTGAAGTCCTTGACAACAGTATAAGTAGTACTTCCTACTGTTATATTCTGCTTGGCTGTATATGACCCTGCATTTATTGCCGCAGATATCTTACTGTCATCTTTGTACAGCTCGATTTTCCCTATAGACACGGTGTTTCCTGTCAACAGCTTGAACTCATCGGCAAAGGTGTGTGCAAAGCTGTCACAATCCGAATGCTGAAGATCATATGCCGTTCCGTCATATATCTTATCATCTGCATATAGAGTAAGTCCAAGTTCACCGTTTATCAGATTACAGTTATCATTTGCACACTTTACAGCAAAGTGGTTTTCGACACATTCATATGAAAGAGAATGTGTATGTTCCCACACTTTGACGTATTTACCTTTCTTTGAGGGGTAGTCGAAGCACGGCAGAGACTTGCTGAAATCATTTTCCTTACCTGATACTGCAACCATATTATTACCGAAAGTTATTGTTTGTTCAATAGCATTTTTGCTCTTGCTGTATGCTGTTACAATTCCGCCAGTGATTGTTACCTTTGCACCTGTTCCTCCAAGTGCATAACCTGTGTCCGTGGCGCTGGCTGAAATTGTTCCTCCGGTAATTCTTACAGAAGAGTTTTTGCCGCCTATTCCCCATCCTGAGGTATAGGTGTTTCCGGTAACTGTACCACCGTTTATATAAACAGTTGCACCACTGCTGTTCCAGCCGCAGCCGATAGCAGCGCCTGCATAACTTCCTGCGCTTACGGTACCGCCGTTTATAACTATCTTACCTCCTGATGCCTGTGAACCTCCGCCTATACCTGCAACAGCTTTAACTTGTGGTATAGAAACATAACCGCCATTTATATAGACAGTGCCGCCTGCGCCATTATGTCCTCCGCCTATGCCTGCACCTGCGCCGTTATTAGAGGTGTTTTTTGAACCGCGTGTATAAATCTTACCTCCGTTAATGATAATTGTTCCTGCGGCTTTTCCATTGTTTCCACCTATTCCTGCATTCTCGCTCGTGTCAACAACGTCTTTTGCTTTAAGAACACCCATAGTATTCGTTTTTTCACTTTGTGCATAAATTGTGAGCTTTTTGCCGCTTTCTACTCTTATACCTTTTGTAACATTCAGCGTACAGCCATTGCAAAGTATTAGGTTGACATTATTGCCGTTTGCGGTCACTCTACCGGAGATAGTCACATTGCTGTCAACAACATACCAGCCGTTATTCCAAGTGGTCGTGCTTGAAGTGACCGAGGTGTATGTCTGACACTGCTGTTCGGAGCTTGCTGTAATACCGTTATCGTTATAAGTGTAACTTATATAAGGTACGGTCTTTGTGATAGTGAACTCAACGCTCGCTGTTGCATTACCTGCTGTCACTTTTGCAGTGTAGCTGCCTTTGTTGGTCGGTGCACCGCTTAGCTTTGTCGTTCCACTGTAATACTCAATAGTATATGTATCTGGAAATGCTGTGGTATTATAGTTTGTACTGAGGGTGGCTTCCTTTGGGTTGCCGTCATATTCAAGCGAAGTCGGTGCGCTTATGGTCATTGTAAGACCTTCAGTGATGTCACAGCCATTCGTGCAGCTTGCAGTTATGGTATTGCCGTCTGCAGTGTAGTTCCATGAGTGTACATGAACGGCTGTTGCAAACACTCTGAATTTTGTTGTATTAAGGTCATATTTTATCGTCAGGTCAGAATCCTCTTCAAGATTGAAACTGATATTAGAATCTTCTCCTGCTGATGTGCCTATTTGATGCCATTCATTCAAAGCTATATCAGTAGTGGTACTATATCCGTAAGAAACCTCCCACGATCCGTCTTGTGTGAATTTGAACTCGTAACCCTCACCGGCAGGAACATTTTCATAGCTTATAGAGTATATCCCGCTATCATTATCATAGCTCATCTTATTTGAATCAGCACCTGCATTCCAGTTTTCACCATTGACCCATGAACCTCTTTCAGTGCTTCCGTTTCCTGCTATATAAAGGTCGGGAGCATGAATGATAATTGTACCGGGATTTATACCGTTGCCGCCCGTAGTGTCGGGTGGACCTGCACTCGCCGTGACTACATTATCTAACAACTTAAAATTGCCAAGCGGCAATCCTCCTGCCGAGGTCGTCATCACAGCCGCCGCACTGAATACGGCGACTAATTTCTTGATCTTCATTCTATCAACTCCTTTACTTAGCTATCAGTACCGTCTCAACGTTCGCACCGTTCAATGGCGTTTCACCGTCGAGGGATATTGTTGATATTTTTATAACTGCGGGATATTCGCCCTCCTCAAGGGATTTTGTAAGGTGTACATCGTAGATGCAGTCACCGGGCTTAACGTATTTCGATTCAAAGATAATCTCATCGGTATCTTTCAGTGCTATAACGAACTTGAAATAGCAAGGGTTGCCCTCTGGGTTCAACAGCGCCATTGTGACGTCCTGAGTGTCCTTGGCTATGGTTATGGATGGATATCCGGGTATCTTGATACCTTCGGCAGCACCTCCGTTGTCCTTTGGTTTTTCGCCTGTGTATTCGCCTGCATTTTCGTCAAGCTCGATAATATTAGCTTTTGAAGTTGTATCCTGCTGTGTGGGTTTTGTATCACCAATTCTATCCGAGTTTTTCCTGCTCAGATTTATCCCCAACACGATCCCTCCAGCTATCAGCAGTACGATTATCGCTGCTACTATTACCAGCTGTTTTTTTGTAAGTGTTATGCCTTGTTTTTGATTCATAATGATCTACCTCCTATTAAAAAGCGCACCCTTTTGGAAAACACTTATCCCCAAGAGTACGCTTCTATCACTATAGTATTAAATTGAAAAGGGGCGCAGTTATGCCATGTCTGTCGATCTCTCTATCTATCTGATAATAATGATTCCGCATGGATTTTTTCAACTCCTTTTTGGATATTTAACATCCAGTTCATGTATTTATTTTATCATCATTTAACCATTATGTCAAGTTTGTATTAATATAATTTGAATTTATAACATAAAATTTGAGCATAATGGCAAAAAACAAGTTCGAAGTTGGGCAAAGTGCGAGACGAAAAAGGAAAAATCAGGCATTTGCGTTATACAAATGCCTGATCAGTCAGTTTGTTTTTTTTCGATGCTTTTTCATGGACAAAATACGGTATCTGTCCTTGACAGGATACGTTCACTTTTGGATGACATTTTGGAGGAGCGGTGACAGTGATTTAAATACAAATTTAAGTTCACTAAAAGAAAAAATATACACTTTTATTGCTCTGCGTCTTTACTTTTGAAGAATAATATGTTATAATATATTCAAGTATACAAATATCGGGGCAAATGTCCCGCTTATCCATTTACGGGAGGTATCATTATGTCAGAAAACACCAATAAGGTCGAAAAAAGTCTTCATATTAATCAGGATGTTATAGCACAGATAATAACAAATTCCATAACTGAAGTTGAGGGTGTTTACGGCGTTGCACCTGTTATGAAGACTCCAAGACAAATATGGCTCAGACAGGAAAGCGTCGGAAATATTAGGATTGGTCTTGTTGATGACGTTCTTTCCGTTTCGATAGGTGTCATACTTAATAACGGCACTAATGCTATTTCAGCATCCGAGATGATCCAGGATCAGGTCAAGAGTGCCGTGCAAACTATGCTTGGATTAACTGTTGCCAAGGTAAATGTAACTGTTTGCGGTGTACATTTTAATGAAGACTGACACTGATAACATCGGTGTATCAAATTATTTTTTGTTAGGAGTGTTTTTGTGGCAGGTAGACGAGAAGTAAGGCAGGCTGCGTTTCTGCTGTCTTTTGAAAAGCTGTTTATGGATGATGAACTGGAAAATATATTTAATAGCGCTCAGGAACTGGGCGAATTCATTTCGGTAGATGATGAGGTCAAGGCTCTTGTTCGTGGTATATTTGAAAAGCAGGATGAGCTTGATTCTATCATATCCAAATATTCTGACAAGCGTGCTGTAAGCCGTATTCCGAAAGTTGATCTGTCTGTACTCAGATTGGCTATTTATGAGGCACTTTATGATGATAAGGTTCCTGTTAATGTTGCCATAAGTGAAGCTGTAAGTCTTACTGAAAAATATGCGCTTGAACCTGATATCGCTTTTGTTAATGGTCTTCTTGGTTCATTTGCTAAGGATATCAAAAAGGACGAGGATTAATGGGCATATACTTAGGTATAGACACCAGTAATTACAGAACGAGTTGTGCGTTGTATGACAGCTGTACAGGCATTGTGAAGTCCTGCAGAAAGCTGCTGCCTGTAAAAAAAGGTGAACGCGGTTTAAGACAATCTGATGCTGTGTTTCATCATACAAAACAGCTTCCTGAGCTTATGGAGGAATTGTTTGACGGTGTGCCAAAACTATCTGGCTGTGCTTATTCCTATGCTCCACGAGAAGTTGAAGGGTCTTATATGCCATGCTTTCTGGTTGGAGAAAATGTTTGCAGAGCTGTATCAGCATCTCTGGGTATAGAACCCTCAAGAACCTCTCACCAGAAGGGGCATGTGCTCGCAGCTCTTTATTCCTGCGGCAAACTCGGACTTCTTGAAAATGACGAGCCTTTTCTTGCGTTCCATGTCAGCGGCGGTACAACTGATATGCTGCTGTGCAAAAGGGACAAAGAAAAGGTCATTTCTTTGACAGTAGCAGGACATTCTACTGACCTTAAAGCAGGTCAGTGCATCGACAGGCTTGGTGTCAGGCTTGGGCTTGATTTTCCATGCGGTGAGAAGTTAGAGGCACTTGCTCGTAAAAGCAGCAGGGATTTCAGGATCAAACCTTCTGTTAACGGGATGGACTGTTCTCTTTCAGGCATTGAAAATAAATGTAAAGCTATGCTTGAAAAAGGGGAGTCACCTGAGGATACGTCTAAGTTCTGTCTGGATTATATCTGTGAGACAATTTCAATGATGACCAAGGCAGGTCTTGAAAAATATGGAAATATGCCTGTTATATATGCAGGAGGTGTCATGGCGGATAAGCTTATTGCCGATCAGCTTTCCAACAGATTTGACGCATATTTTGCCGCTCCTGAGTTTTCAGGGGATAATGCAGTTGGAATTGCACTTTATGCAGCATTGAAAGGAAAGGCTTAATGAGCGTACTTACAGTAAGTCAGTTGAACAGAATGCTGGCTTTCAAGATAAAGCAGGAACTTAAATTTAAAGGCGCTGCTGTAAAAGGAGAAATATCTGATTTCAATATACATTTCAAGACCGGTCATGCATTTTTTACAATAAAGGACGAATCAAGTTCGATAAAATGCATCATGTTCGCAGGACGTGTAAAAAAGCTGAAAGCATTGCCTGAAAATGGTATGAGCGTCCTTGTTATGGGCGATGTCGAGGTCTATGAACGAGAGGGCAGCTGTCAGATAATCGCTACAGAGATAGCTATGCTCGGTAATACCGGTATAGTTTACGCACAGACAGAGCTCCTCAAAGAGAAATTGAAAAAACTTGGCATATTTGATCAAGAAAAAAAGAAGCAGATACCGCTTGTACCGAAAAAGCTTGCTGTTGTAACTTCATCTGGCGGTGCTGCTTTGCAGGACATACTTAATATCGTCGGGCGAAGATATCCTTTATGTACAGTAGAGATATATCCGGCTACAGTACAGGGTGATACTGCGCCTGCTTCTGTAGCAGCTGCTTTGAGAGCTGCTGACATAAGTGGTGCTGATACGATCATTTTATCAAGGGGCGGAGGTTCTTCAGAAGACCTTAATGCTTTCAATTCCGAATGCGTTGTCATGGCTGTGGCTGAATGTGCTACACCGGTAATATCTGCTGTTGGCCACGAAACTGATACAACGCTTACAGACTATGCCGCTGATATGCGTGCACCGACTCCGTCAGCAGCTGCTGAACTTGCTACGCCCGATATTACGGATCTCTATTCATCTGTTAATGTAATGAAAGCAAGGCTGGACACGGCGTTTGGCTTATACCTGCGTGAAAAAATGATCGATGTAGAAAAGCTTGATACCAGGCTGAAAGCATCATCACCTAAACGTCGCCTTATTGAATCAGAAAAACGACTAAAAGAAGCTGAAACTAAACTCAGGATGCTTTTTGAAAACAAACTCAGGCTAAGTGAACTAAGGCTTGACAGGGCTGCATCGCAGCTGCAGGTTCTCAGTCCTTTCAATGTTCTTGGAAGAGGATATGCGCTTGTAGAAAACGATGACACAGCCGTGACTTCTGTAAGTGAACTAAAGGAGGGCATGGATGTCCTAGTGAGGTTTTCCGATGGCAGTGCGAATGCTGTAATAACTAAGATCAATGACCGAAAGGCTGATATAAATGACATTTGAAGAAAATCTGCAGAGAATTGATGATATAGTCAGGCAGCTTGAAAGTGATAAACTTCCTCTTGATAAGGCGCTTGATCTTTATAAAGAGGGCGTGGGTCTGACTGTGGACAGCAAAAAAATGCTGGAAAACGCAAAGCTCACTGTAAAAAATATGAACGGAGATAATACAGATGACTGATAGACACGAACAGCTACTGAAAGCCTACTGTGCTAAAATAGATGAGCAGCTGTTGAGATTCACTGAAAATAAACCAGAACTTCAGAGTGTTGTACTGGAAGCTATGGAGTATTCCCTTACAGCCGGCGGTAAAAGGCTCAGACCGATATTGGTGCTTGAATTCTACCGTATGTGCGGCGGAGAGGATATCGATAAAATGATAAAGGTCGCTTGTTCGGTAGAGCTTATTCACACCTACTCATTGATACATGATGATCTTCCATGTATGGATAACGATGATTTCCGAAGAGGAAAACCATCATGTCATAAGGCGTTTAGTGAGGATATAGCCCTGCTTGCAGGTGATGCCCTCAATACACTTGCTTTTGAAGTTATAACTGATTGTGCTATGGAGGGGACCATCTCCGCTGAAACTGCTGTTATGCTCGTTTCAGTTCTTTCAAAGGCCATAGGAACTGATGGTATGATCGGCGGTCAGGTAATAGATCTTGAAACAGAAAATGAAGTAATAGATATCGAAACACTGAATCGGCTTCAATCATGTAAAACTGGTGCTCTTATTGAAGCCGCCTGTGTTATGGGAGTCGTGCTTTCCGGAAAGATGGAATACATCCCAGCAGCTGCAGATTATGCACAGGCTATGGGCAGAGCTTTCCAGATCGTGGATGATATCCTTGATGTTACTGGCACATTTGAAGAGCTTGGAAAACCGATTGGAAGCGACAGCGAACAGCATAAGAATACCTATGTTTCACTGCTTGGACTGCAGCGTTCAAGACAGAAAGCTGCTCAGCTTACTGTCACGGCTCTTGGTGCGTTGAAGAATTTTGAAAATAACGAATTTGTTTTCGAGCTTACCCGCGAGCTGCTTGAAAGACGCTCATGATCTCAGCGAAGGGAGTTAAAGATTAATGGCGGACAAAAAAGTTGATCTTTATCGTCTTGATCTGCCTGCAGACCTCAAAAAGCTGACGACTGAACAGTGTAATGATCTTTGCAGACAAATAAGGACAATGCTGATAAAGACTGTCTCAAAAAACGGCGGGCATCTGGCTTCAAATCTTGGTACAGTTGAGCTTACAGTAGCTCTGCACAGGGTTTTTGATTCTCCGAAGGATAAAATAGTATGGGACGTAGGTCATCAGGCTTACACACATAAAATCCTTACAGGCAGGCGCGATAAATTTTCTACCCTTCGTAAAGAGGGTGGGATATCCGGATTTTGCCGTCCCGATGAATCCGAGCATGATGCTTTTATAAGCGGACATAGCTCAAATTCCATCTCAGCAGCTCTTGGTATTGCCTACGCTAATAAGCTGAAAGGTGATCATCACCACGCCATCGCTGTACTTGGTGACGGCGCTATGTCGGGCGGATTGAGTTTTGAAGGGCTCAATAATGCGGGTAAGAGCGATACGAATATCATAGTTATACTCAATTATAACGAGATGTCAATTTCTCGTAATGTGGGTAGTATGGCAAAATATCTTTCGACGTTGCGAACTAAATCCTCGTATAAAAAGACTAAATCTGCCGTAGAAAAAGTACTTGATGCTACACCTGTAGTAGGTCAGCCGGTCAAGTATGTTGTCAGATCATCCAAGAATGCATTCAAAAATATGCTTCTTCACAGCACAATGTTTGATGAGCTTGGTTTTGAATTTATTGGACCTATAGATGGTCATAATATAGAAGAGCTTGAAGCAGGGCTGCGTGCAGCAAAATCACTCAGAAAACCTGTTTTCATTCATGTAAATACAATAAAAGGCAAGGGCTACGGTCCGGCAGAGGCTAATCCGGGTGAATTTCACGGTGTCGGATCATTTGAAATATCCACAGGTAATCCGGATGTGGTCAGTGCTGACAGTTTTTCTACTGTAATGGGTAAGGAACTTTGCAGGCTGGCTCGTTCAGATAAACGTATATGTGCAATAACGGCAGCTATGAAATACGGTACAGGTCTGCAATATTTTGCAAAGAGTTTTCCCGATAGATTTTTCGATGTAGGAATAGCTGAGGAACACGCAGTTACTTTCTGCGGAGGTCTTGCCTCTGCAGACATGATACCTGTTTTTGCTGTATATTCCACTTTTTTACAGCGCAGCTATGATCAACTTATACATGATCTTGCTATAGGAGGTCTTCATGCTGTTATATGTGTTGACCGTGCAGGTATAGTGGGCAGTGATGGCGAGACTCATCAGGGTATTTTTGATATATCTTTCCTGACAGCTGTTCCGGATATAACTATATATTCTCCTTCAAATTATGACGAGCTTAGGCTGTGCCTTAAAAAAGCTGTATTTGAGGATAAGGGTATCGTTGCAGTACGTTATCCGAGAGGAAAAGAACCGTCAGGTAATTTACTTGACACTGTCAGCACAGGCACTTATATAACTGAACACAACAGTTCAGTACTGCTTGTATCATACGGTAGAATATACAGCAACGTTGAAAAGGCTGCTTCTGTTCTTAGAAGTAAAAATATAGATTGTGACGTTATGAAGCTTGTAAAGATATTTCCCTTGTCAGATACTGTTATTGATACTTTAAAGCAATATGATAAGGTATTCTTTTTTGAAGAAGCTTATTCTGAAGGCTCTATTTCACAGAAACTATCTGCACTTTGCGGAAATGTTGAAGCCTTCAATATAAAGTCCCTGGTACATCATGGTGAACCCGATGTGCTTCTGGATGAACTTGGACTTTCGGCAGATAAAATAGCTCGTACTATCGAAGAAAGGATAGGACATGAGATTTGATATCTATCTTACAGAAAAGGCTTTAGCTAAAAGCAGGGAAAGAGCCAAATCTATGATCAAGTCAGGCTGTGTCAGGATAAACGGCAAGGTCTGTACCAAGCCTGCTGCCGAGGTTGGTGACAGCGATCTGATCGAGGTAGATGACAGCAGCTTTGACTATGTTGGAAGAGGTCTTATCAAACTGGAAACAGCTTTTCAAGCTTTTCAGCTTGATATATCCGATGTTGTATGTGCTGATATTGGCGCTTCGACCGGAGGCTTTACCCAATGTATGCTTAAACGCGGAGCCAGACTGGTTTATGCTGTAGATGTAGGCCACGGTCAACTGGACGAAAGCCTTGTTAAAGATGAGCGTGTTATCAATATGGAAGGTGTTAATGCAAGATATCTGACACCTGACGATTTCTCTGAATCTGTCGGATTCATCAGTGTTGATCTTTCCTTCATATCTCTGACACAGGTCATTCCTGCGCTGGTGTCATGTCTAGGAACGGGCGGTAAAATGGCGGTACTGATCAAACCGCAGTTTGAAGCCGGAAAGTCAGCTTTAAACAAAAAAGGTATTGTCAGGGATAAAAAGGATCATCTCCGTGTTCTTAGCAGTATGACTGTGTTTTTTACTGATTGTGGATTATCTGTAAAGGGTATCGTTCCGTCAGTAATAACCGGAGGTGACGGAAACAGGGAATATTTGGCTTATCTTGTTAAAGACGGTATGTCCAAGTCTGCTCCTATTGATTTGAAAAAGCTTGTTGACAATGCTTTTTTAGTAGGTGATTGAAATGAAAGTATTTTTATATCCGAATCTTGGAAAAAATCGCTGTGAAGAATTTACTGTTGAGGCTTGTAATGTCCTTCGCAGCTGCGGTATAGGTTTCTCTGTAAGTGAGAAGTATAAAGACGTTTTTTCAGATGTTGAAGGTATGGTTTTCGGCAGCACAGAGGAGTGCATGGATAATGCTGATATTATTATAGCGATCGGCGGTGACGGTACGATACTTAAGTGTGCCGGTCGTGCTTCACGTCTTAAAACACCTATACTCGGAATAAACTGCGGCAGACTTGGCTTTATGGCATCCCTTGAGCATTCTCAGCTTGATCTTCTTCGTAACCTGAAGGAAGGCAAGTATACTATCAGCAGAAGAATGATGCTTGAAGCATCTGCAAGCGGCAAGGAAGACACCTATTCAGCTTTGAATGATGTTGTTGTGTCAAGGTCTGATGACTGTAAGATCTCTGATTTTGAAGTTGTCAAAGATGGTCAGATAGTTTCTCTAATCAGAGCGAACGGTGTTATCTTTTCCACAGCAACAGGTGCAACGGCTTATTCACTTTCAGCAGGCGGTGCTATAATAGAACCTGAGATGGAGTGTATAGAATTTACTCAGATATGCCCTCATACGTTATTTGCCAGATCGATGATTTTCTCGTCTTCCAGCGATATCAAGGTAAAATGCCATACAGCAGATAATGCCCATGTACATCTCAATGTGGATGGAAATATTGTTTACAGGTTGTCTGACGGTGATGAGATAAGTATACGCCGTGCAAAGGAAAGTCTTGACATCATTGATATCTGTGGCGGAAGCTTTTTTTCATCGGTCAATAATAAACTTATGAGACCTCTTAAAGATACGGAGGGATAATTATGAAAACCGATCGTCATGAACTTATACTTCGGCTTGTTCAGGAAAGAGTCATAGATACTCAGGAAAATCTCAGAGCAGCTTTGGAAGAAAATGGTATGACAGTGACACAGGCTACTCTTTCCAGGGATATAAAAGAGTTATCACTGATAAAGGTCAGCGATGAACTTGGTGTCAGCAGATACTCTGTACCCCGTCTTAGCAGGGAAGGACTTGACAGTGGCAGCAGTGATACACTCAGACTATTACATAGTTCTGTTATATGTGTAGATCATGCTATAAATACCGTTGTTATCAAATGCCATGTCGGTATGGCTCAGGCAGTATGTGCTAAACTTGATAATACTGATATAGAGAATTCAGTTGGTACCATTGCCGGCGACGATACTATCTTCATGCTTATGCGAACACAGAAAGATGCCGAAAGACTAGTGCGCGAGCTTAATACTATTTTGTACAGCAAGGACGAAAAATAAATGTTAAGAGAGCTTTATATCGAAAATCTCGCAGTGATTGAAAAAGCATCAATTGAGTTTAACGGGAGCTTTAACGCTTTTACCGGTGAAACAGGTGCAGGTAAATCTATACTGATAAACGGTATCAATGCTATACTCGGACAGCGTGTTACCAAGGATATAGTCCGTACCGGGGCAGATAAGGCCGTTATATCTGGGCTTTTTACTGATATTCATGGAACTGTGCTTGAACAGCTTAAAAATATGGGTATTGAATGTGAAGAAGGTCAGATCCTTCTGACAAGAGAGATACGTTCTGACGGCGGCAGTGTCGCAAGAATAGATCAGCGACCTGTTAATGTATCTCTTCTTCGCGATATCGGCTGTATTCTGGTGAATATACACGGTCAGCATGACAATCAGATCCTGATGTCACCGGAAAAGCATATTGATATACTTGACGGTTACGCAGGTTCTGAAGCTCTGATCTCAGATTATCAGAAGTCTTTCCGTGAATTACAGGATATTGCTAAGAAGATTAATAAGCTTCATAAAGAAGAAGGCAGGAAGGCATTGCGTATTTCCGAGCTTGAAGATATAATTTCCGAGATACGTACTCTCGATATTACAGATCCCGACGAGGAAAATCAGATTTCTGCAGAACTTGAGGTATCAAAAAATTCGGTTGCTATATCCGAAGCAGTATATGCTGCACAGATGATTCTTTCAGGTGATGATGATACTGCCGGTATTTCCGAACTTGTTTCTGAATGCTCTGATAAGATATATCCTTATAGTGATATCATGTCAGAACTTGCTCCGCTCAATGACAGATTGAATTCTGCGATAATAGAACTCGATGATATTTCGGGAGAACTTTCAAATATACTTGATAGACTTGATGTTGACCCAAAACGATTTGATTGGCTGAATCAACGTTCAGATGAACTTAGAAGGATATGCAAGAAATACGGTCCTGAGCTCAGTGATGTTATAAATACCCTGGATACCAGTCAGGCAGAACTAGATGAGCTGACAAGTTCGGAACAGAGCGCCAAGGAGCTGGAAGATGAAAAAAGCCGTCTGCTAACGGAGGTATCTCTTAAAGCGAAAACACTTTCGGATTTTAGAAAAAATGCAGCTGAACGTTTTGTTGATCAGGTCACAGGAGAACTGGGATTTCTTAATATGCCGAATGTCAAGCTGGTCGTTGAGCAGCAGCATGGCAAGCTTACAATGAACGGAATGGATAATATAGAGTTTCTTATATCCGCAAATGTCGGTGAAGAACCTAGACCTATAGCCAAGATCGCTTCCGGCGGTGAGCTTTCAAGAATAATGCTTGCGCTGAAAAGTGTACTTGCTGAAAAGGATTCGATAGATACGCTTATCTTTGATGAGATAGATACAGGTGTAAGCGGAAGAGCAGCACAGAAAATCGGTCAGAAACTCCGTGAAATCTCAAGACACAGACAAGTTCTCTGTGTTACCCATCTTGCTCAGATCGCAGTTATGGCAGATAATCATTTGCTTATTGAAAAAAACATTGTTGACGGCCGTACTGTTACCAGCGTAAGAAAACTTGATCACGAGGGCAGAAAATATGAGATCGCCAGAATAATGGGCGGTGATAATATTACCGAGCTTATGCTTGAAAATGCTGAAGAACAGCTTCTTGTGGTCAAATAGGATTATAAAATTATTCAAAGGCAGAGTTTATCTGCCTTTTTTTCGTGGTCATTTTGTTAAATTTACGAATATTTGTTGACTTGATTAGAATTTAATGTTATAATAAATATAAATATGATATGAAAGGATAGTTGAATGATGAAAGTAATGCTTATAGCCCATACTCCAGAACCCGAAAAAATTATTGCTACTGCAGCTAAACTTTGCTATTCAAGCAGCGATATCGGGTCTCTAAAAGATGGACTTACCGAAGAAAAAACAGCTGAATTCGTCAATATGCTTGCTGCCATCGGTCATGAGAGCGTTATGGAACACGTCAGCTTCACTTTTGGTATCGAAGGGATATCGCGCGCCTGCTCACATCAGCTTGTAAGGCACAGGATAGCTTCATATTCGCAGAAAAGCCAGCGTTATGTCAATGAGGATGGTTTTGATTTCATTACTCCCCCTGAGATAGAAGAATTGCCTGAAGCTAAGGAAGAATTTGACCGCACTATGGATATGCTTGTAGAAAGCTATCACAAGATCGCTGAACTGCTTACAGAAAAGCACAAGGCTGAGTTTATGGCCTTGGGTCAGGATGAGAAAACAGCATCGCGTAATGCCAGAAAAAAAGCAAATGAAGATGCCAGATTTGTTCTTCCAAATGCCTGTGAGACCAAGATCGTTGTGACTATGAATGTAAGAAGTCTGTTCAACTTTTTTGAACACCGCTGCTGCAACAGAGCACAGTGGGAAATAAAGGCAGTTGCCGATGAGATGCTTAGGCTTTGTTGTGAAGTGGCACCGAATGTTTTCAGAAACGCAGGCCCTTCATGCGTTGCCACAGGTAAATGTCCAGAAGGCAAGATGTCCTGCGGAAAAATAGCTGAAGTTCGTGAAAAATACAAGGTGCTTAAAGATGAAATATAAACTTATCGTTCTGGAAGGTCTTGACGGCAGCGGAAAATCCACTCAGTTTGAAAAGCTTTCAGAGTATTTTAAAAATAAGGATGTCAAGCTTAAAGCCATTAGCTTTCCTGATTATGAAGACCCATCCTCAACTCTTGTAAAGATGTATCTTAATGGAGAGATAGCCGGAAGTGCGGAGGCAGTCAATGCTTATGCAGCTTCAAGCTTTTATGCCTCTGACAGATATATAAGTTACAAAAAATACTGGGAAAAAGACTATAATGATGGCTGTCTTATTCTGGCTGCAAGGTATGTAACATCCAATTGCATTTATCAGATGACCAAACTTCCCGAAGATGAATGGGAAAACTATCTTGCATGGCTTGAGGATTATGAATATTGTAAACTCAGTCTTCCGAAACCGGATAAAGTAATTTTCCTTGATATGCCGATCGAGATCTCTCAGCGCCTGCTTTCAGCAAGGTATGGCGGAGATGAGAGTAAAAAAGATATACATGAAAAAAACATAGAATTTTTGCATATGTGCCGTAAGGCGGCACTCTTCACTGCTGAAAAACAAGGATGGGATATTGTTGAATGCAGCTGTGGAAATGAGCCTCTCAGCATTGAAGCAATATTTAATAAGCTGACGGAGATCATAGAGTAATAAATGTTTGATTTCAGAAAGATCGAGCTTACTGACCGCGACGAGATCAATTCAAGATTGGCGGTATCTGACAGACGCGGCTGCGAATACAGTTTTGCAAATAATTACGCATGGCACAGGCTCAGTGATTCCCTTATTTGTCTGAGTAAAGACCATTATATACTGATGAGTTTTATCGCAGGAGAACCTGTTATTGTATTACCTGCCGGTTCCCGCAGTGATACTGAGGGTATAGAGCAGATGATATCGCTATTGGACGAGCTTGAAAAATATATAACAAATAACGGACATCCATTTAAAGTTTGTTCAGTAACGGAATGTGATCTTGAATGGATGAAAGAGTTTTACGGAGATAGGATAACATATTACTATGACCGCGGAAGCTCGGATTATATATATTTGTCTGATAACCTTATCGCTTTGGAGGGAAAAAAGTATCACGGCAAAAGAAATCATATAAAAAGATTCATGGATAATGACTGGTCTTTCGATGAGATCACTTCCGATGATATCGATGACTGTATACTTTTCGCAGCTGACTTGTATAACTCGGGCAGTGATTATAATGGCTCAGCAGCTATAGAACAGTATGCTATCCATCGTTTTCTGATGAATATGGACTATCTTGGACTGAAAGGCGGGATACTCCGATGCGGTGATGAAATAGTCGGTATGACAGTGGGAGAACAGTTAAACAGCGATACTTTTGTTGTGCATATCGAAAAAGCAAGAAGTGATATTAACGGAGCTTATCCTATGATTTGCAATCAGTTTGCAAAAAAATATGCGTCGCATCTTAAATATATCAACAGGGAAGAGGATCTCGGAATTGAAGGCCTTCGTCGTTCAAAATTATCCTATCATCCCGAATATCTTTTACATAAATATACAGTAAGTTTTAAATAATTGGAGGAAAATCCTATGGTATACGTATTTCTGGCACACGGCTTTGAAGAAATTGAGGCTCTAGCCCCCATAGATATTTTAAGGCGTGCAGGAGTTGAACTTGTAACGGTGGGAGTAGAAGATGAGTATATTACTGCTGCGCATAAGGTTACATTTGCTGCAGATATCACCGTGGACAAAGTCGTACTTGATGAAAATGTGGATATGATAGTTCTACCGGGTGGTATGCCTGGTACGATCAACCTTGAAAACAATGACTATGTTCAGGCTGCCATAGATTATTGCGTTAAGAACGATAAATATATAGCATCTATTTGTGCAGCTCCAAGTATACTCGGTCACAAGGGACTGCTGAAAGGTAAAAAAGCTATTTGTTTTCCCGGATTTGAAAAAGACCTTGAAGGAGCTGTTATCTCTGAAAAGAGCGTTGAGGTCGATGGAAAGTTCATAACTGCAAAAGGTGCGGGTGTTGCAGTTGATTTTGCACTTACACTTGTATCTGAACTTGTTTCCGCTGCTAAAGCAGAAAATATCAGAAAGGGTATCCAATGTCAGAATTGACCAAGCAACAGCTGAGAAAGTACTTCAAGGATATCAGATCTTCATTCACAACGGAGGAAAAAAGTGTGATAGATCAGAAAGTATTTGACTGTTTTGTTCAGAACGGCATACTGGATAATTGCAGTGATATACTTGTATATGTCTCAGGTGATATCGAGATCGGTACCAGGAAGATAATAGATCATATCCTCGGTAGGATAATGAATGGTGAAAAAAAACGCATTCTTTGTCCAAGATGTGAAAACGGCAATATCATGCATTTTTACAGGATCGATAGTTTCGATGACCTTGAGTGTGGTCATTTCGGTATACTGGAACCTAAGAACAGCTGTGAACGCATTGACAGTTTCACGGAATCTGTGTGCCTTGTTCCCGGGCTAAGCTTTGACAGGCTTGGTTACAGACTGGGATTCGGCAAAGGTTTTTATGACAGGTTTCTTACAGACTTCAGTGGTATTACTGTAGGACTTTGCTGTGAGAGCTGCATGACTGACGGTGAACTTCCCAGGGACAAGTATGATATCAGCGTTGATCATATTGTTACTGAAAAAGGTTGGTTCAAACTTAAAGGTAAGGAATAATAATGAAAGGAAGTCAAAATGAATGAGTGACAAAAAATTCGATATCGACGATATACTCGGCGACAACAAAAATAATACCGATGATATTTCCGTCAATGACAAAAAAACTAAAAAGAATACAGATATCGACGAGATAGATGAGCTTTTAGCTTCACTTAAAAATAATAACAGAAGGAGAAGAACTTCTTCTGTTATTATTGAAGAAGAAAAAACAGAAAGCAGTAATAATGAAGTGCCTGCATCGTCTGATGCCAAGGAGGAGACCGAGAAGGTATCTGATGGATCAGCAGAAGACAATAATGATGTTACCGATGATCCTGTTATCTCTTCCGTAAATGAAGATCTGAAAAAACATTTTGGAAAAGATCCAGACGATGGATTTGATGAAGAAGATGATGAAGATGACGAGGATGAAATTCCAGTCAGAAAGTCATCAAATAACAGATCTCATCCTTCAAAAGAACGTCGCGCTGATACTAATAAGAAAAAAGGTAATTCGAGATCAGGCAATAAAAAGAAGAAAAAGTCCCGTGTGAGATTCAACGGCTCTATCTTTGGCGGTATAATTCTTGTAACCATTATCCTTACTTTATCACTTCTTCTTGCTGTCAGTGGATTAACTCTTGGAATGGAGTTTTATGGCATCGGTAAAAGTGATGATGTGATCACGTTTAATATACCTAAAGGCTCAGACAATGATGATATTGCTGACTTGCTTGTAGAAAACGGCATCATAAAAAACAAAAAACTGTTTATTTATACTGTCAAGTTAATGAAGGCTAATACCATTTATCCCGGAGATATTCAGTTAAAGCCTTCGGATTCATATTCTGATATTATTGATAAACTTGCAGAGCAGAGAGAGAGTTTTAAAACGGTAACTGTCACCTTTACTGAAGGTGAATACCTTATAGATATTGCTAAAAAGCTCGAAGAAAATAAGGTATGTCCTGCGGGTGATTTCCTGTTTGAATTCAACAAGGATATGGGCTATAAGTTTGAGGGATATCTGACAGATTCAAAGAACACACTATTCCCCAGAGAAGGATATCTTTTCCCTGATACTTATGAGTTCTATGTTGATGATACTCCTTATAATATCACTAAGATACTCCGTGATCACTATGATTCTAAGATCAATGATGCATTGTATAAAAAGATGAATGATCGTGGACTCAGTCTTAATCAGACTATTACTCTTGCTTCCATTGTTCAGCAGGAGGCTGCCAACGTTCAAGAGATGCCAAAAGTCGCATCTGTTTTCCTTAACCGTCTGAAAGATTCGGATACGTTCCCGATGCTTCAGTCTGATACTACTTACAACTATATAGAAAAAGTCATCAAGACTCAGGAATCAAATGAAGCTACGATAGATCATTACATCGAGTATTATGATACTTATGCTATTGATGGTCTGCCTGCCGGACCTATATGTAATCCAGGTATGGATGCTATCAAAGCTGTACTTGATCCTGCTGAAACTAATTATTATTATTTCTGTAATGATCTTGAAACTGGCGAAACTTTCTATGCTGAAACACTTGATGAGCATGAAAAGAATCTTGTAAAAGCAGGCAGAAGTGACCAGGTCGTTGATGATAACGTCGAAGATAATAATGAATAAGCTATAATAAAATGATAAGAATTGGTAGGGATAGATAATGTCCGATCTTCTTGAGATACTTTCGCCCGTGGGCGATATGGAAAGACTTCATGCTGCGCTGGATTTTGGCGCAGATGCAGTCTATCTTGGTGGAACTGCTTTTGGAATGAGGGCAGCTTCTGCTAAATTTACTCCCGAGCTTCTTGCTCAGGCTTGTGAAATAACTCATTCCAGAGGAAAACGAGTGTTCCTGACTTGTAACACTCTGCCTCATAACAACGAGATACCACATTTTGAGGGCTTTGTTAAAAATGCAGTTGATGCAGGTGTAGATGCACTTATAGTAACCGACATCGGTCTGCTTTCACTTGCGAAAAAATATGCGCCTGATACTGAGATACATATCTCAACTCAGGCAGGTATCGTTAATTATGTTACAGCTAATGAGTTCTATAATATGGGCGCTAAAAGGGTAGTGCTTGCCAGAGAGCTTACCCTAGAGGAAATATCAGAAATACGTGATAAGACTCCTGATGAACTTGACATCGAATGTTTTGTTCATGGTGCTATGTGTGTCAGCTTTTCGGGAAGATGTCTGCTTTCTCAGTACCTGACTTCCCGTGATGCCAACAGAGGGGAGTGTGCTCAGCCATGTCGCTGGGGCTATCACCTTATGGAAGAGAAGCGAACTGATGAGTTTTATCCGATATTTGAAGATGAACGAGGAACCTTCATCCTTAATGCCAAGGATATGTGTCTTATAGAACATATCGATAAACTTGCTAAGGCTGGTGTCAACAGTTTCAAGATAGAAGGACGTGCTAAATCCTCCTACTACGTTTCTGTAATTACTAATGCTTACCGTAAGGCAATGGATATCTATAAGTCTGCACCTGATGATTATAAGCTTCCTCAGTGGCTTAAAGACGAGGTATACAAGGTAAGCCATCGTGCATATTGCCCCGGATTTATTTTCGGTAATCCTCGTGAGAGTCAGTACTATGAGAATAGTGGATACGTCCGCGAATATGATGTTGTAGCTGTTATCGAACACTGTGAAAATGGAATGATATACGCTGAACAACGAAATAAATTTAATAAAGGTGACGAGGTTGAGATCCTTTCACCTGAGGGTGAACCAGTGACTCTTATCGCATCTGAACTGTTTGATGAAAAAGGGGAGCCGATCGATACTGCTAATCATGCAGCCATGAAGTTCTCTATGAAATCTGATCTGATTTTCCCTAAGAATTCAATAGTGCGTATCAAAAAATGAACCAAAACTAAAAGCCTGCATAGCAATAATATGTTATGCAGGCTTTTTATTGTTTATGTTTTGGTAATTGCAGAAGAATTGTATTTATTTGAAAAACTATCTTACAGTTACTGTTATGGCGTGCTTTACAGATTCGTTGACTGTCCATTCTCCGTTAACCTTGGCAGCAACTGCTACCTTGTATGTCTTGCCCGGAGTCAGGTTCTTTGGAGTTGTATAGTTGAGTGATGATGAAGGTATGTTCTGTGTCTGGATCCTCCATTTGCCCGCGAGATATACTGCAATCGCGTAGTTTGTGGCACCATTCACAGGTTTCCAGGTAAATCTTATCTGGTGATACTGTTCACTGTATTCAATGTTGATTATCTCAGGATATTCTGGTTCCTCAGGAACCACAGATGCTTTTGCAAATACTGTATAATTTACACAGCTTGAACTCTGTCCGTTTGTTCCGAGAGTGACGATCGTTCCGCTTTTTATGTCTCTCTGATAAATGTCAAAGGTCACAGAATTGTTATTTTGTATAGTCATGCCTGTTTTAGTATAGTTAGAAAGCCATACCGGTCTTGCCGACACTCTGTTGTCGAGCGCTATATAAACTGTCATATCTTTTCCTGCCCTGAACGTTGCAAGGTCAGAATCATAGAGTTTGGAATCGCAGGCAGTTATAAGGTATTCAGCACCTGTAAGACTATCTGGTATCGAAGTATACACTACATCACGGTCACCAAAAACCAATGCACCGGCTGAAAGATCTTTTGCTATACTCCATCCGGAACTGTGAGCGGAATCAAGCACAGTAAATTCCGTGAATAGTTCGCTGCTGACAAGTTCGGCTTTGACAGTTAATTTCCATACTGTACCATTACCGTCTACACACTGTATATCATCAGATGACTTTGTGTATATGATATATCCTGAGCCATGTTTGACGAACTTATATTGTTTTCCGCTTGAAAGTTCTCTGCCGTCATCAGCTGAAATGATCCTGTAATAACTGTTTCCACAGTCTTCCAGTCTCCAGGTCTTTGTGTTTGCGAGAAGTGAACTGTTGGTATTATCTGTGATCTCATACTTAGCGGTGGTATCCATAACAGCTCCGTATTTTGTATCACTAGAAGAAGGTGATAGTTCAACAACACCATCAGGAAATGAATCAACAGTAAGATCATTTATATAATACTCAATATTCATGTAGCCCTGACCGCAATAGTCGCCCTTATAGTCTTCGTGATCAGTCGGATCAAGCCCTCTCGCCAGTTCCCAGCTGTCATCCATACCATCGTTGTCATTATCGGTTATCTCTTTGCTGTAGACAGCAGAAGGGTATTCATATTTAACTCCGCACTGGATCTTATAGGTATTGAGTTCAGATTGTGATGAACTGTATGGATCGGTGCCGCTGCATGATCCTGTGCCGTTTTGGGTTTCTTCAGCACACTGTTTGTCTATAGCTGTACGCTTGTCAGGCGTTATGCCGTTTCCTGCAAATTTGATAACGTGGTCATACGATGATGCAGCACTTTCGCAGGTCAGTGCAGTTGAAATATTCTCATTGTCTGATAATATAGTGAACGGTGTTATCGATTCAGTGTTGCTTCGATTTTTATCGCTGTGATTGTAAGATATGGCAGCCCAGTTATTATCCTCTCTGTTACGGTATGAACCATCTTTATTGAGTATTCGGTTTCCGTTAAGATACAGCTTGAATTTATCATCTGATGATACCTGCACGTAATGATAACCACTTGCTGTTGAGTTTCCGGCTTTGAGGGTGTTATTCACATAATTTACATGCCCTATCGTGCCGTATGCTGTCTGATATCCCCAGTCGTAGATGATATTGTTTGTAAAATCAGCAGTTTCGGTACCTACTACTTTTCCGCGAAAGTTTCGCGATACATTGTGACAGATCAGATTGTGATCGAAAGTAAGGTTGCTTCTTCCCATCATAAGTCCGAAACCATGAACTCCTTTAACATGACCTCCCCAGGAATTTGCAGGACCTATGACCGAGTACTGCACAGTATAGTGATCGTTATTGGAGTAAAGTCCCCATTGTTCGTCTGTTGTCCAACCGAGAGAACAGTGGTCAACAACGGAATTCGAGCCCTTTGCGCCTCCCCATGCATCGTTGCCTGAACTCGTTGCCTTATCGGGTCCGGGACGCGAACTCAGATAACGTACAATGATGTTATCGCCGCCCATACCAAACTTGTAATTCTTTAGTGTAACACCCGATCCGCCCGGTGCAGTCTGTCCTGCAATAGTGATGTTGCTGCTGCATACGATATTACTGTTGAGATTTATTGTTCCGCTGACATCAAACACAACTATGCGTCCTGACTTGCTGACAGCATCACGCAGCGAACCTGTACCGCTGTCATTTAGATTCGTGACATGATAGACCTCACCGCCTCGTCCGCCTGTTGCATATTTACCTCCGCCAACAGCACCGGGAAAAGCAACCAGTTTCGATGAAGAAGCTGAAACTGTGAAAGTTCCCGAGGGAATTTCTGTTAAAGTAACTGAAGCCACAGTCAGCATAGTGCAAAGAAAAGCTGCAATACGTTTGTATTTTTTCTTCATAATATTACCTCCGATCATAATAATCATTACCGTCAGCACTACTGTTCGAGATGAACTGAGTATAACTGCACGATAAAAAAATGACCTATAATAGCATGATACCACTGTTTTATTAAGGTTGAAATGGTTGATTCGGTCGAAAACCTTGCATTTTTGTCAATATGTGATCATCGACTGATTATAATTTGAAACTCTCGATCTATACGATGTATAAATGTGATGTATGACATAGTTTTCTAAATCACTCAGCAATAATATTATGATTGAAATTGCAATCTTTTGATACGAAATAATCATTGATAAAATGCAGATATTATGGTATATTTTCAGCAATATAACAGTCAGAGAAAATAATGACTGATTATTATGCATGAGGATATATCAAGTCTCTTATTGATAATATCGATAGGTCTTGTACAGGTAAATATGCTTTGAAAGGCGGAACATGAATGGCTAGTAAAATATTAAGACGCATCGCAGCATCAACAATGACACTGCTGATGTGTGGATCAATGATCGTTGGAAACGTACCTTCTTCGATCGGACAAACGGGGCATATACGCGCCGCTGCCGGCTCCATAAATGATATGCCGGACAAATATCAGAGTGCAGCAGACTGGATATGGCAAAACCGTGTAGTACGTGAGAATTCACTTGGATCACAGACACGCCGCTGGAACTCCCTTTTTGATCAAATCATTGATGGTAAGGGTACATTGAACTATGTGGTGCGATGGCATTCTGAAAGAGCTATCACATACGAACAGCGTCAGAAACTTGAAGTTGTACTGGATGATTGCCTGAATGCATGGACAGATTGGCTGGTGGGCTATGAAAACTGGCCGTATCAGCACGTAGATGTAAATATTGTCGGATGGGCAGTTGCGGACAGATCGCTTCTTCTGGATCTTCATTCGGACGAGGTCGTTTACACCGATGTTCAGAATTATACGATACAGCCCGGTGAAAGCAAAAACATACCCACAGTAATGGCAAGTGCGCCGTCCTCACTTTCGAGATTCGATCATTTTTCAGATAAGAACTATCAGTATCCCGGTGGATTAGACAAGCGGTTTGATATGTATATATGGGCAACTCAAGGATTCCCGGATATCGGAGGATGCGGCGGTGACTGGGGACAAAGACTCAGCGATAAATATTACCTTGGTCTTGCTGATGGTACGACCACACCCCACGTTCAGATCCATGAATTAGGGCATGGTTTCGGATTTACCGATTTCTACGGCGGTGAGGGTGAAGCGGACGGGTATCCCCCCGGAGGTTTCCCTGTTTCGGGCAAAGGTTCAATTATGATGGCAGGTTCTTCAAGCATTATAACAGATTTTGATGGCTGGTTCATGCGCTATACATGGAGCAAGATCAAAGATGAATCAGGAAGATTTGATCTGAAAAACGCACAACCTTCAACTGTATCTGCTGAGTTTGCTGACAAGATAAGCGCAATTGATATAAAACCCAATGGTTATTCTACAATAACATTTGATAACAACGGCACTTATCGTTTCCGCGCTAATGGTTATTATGACAGCGAAAATGAAAATCTCGCATTCTATGAGGTTGGTGATAAGGTCAACATAGGGTTTAAGTTCAATTCGGCAGACGGCGAGATCAAGGAAATTGAGTATATTGATCTTATTACATCACCTGTATATCCTGTGATAACTAATATCGGGTACAGCGAACGCTATCATCAGATCAGATTTACCTGGAAGACTGTTGATGGTGCTTCAAATTACGGTGTTGCTGTATATCTTGCAGGCAAGTGGAGGATTCAGACACAGTCGATCGCTGCTTCGGTAAATTCTTATACCACGCCCAAAAACCTTACTGCAGGCATGACTTATAAGGTAGCGATAGCAGCAAAGGTCAAAGGAGAATGGACTGTCAGCGAATCTATCAAGCACGCTGTGACTGTCACTGTGAAATAAAATATCAAGTCCGTGATGATCCAAAATGTTATCACGGACTTGATTGTTTTTAATGATCGTTTTTGCGGTACTGTGTCGGTGTGATTCCATACTCTCTTTTGAAAACGCGCATGAAGTTATAATAATCATACCCGCACCGTTCAGCAATATCGGGCAGCAGAAGGGAAGTAGAGGTCAGAAGGTCTTTTGCACAGTTCATTCTGCTTTTTTTCAGATCATGAATAAAGTTTATGCCAAATGTTTGCAGATAGATCTTATAAAAATAGGATTTGCTGATATTCAGTTTCTGACTGCACATATCACCACTCCAGCTGAACTCAGGGTGTACAAAGATATCTCTTCGGAGTTTGAGTAGTTCTGAATAGTGGATATGGCTGGAAAGTTGTTTTTCTGCTCTTTCGTCGATCATCTCCAGCATTCTTGTGAACATATCTAAAACATCTTCTTTACTGAGAGTTGTCGGATCTTTAACTACCTTTGATTCGGATCTGATATAGATGATATGATCCTCACTGCTTGTGATCGTATATCTCCACATCTTTTCTTCGATCTTCTTTATATATTCATCTAAATGCTTGTCTGGATTGTTGCCTGAACCTATCATTACAAAGCTTCTGTCTGTCGCTTTGAAAAGCCATTCACGGCTTCGGCAGCATTTTGATAGAATTTCGGCTATGGTCATGATACACTTATCACTTTCGACCGAGCCGAATTTGTTTTCAATATGCCTTATACCTCCCGCGGAAACAACAGCCATATAGAGTTGCTCATTGTTTTCTGCTGAAGAATCACGGATCTCAGCCCATACATCTTTGCAATTCTGAAAAACATATAATCCTGTCAGCTGATCTCTTGAAAGGCTGACGGACTGTCGATGCTGCAGGCGTTTAAGCTCGTTTTTCGTACTCAGGTATTTCAGTGCATTGTTGACCTCTCTGCAATATTTAATATATTCCATATTGAAGTTATCGATATTCTCGTCTAAGTCAAGTGCAATATATCCGTAGCACTGATCTTGAAAATGAACAGGAAGAAAAAATGTGGATGAAAATCCTTCTCTGTCAAGTATCTCAGGCAGAATTTCGCTTTGACGGAAACTGCATCTGCTCCCGTCTGAACTTATAAGGTACATCGTATCCGAATATCCGTCACGCCTGTACTCATTGCTGACATTATCCCAGTCGCTGCAAAGGCACAGCAACAAACGGCTGTCAGTGAAATCTTTGTTGTATATGAACTTGTAGCGCATGGCGAACATCTCATTTACAAGTTCATCCAATGTATCTGCGTCATGGAATGCTGCAGATACCATTGAGTCCATATATCCTTCTTCTGTCAATCTGTGTTCAGCATCAAAAGCTTCATCACGTTCATGGCAGTTACTGCAACCGCAGCTTTCGCGGCAGAGTATTGTGCCTGTATCTGTATTGTCAGTTTCACAATGTATTCCTGTTATTTTTTCATATAGCAGGCACACTGACCCTTTTCCAAGCTTCTCCTGTGATGTCCGATAGGTAGTGATCGCAGGAACGTGCATTCTTGATTCAGCCGAACCGTCATACCCTGTCACTCGGATATCATTTGGGACTGAATAACCACGTTCTGTCAGCGCGTCACAGAGAGATATCGCCATATTATCATTTGTACACACAACTGCATCCGGCTTTTCCCTCACATGGTCTGCTATCTCGGTGGCAAGATCTTTGGCGGCATTTATCCAGAAATCACCAAATACAATTGTTTTGTCAGAGTATTCCAGTCCTGCTTTTTGCATAGCATCAATAAACCCTTTTGCTCTGTTTTGAGCCACAGGCATATCAGCAGGACCTGTCAGACACAGAAGTTTTTTACAATTGTGTCCGTATATCAGATGCATAGTGATATCAGATATCTCATTTCTGTCATCATACCAGAAAGGTATATAATCACCGACCTCAAGTCCGATGCGAACTACAGGTACAGTACAGTGTTCGGTGAGATAATTATCTATGTATCCGTAATAATCCGAGGAACAAAAGGTATATGGCGCATACACCACACCGTCAATTACAGAAAAATCAAGTGCGTGAAAAAGGTTTTTCTCACCATGAGTTATACGTTCGTTGTCACATTCTTCATTAAGAGCAAATACAAAAGCACTGTAACCCAGAGCATTTGCCTGTACAAGCATACCATGGATCAGACTTTTGTTTATATTATTGTATATTCTGCCCATTATAATGGCTATTCTTTTCTTGCGTGCCAACCTTATTCACCTCACTTTGATATATTTCACAATATCATGCGATATACCGAAAAGTTAATATCAGTATTTATATTATGAATTGTAACATAAAATATCTGTAAATTCCAGTGAATTCTATGAATTTTTTTACGGTGAGTGCTCTATTCGTACCATGCTAAATGGTTGAATATACAATTTCATCAACGATAATTAAAGCTTATTGAGTACTAAAATAATTATAAAAGGTATTGCCAGATCCGTTAAATTGCGTTATAATAATTATAAATCTTGGCATTCAGACAGATCACGACGAAAGGGGAGTAATTTTATGGCGATCGGACGTATTGCTGTTATAATCTCAGAGATTTTTGATCCTCTTGATTATGAACTGCTCAACGGCATTCATGCAAAGGCAAGCTCACTTGGCTATGACACAATATGTCTTACGGGCATAAGAGATGTGCGGCTCTCAAATAATAACCATGTTGTTTCAGATAAAATGGATAATGTATATACCCTGATAAATTCAACGAAATTTGATGGGATCATATTTATAGCTGAGAGCTTTTACAGTAATAATACTGAACAAATGATCTTCTCTATGCTTCGTCAGATCTCTGTTCCAATTGTTGTGATAGGAAGAAAACAGGAAGGTTTTAATACTATACGCTCCGATCAGCGTTCGGACATACGTCGGCTTACAGAGCATCTGATAGAACAACATAATTGCAGACACTTTGCCTTTGTGAGCGGATTTAAAGGAGAATTCAATTCAGAAGAACGTTATGCGGGATTTCTGGAAGCATTAGCCGATGCAGGACTTGACTTTTGCGAGGAAAAAGATCTTTACTTTGGAGAATTTTGGAAGCAGCCCTCAGAACTGATCGGCAGAGAGATAGCTGCCGGGAGAGAAAGTCTTCCTGATGCGATCGTGTGTGCAAGCGATCTTATGGCTATATATCTTAGTGAAGGACTTATTGCCTCAGGTATCCGGGTGCCTGAAGATATAAAGATCACAGGGTATGACGGGGAATGGTATGCTGTGTTGCACACACCTTCGATCACTACCGTGTCAGGTTGCAAATTCGATGAAGGACAGCGTGCTGTTACAGAACTGTATTATTATATGACCGGAACAATTTCCCATGAAGCTGATATTGCAAGCAGGCTCTGCTTTGGTACAAGCTGCGGCTGCAAGTCTGATTTAAAATATTCAAGCAAAACTGTAAATAAAAAAAACTGGATAGAGCGAGAACTTCTCAATATCATAGACAAACATCTGACAAGCGGTAGGTACCTGAATAATGATATATCAGATCATGTCAGCCGAGCGGATACATTTGACAGTTTGATACAAAGGATACATGACAGCGCGGAATCATTGCAAGGATGGTACCGTATCTCCATCTGTCTCTGCAGTGATTGGAGATTTGATTTTGAAAGGCCCGATATTTACAGAAGAGAAGGATTTTCTGATACAATGCAGCTTGTAATGGATTATAACAGATATGCACAGAATGTGGATTCTCAGAGTTTCCCAATAACACATCTTCTGCCGATGCTTGAGCAGGATCATTCTCCTGTTCTTGTTACCATATCTGCACTGAATAACGGAGATCAGATTTTAGGATATACAGCTTTTTACTATTATGATGTTGACAGTATCAATTACGATGCGCAGTTTATGAACTGGAACAATACAGCAGCGATCGGATTTCGTTTGATACAGCAAAAACTCTATCAGGAATATAAGCAAAGAAAAAATAACGTGATTTCCACGATCGATCCGGCAACAGGATTCTACAACCAGCGAGGCTTTTTTGAACTGCTGGCTGCAATAGATAAGGGCGAATGTATCTTATGGCTTTTCGGGTTATACGATGATAATGATATACTTACAGATCAGAATGACTATCACTTTTTTTCAACTGCACTCAGGCTTTCATCTGAAAAGGATGAAATTATAGCTGCGCTGGGAAATCATCTTTTTGCTGTTGTATTCAAAAAGAGCGCTATTTCAGCAGAAAGTTGGAAATTCCAGCGATTGCTCCGCTGTATGTATGAAGCAGAACGGCTTCAGCCATTAGATAAGTACAGCAGATTACCATGTGTGCTGTCTATCAGTACACTACTTGACGGAACAGCTGAACAAAAGCAGCTGAAAGCTGCAGAAATAGCTGAATTAGCAAAGCAGCGGCTGAGTTCGGGAGATCATGAATCGTTGAAATCTGATCTGTTATGGTTAAAGATACGAGTATGGCTTCATCCTGAAACAGATCTTTCTGTTGAAGATATGGCGCAGGAACTTCATATCAGCCCAACCTATTTACACCGAATTTACAAGAAAGAGTTCGGTATAAGTGCAAAAGAAGATGTGATACTTGCACGCATCGAAAAAGCAAAACAATTGCTTGTGTCATCAGGTTTATCTGTAAATGAGATCGCTGAACAATGCGGTTATCATGAACCAAGCCACTTTATGCGACAGTTTCGTGATAGAGTGGGGATGACTGCAATGGGATACAGAAAACATAATTCAAAACATGGTTATCCCTTTAACACACCACAGATAATTTACAATGCTGTCCAAATAAACAGACCTCAAAAACCGAAAAATATTGTATAATAGTGACAGAAACCGAAGGGAGCTGTCGCTATGTCAAAAAGATTTCCGAAACCTGAGATCACACTTGATGGGATATACTCAAAGTTCGCAGATGAAAGCTTTTGCAAGGATTTTCTGCTTGATATCCGCTTTGAAAAGGGCTTTGCCTGTCCGTTTTGCGGTGGCTCTGAGTACCGCAGGATAAGGTCACGCCATCAGCTGCGCTGCAAGTTCTGTAAAGCAGATATATCCGCCACAAACGGAACTTTTATGCACAGAACACATATTCCGCTCAGACTGTGGATAGTCACCGCATTCCTCATTATGAGCAACAAATGCAGTGTTTCTGCTGTTACGCTGATGAGGTCTTTGGGGGTGACCTACAAGACTGCATGGTACATCCTTCATCGCATCAGAAAAGCTATGAAATGCCGTGAAGAACGCTATTTGCTTGACGGGATCGTTGAACTTGATGACACGTATCTCGGTGCTCCGACTCACGGTAAAAAGCGTGGTAGAGGTACTGAAAAAGTCAAAATGATCGTAGCTTTATCAAAGAACTCAGCAGGAAATCCCGAGTACGTTAAAATGAGCGATGTGCCGAATTTAAAGGGTATAACTGTTGGTAGATTTGCCAGGGATAATATCCGCGCAGGCTCGAAGATCGAGAGTGATAATGCTCGAAGTTACAAGAAACCGTTGGCACAGAAATACTTCCATGTTTTTGAAACATATGATCCGACAAGCGGTCAGCTGAACTGGATGCATAAAGTTATATCAAACTTCAAAGCAATGATCATGGGAACTTACCACGGAAACGAAAAGATCCACACAGCGTTATATGCTGCCGAATACTGCTACAAATTCAACCGTCGTAAGCTGGGAAACAGTGCGTATTTAAGGCTTTTGGCTGCTTTGGTGCAGTAATCTTACTTGTGGTGTGTTAAGGGGATAACCATAATTCAAAATAATCAATGTATTCCTCCGCTTAATGAATAACTGAAAATAATTAAAGGGAACTGATGCGTATTTGCAGCAGCTCCCTTTTTTTCTGGTATTCTATTATCTTACAGTCACTGTAACTGCGTGCTTGATAGCTTCCGCAACGCCCCATACACCGTTTACTTTCGCAGCCACCGCAACCTTATAGGTTTTACCGGCTGTGAGATTCTTTGGAGTGATATAGCTTGTTGCTGAACCCGCGATACTCTGGGTCTGTATCCTCCACTTACCGGCAATATATACTGCGATACCGTAATTTTGTGCACCGGCTACAGGTTGCCAGTTAAACCTTATCTGGTGATATTTTTCGTTGTACTCTACAAGATATACATAAGGATAAACAGGCTTTGAAATTGTATTCTCTGCAGCTTTGAATATAAACTTCTGACCGTCACCGCCCCAGTATTCCCACTGGCAGATATTCGCACCTGCGTCCTTGCTTATATTGTATACGTCAAGTCCTGCCTTGCAGCCAGACACAGCTGATAGCACAGCCATATTTCCGTTTCCGTCATCGAGTATACGGAATTTCTGAGAATTGCTGCCGTTATAATCAGCAATAAGTATATCAGCGCCGTTTTCAGTACTGCTGTTTGCAACAGTCAGTGCCTTGCCGTCAGAAGTTCTAAGAGTGTACCAACCCTCGCTGTCCGCGATAACTTTCCAAACCTGTTCACCAGTATTCTGTTCAGCACTGCCACTGTTTTTAGAAGTATCAGCATTAAGGTATAGACCACTGTTCAAATTCTTTATGGTATACGAACCGTTACTTATCGGTGTTTTATTAACTATATCTTCCGAAGGAACATAAGCAGTTTTCTTACTACCCCAAATGCAGATGTTTATGCCTGTGGCAGTAAATGTCATTTTCTTGACTTCCTGAGCCGATTCATCATTCTGTACGATAAATGCGCCTTTGTAGGTCACTCCTCCCCATGTAAAACTCATGTAAGGTGTACCGTTCTTCGTTATTTTCCATGTTGCGCTGATATCACCCGTGACAGTACCGTCTGCTTTTAATGTGATATTGATAGGCTTTTCTACATCAGCTGATTTCTCATTAACAAATTTCTGGTTCGGATTATGCCAGATAAGCTCATAATCACCAACTATAGCTTCCATTGTATGACCGTTGGCAGACAATGTTTCGCCTGAGTATTCATACGATGTAGCTGTCGGCCAGCCATCTTCGTTCATAATCATTTGATGAACACGTACTTCGTGTCCGCCATAGTTATCATCAAATTTGTTGTGATAGATACAAAATAGCTTACCGTCATCATCCATGAGGACGGAGTTGTGTCCCTGAGCTGTATTTGGTTTTGAATTGCAGCTCCACTGGTAGTTACTCATCAAACGCTCACCGACATTGCCCGCTATATTGTCTCCGCCTTGTGCAAATATAGCAGAATTACCATTCTGGTCAATGTATGGACCCTGTGGTTTATCACTGCGGAAGATACGCATGTTGTATCCGCCCTTGTTGTTGAAATAGCCGTAGGATAAGAAAAGATAGTAATATCCCTTATTGGTTGCGGGATCTTTCATATATTCAATGTAAGGACCCTCACCTGATACCCAGTGACCTCCTGCTACGTGGATACCCATATAGGCATCAGACTGTACGGCTCCTCCACTTGACGTCGTTTTATATTTTACGTTATAATCTCGCAGACCTGTTTTTTCATCCAGTTCCAGCATATATATACCACCGAACCACGAGCCGTATACCATCCACAGTTTACCGTCTTCGTCATAAAAGGTGCATGGGTCGATTGCATTTGTGCCGTATTCGGCATTCCATCTTCCGCTGCTGTTCAGGTAACGGCTGAGATCGGGGTTGCTTCCAAGAACTTTTTGAACATCTGTATTTTTGTAGTTGTTGGCAGAATTAGCAGGTTTTGTTTCAAAACCGGAATATACGATAGTTCCACTGTATGAATATGGACCTTCAATATTGTCTGATGTACACAGCACAATAGATGAATGCCAGTCTACCCCGTTTACTGAAAGGTACATACAATATTTCTTCATCAATGGATTATAGATTATATCAGGTGCCCACAAATTTCCCGAAAGATCATAGTTCGCGCTGGTGTTCGACCATTTTTCAGGAATGGCAAGATCAGTATATATATTATTAAAAAAAGTAGTCCTCGTAGAACCAAGATATGAATTTGCTGCCGATGTCCAGTTCATAAGATCAGATGAGCGCGCAGCCCCGAGGTGTGAACCGATAATGAAATAACTTCCGTCTTTCAGTTTGACGATCGATGGATCATGAACAGATACCCTGGTGTAATTTCCTGCACTTGTTGTAATGGAAAGCGCTGTCGTGCTTACCATTACTGATGCAATTACAGAAGCGATGATATGTTTGAATTTCATGGATATTCCTCCTTATTATGGATAGTTAATGCAGAATCCTTCCGCTGCGATTATAATTGTACTTCAATTTAATAATTTTAACAATAGATTATCCTGCTTTTTTTATTACATATCCTGCACAATCATCTTCAAATCTCACACTCTGTAGCAGTACTATTTTAGTTTCATGAGTAAAACTAAAATATAGAAGGGAAGTACCATGTAAATTCAAAAAGAAATAGATCATAAGGAGTCTTTGTTGTCATTTTACGTTTTTATTGGTGCATTTCGGACTGCGAACAAAGCCGTATTATGTTGTGTTTTTTAGGCTTGGTGATATCAATTATCACAGATCAGTAGTTAAATGGAATGATCCAAAAAGTGTTGATCAGCTTAATGACTAGAAAAGCTCTGTTTCAAGAGATGTAACGTTATCACGTATTTAGTATTTAACGCATTTCCTTTTACAGCAAAACCTGTAAATCCAAGGAATTTTACTACAAAGAGATATTTTACTCATACCTTATTAACAAATTTAGGCATATTAGTTATTGAAAGTCAAATGTTATAATAACGTTGCTCTATATTTTAGTTGACGGAAGGAATTTTTATGATATAATTAAAATCAATAAAGTAAGATATGATATATTAATCAAATCTATAAGATATGAATTTTAACAATAACTATAAATGAATTTGATAAGGAGAGTAAATTTTATGAGCCAATATCGAATAGCAGTTGCTACGGCGGACGGACATAAAGTAGACCAGCACTTCGGTTCTGCTTCACGTTTTGATATCTATCGTATCGAAGATGATGTTTCCGCCAAGGAAAAAACAATATCCTTTGGAAATCAGGAAGGATGCAGCGGAGATCACAGAGGTGCAGAAGCAAGACTTGAACTTGTGGAAAACTGCCAGTATGTTATCGCCGCACGCATCGGGAGCAGGATACAGAGATATTTTGAGACCCAAAGAAAGAAATATTTTGAAATGCCCGGTTCTGATACTGATTATGTGATCGAAAAGATCGTAGAGTACAGAAAACGCAGCAAGTAAGGAAAGGTGATGTGATCATGTCAAAGACAGCAGAAAATCTGACAGAGCTTATAGGCAATACGCCGCTTTTGAAAATAAGCAGGCTGGCAGGAGATGACGAACTATATGCAGAGGTGTATGCAAAGCTTGAATACTTCAATCCTCTGGGAAGCGTAAAGGACAGGATAGCTCTGGCGATGATAGAAGATGCAGAGGAAAAAGGACTTTTAAAAGAAGGTTATACCATAATTGAACCCACAAGCGGAAATACAGGCATCGGGCTTGCATTTGTCGGGGCAGTCAAGGGATATAAAGTTATACTTACAATGCCCGAGAGTATGTCGGTAGAAAGACGCAGGCTGGTAACTCAGCTTGGGGCAAAGGTTATTCTTACTCCTGCGGCAGAGGGTATGAAGGGTGCTATCCGCAAGGCGGAAGAACTCAATGCGGTGATAGAGGATTCATTTATCCCACAGCAGTTCGATAACCCTGTAAATCCGGAAATACATACAAAAACTACTGCACAGGAGATCATAAGAGATACCGATGGTAAGGTGGATTACTTCGTTGCAGGAGTGGGTACCGGCGGAACTGTAACAGGTACAGGCAGAGCTCTTAAACAGAATGATCCCGATACAAAAGTTATAGCAGTTGAACCCTATGATTCCTCTGTTCTTTCGGGTGAAGCTCCCGGACCTCATGCGATACAGGGTATAGGTGCCGGATTTGTTCCGCATATCTTTGACAGAGAAGTAATTGATGAGATATTCAGGGTGAAGAACAAGGAAGCTCTGGAAACTGCACGAACAGCGGCAAGACTTGAGGGACTGCTGGTGGGTATCTCATCGGGTGCAGCATTGTTTGCCGCTATCGAACTTGCTAAACGCAAAGAGAATAAAGGCAAGCGCATAGTTGTGCTTCTGCCTGATACGGGAGAACGTTACCTTAGTACCGCACTTTTCGATCAGCCTGCGGAACTTGCGTGATAAGGAGGGATATCATGTCATTTATTGAAAGACCAAGGTTTTCATGTATGCTGGGAGGCGCACTAGCAACTCTCACCTCTCTTCCGAGAGTAATACCTATAATACACGGAGCACAGGGCTGCGGCGGTCAGCTGACAAATTCATTTGCTTACGGCGGATATCTGGGAGTTGGTTATTGCGGCGGTGCTTCACTTCCCAGTTCAAATGTAAGTGAAAAGGAGATCATCTTTGGTGGTGCTGAGAAGCTCAGAAAAGAGATACTTGCGGCCTACGATGTAATGGACGGCGATCTTTTTGTAGTAGTTACAAGCTGTATGACCGATCTTATCGGTGATGATGTTGAAGCGGTCATCAGCGAGGTAGAAAGACCCGAGTATCCTCTGATATTCGTTGATACAGGCGGATTCAAGGGCAATTCTTACTATGGTTATGATATCGTGATAAAGAGCTTTTTTGAACAGTACATACCCGTAACAAAAGAAAAAGATGAAAAGCTTGTTAATCTGCTTGGACTTGTACCTGCATACGATCCGTTTTTCAGGGGCGACCTTGAAGAGATAAGGAGAATACTCTCACTTATCGGTGTTAAAGCAACTACCTTTGTAACACTCGACCAGACAATCGAGGATATCAGAAATGCCGGTAAAGCAGCTTTGAATATCGTTCTTTCACCTGTAAACGGAATAAGAGCTGCAAAGGCGGCTAAGGAAAAGCACGGTATAGATTATATAGTTACCGATCTTCCTATCGGCAGCAATGCTTCAGTTAAGTTTGCAATTGAAATAGCAGAAAAGCTTGGCATTGACAGGGAATTTGCTGAAAAAGCTCTTGAAAAAGAAGTTGAGCGTTATTACAGCTATGTTGACAGAGCAACCGACGTTATTGCAGATACGGATTTCCAGAACTATGCAGTGGTAGTCAACAATGCGACACAGGCACTCTCTTATGCACAATATCTTGATAACGAGATAGGCTGGCTTCCCGAGTATGTATTTATAACCGATGAGCTTAGGGAGAAAAATAAGGAGATCATTCGCCAACATTTTGAAGAACTGCCTTTTGAATATCGTCCGAAGCTTGTATTTGAAACGGATACCTCAAAGATACAGCAGTACATCACACAGAATGACCCTCAGTTTTTGTCGGATACCTATTATGAAAAACTTGAGCCTGCATTCGTTCTTGGCAGTTCCATCGACAGAAAGCTTTCACAGGTACTGAACGGAAATTTCCTGAATATAAGCTTTCCTGCAATGAGCCGTATCATACTCAATAAAACATACGCAGGCTTCAACGGCGGACTTGCACTGCTGGAAGATCTGATAACAGCACAGGTATCGGGGAGGTAAAGATATATGAAATTCGATGTAAATTTTGATGTGCAGGTACCAAATCCCAGAGAAAGGCAGAGAGCCACAGCCTATGCTTTCGGCGGATGTACAAGTGATCTCAGGAGCGGTTCATGCGCAGGATGTCTTGGTAGATGCGACCGCAGCTTTACGCAGGCTATGTTCTGCCAGATGGGTGTTTCGACACTGATTTCATTCTCGACAAAGGATTCCGTCGTAATAATGCATGGTCCTGTTGGCTGCGGTTCACAGTCCCATGGTATTGATTTCAGCATAAAGCAGTACGGTGCTGCACGCGGAGTGAAGATGGAAGGTGTAAGATGGCTGAGTACAAATCTGACAGAGACTGACGTTATCAGCGGCGGAAATGAAAAGCTTTACGATACCATTATCGAAGCCGACAGACGCTTCCGTCCCACAGCTATATTTGTCTGCAATACCTGCGCCCCCGGAGTTATCGGAGATGATATAGAAAGCGTTGTTAACCATGCTCAGGAGCAGGTAACAGCAACAGTTGTACCGCTCCATTGTCCCGGTTTCGGTGCGAAGGTATTTTCTTCGGCGTATGATGTTGTGTACCACGGCATAATGCACAGGTTTGGCTTTGAGCCTAAAAAATATATCGACTATACCCCATTTGACAAGAGCGATCCCGACTACGAGATCAAAAAGCAGCGCTACGAATACAAAAAGAGCCGCACTGTGACCCTGTATAACGCATGGTCCATTGGTCCCGGAGATGAAAAGGAGATCAAGAGACTTTTGAATGCTTTGGGGATCAATGTCAATATATTCGTTGAATACAAAGAGCCCGATGACTGGAGGTTTATTACCGAGACTGCACTGAATGTAAGCTTTTGTCATGTACATGATGTATATTTCCTTGAGTATCTGAAAAGGGAATTCGGTATACCATATATACTCCCCACAATCCCTATAGGTACAGATCAGACAGTAAAGTTCATAAAAGCCATAGCTGAATTTTTCGGCCTTGAAAAAGAAGCAGATTTTCTGCTGAAAAAGGAAACTGAAAAGCTGAAAAAGGCGCTGGTACCAATAAGAAAAAATGTAGAGGGAAAGAGCGTTCTGATAAGCGGCGGTTTTCTACGTATTGGTGCAACGGGACTTCTGGCAGATGAGATAGGACTTAAAGTTGTGGGTTTCAGAAACTTCAACTATGATGAATTCGGAGATCAGCTGTTCAGCGAGGTCCAGGAAAAGATAGGTGATGTTCAGAATGCTGTTTCAACTCAGGCAAACGAGCTAGTTAACATGGTATACAAGCTTAAACCGGATATTGCCATATCTCACCCCTCAGTAGGTGTATGGCTTGTAAAGGCAGGCGTACCTTCGCTCACATTGTTTGCACAGAGATTTACATATTTCGGTTTTACGGGAGCATACTCCCTTGCAAAGAGGATAGAGAGAACTCTGAAAAACACAGCCTATGCGCGGAATATTTCAGCACATACCAAACTTCCGTATCAGGAACAGTGGTATGGCAAGAGCCCATACCATTATATAACCGGTCTGCCCGAAACGGATAAGCCCACTATCTGATATATGCGAAAGACTAACTATCAAAAGTCAACCCCTAAAAATGAAGATTAACAAAAATTTCAAACAACAGGCTGATATGGCGAATGAGACTTTTCAAGAGCAAAAATGAGTCTGACGAGTTTCTTGACAGCGTGAGATAATGCAACATTGTAATGCTTGCCCTCGGCTCGCTTCTTGGCGAGATAATCTTTGAATGTCTTGTCCCAGGTGCAGACGAATTTGGCAGCGTTGTAGAGAGCATAGCGAAGATACTTTGAGCCGCGCTTTTCCATCTTGGCATAACAATTCGTCAGCTGTCCCGATTGGTATGTAGAGGGCGACATTCCCGCAAATGCAAGTACTTTGTCGGGTGTTGCGAAGTTTGAAAAGTCACCGACCTCTGCGAGGATCATAGCGACAGTTGAATAGCTGAGACCGGGAACGGTCAGAAGTGTAGTGTCGGTTGCATCGACCAGCTTCTTTATCTCGGTTTCTATCTCATCTATCTGCTCGGTCAGGTCAGCAATGAGCTTTATGGTGTGCCTGAGTTCCAGCGACTTTGCAGGCATTACAGAGCCGACAGAGCGTCTTGCGGCACCTCTGATCTGAATAGCTTTGTCCTTGCCGTAGTGACCTTTGGAAGTCTCTGAAAGCAGATTGGCAAGCCTTGTAAGGTGAGCATTTGCGATATGCTGCGCTGAAGGAAACTCGCTCAAAAGAGTATAGACAGACTTCATGTGCAGCGAAGGCACGAGCGCTTCAAGTTCGGGAAAGAGAATAGTCACAAGCCTTGATACGGAGGTCTTGAGCTTTGCACGCTCGGAAACCTTGTCAAATCTGTATCTGGTCATTGACTTTAGCTCTTCGCTCTGATATAATGTATTTGTGTAGGGCTTTAGGTCTACGCAAGACATTAGCATAGAAGCAATCACGCGCGCATCTGCCTTGTCTGTCTTCGTTTTACGAAGTGTAAGGCTTTTTCGGTAAAGATTAGTGTGCAAAGGGTTCAGAACGTAGGTTGGCAGGCCGTTGTTCAACAGAAATCCCAACAGATTGTAGCTGTAATGTCCCGTAGCCTCGAGTCCTACTTTTATTATGTCAAAATTTTCGGTAACGGACTTGATGTTATCAAGCAGGATATTAAAGCCGTCAAGAGTGTTTGGGATAGTGAACACATCAAAGAGTACTGTACCTTCAGAATCAACAATAAAGCAGTCATGCTTGTCCTTTGCCACATCAATACCAACAACGATCATAATGATACCTCCAAAATTATTGATGCTGTTTAGATCCACAGAGACTCTACGCTAATGTAACCTCGTTCTAAATAAACCGTCGGGCGGTATCTAACTGATCAACAAATTGCATAGAGACTGCGGTCGGAGCCTTTCGTAAACCGTCATACGGTAGGAAGATCAAACCAATCCACAGCATCTAAACAATATTATACCATAGTTCTTGGAGAGGAACTCTAAAAACTACTACTTTTATTATACGAGGAAGATATTTATGAAGAAAAGAGTAAGGAAAGCTATTGAAGTATTGATCGCAACTTCACTTCTTGTCAGCACCCTGACAGCCTGCGGAAGTTCATCGCATAAAAAAACATCGGGAAGCGGAGTAAACAAAGCGAATGTCGGTACACTTGAAGTCGCGTGGTTCCCTTCATCTATAAAGTCCGCGCTGACTACGGTTGCCTACGATCAGGGATATTTTGAAGAGGAAGGCGTGACGGTAAACTCCGATGTTCTTCTCTCCACAGCTGACAGTTTAACAGCGCTTTCAACAGGCAAAGTCGATGTAGTTCCCGTAGGTATCACATTACAGTTACAATTCATGGCTGAGGGACAGGATCTTATATTCTTCGGCGGATCGGCACAGGAGGGAGGTGCTATCATCACAAAGCCTGAAAACACTGAACAGTTTGCTGAATTATCCGGCTGGGCTGGAAAGAAATGGGCATCAGCCAGAAGCTACACGGGCGATAACATCATACGTGCAAAGCTGCGTGAGATCGGCATAGTTCCTGAACAGGATATCGAGATAGATTACCTCAATGATGATACTTCCATTGTTCAGGCGGTATCAAAGGGGCAGGTCGATGTTGGATATATCACCGCCGACGGAGTACAGACTGCAAAAAATTTCGGACTTGATCTGGGAATAAAGGTAGGTGATATAGATCCGTGCTATCCATGCTGCCGTCAGACTACTACTTCAAAGGTAGTCCAAGAAAAACATGATGAACTTGTAGCTTATCAGAGAGGTTTGATAAGAGCATACAAACTGATACTCAACGATCATGACAATGCCATAGATATTATGGTCAGACAAACGGGTCAGACAGAGGAGTATGTTACAGAAGCGCTTTACGGTGATTATGCTTCGCGCTATAACCCAGATCCTGCAAGGAACAGAGTAGTTGATTATGCAGCATATCTAATAGGCGAGGGAATAATCAAGGACGCTGACATAAGCGGAAATGTCAATACAGAGATCTTCCGCGAAGCGCTTGATCAGATACTTAAAGAATATCCTGATGATCCCGATTATATTGCTCTTAAAGAGTTCTCGGACAAATACGATGTATAAAAGATGATATTATTTTAAGGAGGAACCGATAATGAGTAAAATAGAATTTCGTAATGTTTCATTCAGCTATGAAACTGATAACAAAGCAGTAAATATCCTTGATGGTCTGAATTTTAAGGTAGAAGAGGGGGAGTTCGCTTGCCTTATCGGTCCTTCGGGCTGCGGAAAAAGCACGCTTGTATCTTTGCTGTTAGGTCTTCAGTTCCCAACAAAAGGTGAGATACTGATAAACGACAAGCCTGTTACAGGTCCCGATGTAAACAGAGGTATGGTATTTCAGCACTATTCACTTTTCCCGTGGCTTACTGCAAAAAAGAATATCATGTTCGGAATCAAAGAAGCCGGTATACTAAAAAACAGAAAAGAGATAGCAAAGAGAGCAGAGGAGTATCTTGAATTGGTCGGACTTGCTGACAGTGCTAATAAATATCCACACGAGCTTTCGGGCGGAATGCAGCAGCGTGTGGCTCTGGCAAGAGCTTTTGCGATGGATACGGACATACTTCTCATGGACGAACCATTCGGAGCTATCGACCCACAGAAGCGTATAGAATTACAGGAACTCAGCATTGAGCTTTGCAAAAAACGCGGGGAGAAAAAGACAGTGGTATTCATTACCCATGATATCGACGAAGCACTGGTCCTGGCTGACAAGGTATATTTCATGGAGCCCCATAAGATAAGGACAGAAGTAAATGTAGGTCTTCCCGCAAATACCCCAAGAGAGGAACTGATTCGACTAAACAGATACGATCAGCTTCGCCATGAGCTGCTCGACCTGTTTACAGAAGTGAAGGTGAGAACTGCATGACAGATACACGAACAATAAATACATTGGAATCACGCGATAGTGAGAAAACTTACTCTGTCGGCAAAATAATACTGAACATAGCTGTTGTTACACTTTTTGCCGGAACAGTGATAACACTTTCGTTTATAAAAGGAAAGGTCAGCGCACCGAAAAACACCGTCTATGTTGCTATCATGGGACTTATCTGGTTCTACCATACTGTCTTTTTCTTATATGGGATATAACTTTCCGTATACTTGGCAAGGGCAATCCTGTACTTAATCCACCAATGGAGAATGTATTCGAGGTGTTCCTGAAGGACAGCGAATTTATAGCAGAGGGCATAGGTCATTCTCTGATGATACTGGTGACAGGATTTTCAATAGCACTCATATCGGGAAATATACTGGGCATGATAGTGGGATGGGTAAAACGGCTCAATAATGATTTTACACCAATTGCTAAAGTACTCAGCCCTATACCGCCCATGGTATATACCCCATATCTCATCGCGCTGATGCCCACATTTACATCTGCATCGATAGCTGTAATAGGCATAGGTATGTTCTGGCCGATATTCCTTGGAATGATAAACAGGGTCGGCAGCATAAACGGAAGACTGATAGATTCTGCCAAGGCAATGAATGTAAGTACACCAACAATGCTTTTTAAGGTGATACTGCCTTACAGTATCCCATCAATTGTCGGTAATCTTAAAATACAGATCTCCACCATATTTATGATCCTAATAATGGCAGAGATGATCGGTGCAACAAGCGGACTTGGATTTTTCATAAAAAAATATTCAGACTATGCCGATTATGCCAGAGTACTTGCAGGAATATTCGTTGTAGGAACTGTGATAACCATATTGAATGTTGTGCTGGATATAGCAGAGAAAAAACTTATAAAATGGAAGCCAATATAAATGCAACTAAGTGAGCCCTTCCCTTAACCGCACTAAATTTTCATTTAGTGCGGTTAAGTCTATAAGTGCTTCTGTACTTCCTGCTGTTGAATTTCTATCTCATATCATCTATCAAATCTCGATAACTGAAAGAATCACGTAACAAAACAGACAGAGTCATTTTGGGCTCTGTCTGTTTTGTTTGTTGATCTATTTATACGGACTATTACATAACATTCTAATTAAGTCCAAGTTTATTACAGATAAGCTTGCAGACTTCCTCCTTGTGCTGAGTATAGTAGAAATGTCCGCCGCTAAATGATACTACTTCACAGTTTTTATCGGTATATCGTTTCCAGCTGCTCATGTTAGCATTTTTTAGCATTGTATCATCTGTGCCGTATATCGCCGTGATATCACAGCCAAACTGCACCTGATTCGGAGTGGTGCAGTACTTTTCAGCCATTCTAACATCATTACAGAGGATACGGTTAAGCTGTGCTACAAGCTCCGCATCGGGGATCACCGGAGAGGAATTCATACTGTTATTGTTAAAAAAATCAATTATCTCCTGATCGGTGACCTTGTTGATATCATCGAAACAATGAAGGTTTTCATCAGGAGCGTTTTTACCTGACAGAAAGATGTGTATCGGCGCAGGATGACCCTTTTCCCTTATCTGTTTTACAAATTCGGAGGCAAGGATTGTTCCCATGCTATGACCAAATATTGCGTAATCGCCATCCTTAAGAAAGTCCGGAAGCTTTTCGTTGCTGTCAAAAAGTTCACTGATACACGACTCGATATCGTGCATCAGTGGTTTGTCAGAACGGGTAAAACGCCCTGAAAGTTCCATTGTGACAACGTTCAGATCTTTTGGGAGAAAGCGTTTAAATGATGCGTAACTCTTTGCTGAACCTCCTGCGTGTGGGAAAAAGAAAAGTGTCATATTATCCCTCTATCGGTGTACCCTTTTCGTTAAGAAGATCGAAGAACTCCCCTACTCTGCTGATAGATGCTACCAATGACAGCGCAACATTCAGCTTGTATGTATCTGTAATGTGTGAACCAAGGCCGAACAGTCCGAGAGAATCAAGATACAGGTCATCAAAAACATCAGTATCCCTTGTGATCTCATCAGCATCAACACCTACATAGTCAGAAACTACCTGTCTGAATTCGTTCCAATCGAGATTATTCATAATTATTTATACTCCTTTTTTCTGAGATATTTAAACTGTATCTTACCGATGTCCTTTGGGATCTCCTCTACGAGAACTACTTTGTCGGGTACTTTGTATGCAGAGAGTTTTCCGTCAAAATAGCGTGCCAGTTCGCCTCTTGTTATCTTTTCATCGCCCTTTGGCTGAATGTAGGCAACTATTTGCTGACCGATAACCGGGTGCGGCTCATCAGTTACAGCTGCGGCAGCAATTTTGGGATGAGTGAGCAGGCAGGCTTCAACTTCTTCTGCGTGGACAAGGTTTCCGCCACGTTTGATAATACGCTTGCTGCGTCCCGCAAAACGAACTATACCTCCGGGCAGTTTATTTACAAGATCGCCTGTACAGAACCATCTTCTGCCCTGCTCATCGGTAAGTATCTTTTCGGCAGAAAGTTCTGGATTGCCAAAATACTCCGTGATTACACCGTCTGTGTATACACATAACTCTCCTGTTTCACCCTCGGCAACGTCATTCTTTTCAGCATCAATAACACGATAATCAGTGAAGTAAAGCTTCTTGAAGTCGCTGGGGTCAGTGTCACCGTCCTTAGCAGAATCCCATACTACCATAGTACAGGTCTCGGACGAACCGATTATATTTATAACACGGATATTCAGTTTCTTAACAAATGCATCAGCGATCTCCTTGGGCAGAACTTCTCCTGCAAAGTAGCATATACGAACAGATGAAAGGTCATACTTATCAAAATCGGGAGTTGAAAGCAGGACCTTTGCAAGTGTAGAGGTGAGCTGAATTATATTTACTTTGTATTTCTGAACAGTTTCAAGGAAAGAAATGGGATTGAACTGCGGCTGATACATTACGCATCCGCCCTTGAGTGCCATTTGCAGACCCATTCCGAATCCGCCCTGGTGATAGAGGGTCATGCCCAGCATCATTACATCGTCGGACTTGAATTCCAGATAATCGCCCATATCTTTCTGTGTGGAGAGAAATCCGCCTGTTGGGATAGCCAGAATCTTTGGTGTGCCGGTACTGCCTGAAGTGCAGGCGAGTGACATAGTGTGAAGATACTCAGGCTGATAGATCTCGCAGTCAGCCTCACCTAATTCAGCAGTAAATTTATCGGCAGTTGTGTAACACTCGTTCTCAGGTACTGCGCTTTCAGGCGCAAAGCATACGACCTTTGTAAGCTTGAATTCACCGGGAACGATCTGCTCCACTGCTTTTATAATATGATTTGTTCTGTATTTTTCAGCGACGAAAAGCATCTTGACTGTAGTTGCAGGGATAAGTCTGGAAAGTTCCAGCGAACCGCTTTGAGGATCAATCGGAACAGGTTGAGCGCCTATTCTTACAGCTGACCAGAAAGCAATATACCATTCAATGCTGTTAGGCATTACCAGACCTACCTTATCGTTCACACCGATGCCCAACTTTTTAAGTGCAGAACCGAATATGGCGGTTTTCTCCATGAACTGACTGTATGTCAGTGTATTCTCATCTATTCTCAGAAGGATCTTGTCAGGTGTCTCCTGAGCGTATTTGCTGTAATAATCAAAGAAATTCATGCTCATTTGGTTTCTCCTGTAAGTCTCTGTGCAATGAAATCAGCAGTTATATGCTTTACCCAATGGAACTGCTCACCTACCGGCATTGCGTGCATGATAGTTTCCTCGGAAACATAGGCAGGTCTTTCAGTAACTTCAAGTCTCTCCTTGTAACCTGTAGCCTTGCTGTAGAGGATATCATTTGCCTCGTGGGTCATCCAGTTATCGTAATCGCTGTGAACAAGGAAGAAATCGGAGCTGAGAGTACCCTCGGAGAGAACATTCATCGTTTCCATATAGTCATCATTTGTCTGGTAGGAAGTCCACTTGCCCTTCTTCATCCATATCGGTACGGAATCAAGCTTGCAATAGCATATCATAAGCGGGAAAAGTGCTACGCAGCATTTAACAGCAGGATTCTTTGCTGTTGCTCTGATAGCATAACCGCCGCCCATGCACAGACCAAAGTTAGCTATACGGGTGCTGTCCAGTTCACTGCGGCTGTCAATGAACTTGTAAATACCATCGAAAGCGGCTTCCAGTTCGTCACCGCCGCACTTCACGTTATTCCATATAACAGCGCCGCCTGTTCCGGGCATATCAGGGGTTATAACTGCAACTCCACGCTCATTAAGTGGCATTGCCAGCATATCAAGTTCCTCTTTACAGCTACCGATGCCCGAGTAGGTTATAGCGATAGGATAGCTTTCCTTGCTGCCGTCATCGGGATAGTGGATATAAGCAGGAAGCTTTCCGAAAGCTGTATCTATCTCAACGTACTCTATCTTGTTATCGCATAGTTCAGTATACTTTCTGTAGCTTTCAGCCAGGTTATTATAAATGGAGACCTTCTGCTCCAAGTCCTGAATATTAACCATATAGCAAGCGTACCAGCACTGAGCGACCATTTTAGCGTATGCTCTTGCAGAGATACGGTTTTCCTTAGCCTCGTTCTGATCACGAAGTTCTGCGTAATGAGCGATCTTCTTGCCCCATTCACCAAGCCATACAGCCTGTATTTTCTTACCGCTCATGACGTCTATCTCGTCTACTCTTTTCAAAACGTATTCTGTATCAAATGGATCACTTCCGTAAAGCATTGATCTGGTGACCACCGGGTTAAGAAGTTCTCTTATTGACCATTTCATATTATCATTCCTTTCTCATTCTGTATAGTGCCAAGCGCTCTGTCTGTCCATCTCTGTAAACTGCATATATATGCGGTAGGGATCAACTTTTGTGTGTTTTTGGATGACTGCCAGCATTGTATCTGCAAACTTTTTCATAAATCCACTTTTATCGCCGTCAAATTCCTGTGGCATAACGTAGCGGAATTCAGAGAAAAAAACGGTATCCTCAGATCTATTCATGTCCATATAGCAGTTGTCCAGCATGACCATTACAGCCGGAATGGGCTTTTTCAGAAGCTTTGCCATTTCCCCTGCAATATCATCCAGAAATTCCTTTTTAGAAACGTCGTTCATTTTGAAGTTGGTTTTCATCTGTGCGATAGGCATTTTTTCCATTCCTCTCTCAGTTATATTTTCTGAAAACTAGTGTCGCATCATGCCCGCCAAAGCCAAAAGCATTAGATACAGCAACATTGATATCCTTTTTAAGTGCTGAATTGGGTATGTAGTTCAGATCAAGCTCCGGATCAGGTTCATCGAAATGAACTGTAGGCGGTAATATGCCTTCCTCGATAGCTTTGACGCATGCGATAGCCTCAATTACGCCGCATCCGGCAAGGGTATGACCGATAGCTGCCTTTATGGAAGAAACCGGGATGTCATAGGCTTTTTCACCAAAGATCTGCTTTATCGCCATAGTCTCATAGAGATCATTTAACGTAGTAGAAGTGCCATGGGCATTGATATAACCCACTTCATCGGGAGTTATACCGGCATCTTCAAGAGCACATCTCATGGAGTATGCCATACCGGCGCCATCTGCCTGAGGTGCAGTAAGACTACTAGCTTCACAGCTTATAGATGCGCCTGCAAGTTCGCAGTATATCTTTGCTTCCCTTGACCTGGCGTGTTCCTCAGATTCCAGAACCACTGTTCCGCCGCCTTCGCCCATGATAAAGCCGTCACGGTTTTTTGTGAAAGGTCGGCTTGCCTTATTCGGATCGGGGTTTACAGACATTGCAAGAAGTTGGTTGAATCCGTCAAGTACGGCATCGTTCACCACATAAGAAAGTCCGCCCACTATTATCATATCACATAGACCTGACTGGATCAGATGCTTACCCAGAGCCATAGCATATCCTGATGAAGCACAGGCAGTACTCATATTAAATGATGGTCCTGTGATATTATGCTTGATCGCAATCATTGCGGGTATTTCGCTCTGCATACGCTTCAGTGTTATATGGGACTTATTCTCCAGCTCCACACCCTCGTAAGTATTATCCGCAAGTCCATAGATAATGCCTATCCTTGAACGGTCAAGAGAAGCGAAGTCCGCGCCGCAGTCCTCAATAGCTTCGCCAGCAGAAGCTAGGCCCATTCTTACTGCTTTGGTAGTTGCGCTTAGCATTCGTTTTTTCCAGTATTTTGAAGCTTCCTGCTCAAATGAGTCATCTACCTCGGCTGCTACTGTTGTATCATGATTTTCAGCAGGTACACGGGTTATAGTACGCATACCGCTTTTGCCTTCTATCAGCGCATTCCAGTAATCCTGGACATTATTACCCAGTGCTGTTACAGCACCTAGCCCTGTTATAACTACTTTTTTCATTTCACGTACCTCTCTGTTAGCACTCCCCTGCGGGATCACGTATAATATTTATCAAATAGATCAGGATCGTATCTGTAAGACGAAAATCCGCTCTTTTCATAGAGTTCATCGAGTGCAGACATGAGCTTTTCTGCACCATATTTTCTGTACATTTCCGGTAGTGTATCAACTGTGCCGAGAGTACATCTTACACCTTCAAGGAGAATATCAGGATTGATACAAGATTCTTCAAGCGCGAAAGATGTTTCAGCAAGGATAAATGCAGCCATATAAATAGGAGCATCGTCACAGTTTTCTACATTATCGCTCTCCTGCTCCTGACACTTGATAAAGTCAATGAAACTACGCGGACTATCCGCACAGCCCTGACTCAGCCAGTACTTCATTTGATCACAGCCATATTCCAGAAGCTGCTTATTGCGTTCCAATCGGAAATTTGTCTGATTTTCAGCCATAAGTCCAAGTCCAACGCTGTCAAGTATATCGAATACACCAGCGACGGAATACATCTTTTCCAAAGAAGCTGAAAGATCCGGAATAGAAGTGTTTAAAAAATCACAAAGATATATGCCATGTGATACCATAGCAGAAAGTATCTGATTAAGATACAAATGATAATTCCCGCGAAAACGAATACTCCTGCGTCCGCAGTCATGCACAAGGTTTTCTGCCAGTTGCAGAGCTTCTTCGGAAGTATTATCCATAAGGTTAAGTTCTACGAATTCTGCAAGTTTGACAGGGTAGAAAAAGTGCATACCCATGCAGCGCTGAGTGCCTGAAACGCCCGTGAAAACGTTCTCTATATTCAGCGACGAAGTATTTGTCATAAGCAGGCAATTATCAGAAACTATATCTGCAATATTTCTGAAAAGCGAATTTTTAGACTCAAGTTTCTCAGAAATAGTCTCGATCACTGCATCACAGTCTTTAAAGTCAGCAGGGTCACAAGTAAATCTGAAGGCAGCTTTCTTAGATTTGTATTCATCCTGAGTCAGTTTCTTCCGTCGAAGCTGTTTATCAAGAGTCTTTAATACAGAGGCAGTATACTCTTCTGCACCGGAACGGACAAGTACAGTAAATACAGCATTATCCAGATTATCGAGGAAAAGGGAGAAAATGTCTTTTCCCATTTTTCCGTACCCTGCAATTCCGATATTCATGTCAGTCACCCCTGATCTTGTATAATCTGATATATCTGCGGTAGTCTTCAGGTGAGAATTCACCGTATTCTTCTGATATAAAGTCTATCAATGAATATGCCTCAGCAAGTCCATGCTTTTTATCGGTGAGAATATCTCCCCAGCCGAGCTCGCAAGCCTCCTCAGAAGGGAAAAGTCTTCCTGTCATAACAAGCTCATAGGCGTTCTTCATACCACAAAGTTCGATAGTCCCGGCAATTCCTCCAAGTCCGGGAAGTATGCCGAAAGTAGATTCAGGCTGACCTATACGTGCGCCCTTCTCGACGATCCTGTAGTGACAATTGAGAGCGATCTCGCTGCCTGAGCCTATACAGAATCCTGTAACTACGCTTATCACCGGGAATGGAAGGTCACGCAGAAATGTGAAGTGATGCTTCTCCTCAATGTGACTTTCGGGAAGATCTCCGGAAGTATCGTCGTATACTTCCGAAGCTGAGCGTTCCATAAGGGCATCAACATCAGCACCGACACAGAAATGTCTTCCACCGCCGTATATTATCATACCTCTTATACTGTCACTCTTTGCAATCACACGTACTTTTTCCATAACAGCCTCAAATTCCTTGTGGAACTGAGTAGTCATAAGGTTATTTTTTGGTGCATTCATCACAACTGTGAGTATATCGTTTTCTTTATTAAGCAGGATATCACCCATAATGCTCACCTCCTGCTGATCTGTTTTATAAGTCGGTAAAATGACCTTGATTCAGCATCAAGAATATCATTTCTGGAGCCGTTTCTTGCAGTTACGAAGCAACTTGTTATTTCCCTGATCTGAAATTCAGTCTTTTCCTTGAACAAGATTTCTGCGTATTTGTCAGCATTCTCGGCAGGTATAACTATATCGAAGTATTTAGCTATATCTGCATCAGGGTCATCAGAAGCAAGCGCTGTGATATACGGCAGATCAGCGAAAAAATCGCAAACCTTCGCTTCGTCTCCTATCTGCATATTTCCATTATCATGGATAATGAGCAGGCACGGCTCACCTGGTTCTGCGCATATAAGTTCTGAAAGCAAATCAACATCGCTAACTTCTGTATATAATTCATTTATTATGATCTTCATTTGTCTCACTTTCTAATATTTCCTTGACTTCATCAGGGATACTGTGGATCACTCGCTCATGGTTTACGAAAATAAGTCTGCCCTTTATTTTACAGGATATCAGACCCGTGGTGTTGTTAATTATGTTGTGCTTGTAGAGCATCATTTCACCCTTGGCTGTAAACTCAGATTCAATACGCACCTCATCAAGCAGTTTCAATTCGTGTATATACCTCTGCGAACACTCCATAAGCACAGGGAATATACCCCTGTCAAGAGTATACTCCATAAGTTGGTTTATTTTGAAAAAGTTCCAGAGTGCGGCTTCTGCGTACTGTAAATAAACTGCATTGTTCACATGACCAAAAGAGTCAAGTTCATAACCTCTGACTGTCAAGTTGTATACACATTTTCTCATTTTCTGAAAGCCTCCTCAAGTGCCGCTTCAAAAGCACCGGATGAAGGATCAGCATCACCGTCAACAGCCCTGTTCAACGTATTTATTACCGAATTTATCACGGTTATGCTTGCTGATGATACAATATCCTCAGCAAATCTCAGTGCCTCGGGGAGAGCGTCCTTTTCCTCGGTTACTTTTGTAACAAGTCCGATAGAGAACGCCTTATCAGCTGATAGCATTTCGCCCTGCAATATCATTTGCAGAGCCTTATCCCTGCCAACAATACGGGAAAGTCGTTCCATTCCACCCATGCCCGGAACTACTCCATGCATGACCTCAGTAAGTCCCATACGCGCTTTGGATGAGGCAATACGAAACTGACAACTCATTGCAATTTCAAGTCCGCCGCCGAAGCAGCCTCCGTTAACAGCTGCTACAGTTAATATAGGCAGGTGCTCGATTGTGTTCAGCAGTTCCCTGCCCTTTTTGAGCTTGTCAGAAATGCTATTTACATTATCCGCATCAAATAGCGAAACATCGGCACCGTGCGAGAAATGCTTTCCATTCCCTGTTATGATCAGTGCCTTAGTCTGTGGATTCTCCTCCAGCCACGCTATCAGCTTCTCACGCTCGATGAATTCCGGTTCGGATATCAGGTTTTTCGGACCGTTTTCGATGGTGAGCACTGCAATACTGCCTTCGGAATGTATCTCTGATAAAACTGATTTCACTGCTTATCCTCTTACTGATCAACGATATCATTACCGTACTGATATACTTTGCAGAACATATCAATAACGTCACTCATGGTGTTCATGGGTGTTTTCAGCATATATTTACCGATACTCTGTAACTTTATGTCCATGTCGAACTTATCAGCGGTCATCTCGATCAGCTCTACCAGCATCAGGGAATCGCTTTCCAGGTCATCCTGAAGATTGGTATTTTCATTTATGGATGTTTTGTCAACTTCGCATTCCTCTGCATAATAATCAAATATCATGTCCTTGATCTCAGCTTTGATCTCATTTGTAATTTCTCTCATTATGTTTACCTCCAAATAAAGCTTTATAGCTGTTAGGTACAGCTTTCAGCCTTCAGAGCTTTCCATTGAAAACTGAAAGCCACACCCGACAGCTTTTTAGTACAGTAAAGATCTTACTGTGCTAAATTGATAAATATTTAACAAACCTAGCTGCAATTATACGCAGATACAAATTCTGATTATGAACATATATCATCGAAAGTGTACATTTTACACTTTCTGCCAACTCTTGACAGTTTACTGAGCGAACCGTTCGCACTTATGTCGAAAAACTCTGTCACTCCAAGCTTTTCCAGTTCTTTCAGTGCAAGATCCCATCGCATCTGCGTATACACATTAAGCTGATTTTCACGAGCCACCTGCTCGGCTGTAGTCAGTACGGTTAAATCGAAAACAGACATCATCGGATAATCAGGATCATTGTATTTCAGGTCATTACAGTACTTGATGTATTCCAGTGAATACTTCTTCATTATTGAATGGTGGAAAGCTGTGCCGGTATTCAGGCGGAAAGCTTTCAGTGCTCCTTCGTTGGTGCAGATTTCTATAGCCTTTTCGACCGCGCTTGCTTTACCGCTAATCATAGCGTGGAATGTAGAGTTACCGCTGCCGATAACAAGATCGTCAGGTGAGAATTCCTTGTTGAGCAGTTCTGAAAGGTCATCATAAGAGAATCCTACGATTATTCCGGTATCAAGCTCCTCATGAGCATCGTCCAACGCAATTAGCATAGACCTGTGAGATTTAACTATATCCCATGCAGCCTCATGAGGTATCGCATTGAAGCAGGCACTTGCACTTACTATGCCGGAACTGTAACCAATGCCGATATCAGGAGTTATGCCTTTGCTGATGCAGTACTCATATATCACTCTGTCACAAACAAATGGTACTAGCCACTGCGCTATCTTTGAGTCATATCCCAGATTTTTTCCGATATCCTTATTAAGTCCAAGTCTTGAACAGGCGGTTTCGTAATAGTATGAATATTTATCCATAAGTTCAGGTGTTAGTTTTGCAAGCAGTTTTTCATAGCTTGGACCAATACCATTAAATAAAAAAACTCTTTTATACATTTCTCAGTCTCCAGACAATTATATAACACAAGTACGGTAATTAATGCAGTTCATTGTATTAATACGAAAATTGAATCAGTATATAAACCAGCATATCAGAACTGAAATATCCATTTTCGTATCCATAAATGACATATCTTTAATTTATAATACCATTTTTTCTCTGAAAAGTAAAGTAAAAATCTTAAAATCCAATGGTTTCGTCAGCTATGCTAAAATTAGCTAAGATTGTAAAAATAATTCAGTGATGTTTGATGATTATTTTTCTAAAATCTTCGTTTTTTGTTCATATATACGCTCATATATCCCAAAAACTTGAATATATATGATATTTATATTTTTTGATTAATATATGCTCCTCTTGTATTCACTATTTTACACAGGAAGATTTGAGTATAACAAAAAACTCCAACAGTCTTCCTGCTTGTCGGAGTGTTCTTTTGAAATATAAACTTAATTTCCTGCTTCATAATAGTAATATTTAATTGAAAAAAACGCCTCGATGAAGAGACGTTTAATATAAATTATAGAATTTTACTATTTACACATATCAACAAGTTGTGTAAATTAGCCGCTGTATACTATTTATTTAAACGCTCATAGACACAAAACCGTAGTCCGAGCTCATGGTGTTCATCACAGCTCACACAGCCGAACTCGTCACGATTGAACTCTGGGAAATACACATCGCCTTCATATTCGTCATAAAGTTCGGTCAGATACAATTTTTTCGTAAAAGCAAGTCCCTGACGGTATATCTCAGCACCTCCACAGAGGAATATATCCCCTTTCCTTTTGCGTTGAACATATCTTTCTGCTGCTTTGATAGCCTCTTCAAGGTTCGCTACTGTTCTGAGCATACTGCCTGTGTAGTCTGTATTGCGTGAAATAACAATATTGTACCTTCCGGGCAGCGGTCTGCCGATGCTCTCATAGGTACGTCTGCCCATAATCAAGACACCATCCTCAGTGATATTTCTGAAATAATGTCTGTCTTCAGGAATATCCCAGGGGATACCTCCATTTGAGCCAATTATACCGTTAGCGGCTACTGCCGCGATAATGCATATCATTGTTTTGCCAACTCAGCAAGGAGCTGTGAAACTGTTTTACCTGATATTGGGTGGCGGTAATAGGATGCTATCTCAGCTGCCGGTGCGAGTACAAATTCACGGTTATGCATATCAGGATGCGGTATTATCAGATCAGGATCAGATATAACTTCATCGTCATAGAACACAATATCCACATCAAGGGTGCGCGGTCCCCAGTGTATCTCACGTCTGCGGTCAGCTGAATTTTCTAAGGACTGCGTCAATTCAAGCAATCCGTGAGGGCTGAGCATTGTCTCACATATCACTGCACCATTAACAAAATCAGCTTGTTCTGTATAACCATAAGGCTTGGTTATAATAAGCTCGGAGCATTTTACATTTCGTATATAAGGACACTCACGCAGCTTTTCAAAAGCATTTTCAAGGTATCCCCTGCTGTCACCCATATTTGACCCGAGAGAGAGAAGAACTCTATGCCATCCTCTGTGTATCTTAACTGATACTGAGCTGAAATCCATATCTATAGGAGCTTCAGGTTTGCGTATCTCCAAATCAACAGCACTGACGATCGGATATTCCATGAGAATAGTTTCAGCGGCTTTCTGTGCGACAGTTTCAATCAGCTTGAAGGTATTTTCTGTCATTACCTTTTCAAGAAGTTCGCATACTTTGCTGTAATCCACGGAGCTTTCCAGATCATCGTTCATCCCGGCTTTTTCTGTATCTACATACAGCGCGGAGTTGACATAGAAATTCTGTCCGTTTATATTTTCATGTTCAAATACTCCGTGATGCGCAAATATTCTCAGTTCTTCAATACATATCTTATCCACGTTTGTAACCTCTCATTATAGCCTGTGTCATTTTAACCGCCCTTAGGTTTTCTTTGACGTCGTGAACACGTACAAACGCAGCACCTCGCATAACTCCGATAACAGTTGTTGCAATAGTTCCCTCAACACGCTGATCACTTGGTAGATCAAGAGTAAGGCCTATCACTGATTTTCTGGAGGTACCGAGCAGTACTGGATATCCCAGTTCATTTTTAAGCATATCCAGACGGTCGATAGCTTCAAGATTGTTTTCCAAGGACTTTGCAAATCCAACACCCGGATCAAGAATAATGGAATCGTCGGTGATACCGGCTTTTTTAGCAATATCGACTGTTTCTCGCATATCATTTATAAGATCGTCCATAAAGCAGACGTAGTCCATATTATTCCTGTTATGCATCAGGCAGCAAGGCAGACCGCTTTTTGCAATAAATGCAGCCATTTCGCCATTGTCGTATTTAAGCCCGTAAATATCATTGAAAAGATCTGCACCGGCTTCTGCTGCCGCTGAAGCGACTTTATATTTGTATGTGTCAATTGAAACAGGAACATCGAATCTTTCCTTTAAAGCTTCAATTACAGGTACGATCCTGCTTATCTCCTCATCGTCACTGATACGTGTAAACCCCGGTCTTGTGGATTCTCCTCCGACATCAATGATATCAACACCCTCTGATATCATTGCCTCTGCATGAGAAAGGGCACTGTCTATGTTATTGAATTTACCTCCGTCTGAAAAAGAGTCAGGTGTCACATTGAGTATGCCCATAATATAGCATTCGTTTTCAGTATCAAATTCTCTGTTGCCGATTTTCATAATTATACCTCTATTTCCAAATTCATTTTATCTTTCTGCCATTTACACAGCGACCTGGCATTACATTCAAAGCAGTTCCGTGAGAGCTTGTCTGCCTTATTGAACATAGCTTCAGGTGTATCGGGATCTGCTTTCGTATTACGATGGCTTGCAATAAGACGGATGATCTTTTCGCGTATATCACGCGGACATTCTATGCTGTCGAGAATCTTAGCAGCTGTTGACTGACTTGCCACATCATGTTCAATGCCCTCGGTATACTCCTGCACTCTTCCGATATCATGTAAAAGTGCAGCCGAATAGATAATGTCAGCAGAGATCTTGATGCGTTTGCGTCCGCAAAGTATCATTGCTATTCGGGCAACATTAAGAAAATGCTCAATATTGTGACGACAGAAGATCCTGTCTTTTTCAAGCTCACACAATATGTGGAGCTGATCCTGATAATATTCATTTTTTAGTATGCGGTTGGTAAATTCTAGTTTCATTTCATTGACCGGTCCCATAAATAGATTTACAATTAATTATTATAACATAAAATCATGCATTTGTCTACTCCATTATATGAGTTCGATTGTAAACTTTCTCGATTCTTCCCGATTTAACTGTGTTTTAATCAAGTGACTATAAAGATTTTCTATAATAGAAAAAAAGCAATGTCCTCCGTGAACGTGGAACGGAAGGCATAGCCTAATTCTATATGCAGAAAATTTTACGCATCGAATCACCTGAGAATAAATACACTTTTGTGTTATTCAACCAGAGTTACGATAAATTTTGTTCCTTTGCCTTTCTTACTTACTACATCAATTTCACCGCCTGTGAGCTGCAAAACACGCAGGGCAAGTGCAAGCCCCAAACCATTTCCTTCAGTAGAATGTGAGGTATCTTCCTGATAAAATTTATCAAAGACGTGCTTTTTCGACTGTTCGTCCATGCCGCAGCCTGTATCCTCAACCTCGACAATGATCTTTCCGCTTACGGAGTATTCCCTAAGTGTGACCGTTCCGCCCTTTTCTGTAAACTTGAATGCATTGGAAAGAAGATTGTTCCATACTATCGGAAGTAACTCCGCATCTGCGGTGATGATTCTGCGTTCGTCTGAAATATCTACTTCAAATTCGATGCTCTTTTCCTCCCACACCGATTCAAACAGCAGTGCCGACTGCACAAGCTGATCGCAAAGATCAAACTCACTGACATTAGGGGTTATGCTTTGCTTTTCAAGCTTGTTGAGTTTCAGGATGTTAGTGATAAGTTTGTTAAGGCGTTTGGCAGCATTTGTGACAGTGTCAATATATTCCTGTCGTTTTTCTTCTGACAGTTCGGGCTTTTTCAGCATTTCTGCAGAATTCTGAATAACAGCTATAGGCGTTTTGATCTCATGGGAAACATTTGAGAAAAAATCTACACGGAGCGTTTCAATACTACCAAGTTCCAAAGCCATTTTGTTGAAATCCTCTATCATATAATCAAGATAGTCAAATTTCTCACGTTCATTGATCGGTTCGACACGAACCGAAAAATCACCCTTTGCTATTTTTGCTGCTGCATCTGCAAGCCTTATCATCGGCAGTTCATAGGTCTTTCGCACCTGATGACGAGTATACAGCGTAAGTCCTCCTGCCACCATTGCCCAATAGCTCATAAGAACGATAATTTCAATGATCTCGTTAAAATATGCTTTCTGCATACCCACAAGTATACCGATATGCACTCCCGAAAGCAAAAGCAAAGCAACATAGTAGCCGAAAAATATGGATTTCGGAAAACGACTGCTTCTCGCTGTCTTTGCTATATTCTGATATTTCATTTCAGCACCGCCTTGTAGCCGATACCACGAATTGTCTTGATCTCAAATCCTGTGCAAGCTGCCGTTTTATCACGCAGCCTTGTTATATACACATCAACAGACCGCAGACTTGCATCAGAATCAACGCCCCAGAATTCATCCATGAGCTGCGCTCTCGAAAAGGTCTTGTTCGGATACGAGAGCAGCTTGAACAGTATATTGAATTCTCTTGTAGATAATGGCATTTCCTCGCTGTTTACTGTGCCTGTCATAGCATCACTGTCCAGTGTCAGGTCACCCACTGTCAGCTTTTTCGCTTCTGCAATATTGGCACGTCGCAGAAGTGCACGAACACGCATATCCAGCTCTGCAAGTTCCACCGGCTTCACCATATAATCGTCGATGCCGAGTCTGAACCCTTTATCCTTTGCGGACAGATCGTACCTTGCCGATAGAAATATTATCGGGATATTCGCATTCAGTCTTCGGATCGTTTCAGCAAACTCAAAGCCGTCCATTTTCGGCATCATAATATCTGAAATGATGAGGTCGTAGAGATTAGCATACATCTCGTTGTAAGCATCACCCACAGAAAGACAGCCCTTTGCCGAAAATCCGCTGTCATTCAGATAACTGCAAACAAGACGGTTCAGATCTTTGTCATCATCAACTACTAAAATATGTATCATTGTAATTCCTCCTTTTTGTAACTTTTCTGTGCCCTGATACTCATGGATAAGGCATTCCATAAATCTTCTTTTTGTAATTATACCAAATATCAAAGCGTCTTTCAAGATACATCGGCGTAATTTAATACTACTGCAACAAAACTCAAACCATACAGCAACAAAACGGATGTAAAATTCGGATATAAAAAAGAAAACTATGTAATTAAACGGAGGTAATTACAATGTCAAAGATAGCAGATACCAATGATAAGATCGCAATAGCAGTGACTAAGGGCTACAAGTCGGTAGAAAATACAGTAGTAGGCGGATACCAAGCTGTTGAGAAAGCAGTCGTTGGTGGTTATAAGAAGATCGAGAACGGCTTTGTTGACACGTTTCTCGCAAAAGACGGAGAGACTGTCGATGAAGCCAAACACCGTATCACGAGCTGTATGACTGAGAAGGATTAATATAAATCAATACAAAACCTGAGAAATATTCAAGGAGAAATAGCTATGAGCAAAATGATCTATATTGTTACAGGTGCAGCAGGTTTTTTAGGCGGTACAGTATGCCGTAAGCTTATAGAGCGTGGAGAAAAAGTAAGAGCTCTCGTCCCGCAAAATGATCCGGCTGCAAAATATATACCTGACAGTGCAGAGGTGGTTCAAGGCGACCTCTGTGACAGGGAAACTCTCGAAAAGCTTTTTACTGTACCCGAAGGCATGAAAAGCATAGTGCTTCATATCGCAAGTATCGTGACCGTTGATCCGACATTCAATCAGAAGGTCATTGATGTGAACGTTGGCGGTACGAAGAATATTATAGATATGTGTCTTGCACACCCCGAATGTAATAAACTCGTCTATTGCAGCAGTACAGGCGCTATCCCAGAAACACCAAAAGGCAAGAAAATCACCGAGGTAGATTTTTTTGACAAGGACAAAGTCGAAGGCTGCTATTCTATGTCAAAGGCTATGGCGACGCAGGCGGTGCTGGATGCCGTAAAAGAGCGAGGACTGAATGCATGCGTTGTTCATCCGAGCGGAATCATGGGACCGGAAGATTTTGCAGTTGGAGAAACAACCGGAACGCTCATTAAGATAATCGGCGGTGAAATGCCAATGGGTATCAGCGGAACATTTAATCTCTGCGATGTACGTGATCTTGCTGAAGGAATGATCGCAGCCGCTGACAATGGAAGGCAGGGTGAATGCTATATCTTAGGCAACGAAGCGATCAGCTTCAAGGAGTTTTGCCGACTGGTTTCCGAGGAAGCAAATTGCAAAGCGCCGAAGGCATTTCTGCCTATACAAATCGCAAATATGATCGCAAGGCTCTCTGAAATGCGTGCGAAAAGAAAAGGCGTTAAGCCTCTTATGAAGACATTTTCAGTGTACAATCTTGCAAGGAACAACGACTTTGATTCTTCAAAGGCAAAGCGTGAGCTAGGATATCGAACTAGATCATACAGAGAAACGATTCACGATGAGATCAAATGGCTCAAAGCAAGTGGGAAAATCGCATGAGTTAAAATATGAAAGTATGTGTGATAACAGGCGGTGGCAGTGGAATGGGGTTAGAAGCCGCAAAAGCTATGCCAAATGACAGAATATTCCTGCTCTCCGGCAGAACGATACAAAAGCTCGACAATGCAGCTAGATTATTGAAAGCCGACGATAAGCAAACTTATATCATGCCCTGTGATACATCTGACAGAAAGCAGGTACACGAACTAGCGAGATATGCGGCATCCCTCGGCGAAGTTACAAATGTGATCCATTCTGCAGGTCTTTCACCATCAATAGCTGAACCTGAAAAGTTACTGAGAGTAAATGCTCTCGGAACGGTATATGTAAATAGTGAGTTTGCAAAGGTAATGAAAAAAGGCGTTATTGTTGACATTTCATCAAACTCAGCTTATCAGCTCCCTAAATTTATGGTCCCAAAAGGCATATATACACTTGCCGAAAAGGATGAGGCGAAATTTCTTGTCAAACTACTAAGAATGTGCCGCTTTGTAAAGGACAGCTACAAGAGTTCAGGACTTGCGTATGCCCTATCTAAGAATTTTGTTATATGGTACGCAAAAAAATCAGCTTTTGAATATGGTAGTTGTGGAATACGGATATGTTCACTAAGCCCGGGACTGATCGCTACGGATATGGGTGAATGTGAGAAAAATGAGGGCTCATCTATGCTAAGATACACTGCTGAAAAACGGATGGGAACTCCGGAAGAACTAGGATTTGCAATAGCTATGGCGGCTGACGAGCGTAATGGTTATCTTACAGGAGTTGATATTCTAGTAGACGGCGGCAGTGTGAATGGGAAGTACTATCAAAGAAAAGAGTGAACTTCACTTTTTAAACATATTATATTTGCAAACATACTTTCTTTCACATATAACAGGTATTCCCTATTGGTTTGAATGACAGCTATCCATCAAAATGAATCAAAGAAGTTCCATCTGTATTAAAAAAATATCTCACAAATCTTGACAAAATCAGTATTGAGCAGTAAACTTAACAGTGGTATAATATTTATAATTATATGAATATATCACAAAGGATAATAGAAATGCTGAAATTTATAAAATCACAGCCTGTGCGAGTCTATCCTAAAATTTGTGTAAACCTCTAAAGTAGTGTATAATAGAAGAGACACTACTTTGGAGGTTTTAATTATGAGCAGAAGACGAAGAAATGAAACAGAAGAGCAGCGAGCAAGAAGAGAGCTAATAAGTGATTTTCTTTCGGCAGCGAATATTCAGAGCATGGACGATATTCAGGAACTTTTCAAGGAGGCACTTGCCGGATTTATGGAAGGTAGCCTTGAATCAGAGCTTGATTCCGAGCTTGGATACGAGCCGTATGACGTTAAGAACAAGGCTACCGACAACAGTCGTAACGGTCACAGCAAGAAAACTCTTCGTACCAGTATGGGTAAGGTTGATATTGAAGTTCCTCGTGACAGAAACGGCGAATTCGAGCCTAAGATACTGCCCAAGAATCAGACAAGCATATCTCAGGATATGGAGAACAAGATCATCTCAATGTACGCCAAAGGTATGTCAACGTCTGATATTGAGGATCATATTCGTGACATTTACGGTCTTGAGATATCCGATACTACTGTCAGCCGCATAACCGATAAAGTGCTTCCCGCAGCCAAGGAATGGCAGCAAAGACCGCTTGAAAGCATCTATGCAGTCGTATTTCTTGATGCTATCCACTACCACGTCCGCAGCGAGGGACAGATCATCAAAAAGGCTGTCTACATAGCGATAGGCGTTAATATGGACGGCAGGAAGGACGTTCTCGGTATGTGGGTAGGTGAAAATGAAAGTGCCAAATTCTGGGCAGGCGTTCTGAATAGTCTGCGTAACAGAGGCGTTGATGATATTCTTATCGCCTGCACTGATAACCTGACAGGTTTTTCTCAGGCGATAGAGGCTGTATTTCCGAAAACTGATATCCAGAACTGTATCATTCATCAGCTCAGGAATTCAAGCAAATATGTCTCCTACAAGGATATCAAGGCGCTTATGACCGACCTGAAAAAGGTCTATACTGCCGCCACTGAAGAAGCTGCTCTGGACGCTCTGGACGAATTTGCCGCTGTCTGGGACAGCAAATATCCCAAGATCTCAAAGTCATGGTACGAAAACTGGCCTAATCTCAGCACATATTTCAAGTTCCCGCAGGAGCTTCGGAAGCTGATCTATACTACCAATACCATTGAAGGATTCAACCGTCAGCTTAGGAAAGTGACCAAAACAAAATCCGTATTTCCTACAGATGACAGCCTTTTCAAGATGCTGTATCTGGCTATGAAGGACATCACGAAAAAGTGGACGGGGCGTCGTCAGGACTGGAGCAGTATCTATGCTCAGCTTGTGATCTATTACGGAGACAGAATACCCGAATAATACTTTTATCTTGACAATCATATAATCATGTGCTAATATGCTGATAAGACCGACTGCTTTCACAATCGGTCTCATCATATACTCTTTTATTACACTATTTGTAGTTTACACAGAATTTGGGATTGACTCGCCTGTGCTTGCCGCAGCTTTTTTAGCGGCTTTTATAACGTTATTCATTGTTCCTCCAGATAAAGGATACGCGGGATATGTCAACAGTACAGTACTGATACAGCTATTTTCGCTTATGACAGCCGTTGCAGGACTGAGAAGCATCGGAATATTTGAGCGTGTAACTGACGTAATGCTGGAGAAAGCCGGTACTTTCCGTAAACTCGGACAAATATTTGTCCTTATATGCTTTTTTAGTTCTATGCTGGTTACGAACGATGTTGCACTGCTGACATTTATTCCTCTGACGCTAATAGCTTTGAAAGATGCGGATAAAAAGAGCGTTATACTTACGATCGTACTTGAAACTGCCGCAGCAAATCTGGGAAGTATGCTGACACCTGTTGGTAATCCTCAGAACCTTTTTATATATGCAAATTACAATATGAACGCTGGAATATTAATAAAAACTATGGCTCCCGCAGGAATTGCAAGTCTTATTATACTTATGCTGCTGACATTATTGCTGCCTGCTGACAAATGCCCTCATACAGGTAGCGATGTATACGAGAAACTTCAAATAGCACCGTTGTGTGGTTATATAGTTTTGTTTACTGTATGCTTGCTTACGGTTTTCAGAGTGATCCCGGATACAGTATGTCTTATATCTGCTTTGGTATGTGCATTGATTTTCAATCGTAAACTTCTTATGAAGGTCGACTATTCCCTACTGGCGACGTTTCTCTGCTTTTTTATATTTGTCGGGAACATTGCTAGAATAAGTACAGTTAATGAGTTTTTCTCAGGAATTATGGAAGGCAGAGAGATATTGATATCAGCTGCACTTTCACAAGTGATCAGCAATGTACCGGCTGCCATGATGCTTTCGGGTTTTACTTCAAATGGTACAAAGCTTCTGCTAGGTGTAAATCTTGGAGGCTTAGGTACGCTAATAGCATCTTTGGCAAGTCTTATCTCATTTCAGTTTTACAGAAAATCCAAGGGCGCCGATACTTTAAAATATATAGCAGTATTTTCAGCCGTAAATTTTGGTATGCTGATATTGCTGCTTATTTTACAAAACGCAATATTTCTTATATAAGAACAGCGGTATTTCCAAAAATATGTGGAAATACCGCTGTTTAGTTGACAAAATAATCGTTTTGAAGTATTATATTATTGATGCTGTAATCATTGAAATCACAGATATTTACGAAATGGAGTACAATTATGAAAGCAAAATCACCTGATTGGTACAAGTATAACTGGGGACTTGATATAAAAAATATGTCCTGGGTAGAAAACACTGAAAGTGAAGTTGACTATATCATCAAACAGTGCGGACTGCATGGAAACGAGAGAATACTTGACTTAGCCTGCGGCTATGGCAGACATTCGCTAGAGTTTGCAAGACGCGGATATGAAGTCGTCGGTATTGATATAACAAAGATCTACATTGATGATGCAGTAAAAAATGCACACGGAAATGGTCTTGATAATGCAAAATTCTTATGCTGTGACATCAGAGATGTAGACTTTGATTCTGAGTTTGATCTGGTACTAAATCTTGCCGACGGTGCTATCGGATATCTCGAGAACGATGAAGAAAACCTTAAGATCTTCGATATCGTTTCAAAGGCTTTAAAGATCGGTGGTAATCACATCTGTGATCTTGTATGCGGTGATTATGCCGATGCCCACTTTCCTGTCAGATTGTGGGATGCAGGTGATAAAACCATATCTTTATCAGAATTTGATTGGGATAAAGAAAAACGTATAATGCTTTTTGGAAATTGCGATATAGCATATGGCGATACGATGAAATATCCTGAGATACCTGCGGGTGACCCTACAAGAGTTTACACAATAAAGGAGATCAATGAGATTATGTGCAGTCGAGGTATGGAAGTAATTGGTTCTTATGCTGGTTACAGTGATACCCCTGCAGGAAAAGATTATTTTCAGATGCTTATCTACAGTATCAAAAGACAGTAACTAATAAACACGGAAACTGCATACAAAGTATTCGTGACATTCGCGGAATTAGGAAATGTATTTTGTTTTGATTTCATATATTTATATCAAATGTACAATAAATTTCCCCACAAACAAAATAAAAAGTGATATAATAAATGCATCAGCATAAACGGAGTTGTCTTCCGTTCGTGTGTACTCATAATAATACATTTCTTTGTTCTTGTTTTGCTGTAATTCAGCGGGCTGCACTTGTGAGAGGGTGCGGCTTTTTCTTTTCTATAAATTGAATATAGATCCCTTGTTTTATACTTGACATAGTCTTGTAAATCATATATAATAGGGAAAAGACAGTAATACAGGGGGGGAATAATATGGATATGACTGAGCGAAGAAAACGCATAGCACTGATAATGCCTGAGATAATTGATCCCTCAGATCATGAACTGATCAAAGGCGTTAATATGCAGGCTAAAAAGCTTGGAATGGATACCATTGTCATAACCGGTATTTATAATTCCCAGAATGAATTGCAGCAAGATGAATACATAAGTGCATTGGAAAATATTTATACTATTCCTGAATACGCTGAACTGGACGGAATAATATTCGCATCTGAGCGTTTCAGAAAGCAATCGCTGATAAGCCGGATAATCGAGCATCTTGTCAAGTTGGATATACCCTGTTTGGCTCTTGGTGACAACTGCGGTTCCCTTCCGGTAATACATTCCAGGCAGCGTGAATACATTTACTGTATCATCAAGCACCTGATAGATGTTCATGGATACCGTGATATATGGTTTATCACAGGCAGGCCTGACAGTTATTCCTCATCTGAACGCACAGCCGGATATCTTAGTGCTATGAAAGAATCAGGTTTGTCAGTACGTGAAGATCGCATTTTTTATGGCGATTACTGGAAGGCTGTTCCTTCACAGATAGCACAGAAAATAGTAGACGGAGAATTAGAACGTCCGGATGCAATTGCTTGTGCTAGTGATGTTATGGCTGTTGCACTGATCGAAACATTGGAGAGCGGCGGTATACACGTTCCTGAGGATATAGCAGTTACAGGCTATGACGGGGGGTGGTATACACTTTTCCGCGGACTAACAACTATCTCCGGCAGAGATATGCAGCTCGGTGCAGACGCTGTATGTCGTTTATCATGCATGATGGGCGTACAGACATTAGAACGATCAGATCTCCCTCAAAAGGTGAACATTCGCACCAGCTGCGGTTGTTCGCCACAGAAAGTTAATTGGAAAAATGATCTTTCACTTGAAAAGCGTTTTGAAAAGAAGATCAATCATCTGATGTACAGGCAGCAATTTCTGATATCCGACCTTATAGAGCGTTTTTCTGCTGTTGATACTATGGAGGATTGGATAGTGCAGGCTGATCAATCACTGCATATCATGGATGGTGTAAAGGGTGCAGATATTTGTCTTTGTGAAGATTGGGAAATAGATTTTGAAGATACTGATGTTTTTCGTAAGTGCGGTTATTCTGAGATCATGTTTCTTGCATTATCAAAACGACAAGGAAATAATGCAAAAGATCAGTATAAATTTCATGTAAAAGATATGCTTCCCGCCCTTTCTCAGAAACACGAACCTTTACTGGCAGTTCTGACTGCCCTTTCGCTTGGAAGTCAGGTAATGGGTTATATTGCTTGTTATTATGAAGATGCTGACGATATACAGCTTGATGATTCATACGTCAACTGGTGTAATGCCGCAGCCAACGGACTTCGTGTTCTTCAGAACAAGGACTATCAGCGATGGCAGCGTGAACGCCTTGAACACCTTGCTGTCCGTGACCCTGTAACAGGTTTTCTTAATCAACGAGGCCTTGAAGAATCATTACCTGATTTTATCGCAAGATGCAGAAAGGCTCATTGTAATTCTTATATAACTATAATCGGATGTTCGGAAGAAATATCCGCAGGATATGATACTTCCCTTCTTCTTGCAAACGGACTTCGCAGTACAGTCAGTGATAATATGATCATATGCCGTGGCAGTGAACAGATATATATGGTCCTTTCAGATAAACCTCTTCCAACACTTAAAGAAGATATACAGAATTCAATGACTGACCTGTTAGGTACACAACTGAGATCTCCCAGTATCCTGATAATATCGCATATGTTCATTAGCAGAAACCTTAGTGAACATATTTCGGAAATAAAAGAGCTAATGGGTGAGATGATGAATATGATAATGTATAATATTTCAGATATCTCCGATTATCGTCAGGCTTTGGAGCAGCTTAGGCATAAACTTATCAGACAACCGCAGAAAGATTGGAACGTCACTGATATTACCAAAGAGATCGGTATAAGCCAGAGTCATATGCAGCGTCTTTACAGGGAGATGTTCGGCAGAACTTTCACAGAAGATCTAATTACTATGCGTATAGAAAAAGCAGAATATCTGCTCACTCATACAGATCTTCGTATAACAGAGATAGCAGCTGAATGCGGCTATAATAACGAAACTCATTTTATGCGTCAGTTCAAAAAACGCACAAATTTGACGCCTACGCAGTTTCGTGAATTAAAATAGTGATACGGTGCAGAGTGACACGTGCATTCTGCACTGTTTTTTGAGTGAATATGTCAGCAAAATGATCAGATATGTCATTGTAGACAGCGTTATGATTTGATATAATGTTTTTACAATAAAAATTTATATAAGGCCCAATATGGTAAAAGGGAGGAATCATTATGAAAAAAAGCAGGATAGGTGCTCTTTTGATCGCACTTAGTATGAGTGCTGCCGGTATGAATACTATATTTGCCGATGCTGCAGGACGCAGGGTTTCCGTTCATGATCCGTCAATAATAAAGGATAATAACGGTACTTACTACGTATTCGGTTCGCATATAGATGCTGCGCAGTCAAATAATCTCATCGACTGGGATAGTTTCACTAATGGTTATGCGCGTACAAATAATGTTGAATTTGGTAACCTTTCCCAGAATCTAAAGAAGGCATTTGCATGGGCAGGTGAAGACCTTGAGGATTGCGAAGGCGGCTTTTCTGTATGGGCTCCTGATGTTATCTGGAACCCTGAATTCAAATGTCCGGACGGCAGCACAGGTGCATATGTAATGTATTTCTGCACAAGCTCTACATACAAACGATCAGTTATATGCTATGCGTGGTCAAAGAACATCAAGGGTACATATACCTTTGGTGATACACTTATTTATTCCGGATTCTATGATAATGACAGTTATGTAAAAAGTTCGACAAAGAGCGTCAATAGAAAATATACAACCACCAACGTTGATGAACTTATCTCAAAAGGTGAAGTTACTTATAACAACAGCTGGTTCAACAACCATGATTTCAATAATCAGCTGTTTCCAAATGCTATTGATCCCACCATTTATTACGGAACTGACGGCAAGATGTACATGACATACGGTTCCTGGTCAGGCGGTATATTCTCACTTGAGATAAATCCAAAAACTGGCAAAGTTATACACCCAAAAACAGGCACAACTTCGGACGGACGAATGGTTGACAGCTATTTCGGAACAAAGATAGCAGGTGGCTATGGCAAATCAGGCGAAGGACCTTTTATAGAATACAATGCCGAAACAGGCTATTACTACCTATGGACGACCTACGGCGGACTGTTCTCTACAGGCGGCTACAATATGCGTGTTTTCCGTTCAAAGTCACCGCAGGGACCTTTCGTTGATGCTGCAGGAAGACAGGCTGTCCTGAGTTCAAATACAAATCTTGATTCGGTTGGACTTAAAGTAATGGGTAACTACAAGTTCTCTACTCTTGACAGGGCATACATGGCTTGCGGTCATAACTCTGTACTGCGTGATGATGACGGACAGTGGTATCTCATATATCACGCTAGATTTGATGACGGCAGCGAGTTCCATCAGGTACGTGTTCATCAAATGTATTTCAATGCTGACGGCTGGCCTGTAGTTACACCTTTTGAATATGTAGGAGATCAGCTTTCAAAAGACGGATATTATGACAGCGATATTGTCGGCAAATACGAATATATAAATCACGGAAATGCTACAAACGGCAATATAATAGGTTATAAAACTATCTATCTTAATTCAGACGGAACTATTTCGGGTGATGTGAGCGGTACATGGAAGCAATCATCATCAACAGCTGATGCTACACTTGTTATTGACGGAAATACCTATAAGGGCTACTTCTATGCAGGCAAAAATGAAAAGAACAAAAAAGTCATGAGTTTTACTGCCGTAGGAAGTAACAACCAGACAGTCTGGGGTGCGAAAAATGATCAGTTCAACGGTAATGAACGCGCATGGACCGGTGACTTTACAAATTCGGAATATGACCTTGTGTTTAACTGGGATTCTGTAAAGAATGAAGATCCGGGTGTTTCAATGAAGATAGGAAATACAAGTCTTCTGTCCGGTGTAAGCTACTATATCACGAATAAAAACAGTGGTCTGTGCCTTGACCTCCCGGAGGGTAAAACAGCTAATGGAACCAATATCCAGCAGTGGGCATTCAATGGTTCTTTTGCTCAGCAGTTCCGTCTTATTTCTGAGCAGGATGGTTGGTGTCGTATAGCTTCGGTCGGTGATGAATCAAAAGTCATCTCTGTAGCATATAATACAGGAGCTGATGGCACTAATGTTGAACTTGCTGAATATACAGGTGCTGATAACCAGCTATTCAAAGTCGTTGAAAACAATGGCTACTATGCATTCTTAACGAAGTGCTCAGGTGCGAAGAGTTCTCTTGATGTTTTTGAATGGTCAAAGGAAAACGGTGGAAATATTTCTCAATACCCGTACAACTCTTTTGATTGTCAGCTATTCTCGGTAACACCTGTTTGTCCTGCAGTTAATGACGGCGTATACAGCTTCCGCCGTGTTAGTGATGGAAAGGTCACAGGAAACCGTACCATAAAACGACTTGAAGACGGCAGGTATACTCTCACCGAAGATGACGGAAAGAGCGGAACTTACACTATAAAGTGCAACGCTGATGGAAGCTACAAGCTCGTAACATCAGATAACAAAGAATCCAGTTACATATTTGAACCTGTTGCAGCCAAGGTATCAGGACCGACTTACGCAAAGATAATCGGTGATGTTGATGCAAACGGCATAGTAAATGATGCAGATGCATATATGCTGCAGTGTTACCTTCTAAAGCTTTGTAGTCTTAAGGATACGTCACAAGGCGATGTAAACATGGATGGAAAGATCAGTATGGCTGATTTTGTTTACCTGAAACAAAAACTTATTTAAATTTCAACTTTCCCTATATACCCCCGTTTTCACAGTGTATGCTGAAAACGGGGGATCTTTTTGAGACATGATATAGTGTTAAAAATTTGATCTTTTAATAACTAGGATTTATCAGTAGACAAATGATCGATCATATGTTATAATAGAGATATTATATTGAATTATTTTATCAGGAGGACAGAATAATGAAGAATGCAAGCTTCACTTCCAACACAACTTCCCTTTCAACAGCTCGTGGAAACATATTTTTGGATGAATTCATTCCTGAAAACAACGAAAGAGCTGCTTGCGTTATAATGAGTCACGGTTTTAATTCCTGTGCTGCAGAACTTCATGATATTGCTAAAATACTTGCTCAAAACGGGATATATGCAGTTTGCTACGATTTTAACGGTGGCGGAAATAAGGTCAGGAGCACAGGAAAGACTACAGATATGAGTGTATCGAGCGAACAGGATGATCTTAAAGATTTGGTAAACTTCATAAAAGATCGGTATCAATTTGATAAGATCTATCTTTACGGTGAAAGCCAGGGTGGGTTTGTATCCGCTATAACTGCTCCTGATATTGCTGATATTGCAGGACTGTTCCTTGTTTATCCCGCGTTTGTCATACCTCATGATTGGCTTGGAAAGGATGAAGATACTCTTCCTGACGAATTTGAATTTATGGATGTTAAGCTCTCAAAGACATATTACTATGGTGTTCCACGGTATGATGTTTTTGCAAAAGCTACCAATTTCAGCAATCCGGTAAAGATATGGCATGGAGCAGCAGATCCGATTGTGGATCCAGCCTATTCTCTTAAACTGGTCAAAAATTATGAAAAATGCGAATTGAAGATTATAAGCGGTCTGGGTCATTGGTTCCCGCCTACGTTACGTTCTGAAATAGCAATAGAAATCGCAGATTCAATAAATTCATAAAAATGATAAAAGCTACCATTGACTTTAAAACAGTGGTAGCTTTTACTTTTAATTTCCTATCAGATCTTCAAGTATGACAGCTGCATCTGAAACACAGCCGCGGCAATTTCGCAGGACTTTACCGGTATCTAACCCTTTCAACTCACGGCATATTACAGAGGAGTTCATACGCATAAATCTAGCTTCAAGTTCATCTATCTTTTCTGATGCTTCTTTCCCACTAAACATCATTCTCAGAATATGCTCAGCTGCAAGCACAGCACCACATTTTCCCATTTTACCTCCGGCATAGGGCATTGAATCTTTCCGAGCTTGTTCAGAAGTCATGTTTGCTTCATCTGCAAAAGCACACATTATCGCGCCCGAACAAGTATGACCGTTTTTATGGTTATATATTGCCTGTTCACTTTTATTACCCATTACTTTCCTCCATGTAAAGACCGCAGCACTTGGACTGCGGTCGTATAGTTGTATCAATTATCTGTTCAGCGGGAGAACTGAATTTTTGATAACAAGGTCACCTTCAATCGTACGCATTCGATAGATGGTACTTGGATCATTAAGACGCTGGATCAGAGTGTTTACAGTCAGCTCCGCCATATATTCCGCATCAATACTGATAGTTGTAATAGTGGGATCACTGACTTCAGAGATAAGATAGTTGTCATATCCCACAACAGATACATCATCAGGAACAGAATAACCATGTTCCCTCAGCTGTTTGATAGTCTGGAATGCCACTTCATCACAGTTGCATACAAAAGCAGTTGGCATATCCTTCGGGAATACAAGATCGATCGGATCGGAATACTTATCCCTGTCATCTATTATCCAATCATCACGTATTTCCAGATCATGTTCTATAAGCGCTTTCATATAACCCATATATCTGTCAAATATACTGGATGTAGCTTTTTTGGAACCGATAAAGCCTATTCGTCTGTGCCCTAAGCTGATTAAATAATTTGCAAGCTTATATCCACCATTATAGCCATTTGTAACGATCGAATCAACCTTCAGACCTGGTACATAATAATCAAGCAGGATCAGATGTTCTACATTTTCAGAAAGCTTCTGTGCATAAACATGAGATATCTCACCGAGAGATATGAGCGCAGATATCTTTCGGTCAGTAACAATATTAGGCAGTATCAGTTTTTCTTCGTCTTTGTACTCAAGATTTTCTATAACACAGTATAGATTCTCTCTTTTCAATCTCTGGACAAGGCTGTTATACAGTGTCCAGTAGAAAGAACCGCTGAGCCCAACATACTTTTCGGGAATAAGAACTCCGATATTGCTCTTCTTACGTGATGTTACGGTTTTGGATGGAACATAGCCCATTTCTTCTGCCACTTGTTTGATCTTTGCTCTGAGTTCATCACTAACTCCACTTTTATCAGCAAGGGCTTTTGAAACAGTAACGTTGCTGGTGTTGCAGGCTTTAGCGATATCGATCAATGTAACGGGTTTTTTCACTGTTATCACTCCTTTTGGTTCTATAACTTAATATTAACTTTATTATAAACAATTTTCGTCAATTTGTCAAGAGTTTTCTTTAAATTTCATAAAAATAATGTAAATTCTAAATGAAACAGTAGGTTTGGAAGGCTTGAAATTCGTTTATTTGCTAGTAAATAAGTGATACTGAGATCAAAAAAAGACCTGATATCAGTTGATCGGTATTTATTTAGAAGTTTTCCGAGAGAAAAATATGAAAAACTTGTACATCAGGCTATTATAGACAAAGAGAGATGCTTCATTATTTTATCTCCGAATTATACAGTGAGGTTTGAGATACATTTTTCATATATCCAATTGAAAATCAGTTCCAACTATGGTATAATTATAATATACTGGTTTGCCCCAAATCCCTCAATACACAGTGGAGGAATAGATATGACAGAAGTACAGCTCATACCGCTTGAACCGTCTGACAGAGAGCAATTCATAAAGGACAATCAGGAAGCCTTCAATTATGGTGCTCTCGAAGAATTCGGTCAACGTGACGATCATTTTGAAGAAGACGGCGAGATCATTTCCCGTGATACGATTTCACATTCAATCGACGAAGGAACAGCATTCCGGATCATGAAGGACAATAAACCTGTCGGCGGAGTTGTGATCAGAACCGAATACGATCATGGAGAGCTGGAACTGCTCTTTGTGTCCCCTTCTGTTCACAGCAAAGGAATCGGATATGTGACGTGGTGTGAGATCGAAAAAAAGCATCCTGAGGTCACAGTCTGGGAAACTGTCACCCCTTATTTTGAAAAACGTAATATCCATTTCTATATCAATCGCTGCGGATTCCATATTGTCGAATATTTTAATGAACATCACTGTGCGCCGGATGATACAGAAGGCGAATTATTTGATATGTTCCGCTTTGAAAAAATACTGCCTTCAACACCGGAATCCATAGAGGCACAGATCAGGCGTATCATTTATTATGAAGATATTATGAAGCAGGCAAAAGAAGGTTCAGATGAGCTAGTGAAATCATTGTCTGTGTATTATGGCAGCGATGCATGGAAACGAGACTATGCAGCCGATGAAGCCGGACTTCTACCAAAAGAACTGAAACGTGGAGTTCTTTCAGAGGACGGCATATATAATCTGCTAGATGAATAAAAAACTTGTAAAAAGCAATAAAACTTCTAGGCTGAACCTATGCAAACGCACAGTATGAAAGTACTACCTATCGCAAAGCATTCCGTGGTATAATAAAACTACGGAAGGAGGCATAAATATGCCGGCTTATGTGATAGGTAATTTTGTTTTATATTGTGTAATCAATGCGTCTACACCGGGATTGGGCAATATCCTTGAACTGAACACAGTGACTAACTACGGATGGAAGAAAGGCAGACCGCTGTTTCTCGGCATATTTACTGGATATTATCTCCAGCGAATGCTTCCTGTGCAATGACCCTAATGTGGGACTGTCGATCAAAGAGAACAGAGCGTATGTGAAGTGTTACCTCGGCGATACAGGACTGCTTGTCAGCCATGCCTTTGACGAGAACGAACTGCTCGAAGATGAGGTATACAAGCAGATACTCGGTGACAAGCTGAACATGAACGAGGGAATGCTCTATGAGAACGCTATCGCTCAGATGCTGACAGTGAACGGTCACAAGCTGTATTTCTATACGCAGTACAACACCGAGAAGCACCGCAACGACATCGAAATAGACTTCCTCATATCCAACAATAGCAAGCTTAAATACAAGATGTTCCCGATAGAGGTCAAGTCGAGGAAGAAGTATTCGATAGAGTCGCTCAAACGCTTTAAAGAGAAGTACAAGGCTCGTATAGGTGAGTGCTATGTGATACACCCACGCAACCTCTGTTTCAAGGAGGATATTGTTTGCATACCGCCTTATATGACTATCTGTCTGTAACAAAAAGGCTCTCACAGTTTTCGGCTGTGAGAGCCTTTTTGATGCTTAGTAAAATAGTTGTTATACTTCAGTTATAACGCTTTCCTATATTGTCCCTTACCTAAGAATTCAATAAATCCCTTATCTCGTAAGAATTGTAGTTGCTGTCTGATCTTTGCTTCCACATTATTGTTATTGATATGCTTTTTCTATAATATTGTTCTGATAAAGAGTTATCAAATGATAATCTCATTTCTTATCAAACCTCCCATAATACCTCTCCAGCTTCTCATCACAAATATCCAGTATACGCCTGATCTCGTCATCGGTAAGATTTTTCCACACAGTCGGTTCTACCTCGATGATACCGAGCGTTTTTGTGTGCCTGAGCATCTGCATATCTTCAAAGCGTTTGAACGGATTGGAAAGGATATTCCGCTGAGCGTCCTTGTCGGTGTAGCCTCCTTTTGCAAATATGCTGTTTGGCTTCTCTACTACAAGTCCCGAACTTCTGCGTTCCTCATAAAAACAGCGGAAATATGCGGAGATATCATCGAGCTTTACGCGACCTTTGTTGTCTGCATTGGCGAATATCGCTTTCAGCAGGACAGGCTTATATGAATAGCTCATATCCATCTGCCCGACCATTTCCATAAACAGCTCCTTGCGGTTGCTGTCGTTTATAAGCTTCCATCCGTTGGCTTTTGCGGCAGCTTCGAGCGTTTCCTCGGTGAAGTATTTAAGCTGCTTATGCTCGCTCATGGGTACTATCAGATTGGGGATGATCTTCCCCTCACGGATATATCTTTCAACTGTTTCGGACTGCACATCAACACGGCGGATAAACTCCATCTGAGATATCATGCCAGCCGCTTCCTCCTGCCAGTTGAAAACATCAACAGCTTCGTAGTCTGTAACGCTCACGGGGTAGTCTATCAGCGCTTCCGGCTTTTCGCCTCGTTCGTATAATGCTTCTTCGGCAGCACGGTCTTTTCCGAGAACTGTCTGACCGGGACGGTACTTTTTCAGCTTGAATAACCTGTGCAGAGAATATGGCATATTGTACTGACTTGCGTTGTCCACGAAGTCAAATACCATTAGAAAATCCTTGCCGTCTGCAAGTCTCATACCTCGCCCGAGCTGCTGAGTGTACAGCACTTTAGACATAGTGGGACGAGCCATGAACAGCACTTCTGTTTCGGGACAGTCCCAGCCCTCATTGAGCAGATCACAGGCACACATCGCCTTGATCTCGCCCTTCTGGAACTTTGCAAGCATCTCCTTGCGTTCCGATGACTTCATGCTTCCGCTGACTGCGGCTGCGGCAACTCCGTGCTCTCTTATCATCGCCGCGATCTGCTCGGCGTGTTTTACGCTTGCGCAGAAAATGACCGTTCGCTTGTCGCTGACGTATTCCATGAAAGTATCGACTATAAGCGTGTTGCGCTCGGGAACGAATATTTTGCTTTCGAGGTCACGGATATTGTACTGCACACTGTTGAATCGCACCTTTGTCAGGTCGATATTTGTATGAATACGGATACAGCGAACAGGCACAAGTTCGCCTATCTCAACGGCTGTCTGTATATCCAGCTTGTGTGCGGTGTTCTTAAATATTTCTATGATGTCCTTATCATCTGCACGTTCGGGAGTAGCTGTAAGACCCAGCGTGAACTTGGGCTTGAAATACGCAAGCACTTTCTGGTATGTATCGGCAGAAGCGTGGTGAGCCTCGTCAATTATGAGATACTCGAACTCGTCCTTACGGAACATTTCAAGATTGAGTGCAACACTTTGGATACTTCCGCAGACGATATATGCATCTCTCTCCTTTACAGCATCGCCGAACTTACCGACATAAACGCCATCCCACAGAGTATTGAAAGTTTCATAAGCCTGATTTACAAGCTCTATCGTATGTGCGAGGAACAGTGTGCGTTTGCCGAACCGCTTTGCATCGCTGACTGCGGTAACGGTCTTTCCCGTTCCTGTTGCGTGATATAACAGAGCGATAGTTTCATGACGTTCACGCATTTCTTCAAGAGACTTCAAAGCTGCAAGCTGATGCTCTTTCAGCTGCAAATTCTCGGCATTGATCGTCTTGGAACGCTGTGTGGGAAGATAATCTGCTATCTCACGGAACAGCGGGTGCGAACCGAGAAATATACGCAGTTCGTCCTTGACAGTATCGGGCTGTACCTGCAACTGACGCACTGCCCAGCGGTAAACGTCCCAACCTTTGAATATCATGCTGTTTTGTTTCAGCAGGTCGTCATAGAACTTGTTGCGTGACACGACCGACGGGTTATGACTTGCTTCATCGTCTATCTCAATAGCGATACGCTTTCCGCCGTTTTCAAGGAAGAAATCAGCATAGCGGTCATTCTGATAAATGTCGGTGAAGTGGTACTGCGGATAAAGAAACGCAGCTTTTTCAGCGCCGAAAGCGTCCGAAAAAAGTTCTATGAACAGGTTTTCGGGAGCGCTCCCACTTGGCGTTACAAGTCTTTCACTCATTTCCTTCCTCCACATACTCAAGGTATATTTTCTTTTTGAAGCCACCACGCTTTTCAGCCTTAGACTTACGGACAGCTTCAAGCTCAGATACCGACCATCCTCTTGCTTCGGCGATAGCATACATAACTTCCAACATATCGGCAAGTTCTTCTATGTTCTTGTCAGCCTGATACTCGGCAAATTCCTCGCCAAGCTTTTTGTCTAGCTCGGAGATATATTCTTCGTCGGAGAGGATATGTGTGTAGGCTGTCTTGCTTGCTTTTTCGATTATCTCGGGTATCTTGTCACGGACGAGTTTGTTATGTACTGCTCTCATTTTATCACGCTCCCAAAGCAAAAGCTATTATTTGTTTAAATTATACCATTTTACATACCGTATGTCAATGAATAAAAAGCTATAATTCCAGTTGTTTCAGTAAAATCTCCATATGAAGCAAGGCCCCCAGAACACTCTGAGAGCCTTGTTTCAGCTATATGTTAGTAGATCGTCTGTTTAGTCAGAAAAGCTGTCCCGAATCAACGTCTACTTTGACTGCAAACCTATTCTGGAAGTGCAGTTTCTCCACGATGATAACTACTGACTTGTCAGGTGCCTTCCTGAGCGAACCAACAAATGTAATAATCCCACCTTTTGAGTAGAGAAAACTTACTGATTTAGCATTATCATCAAAGGCAATGCAGGTGAACGTATCTGTCTCAATGGTATCAATGCTATTTTGTTTTTGCTTGTCTACTGCAATGCAAAATTTGCAGTAGCTGTAATTATCCTCGGTTACAACGGTCAGATCGGTGGTGATACGTCCTGTCATCATTATTTTGTTCAGCATAGTTTACTACTCCTTTCAGTCCACGTCACTGCAATCGTCAAGTACGTGCATGAGCTGAATGTATACGCACTCCGCACGTTCGTGCTCCTCACCGTCCGTGGACATCATAAGTTCCAGGAAATATACTTTTGCTTCCTCATAGTCTGTCCAGACCTCACGCTTTCCGTTGCAGACGGTAGTGACCTTGTTCGTTCTCGGCATTGCCAGTTCAGGTGTTTTCAACATAGTTGTGTACCTCCATAAGTTTTATCGTGAATCCATTATATCCGACAAAACTATCGGAGTCCAGCACATTGAAATGATTGTAATAATTCTTGTGAAATGCGCAGCAAAAAGTGGATTTTCCCCGGTACATTGCGCTGTAATAACGATTGACTTTTTCGGTGTTATGTGCTATGATATAAAAAGTACAAGAAGCTTAAAAGCAAGAAAGAAGGAGTTCGTATGAAGCTGGATAAGGATCATATAAACAGTATAATTCATGGAAACAGCAGGTTTCTCTCGGCTTATTCCGATCCGGATCCTTACTTTATGTATACTCGTAAGGGATATACCGAAGATTTCGAGGAGAAGATTATTGACATCTATTACGACAAGCTGAGATATGCTGTGCAGAATGCAGAGAAACTTGTCAATGAGATGTTGAGAGAAGAATTCTACGATTTTTACGGAGTTGATAAAAACGATGTATCGTCTCCTGAACAAATGAGATCTGAATTAGTTTTCGACTCTTTTACCATGGATATTGATGATATGTCTATAGCTGTTTATTTTTCAAATAAACGTTTTATGCGTGGGCATTTTATAGACGCACGCTGGGATGCTGACTGGAACTTCAGATGTTACTGGATAGATTAAAAATACGGATAGCCGTTGCATAAAAGGCTGTCCGTGTTTTTTGTTTCACATTTCTTTGTTGCAGATTTCCGCATACACATCTTCGGGTATCATAGGCGAGCATATCTCCGCAAGCAATTTTTCATCTATTTCGCCTGTCTCTGCATACTGCTTTCCACCCTGCTTCACAAGTTCTGATCTCGGAACAGTTACCTCTGCTGCTTCGGGGGCATTGAACATCGGACTTTCGGGAACGGTAATGATAGTATGGTTATTCGGGAACATCAGCTTGAACTGCATGACCGCAGGCTCGAAATTCTGCTTGCTGTTCGGGAATCCGCAGCCGCAGATCATCATGAATTTCAGATGTGAAAAGTTCGCCTGCCCGACGTGAACATACCTGTCGCCCTGCTTCTTCATTGCCATACTTGAAAGCGGCATCGTGCGGTCAGCAAAAGCTTTCATCGGCGCAGGCATTCCGTAGCAGTAAAGCGGATAGCTGAACAGCAGAAGATCGCTCTCAAGAACTTCGCTGAGAAGCTCCTTCATATCGTCATTATGGATACACTTTCCGCCGTTCCGCTTACAGGTGAAACAACCCGTGCAATATTCGATATGCTTGTCGATGATATCAACGATACGGATTTCCTGCGGAGCGGCTTCTTTCATGCCGTCAAGGAACGCTCGTGTTATGTGCATCGTGTCACTTTTTTCATGCTTGGGACTGCCGTTCAGAACAAGTATTTTCATAGTGATCTTTCTCCTTCCGCTTCTCAGTTTTTCTGCTGATATTTTTATTATAAACCCGTGCGAAAATCACGTCAATCCACGCTCCGTAGAGTGGATGATTTCACTGGTTTTTCTTGTTCAGATTCGGGGGCTTGGGGGCGTGTCCCTCAGCAAGCAATGCAAGGCGTTTTCACGATTCTTGTGGGAACGAGTTGCCGTGCTTGCTGAGGTTGATTTTAATACCTGTGGGGCTTGTCATTATCCAAGCCGTCAGGCACAGGTTTTTACTCACTTTTAGTCAATGATTTTGCATCAGATCTTTATCTTTTTCGGACGGGGGCACAGGGGTGGAACCCTCTGGCAAGCTGAGTATCGCAGCATTCAATTTTCCAAAATTGTAATGCGTGGATACCGAGCTTGCTGGGAAGGAATTGATAATCACATTTGCATTCAGAATTTAAGTTATGAATTCGGTTTCAATAAAACAATCACCATATTAATTTGCCTATGATTGACTTTTATTATTGAATGATGTATAATATAGCAAACATAATCGTTAATTATGACTTGTGACTAACGTGATATACGGCATAGTTCAGATAGGGGGATTATTATGGGTATCTCATTCAGAGACTCTGCAAGCTTTGGAAAACGTATGGAATATAACCTTGTTGGTAAAATGCTAATGGAAGGCTTGGATGTTTATCTTCCTCTTGTTGATGATCATGGTGTAGACTGTGTTATCAAAAAAGCAGATGGAAAATTTATCGAGATACAAATAAAAGCAAGATCAAATGAAGTAGCCGATGGGGATGCTGCACTATTTGCAGCCATTACACATGAACTGACTCCTAATTTCTATTTTGTCTTTTACTCTGAACGACTTGATTCAATGTGGATAATGTCCTCTGAGGAATTCCTTAATGAGTGTGTAACAAATAAGAACGGAAAGAACAAAGGTAAGCACAGTATCTGGTTTAACGGTAATAGAACTGATAAGACAACAGGCGAAAAAAGAGAATACTGTAAGAAGCAATTTGAAAAATACTTGTGTACAGATTTTTCTCGTTTTCATTAATCAAATAACTATGGACTATATCTATCATTATCATTCTCCCCTAGGTGTTATCGCCCTCGCCAGTGACGGCGAATCACTCACAGGCTTATGGTTCGACGAACAGAAATACTTTCCCCATAAACTCATATCGGAAAGCATCGAATCAGAGCTGCCTATCTTCAAGCAGACAGTCAAATGGCTCGACATATATTTCAGCGGCAACATTCCCGACTTCATTCCTCCTATCAACCTGAATACAACACCGTTGCGCAAGGCGGTATATGATATTCTACTTACGATACTATATGGACAGACAATGACCTATGGCGAGATCGCCAATATCATAGCAGAGCAGAATGGTGTGGAGCGTATGTCCGCCCAGGCAGTTGGCGGTGCTGTGGGGCATAATCCTGTCTCGATCATTATCCCGTGTCACAGAGTAATCGGTGCGTACGGAAGTCTGACCGGATACGCAGGCGGTCTTGATAGAAAGATAGAATTGCTGAAACTGGAAAAACAATAATCGAATAATTCACTGAAGCACTGAGCATTGATCAGCTCGGTGCTTTTCATTTTTCCAGTGCAAATTACACCGGGGAAAACTGAAATTCGACCTAAAATTCGTGCGCAATGAATCTGGACTTTTAATTTCGTTGCGCGCTAAAATATTATCAGCCGATGGAATTCGGCAGAAAAACAGAAATATAAAAAGATAGAAAGCAGGGGAAGTACCTGCTATGGAGGGACAAAATGACATCTGAGAAAAATAAAAAGAATGTCACACAGAACGCAACCAAACAGGAGATCGTGGCGGCTTTGAAGCTCATCAGTCTGCTGTACGAACAGGGTGAGATACCCAAACACGTTTACCGCAATATCTGTAATGAGTATTACGGCAAAGGCCTTGACAAGGTTGCAGATGCGCGCTATACTATACCAAACACAGAAGATAAGGAGGCGGTATGATGTACGGATATAATGCGGTGGCTGTGCCGAAGAATGTGGTCATTTATGCGAGAGTTTCCACCGAGCACGAAGCTCAGCTTTCGGCTCTGGAGAATCAACTGGACTGGTACAAGCCATTGCTTGAACAGCATCCTGAATGGACATTCGTCCGCAGTTATGTTGACGAGGGTATCACGGGAACTTCGGCAAAGAAACGTCCGCAGTTCATGCAGATGCTCAGTGATGCAAAGAACGGCGACTTCAATCTGATACTGACCCGTGAGGTATCACGTTTCGCACGAAACACAGTGGACACTCTGCAATACACCCGTGACCTGAAAAGGCTGGGTGTGGAGGTTTTCTTCATCAACGACAACATCAGGACATTTGACGGTGACGGCGAGCTCCGTATCATACTGTTGACCTTAGGAATGTTGTCGTTGACAGTATAAAATACGATCAAATAAAAGGACTGCGCAACCTTTCGAGGTTACACAGTCCTTTTTCTAAGTATTAATATTTCTTAATTAGTATCCGTCTTGATGATACCTGTGCTTCATTATGAAGCTTATTTAGAGTAGAACTCATTCTGCTTGTCATATACAACCTTAGCTGTGAACTTCTTTATAACGTCAGAATTCTCAGTTATGTCGAGCTCATCTACCCAGCTGTCGATCTTAGCCTGGTAATCATCAGCCTTCAATGTCTGAACAAGAGTATCGCGATTATCCTTTGCATACTTCTCGCTGTTCTCTTTTACATCACCTTTGATTATAATGTAATAGAACGAGTCATCATCGTATGCAGCAACTTTTCCGACTTCCATATCATTTATGAATGCAGCGAGCTTTCCGGAAACGGAATCCTTCATATCATCTTCCATACCGCCGAAATCAAACATCGTGTCATTTGAATTGGTAGCAGTATCTTCATCGGAAGTAGCTATATCATCAAATTCTACAGCATCATCGGTGTCATCCAGTACATCTGCTTTTTCAAAACCTTCTGTTTCATCAGCTGAATCATCTTCTGCAGCGCTGTCCTCAGGTGCATCTACTTCAGTTGCGGTTTCCTGTGTAGGAACAGGACCTACAATATCATCAGCAGGTTCAGTACTGTCTTCCTCAGCTGAAGTTTCAGCTTCATACTTAGCCGCAGCATATGCATTATATTCATCTATAAGGGCATCAAATTCATCATAGGAAAGTCCTTCAGCCTTAGCGAGATACTCATCTCTTATAGCTTCATTCTCCTTATTTTCCTTATCAGCTTCTTCAGCATCCTCAGCATTGGATTTAGAGATCCTTATAGCTTTATATCTTATATAGTTATCTTCTATATACTTCTTAAGGTCAGCATCTGTTACAGCTTCCTTGCCGTCAGCAGCATAGTAGTAATCAAACAGCCTTGTGCGCATGGTCTGCGACATAATAACAGTCTTAATAGACTCCCTGGAAATACCTTCAGCTTCCATAAGGTCACCGCTTGCATCCCATATACTCTTAACACTGTCATTTACCTGCTGAATCTCTTCATCAGTAAGCTTCAATCCCAGTTCATCGAACTTATTGGTGATTGCAACACATTCTTTTGTATTTTTTCTTGCCTGCTCAACGAGATAATCACAAAGCTTCTGACCATCCTTATCGCTGTTAAGATCGATAGTCGCCGTACCTGTTGAATAATATGCCATTGTTAGCTCATAAGAAAGTTCAGTATACAGATTGTATATATATACACCTGCATTAACTTTCTCGCCGCCCTTATAGGTCATGGCATATCTCGTATCGGAACAACCCGACATGGTAAACATCATAGCTGCTGCCGAAATTGCAGCCAGCGCTTTTTTGAATTTATTCATATCAATTCCAGATCCTTTCCTGTTTTATTATGTGAAAACAGACTTTAACTAATATATTATACAACATTAATACAAATAAGTCAAGTGGTATAATAAATTTTTTCACACTGTATGATAAAATAAGGTATTCACATTAAAACGTATACTGTAAAACCGATCAGAAGTTATTGAAGTGTATCGAAGTATCCTGCGCTTGAAAAGCTGTCAATATCAAATATAACCAGGATCTGATCATAGTCATCAGTATCTACTACTTCAGAAAGCTTCATATCTGCTCGTTTGAGTTTATTGGGATCGACCATAGTTATCTTGCTGTAATGAGCGGTATAGAAAGGAAGTATCGCATTTGCATAGCCACCTTTAATTATCAGTAGCTTGGGAGCATCATTCAGCTTAGTATACACATCTGTTTTTATATATCTGTTACCAAAAAGAAAAATATCTGTCTTTTTTGAACTTTTAAGTGCAGATCTGAAATATACAGATTCAGCTTCTTTCTTTTCTGTTTCTCCGAACATCTCGACCTTAGTTACTGGGCTCTGATACTTTGATCTGAATATATTTATTCTATCCGGCTCCAGTACGCTGGCCATTAAATTATCGTAAAGTTCTCCTTTGAAATTCGCATCGGCATACTCCTGATCGTAATTGTCAAGTGTGACAGCAGAAAAACCCAGCGCTTTTAAAGATTCTGTGTATGCATAATATGCTCCGAAGCTAGTCCACTGATCTTCAGTTCGATAGTAAACATATTCATCTCTTGCGGAATACAGAGGGTAGAAAGCATCAATAGAAATGATTTGTTTATCAAGCTGCATATATGCTTCATTTATACTTTCGCGCTGATCTCTGCTGTCAGAAATTTCGGGAATATCAGCACTGTATACACCTGCTGCCGTTGGCACAAGCATCATATATATTGGACGATCGGTATTAGCTGCAAGCTCATTTATATGAGCCACATTCTCGATCTTTTTGTCCTCACTATGAATATCATTCAGTCTGACTAGCCTGTTGCCTGTGAAAAATGTATCTCCAAATCTCCTTTTTCCGGAGCATATCATTATGTTGGTATACATCGTTCTCCAGTTTGACCTCATTGGAAAATTCTGTTCAACATATTCTGTACAAGCTTCTATAGTTGAATCAGCCCCTGCTTTAAGTTCAGAAAAAGAGATATTTCCCTGAAAAAATAATATACTGACTGCAAACATGATCAGTATAGCAAAAAATGCAACTACTGTAATAGAATCAGAAAATTTTTTCAACCATCTCACCTCCTAGAACAAATAATTACAGTTTTCGCCTGAAACTAAAAAAGCTGTGCATATTATAAGCAACGCGATAACCCAGACAGGCTGGATAATAGTTCTTAGATACTCGTTGTTAAATACCTTTTTTCGCATCAGATATCCCAATAAACCAAACATAATAATGATCCCTGTAATAAGAACAAACGAATAAGCTCCCAGAAGGTAACCTGAAACAGTATCAATTGCTGAATTACCGGCACCAAACATTACACCTATAAAATCCTGTGCTTCTTTAAAATCCGAAAAAGCCATGAACGGCATAATTACGATCATGAGAAATAATACCAGTATAGAACGTAAAAACTCAGGAAGTTTTATTAGAGGAGTTTCCAATATTTTTTCAAGACACAGTATAATTATCACCGCAGAGGCAAATATGATATTTCGCAGGGACGTTCCATACCACAGCATAGTTGCTATCACAGATATCATTATAGCTGCAAATTCCGAGAAACAGTTTCCCTCATGTCTTATATTACGGTAAATATAATTTCTTGACCAGAAGTACAGCGAAGGATTCATGCGTCTTCCAAGTGCCCTGAAACTATACGAATTTGCTGCCCCACGGAAACCGTTTGATAACTCAATTCCCATCATTGATGCAGTTCCGCATGCTATATAATTGAAAGCACACACTTCAAAATAGAAAAAGAGCGTAAACGCCAACGATCCAAGCCAAGCTGATAACATCGGAAGATCGTTCACAGGTATATCCGTAACATCATGCCAAAGCTCGATCATCGAATTAGATATAAACAGTTTCATTATAATACCTGACATCAATAGCCGTACACCGTTGGCACATTTATCAAAATCAGGTTTTGGTTCTTCGAGCTTATTCCTTATTTTATCAAAACTCAGTATCGGTCCAGCTGCAAATGACGGGAAGAAAGCAATATATTCCGCAACAGTTGTGAAGCGATGTTCACATACATATTTCTTTTTGAAAATATCAACGCAATATGCGATCGAATGCAGCGGCATTACGGAAACTCCTATCACTGAAGCACTTTTAACCAAGGATCGCTGTCCAATCAAAGCCATAAAATCGGAACCATCAAAAGCGGATCTGTGAAAAAGCAGAAAGGCAGCTGCATTGACAGCTATCTCCAAAACCAGAATTAATTTGCTGATCGCTTTATCTCTGAAATTATGTATGAATATTCCGAACAGATATCCGCTGAGTATGCATACACCCATTGGGATAAGTCCGACAGGATCAGCACAGAATATCAAACCGGCACCTGCCACCAGGACAAGTTTGCCTTTCAATCCTTTAGGTATGATAAGATAAAGCCCCATAAAAACAGGCAGGAAAAAATATAAAAAGCTAAGATCGCTCATTCTCCCTCCCCTTTCAGTTTATTGATATAATTTATAAATGCTTCGCGCCCCATAAGAGTACTGACAGCATCCCTCAATGCATTTGAGGAAAGATTCTCGGGTAATCCAAGAGAAAGGGCGGTTTTTTTTCTAAGTACCGAGCTGTTTTCACATCCATTTAATCCGAGAGCTATCATATCCTGCTTAGTTACAGGTTCACGGATTATTTCTTCATCACTATTGAGCCCGGCTTTTTCAAAGGCTTCCCTCAGTACATCAACACTCATTCCCTCAACACCAAGTTTACCTTCCTTTGAAGCATGAGTTTTACGTTTCTCTTTGCCAAAAATAACAGGACAGTAAACATTGATGATCTTGGCATCTCCGACTATACTCTTGATACGTCCGCGTATTTGCTGACCTGCTGTATCAGAATCTGTAAGAATGATAAGTCCTACACTATTGGCATACATCTGTATAAGTTTGACCTTATCCTCGCTCCTGTAAACTCCAAATCCGTCTGTGGTTATTATAACACCGTCTATGACGTTTTTCAAAGCGATCTTGTCATACTTCCCTTCCACAACGACCGCTTGTCTAAGTTTTATCTTTTCCATACAATCATACCCTGCCGTTCCCTGCCATAAAGCATTCTGCAACACGTTGCTCCAACACAAGCATTGCGCTTTTTTTATCAAGTGAGGTTGTTTTCATCGTAAGATCTGTATCAGACATGATACGAAGTACCTCCCTGATCTTATGCAGTGATATACCGCCGCATATCTGATATGCCTTTTTAACTGCAAACTCTCTGTTTTTTGCATATCCGAAATCCCTACAAGCATCGGAGTGGCTCAGACCGGATGATCTTGCAAGCTTAGCACGGTAGATATCTGTAAGAGAAAAACCTATGATGCTTACGATCTCATAAGCATCATAATCTTGTTTTGCAAGCTCGGATAGACGGTTGTACACATATTTCGCATTATTATTAAGGATATTTACAGCAAGCTCGTATCCGTCAGATTCAATGTGTTTTACACAGATAGTATCAATATCATCTTTTGTGATGCTCCTGCCCTTAGCATAAGCTGAAAGTTTATCTATCTCCTGCTTTATGTATGCAGAATCACAGCCACAGCATTCGGCAAGATATTCAGCAGTACGCTTATCTATAGCACAACCGTTTTTCTGTAAAGCAGCCGCAATAGAACGCCCGAGCTCACTTGCAGTCTTGTAAGCAAAATCAACAACATCACCATACTTTGCGCAGTAATCACAAAATCTTTTATTTTTATCTGTAAGATTCCTTTTGTTTTTATAAAGATCGACACCTGTAGAATAGATTATAACAGTTGTAGTCTCAGAAAGATTTGAAACTATCTTTCTTAAAGAGTCGCCATCCTCTTTGGAAATATCTTCCATTCTCAGATCATTGATGGCAATAACAACACGTTCTGCGAACATCGGAAGAGCCTCGCAGGCATCTATCAGTGAAGGAATATCCAGCCCCTTGCCTTCAAATTTATGGAAATTCATGAACTGTGCATCTTTCGGGCATAACTTGTTTATCAGCCAGCGAACGAAGCTTTCTATTGATGCAGTATCATGTCCGTAGAAATAGTAAAGGCTTGCAGCCTCACCGTTCTTTATATCCTTTGTTATGCTAGATGTATTACTGACAGGCATACTACAGCCTCCTCAAATATTTACCGTCATATTCCAATACGTCAGTTTCAGTCGATATATCGACTTCTTCTCCGTTTATCACAACTTTACCTTTGCCTAAAAAGATATCGTTATCTTCAAACCTTACAATAAAGCCTCCATCAGCAGATCTTACTTTAATATCACCTGTATCTGCATCATTGTTATGATCAAGATAGACTATTCCATTATCGTTATTGTTTGTTAGATCATCACATACAAATACAGTATCAGGATTTAAATACAGATCGTCTTTATACCCGGCAGCAGTAATTACTCCATTTTCTGAAATAAATGCGTAAGGCATTTCGCGTATACCGAGTTTATCCATCTGATGCTGCAAAGCACTGTCCATTCTCCCCTTGCAGCCAACGTCAAATATTATGGCGATCCCATGTCGTGAAAGCATATAAGCTGTTCTTTTACGATCAGGCAGAATTGTCAGTTTATAGTCATCATCAATAAAACGAACTATATTAGCTGAAGCACACCATACAGCCAGTACAGTACAGGTACATAAGAGCAATTTTCTGATCTCCTTTGAACGTGTACAAACCAAAACCATTAAAACAGAAGAAACAATGACAATACCGGTTATTACTGACGAAGAAGTAAATACATAACTGAAATCAAGTGTTGCCAATTTATCCGAGCAGAATAAAACAAATTTAACCGGCAGAACAGCAGCGATAAGCAGTGGCGTTGAAACTAAAGTTCCTCCTGTAAAAAGGACAATAAAGCATAGCTGCAATGACATCGTACAAACAGGTACAAGCAAAAGATTGGTCAGCAATGACATTATAGATATACCACCAAACAGTAAAGCTGATGCAGGGGCTGTCATAAATAATACAGAAGCCGAAAGCCTCATTGTTATCTCAACCTTATCATTTTCATGGTCAGATGAAATCAGCACAAGTTCTATTGCCGCTACAGCAAGAAATGAAAGGATGAACGATGGAGATACTGCTGTATATGGCTTTAAAAATGTCAGTAAAACGGCGCTGAGCCCAAGGGAGTTCAATCCGTCACTCTTTCTTCCGAAGAAAGTACCGCTTCGTGTAAGGGTCATCATAACTGCAGCCCTGACTACACTTACAGATAGTCCGGCAAATACAGCAAATCCCCAAATTTCAGCAAGAGTCAGTATAAATACAGCCTTTTTAGCCTTTATGATCTTTCCTATGATATATCCAAATAAAGATGCAGCGATGACCAGATGTATACCCGATACCGCAAATATGTGTCCAAGACCGCTTCTGTACAGTTCAGTTTTCATAGCAGAAGACATTTCGCTCTTGTCACCGCAAAGCATAGCTCCAAGAAATGCACCCTCACGTTTCGGACAAACTGTCATAATTTTTTCAAATAATTTGTCACGATATTCACGAACGCCACGGAAAACAGGATTTACAGATCTTCCTGATAGATCATAGCTACCTGTTCCATAGCCACCCTGAAGGAATACACTTTTTGAATAATTATAGCTTCCGCTGTTAAATCTGACACCATCTTCTATAGTGTTCACAGTATCAGTTACTGATATCTCATCGTAATAATGGATATCTCCATATGGCAAAACATAAGATATCTCAGCATTTAAACTATTGATCTTTCCACAGACAGTAACTCTGTCATACTTTCCATCCAGCTGAGTTATATCCTTTACATAGCCGTTTATGTTAACTTTTTTCCCGTCAAGATCAACAAGTCTGTTATACACATGATAAGTGTAGTATGAATTCACAGCAATACCAACTGCAAAAGCCGTGAAACAAAGTATGGTATGTCGTCGAAAGTTTTTCAGTGCAGCAAAAATGATCACTGCCAGTCCGAAAGCTGTCAGCAAAAAAATAAGATTATTTTCGCTTCTGAAAGCTGCAGCCAATATAAGCGCTGCACAAAATGAAAAACCTGCCCATGCTGCTTTTCTGGTCATATGATCACCACACTATATAAGGCTGTCAGAAAAATCAATTTTCCGACAGCCCCTAAACCTATCAGTTAGCCTGCAGGCCAGGTAAGGGGTCTGCCCGCAAGAACATGGAAATGAATGTGAAATACACTCTGTCCTGCACTCTCACCACAGTTTGTAACAACGCGGTAGCCGTCTTTCATTGCTTCATTTTCCTTGGCGATCTTAGCGATAACTTCATAAATATGGGCTATTACAGCACTATTTGCTTCATTAACTTCATCAAGTTTTGAGATATGCTGTTTTGGTATCACAAGAAAATGAACAGGTGCAGTAGGTGCGATATCTTCAAATGCGTAAACAAGTTCGTCCTCGTAAACTTTTTTTGAGGGTATCTCCCCCGCGATTATCTTACAGAATAAACAATCAGACATTTTTCTTACCTCCGGATCAATAAAATTTATATTCCTATCTCCGCATATATCTTCTCGATAAACGGAGATTTATATTCGATATATTTTTCAATATCATCTGGAAAAAACGCCGCACCCTTTTCCTTTATACGGCTGTATTCCACTACCGCTTCGGGGTGAAAACGCAGATAGTCCCTGAACTTGATATGCCTGTTAAGCTCAGATGAATCCTCAGCACAAACATAAAGATGATGCTTACGCAGATGTTCTTTACCTTTGTACTTGAAAGCTTCGCGTCCGCTGATACCAAGGTCGCCCTCGTGTACATAGCCTGTCTTGCCTAACGCATCAATCATATTTTCAAGCAAACTTACATCACGTATTACAACATCGATATCAATTATCGGTTTAGCCGAAAGCCCAATAACCGAAGTGCTTCCGACATGCTCTATCCTCAGCGCGAGATTTCCCAGCGCAACGTTCAGTTCGGCTTTGATAGCCTGAAAATCAGCAGCCCATTCTTCATTATACTGTTCTACCACAACAGGCTTGCCCATCAGGTTTTACTCCGATACATATGGATTATATCTGTCAGGCGGTGCAATATATCAGCACCGCCGCAGATCATATTTATATTACTTGATGAATTCTCCTGCAACCTCAGCAGCCTTTTCAAGTGCAGCGCCGATCAGTGTGACATCACCAACACCTGCCATAGCAGAATCAGGACGTCCGCCGCCCTTACCGTTAGTAAGTGCAGCTATCTTGCCTGCTATCTTGCCTGCGTGAGCACCCTTAGCAACAGCTTCCTTGCCTGCAGCAGCAACGATGTTGCCCTTTTCGCCATTTACAGTGGTCATTATTACAAGAACATTGTCGTTAGCAGCCTTCAGCTCGTCAGCCATCTTTCTCAGTACATCGGGCTTGATATTTGTAAGCTGAGCAGTTGCAACAGAAACGCCGTTAACGTCAACAGCGTTCTCCAGAACTGACTTAGCTCTCATGTTAGCCATAGAAGTTTCAAGAGAATCTCTCTCCTTCTCAAGACCCTTTATCTCATGCATTACAGCGCCGCAGCGTGCAACAAGTTCAGCAGGATTGTTGAGTTTAAGTGTCTCGGAAGCCTTGTTTATGGTATCGATATTGGAATTGAGCAGTTCCAAAACACCTGTACCTGTTACAGCTTCGATTCTTCTTACACCCGAAGCAACGGAGTTCTCGGAGATGATCTTGAACAGACCGATCTTTGAAGTGTTGTTCAGATGAGTACCGCCGCAGAATTCGATAGATGCAGCATCGGACTTGTCACCCATGGTAACAACTCTTACAGTCTCACCGTACTTTTCGCCGAACAGTGCCATAGCACCCAGCTTCTGAGCCTCGGCGATAGGCATTTCCTCCATTGTGATATCCAGTGCATCGAAAATATACTTGTTTACAAGAGCCTCGACCTTAGCCTTTTCTTCATTGGTCATAGCCTCAAAGTGAGAGAAGTCGAAACGCAGCCTCTGGCTGTCAACCAACTGACCTGCCTGATGAACGTGATCACCAAGAACACTTCTCAGTGCAGCCTGCAGAAGATGTGCGCAGCTGTGGTTTCTCATGGTAGCCAGACGCTTAGCCTTGTCAACCTTGAATGTAACCTGCTGACCAACTGTCAGCGCACCCTCTGTTACCTTTACTTTCAGTGCGAACTTTCCGCCAACTGCCTTCTGTGTATCCAGAACATCTGCCTTGCCGGTTGCAGTCTCAACGATACCTGTATCGCCGGTCTGTCCGCCGCTTTCAGCATAGAAACAAGTCTGGTCGGGAACGATATATACAACGTCCTCAACACCGGCATTTTCGATAAGATCTTCATCATTAGCAAGATAAGAGATTACTCCGGTGTCTTCGGTCTTATCATAGCCTGTGAACTTTGTAGAAACGTTCTTGTCGATCTTATGGAATACAGTTTCCTCAGCACCCATGTAGCCCTGAGATTCTCTTGCACCTCTTGCAGTCTCTCTCTGCTTCTCCATGCAAACAGCATAGCCTTCTTCATCAGCAGAAAGTCCCTTTTCTTCCAGTATCTCTCTGGTCAGATCAAGCGGGAAACCATAGGTGTCGGAAAGCTTGAAGCAGCTCTCTCCGTCAAGAGTAGTCTTGCCCTCAGCCTGAAGCTTCTCAATATACTCGTCCAGTATCTTCATACCTCTGTCGATAGTGGAGTTGAAGTTCTGTTCCTCGGTAGTCAGCACCTTTACGATATAGTCAAACTTTTCTTCCAGTTCGTTATATTCGCACTTGTTGCAGTCAACAACTGTCTTTACAAGGTCTTTCAGAAACAGACCGTTTATACCAAGCAGTTTGCCGTGACGGACAGCACGTCTGAGAAGTCTTCTCATAACATAGCCTCTGCCTTCGTTTGAAGGAAGTACACCGTCGGAAGCAAGAAATGTTACTGCACGGATATGGTCGGTGATAACACGAATAGATACGTCCTTCTTGTACTCAGCACCGTACTCGCAGCCAGCGATCTTGCAGATGTGATCTCTGATAGCCTTAACTGTATCAACATCGAAAATGGAATCAACGCCCTGCATCAGTGCTGCAAGTCTTTCCAGACCCATACCTGTATCGATGTTCTTCTGTGCCAGAGGAGTGTAAGTGCCGTCCTCGTGTCTCTCAAACTGAGTGAATACCAGATTCCAGAACTCCATATATCTGTCACAGTCGCATCCTACGCCGCAGGTAGGCTTGCCGCAGCCGTACTTCTCGCCGCGGTCGAAATAGATCTCAGAGCAGGGACCGCAGGGGCCGTCTGTACCAGCCTCCCAGAAGTTGTCCTCCTTGCCCATGCGGACGATATGATCCATAGGCACACCGATCTCCTCGTGCCAGATCTTTTCAGCCTCGTCATCGTCCTCGTATACCGATACGTGAAGTCTGTCAAGGGGCAGCTTCAGAACGTCGGTAACATACTCCCAAGCCCATGCGATAGCTTCTTTCTTGAAGTAGTCGCCAAAGGAGAAGTTACCAAGCATCTCAAAGTAAGTACCGTGTCTTGCGGTCTTACCAACGTTCTCGATATCACCTGTTCTGATGCACTTCTGACAAGTAGTCATACGTACTCTCGGAGGAACCTCCTGGCCTGTAAAATAAGGTTTCAGAGGAGCCATACCTGCAACGATCAGCAGCAGACTCTTGTCGTTCTGGGGTACAAGAGGATAGCTCTTGTGTCTCAGACATCCCTTGCTTTCAAAAAATTTCAGATACGATTCTCTCAGATCATTAAGACTGGTCCATTCCATTATATATCTTTCCTTTCAAAAATAATTTACGTAAAAATATCCACTAATATTTCAATTATATCGACAATCAATCCGCCAACTTCAAGTCCAGAACTTTCGCTGCGCTTTTTGAGCTTTTTAAGGTACTTCTTTTTCTGCTTGTCCATCACATCGCCCTTAGAGATCATTTCCCTGACCTCGGGATAATTCAGCCATTTCGGATATTCGTCAAGAAGCTTTGTGTAAAGAGAAACATCATCTATCACCTCAATATCAGCAAGATTCTCGATGGCAAAGAAATTCGCATTATCTACATATCTGCCGTCCATATCGTCAAGCTTTCTCAAGTACCTGAATCCATTCTTACTCGTATCGCCTATCCCGACAAACTGAAAGAATATCGGAAAGTGAGAAAGGATCTTTATAGCTTTGTCCGTATCTGATTCGTCGGCATTATCACCGTCGGTGATAAAGATAACATATGTCGGTATTTTCGCAGGTTCTTCCTGAACGAAATAACTGCCCACATCGCGGAGAACGGGCGCATACATCGTTCCGCCCCGCGCAGAGATCTTGTTATCCTTGATGTAGTCGTAAAAATTCGTCCTCGTTATCGGCGGATACCGCTTGAACTCATGGTCGAAAGTCCACACTTCCATAGAGCCGTCATCATCAAAAGCCATAGCCAGCGGAAGCAGTCTTTCCAGCGTTGCCTGTACCATACCGCTCTGAAAAGCTTTCGTCATTGAACCCGAAACGTCCAACACAACAGCGACTCTCGAAATAAGATGGCTCATATCTGTCTTTTTAAGACAAACTTTATGCACAGTTTCTTTTCTTAATTCAAGACGTTTCTCTGATTCTTCCTTTGATAGTCTGATGCTCATATTTAAAGCACCTCCTGCAATTGTTATCTCCCTTTGAAAGTATTCTGTATCTCTTGATAAACGCCGCGAACTCATGTTAAAACAAAAACAGCCCCGCCCCTGTACATGGGACGAAGCTGAATACTCCGTGATACCACCCAAATTGACGCACACTGAATATACGCGCCCACTCGACATCTTTAACGCAGATGATACGTCACTGTTTTCACAGTGCGAGCTCAGGTCAGCCACCGCCGCTCAGACAGGAGCTTGCACCCACCGCTCCCTCTCTTCAGTCCTCGCCTGCGGATAATTCCGTCACAGCATTTACATATATACATATATTATATACGATATGTCCTCGATTGTCAAGAGCTTTAACGGATTTTTCACCTTTCTTCACCAAGCTTTTTTCGCTGAAAGTACATTTCTATCGATAAAAGAACGGACTGCGCTTGATTTTCTCACGCCGTCCGTTTAAAACATATGATCATTCAAAAAGTGGTGTAGAGAAATATCTCTCAGCAGTATCAGGCAGTATCGTTACAACTGTTTTGCCTTCTCCAAGTTTTTCAGCAAGCTTTAGTGCAGCTGCTACGTTAGTACCACTGGATATACCACACATGATGCCCTCTTTTGAAGCCAGATCCTTTGCTGTCTGAATAGCTTCCTCATCGCTGACGATGTATATCTCATCGTAAATATTCTGATTGAGAATATCCGGTATTATACCATCTCCGATGCCCATCTGTAAATGTGTGCCTATCGTACCACCTGCGAGGATGGCAGCATTCTCAGGCTCGACAGCCCATATCTCAAGATCGGGATACTGCGCACGTAGTGCTTCACCGATACCTGTGATAGTTCCGCCGGTACCTATGCCCGAACAGAAACCGTCGATCTTTCCTGCTGTCTGTTCCATTATCTCCAGCGCAGTATGATACTTGTGAGCATAAACATTGTTTGGGTTAGCAAACTGCTGAGGAACAAATACTTTAGGATCCTCGGCTGCCATTCTTAAAGCTGTATCGAGGCATTCCTGAATGCAGGCACCGATATCGCCATCATCGTGTATAAGCATTACCTTAGCTCCATAATGCTCTACCAGTTTACGTCTTTCCTCACTGACAGAATCAGGCATTATGATAATAGTCTTATAACCTCTTACAGCTCCCACAAGAGCAAGACCAATTCCCTGATTGCCGCTGGTAGGTTCAACGATCACAGTATCTTCTTTTATTAGCCCCTGTTTTTCGGCATTTTTTATCATATTATAAGCAGTTCTGGTTTTGATTGAACCGCCGACATTCAGTCCTTCAAATTTAACAAGGACTTCGGCATTACCGGGCTTATTCATACGATTGAGCCTTATCATAGGTGTGTGTCCGAGTGCTTCAAGAATATTGTTATATATCATTTCTTCTTCTCCGTTCATGGTTATAAATATAATTTATAAAAACATAATTATAATACTATAAAACAAATCATTTGTCAAGAGTTTATCATGAACTGAAAAACAGTTTGCTTACATAGCTTATTCCTCAGCAAGCCTGTATTTCTGCCCATAAGAAGTATAACATTCTATGAATTTCGGAGACAGTTCAGCTTTCAGACCACTTAGATAATCATGGCTGTTCATGCTGGATTTTGATATCTGTATGATAGATACTGCAATATTAGAACAATGATCGGATACTCTTTCACAGTTGATAAGCAGATCGGAAAGGTAAACACCAAGTTCGGGGCTGCATTCTCCTTTGCGAAGTCTTGCGATATGCTTATCCCTTATAGTTTTTGTCAGATCGTCAATGACCTCTTCAAGAGGTTCGACATTGAAGGCTATTTCTGTATCCTCGGCGGAGAAAGCTTTCACAGTCATTTCGGATATTTCGGTAAGTGCTGCGAAAAGAGTAGCAAAATCTGCCTTGGCATTCAAAGAAAATTCCTGCCCGCTTTGCTTCATCTCACGACCTGTTTCGATCATATTTATAGCATGATCGCTTATCCGCTCAAAGTCACTGATGCAGTGCAGGAGCTCAGTAACGATACGGCTGTCATGATCTGTCAGGCTGACTGATGAAAGTTCCAGCAGAAACGTAGACAGTTTATCCTCCATTTCATCAAGCATCTGTTCTTTGTCTTCAACGCTTTGTATAGCTTTTTCGTTAATATCAAACATAGCTTTCAGAGATTCCAACAAAGCATCCTTTGCACCGACAGCCATTTCTATAGTTCTTTCTCTGCACTGAGATACAGCAAGCGGCGGAGTTGAAATAAGGCGATTATCAAGCAGAACGCTCTTCTCATTTTCATTGGCTTTTGGTATGATACGATTAGCCAGCTTAACCAGATGATCAGTGAATGGCAGAAGTATCAGTGTGGTCACAATGTTGAATATGGAGTGTACAGCTGCTATCTCCACAGCACCGATGGATTTATCCACAAAACTGAAATGAATAACAGCGTTCAGTCCATAGAAGATAGTAAGGCAAACTATAGTACCGATAAAGTTAAATAACATGTGCACTACAGTAACACGCTTTGCATTTTTGTTTACACCGATCGAGGACAGCAATGCAGTGACGCAGGTACCAATATTCTGACCCATTATGATAGGGATAGCCATTTTATAGGATATAGCACCTGTCAGGGAAAGCGCCTGAAGTATACCAACGGATGCAGCCGAGGATTGTATCACACCGGTGAAAAGTGCACCAAATACCACACTGAGAAGCGGATTTTCAAAAGCCGTCAGCAGCTTTGTGAAGCCTTCTGTTTCAGCCAGCGGCGAAACCGCCTCCTTCATAAGCTCCATTCCGTACATTAGCACTGCAAAGCCAACCATGATAGTGCCTATGTCCTGACGCTTCTTTTTCTTGCTCATCATTATCATGATTATTCCGGCAAGTGCTACTATAGGTGCGAAGTTTTCGGGCTTTAGCATCGAGATAAATATGTTGTCACTTTTTATACCGGCTGTACTGAGCAGCCAAGCCGTCAGCGTTGTTCCGACATTTGAGCCCATTATAACGCCGACCGTCTGTTCAAGCTGCATGATACCTGAATTTACAAGTCCTACAAGCATCACAGTCATAGCAGATGAAGACTGGACTGCTATTGTTATTCCTGCACCGAGTGCAAGGCTTTTAAATGGATTTGATGTCATCTTTTTAAGAGTAGCTTCAAGTTTACCGCCTGCTATTTTTTCCAGACTCTGTGACATTACGTGCATACCGAAAAGGAAGAATGCCAGTCCTCCGCACAGAGTACATATTGAAAATATATTCATTTTACTCTCCTATCTGAATGTGACAGTGATGCTTGTTCCAACACCTACTGTACTTTTTACATCTATATCGGCTTTATGATGTTCTGCTATATGCCGCACGATGGACAATCCCAGACCAGTTCCGCCTTTTGCTCGGCTCCTGCTTTTGTCTATGCGGTAGAATCTCTCGAATATACGCGGTATACTTTCCTGTGGAATACCTATACCCGTATCGGAAACTGTCAGCCTTTTATCAACTATAAAAATGTCTATATTCCCGTTTTCTCGGTTATACTTTATAGCATTGTCAACAAGATTATAGATCAGTTCGGTTATCTCTGTTCTGCTTCCCTTTACAACGGTGCCTTCTCCTTTTATGTTAATTCTGATACCGCGGTTTTCAGCCTGATTCAGAAGACGTTCAATACAATCTTCAGACAGCGCTTTCAAATCTACGTCATCATCTAGCGGAGTATCACTGATTATATCAAGCTCAGACAGACGTAATATATCACCGATAAGTGTCAGCATACGTGCAGACTCCTTTTTGATCTTGCCTGCGAATTTAATGCTGTCATCGCCTTTCGCCATTCCCGTTTCAATAAGCTCAGCATACCCGGAAATGGAAGTCAGCGGTGTTTTCAACTCGTGAGATACATTAGCCGTGAACTCCTGACGCATTTCACTCTGTGCATTTCTTACGGATCTTATCTCCTCGACCAGAGGTATTACTTCAGGATACATATCTGCATCAGTAACAGGAAGATCCTTTTTCAGCATCTCGGGTATCTTTTTTAAAGGAGCAATAAGTTTTTCGGTAAGCTTTACAGATACTATGAACGACACTATTATGATACCGACGATTATAAATAATATTATTAATAGAGAACGTTCAAAAAGGGCGATCATTGAATCGGTCTGTATCGAAACACGAAGTATGCTGTTATCATCCAGTCTGACAGCGTAGTAGTGATCCTCAGTGCCAAGTGTATCAGACAAGCGAGTATCACTGCCTGTACCTGTTTCAGCTGCTGATCTTATCTCTGGTCTGTCGAGATGATTTGTCATTGTAAGGTGATCAGCATCGCTCTCATAAAGCACATTACCATCCTTGTCAATAAGCGTTATGCGGAAGTCTTCATCCGAAAATTTTTCAAGTTCATCTGCAGAAGAAAGATCTTCATAGCTTTCAGCCACTAGTCTGCATTCGTGAACAAGGTTTTCCTCAACCTCTCTGCGAAAGAAACCGTAATAAGATACAGTAGTTATCACAATCCCCGTTATAGCAGTTATGATCCCCATATAAAACAGACTGAGCACTATTTTTCTTTCCATATCAGTCGTCCTTATCCAGCTTATAGCCCACATTTCTTACCGTTTTGATGTATTTGCCGTACTCATCCAGCTTTCCTCTGAGAGTACGGATATGAACATCAAGAGTGCGCCCTGTACTGTCATGTCCCCATATCCTGTCAAGGATATCATCACGCCTGAGAACTATCTTCGGAGAACTGAGAAACATTTTCAAAAGCTCGTATTCTTTATATGTAAGCTCCACCGTTGATCCACCCGCAGTCACTGTTCTTGTATCATCTGACAATCTGATCTCTTCAAAACACAATACAGTCTGACTATTAACAGGAATACTTCTCAGTCTGGCTTTTACACGGCTAACCATTTCCATAACGCTGAAAGGTTTGCAGATATAATCATCAGCACCAAGGTCAAGACCTTTTACACGATCCAGCTCTGTGGTCTTAGCAGAAACAAGTATAATAGGTATCTTTGAAAAAGCAGGCTCATTTCGCATATTGCGAAGTACAGTAAGTCCATCATCGCCCGGCAGCATAATATCAAGCAGTATAAGATCGGGTGTACGAACTTTCATAGAATCATAAAAGTCAGTTGTTTCTTCAAAGGATTTAACTATATAACCGCTCTTTTCTAACGCATAGCTTTCCAGTTCTCTGATACTTGGATCATCTTCTACTATGTATATTAGCATTTTATCACACTCCTGATAATATCAGTATAGCACAGTAATGTAAATTTGAACAGTACAGCTATGTAAAATCCACGTTAAATACATAGGATCAGTGATGATCTAAAAGTAAATTCTTTATTTTATGCAATTTCGGTTATTATCAACAATTTATTCCAATGAGAAAGTGCTTATTTGAAAATCCCACACAAATAATGTAAAAGGTTCTTGACATTTATTGCAACTCGTACTATAATCAAAATGTAAAGAGCTCTTGACAAATTTGATAATGAGGAGGAACAAAATGATCAAAAATAAAAGCAAGGCAAGTATAAAAACAATTTATGTGACAGCATACACGATAATGTTCATTTTTGCTGTAAAGATACGTCTTTTGGTTTTTCATAACAGATATTATTCGTTAATGTGTCTGATGATCGCTTATTGCATACTTGGTTTTATTGGTATATATCTTTTTCGGAAAGAAATCAGAAAAGGTATAACTGAATGGAAAGAACATTTTACGAATGGTATTATATGGTCAATAGGAGCTTATATTACGGATATGATATTATCTAGCCTGGCCTATTATCCATCTATAGCACTATATCCTAATTATGACGGAATGAATGATATCAGCATTTCTTCAGCTGCAAAGATGGTATCAGTGCCTTTGTTTGTAACTGCTGCAGGCATATTGGGACCAATAACCGAGGAATTGATCTTCCGTTTCATTCTTGTGGATAAACTGAGAACCAAACTTCCTTCGATTATATGTGTTATCTTATCATCTGTTTTGTTTATGGCTTGGCATATGCACGCTTTAACCTTACCGGAGCTTATGATAAATCTGCCGAAATTATCTACAGGCATAGTTTACGGTGTCATTATTCTTTACTCGAATAATCCAACTATCCCGATACTACTTCATGTGTTCAATAATACAATTGCTATGTTTATGATGCTAATAAACGGAACTATATGATATTTTTTACATTCAAATGTAAAACACTCTTGACATTTTTAAGATTTCAAGTATAATAGAATATATTGAATTATATTTTTGGAGGTCTTTATTATGTTCAAGAGAAACAAAGCGGACGAAATGGACAAAGAGATCCGCAGTAAAAGCATTATAACAGCTCATTACTATACTCAGTTCACGCTGATAGTATGGATCATCATATACACAATAAAAAACCGAACCATACTGATGCCGATGTATGTACTTCTTGTCGGCTTACTGGTTAGGGGTGCTTCTTCTTTGATATTCAGACATGATTTCGGAGATGAACGCTGGAAAAAGGGCCTCGTGATCCTGCTTTCTGCTACAGCAGCAGTAGTTTTTCTGTTTATGCTCTCCTTCGGTAAGACGAAAGTAGGTATATAAAAATGAAGAACAGGATAAAGGAGCTTCGTAAGTCACAAAAACTTACTCAGGATGAGTTAGCAAATGCTGTGGGAGTCTCAAGGCAGACGATCAATGCTATTGAAAATGATAAATATAACCCCACACTGGAACTTGCTATAAAATTGGCAAGATATCTCAGGATACCTGTGGAAGATCTGTTCATACTTGAATAATTATTGTTGAATTGTCCGCATTCTACAAATACGGAGGTATTATAATGGAAATTTCTGAAAAACGTGTATCCAAAACCAAGGTGATCGTAATATATCTGATCGTATTTTACACGATCTGGGCTCTATTTGAATTTTTTGCAAAACCTTACATCGACAAAACTTTCACAGGAGACATAATCTCACAAATAATAAAAACAGTCATTATAAAAAATCTTGTATGGGTACTTCCCGCTGCGATTCTGATACATTATTACAAAGACGATGTCTGTGTCGGGCTAAAGGAAATGTATACCACGAAGATCAAATGGCTTGAATACTTACCGATATTACTATTATTTATTATTTATCCTTTGATAACTGCGTATTTAAACAAAGGATCCATTATTTTAAATGAAGAATTCGGAGTGAAGCAAGTAATTACTTATACCTTTGTTGGAATTACCGAGGAAATGGTGTTCCGTGGCTGGCTTTTGAATGCAACCGTAGGCAAAGAGCAGCAACATAAATGGAGAGCTATACTTCTGACTTCATTTCTATTCGTGGCAATACACATTCCCACATGGATAACTCACGAACAATTAATTGATAACTTTGTTCATTTAAAATTTTTGTGTATAGTTGGTCTGAGTATAATATTCAGTATTACATTCCTTAAAAGTAAAAACATCATTGTTCCGATAGTACTTCACATGATATGGGATTTTCTGATTGATATGTTCTGCTGAAACAAAATATCTTCGTCATCGAAGATCATAATACTTTAAAACTGTTATTACACGAATAATATTCAGGAAAAATAAATATATATTGCTGTTGACATTTTACTTCAAAAGCGTTATAATATATACTGTATGTAAAATCTCACCTGAAACGGAGGAAGTTAAATGAACAGAACATACATAAAGGACGTCAAAGATCATCTGGGCGAGAGTATAAAGGTACAGGGTTTTGTAGAAAACTACAGAAATGCCCGCGCTATGGCTTTTATCGTGATCAAGGACATAACAGGAAAATTACAGGTAACGGTAGAAAAGGAAAAGCACCCTGAGCTTAATGATAAGCTGGATGCACTGACCGGTGATTCCGTTGTTACAGTTATAGGTCAGGTATTTGAGAATGACTATGTTAAGCTTGGTGGCCTTGAAATGATCCCTGAGGATATCATCCCCGAGAGCATTGCAGACGCAATCCCGATAGCAAGAAAAGAGATAGCTGCTACCAAGAAGAAGAAAGCAGTTGAGCGTTCAAGTATCGATCAGCGTATCGATTATCGTTGGATCGACCTGCGTACAGATGAAAATCAGCTGATGTTCAAGGCTCAGACCGTTTTGGTAAATGCAATGCGTCAGTTCCTGCTGGGTGAGAACTTCATTGAGATACACACACCTAAGCTTATAGGTGCAGCTTCCGAGAGCGGTTCCAGCGTATTTGAAGTAAAATATTTTGACAGAAATGCATATCTTGCACAGTCTCCGCAGTTCTATAAGCAGATGGCGATGGCAAGCGGATTTGAACGCATTTTTGAAGTGGGACCTGTATTCAGAGCAGAGAAGAGCTACACCAGCAAACACACCACCGAATTCACAGGCTTTGACCTTGAATTCAGCTACATCAATGATTACAGAGATGTTATGGCAATGGAAGAGCAGCTTCTCAAGGCTGGTCTTTCCGCAGTTAAAGAAAAGTACGGCGACGAGATCAAGGAGCTGTTCGGTCAGGATGTAATAGTACCTGAGACCCCCTTCCCTGTTGTAAAGCTTGCAGATCTTTATAAGGCACTTGAAGAAGAGTACGGTTACAAGGTTCCCGAGGAAGAAAAGGGCGATCTCACAACCGATGCTGAAAAGCTCAGCTATGAATGGGTCAAGAAGCACTACAATCACGAGTTCCTGTTTGTTACTGATTTTGATGCTGAAAAACGTGCATTCTATCACATGAGAGATGAAAAGGGTGTGCCAATGGGTTATGACCTGATCTGGAGAGGTGTTGAGATAACCACAGGTGCACAGCGTGAACACAGATATGAAGTTCTGAAAAAGCAGGCAGCTGAAAAGGGACTTGATGAGGACGTTAAATTCTATCTTGAATTCTTCAAATACGGCTGTCCTCCTCATGGCGGATTCGGCATCGGTGTAGACAGACTTACAATGCTTTTACTCGGATTGCATATAAAGGAAGCAATGTTCATCTTCCGCGGTCCTAACAGACTGAATCCATAGTATAATTGATAAGGCTCGTTCCTGACAGGGAGCGAGCCTTTTGATATTATATAACTTCGATTATCTTATTAAAAAGAACTGTAAACCTTGGTTCAATTTCACTTACAAGATCAGTATGATAATGACCAGCAAACCATCCCTTGTAATCAAGCTTTTTGCTGATCTCATCAAGGAAGGCATTGAGCCTGTTATCTGGATATTCATTTTCCAGTCCCAGCTTTGAAGCTATCTCCTGCTGTATCGGTGAAGGCGCACAGTGTGTCACAACATAGTCTGTACGCCAGTTATTCTTTTCCAGCGTATCCAATGCATGAGCATACTCATCTTCATTAGGCAGTTCCTGTTCCCATATAGATACACCAAGCGTCCTGAACTCCTTATCATGAGATTCAGCTCCACCCATCGTGAAAAACTTCTTTCCTTGCAGTTCAAACATTTCTCCTCGTTTCAGATGATAGATGCTGTTACCTATCCTATGAGCTCTTCCGCCATTAAAATCCACTTCTTCAAAAGTTTCAAGCAGATCAAAATTTTCATGGTTGCCATCAACAAAAAGAGTTGTGTAAGGCTTAAGATCCAACCATTTACGCCACCATAGATCCTCAGCATCATTATTCCAAACCAGACCAAAATCGCCGGCTATAATAAGCATATCCTCTTTTGTCATCTTTTTCTGCAGAGGATTTGCTTTTGCAGCCAGTTTACATATATCCGCACATCCGTGGATATCACCCGTAATAAGAATCATTTTTCTACCCCCGAAAAATTATTTTAGAGTTCAATATCCAATTCAACAGGACAATGGTCACTGCCTGTTATATCTGACAGTATCTTAGAATCTTTAACCTTATCCATAAGTCTTTCAGAAACCACAAAATAGTCGATACGCCATCCTGCATTGTTTTTACGTGCATTGAATCTGTATGACCACCAGGAATATGCTCCTGCCTTATCAGGATAAAGTCTTCGGAAAGTATCAGCAAAACCAGCACCTAACAGTTCCGTGAACTTACCGCGTTCTTCATCTGAAAAACCTGCATTACCCGCGTTGCTTTTGGGATTTTTTAAATCTATCTCCTCATGAGCAACATTCAGGTCACCGCAATATACGACAGGTTTCGTCTTATCAAGCTGTGAGAGATAAGCTCTCATATCGTCTTCAAATTCCATTCGGTAGTCTATACGTTTAAGCTCATTCTGCGCATTGGGGACATAACAGCAGACAAAATAGTAGTCTTCAAATTCGCAAGTGATAACCCTGCCCTCATCTGTGTGAGTACCGTTCAGCCCGAATTTTACTTCAAGAGGTTCCTTCTTTGTGTACACAGCCGTACCAGAATACCCTTTCTTGACAGCACTGTGGAAATATTTTAAGTATCCTTCAGGCGAAAAATCCGCCTGATCAGGCTGCATTTTAGTTTCCTGAATACAAAAAATATCAGCATCTGCAGCAGTAAAAAAATCACCAAATCCCTTTTGCAGACAAGCTCTGAAACCGTTTACGTTCCATGATATAAATTTCATAATACCCAACCCTTTCCTGATCACCCTATTTCCACATTATTATATCACATTATTTAACAAAAGTAAAGACTTCAGATATTACATATCATGTTAGTTAATTTTGAATTATATTAATATGAAACTACATACATTAACATATTCCATAATAATGAAAAATTAATACAGCAAAACTCCGTGATGATTTATCTTTGAATTCAGTTGACTTCTTGATCACAACGATGTATAATATTAAAAAGTCAAACTGAACGTTAATCAATGTCCGTCTATATTCAAATGTTATGAGTAGGAGATTTGTATTTATGGGATTATTTGATAAATTCAAGAAAATACAAAATAACGACAGTGCAGAGAATTCTAAGATGATAGCTGAAATTTTCAGAATTATATGTAAAGGAAAAGAATCAGTTGATGCCGAGATAGCAGAATGTACAAACTCAACTAAAGATTACGCTGAAAAAAATAAAGTACAGTTCTCAGAACGTGGTATATCATCTGATGATGCTGATGCCGATACTCTTATGTGGATAGGCTGTGTGGATATACTTATCAATAATTCTTACGCGGCAGAACTTGATTTCAGCTGTGAAGTTGAAGATCTTATTTTCAGTATAGGTAAACTTGAATCTTTTTCCGCTGAAAACATAACGCTGGATGTAAAAGACTTTTCCTACGACGATGACATTACTGTTTGGCTTGATGAACTTGACAAAAAGCTTACAGAGCGAGGTCTCTGCATAGGCGGTATCGACATAGACAGTGACAGCTATGTTGTTTTTCTTACCGATATCAACACACTCGGAAAACTAAAAGATAGTGCCTGTAGTATTGGACGCAGGATCGACTATGCAAAAAATCTATAAAAAAATGCGGCAAGGGAACAAACTTTCCCTGCCGCATTTTTATATGGCATATCTTTGATATGAATTCCGCTTTATATCAAAGCAGCTCATCGTCTGCCACAACTGCTTTACCCTCTTTCAGAGAGCGCTGAACATCGATAAAACGCTGATTTGAACTTCCGCGGAATTTTAATTCAAGAGAACGTTTATCTTCCTCGAATCTTCCGTCAACCAGATAATCAAGCTTTTCAAGCAGGGCCTTACAGTCGGGTTCGGTCTTTCCCCGCTCCATAAGCTGCTCAAAAGTGTAACCTGTATAGCTGATGATATTAAGCCTGCGTTCCTTGAAGCTACGGATCTTTTCAGCCAATGAGAGCAATGCGCTACACTGACAGAAAGGTTCTCCGCCGCTGAAAGTCACACCGTCAAGCAAAGGGTCTTTAATTATCATATCAAAAATACGATCTGTGTCCTCTATCCTGCCTCCGTTAAAATCGTGAGTCTGAGGATTCTGACATCCTTTGCAGTGATGTGGGCAGCCTTGGGTAAACACAGTGAACCTGAAACCGGGTCCGTCAACAATAGATTCTTCAGCCAGACCGGCTATCCTGATCTCCATAATAAGCCTCCGAAATATGCGCAAAAGCATCTCCTGTACAATAGAAATGGACAGGAGATGACGATAGTATTATTTTTACTTACTCTTAGCGTCCTGCTTTTCAGACGTTTCAACCGGAACAGCGTCGATCTTGATACGAGGAATCCTCTCGTGTGTGGATTTGCGATGCTCGGCTTCAGATCTGCCGCATCTCGGGCAACGGTCACCGATTATACCTGTATAACCGCATTCGGGATCTCTGTCAACTGGATGATTGATAGATCCGTAGCCTATACCGACCTCTTTCATGTATCTAACAACTTTTTCAAATGCACTGAGGTTTCCGAGTGGATCTCCGTCAAGCTCAACATAACTGATATGACCGGCATTTGTAAGCTCATGATAAGGTGCTTCGATCGTAAGCTTTTCAAATGCATTGATTTTGTAATATACAGGGACATGGAAAGAGTTTGTATAGTAATCTCTGTCAGTTACACCAGGTATATCACCGAAACGCTCCTTATCCATCTTTACGAATCGTCCTGAAAGACCCTCAGCAGGTGTAGCAAGCAGTGAGAAATTCATACCCGTAGCCTTGGTCTCCTGATCCATACGCTCACGCATATGCTTGATTATCTCAATGCCCAGTTTTCTTGATTCCTCAGACTCACCATGATGCTTGCCTGTCAGCACTTTAAGACATTCAGCCAATCCTATAAAACCGACTGAAAGAGTTCCGTGCTTGAGTACTTCGCCAACACTGTCATTGTAGGATAGCTTTTCAGAATCCATCCATACACCCTGTCCCATAAGGAAAGGATAATTCTTGACCCTTTTGCTTGCCTGTATCCTGTATCTATGCATAAGTTGATCTATACATAGCTGAAGTTTTTCATCAAGCAGCTGATAGAACAGATCAATACTATAATGAGCCTTTATGCCAAGTCTTGGAAGATTTATAGTAGTAAAGCTAAGATTACCTCTTCCCGTAACGATCTCTCTTTCAGGATCATAAGCATTTCCGATTACTCTGGTGCGGCAGCCCATGTAAGCTATCTCGGTATTCGGATCATTCTCCTTGTAATACTGCAGATTGAAAGGCGCGTCAATAAATGAGAAATTAGGGAAAAGTCTTTTTGCAGAAACTCTGCAAGCAAGTTTGAAAAGATCGTAGTTGGGATCTTCCTGATTGAAGTTCACGCCTTCTTTGACCTTGAATATGTGTATGGGGAATATTGGTGTTTCACCATTTCCAAGACCAGCCTCTTCGGCAAGCAGTATGTTTTTGATGACCATCCTGCCTTCGATAGAAGTGTCTGTACCATAGTTGATAGAGCTGAATGGTGTCTGTGCACCGGCTCTTGAATTCATGGTATTCAGATTATGAATAAGGGCTTCCATAGCCTGATAGGTAGCTCTGTCGGTCTCCTTTACAGCGCTCTTGAAAGCAAAATTCTGTATCTTTTTAACGACCTTCGCATCAGCATAGGATGAAAGCAGCTGAGCTTCCTCCTCCATATAACCGTTATCATTGGATAGTGTAGGAGTAAGACCCCTCTTAGCAAGAAAATCTGCACAGCGTTGTGCGATATCAGGATTATCAGGTACATCAGCGAGAAGAGAAAGTCCCCTGCGGATATTATCTCTGTAACGATGACGGAATGTCTTTTTTACTCCCTCAGCCATATCATAATCAAACTTGGGTATGGACTGACCGCCATGCTGATCATTCTGGTTAGACTGTATAGCTATGCACGCAAGAGCAGCATAACTTGTTATATCATTTGGCGTTCTCAGGTATCCGTGACCTGTAGAAAATCCACCTGTAAAAAGCTTGGTAAGATCGATTTGCGTACAAGTGGTGGTAAGGGTATAGAAGTCCATATCGTGGATATGTATATCGCCGTCTTCATGAGCACGTGCATGATCTTCTTCAAGGACATACATCTCATAGAATTCCTTGGCACCCACTGAACCGTATTTAAGCATCGTACCCATAGCAGTATCGCCGTCGATATTAGCGTTCTCACGTTTAAGATCGCTGTCCTCGGCAGAACTAAATGTAAGATCCTCATACACTTTCATAAGACGCGTATCCATCTCGCGCGCCCTAGTTCTTTCAGAACGATAAAGGATATAAGATTTAGCAGTAGCTGCATGACCTTCCTCAATAAGAACCTTTTCGACACAATCCTGTATTTCTTCTACAGTAGGTGTAGAGATGTTGTTTGCCATAAGCATATCGACAACTTTACCGGAAAGTTCTAGCGCAGTTTCATAGTCACTTCCTCCGACAGACTCAGCTGCCTTGTATATAGCCTGAGCTATCTTTTCAATATTGAAAGTAACGGTGCGTCCGTCCCTCTTCTTTATTTTTACGATCATGGTGCTTCCTCCAGACTTTATCTTAGTAAAGTGTTGAAACGAATTCAACTACCACATCTTGTATTCTAAAAGCGTTCGTATTCTAGTATATAGTATATTTATATCAAAGTCAAGCCAGCGTATTGCCAAAAAGTTTGTCAGATATTTGTACAGCTTGTACAAAGCAGCAATTAGTTCATTGTGCAAAACAATTACATTTTGGAAAACTATCAAAGATGAAATTTTATGATAAAACAGCTCAATAACCAATATAAGCAGTCTATCAAGTGATTTTGCTTGATAGATTTTATAGATATTACATCATTTCAGACAACGATTCCGTCATCAATTAATAAAAGCTACATATCATCAAATGAACATCGCATGAAACAAGGTTACAAATTGTAATCTTTATATCATGACAAGCAATATGCCTTGTCACGAGCAAGCATAACATAAAATACACCCTTGTTGAAGACAACAAAGGTGTAGATCTGGTTTTATCTCAAAATTTATTTTTCACTGCTGGAATCATGTGTTACTACAGGAGCGCCGTATTCTTTTTCAAGTACCTCTTCAAGGGAAGTATTTACCATATATGCCCCGTAAGATATAAACATAGCAAGAAGCCCGATAAGAATAGCAATATCTAACCTGAAACGCCTTTTTTTCTTTTCCTTCACGAATTACTCCCCCTGTCATAAATCTGATATTATTATACACTATCTTTTTCAATTTTGCAAGGGCTTGATAAAAAATATTCAAAAAGGCATAAAAAATCAGATATTGACCGCTAATTAGACAATTTTTTGCATATCACTTTGTATATTTTTACAAAATACCTATTGCAAATACCTGCAAGTCGGTGTATAATATAAATTGTATTTCGGCTGGATAAATATATTCCGCTGTTATTATCTTTCAGAATTATTCTGAGAAACGAGGATATTATATGTGTGGTATCGTAGGCTTTACGAACAGAGTTGATAATGCTTCAGAAATACTAGGCAGGATGATGGACAGGATAAAGCATCGCGGACCTGACTCTGAAGGCAAATATATCGATGACGGGATCGCTATGGGATTCCGCAGACTTTCTATCATAGACCTGAGTGACGTTGGCAGTCAGCCTATCTTTAACGAAGACAGATCTCTTGTGCTAACCTTTAATGGTGAGATATACAATTATAAAGAACTTCGCGAAGAACTCATCAGAGCAGGTCATAACTTTTACACAAAAACGGATTCCGAAGTTCTGATCCATGGATACGAAGAATGGGGCGAAAAGTTACTTGACAGACTTCGCGGTATGTTCGCTTTTGTAATATACAATAAAAATACAGGTGATATCTTCGGTGCCAGAGATTTCTTTGGTATAAAGCCTTTCTACTATGCTCAGATGAATGGTACTTTTATGTGGGGCAGTGAGATCAAAAGCTTTCTTGATCACCCTGATTTCAAAAAAGAACTTAACACTGATGTACTTGAAACATATCTCACCTTTCAGTACTCCCCTACTGAGGATACATTCTTCAAAAACGTAAAAAAGCTGCCTGCGGCACATTGTTTTACATACAAAGATGGCAAACTGGAGATCCGACGTTACTGGGAAGTTAAGTTCAACGACAATAATGCTCCAGATCTTGAAGAATGGGTCGAAAAGATATCCGATACATTTAAAAACTCTGTGGAAGCACATAAATTTGCTGATGTTGAAGTAGGTTCCTTTCTTTCGAGTGGAGTGGATTCAAGTTATGTTGCCGCTGTTGCGGATGTTGATAAGACCTTTACTGTCGGTTTTGGTGAGGATGAAAAATACAATGAGATCGGCTATGCAAAAGAGTTTTCAAAGTACATAGGAAAAGAAAATTTCTCTAAGGTGATCAGTCCTGAAGAATACTGGGACAATCTTAAAAAGATCCAGTACCACATGGACGAACCTCTGGCTGACCCTGCAGCTATAGCGCTTTTTTTTGTGTGTCAGCTTGCTTCAAAACAAGTAAAGGCTGTTCTTTCAGGTGAAGGTGCAGATGAAATATTCGGCGGATACAATATCTATCACAATCCTGCAGACATGTCATCATATTTCAAGATACCAAGACCTATAAGAAAAGGTATAGGTGCAATCGCCGAAAAACTTCCGCACAAACATGGTGTAAATTATCTTATAAGAGGATCAAAGGATCTTGATGAACGTTTCATCGGAAATGCATATATCTTCTCTGAAAAAGAACGAAAGAAAATACTGAAGATCAGAACTTCAGCACCTGACGCTATGGCAATTACAAAGCCTTTCTATGATAAGGTTCGCGATCTCGATCAGGTCACACAGATGCAGTACCTTGATCTTCATCTGTGGATGACAGGAGATATCCTGCTGAAAGCCGATAAAATGTCCATGGCACATTCACTTGAACTTCGCGTACCATTCCTTGACAAAAAGGTAATGGAGCTTGCTGAGCAGATACCCGCAAAGTACCGTGTTACGAAGGAAAACACCAAGTATGCCATGAGGATAGCTGCTTTAAAAGCCTGCCCTCCTCAGACTGCGAACAAGAAAAAGCTTGGATTCCCCGTACCTACAAGAGTATGGCTCAGAGAGGATAAATACTACGGTATTGTAAAGGATTATTTTACCTCCCCTGCTGCTGAAAAGTTCTTCAATACATCAGAACTTGTTTCACTCCTTGATGATCATCGTGATCAGAAATATGATTACTCCAGAAAAATATGGACTGTTTTCACTTTCCTGATATGGTATGAAGTATATTTCGGCAGTGAGGTCTGAGTTACTTGATAAAAACTATGCTGCATGACGATTTGCTCGTGCAGCATTTCTTTTATAAACCGGACAAGAGAAAGCAGGACAAGGTAAATATCCTTGCCCTGCTTTCTCTTGTAATTCAATGAAATATATCACAGGAATACTTAATTGAAACCTATTACTCATCAACCTTAGTCACAGGAATAACAGCACCGTTATATTTATCCAATATGAACTTCGCTGTATCCTTGGACTGCAGTACTTCAACAAGTGCCTTCAGTCCTGGATCATCAGCCTTATCGGGGGTCGTTACTATTATATTTGCATAAGGAGAATCCTCCCCCTCGCGGAACAGATACTTTGTAGCATCAAGACCTGCCTCGATAACCTTATTCGTGTTATTTATATAAACATCAAACTCATTTATATGTGCATTGATCTGATAGCTGTCTAGTTCAGTTATCTCAATTGGCTTTATATATTCCTCAATATCAGCAACCGAAGCTCTTGCATTTTCTGTATTACCGAGTTTTATCCATCCCTGCTGTTCAAGTATGCGAAGTGCTCTGTATTCATTTGTAGCATCATCAGGAAGTACCACCGTTGCACCGTCAGGCACTTCATCAGCTGAAGAGTACTTTTCTGAATATGCACCGATCGGTTCAACGTGAACTCCGCCTATGTTTACAAGTGTACCGTTATTTATTTCGTTCCACTCTATAAGATAAGGCTCATGCTGATTAAAATTAAAATCAACTTCACCGTTCTGAGTCTTTTCGTTCCATGTCGCATCAGATGCTGTACTAACGATATCAATAGTATATCCTCTTTTATTAAGCTCGGGTTCAACATATTCGAGTATCTCACTGTGCGGTGTAAGATCAGCTAGGGCAGTAATAGTTGTTAGCTCCTTACCGTCCTCAGTCTTTACCTTATTCTTATTATCCTTTGCATCCGCCTTGGCGTTTGCTCCGCAGCCTGAGAATACAGCAGATATTACTGCTGCCGCCAGTATAGTACCAAAAGTTCTGTAGTTTTTCATAATGATATCCTCCTATGATCCATTTTACTTTTTTTATAATACGGCTCAAACCGATATATACTCATATTAGATGTCTTTTTTTCAATATAAGATTCGATAAAATATCACCTGATATCTGTGCTATCTCTACCATTATTATAAGCACAAGCACAGATGCTATCAGCATATCATGATAAAACCTGTTGAATCCGAATCTTACTGCTATATCTCCTATTCCTCCTGCGCCAAAGCTGCCTGCAAGTGCGGTCATGGAGATTATGCCTATAAGGGCTACTGTGAAGCCTCTGATAATAGATGGCATCGCCTCGGGTAGCATTACCTTGAATACTATAGCAGATGAACTGCTGCCCATAGCTTTTGCGGCTTCTATCTTACCTTTTGGAATCTCTACTAATGCACCCTGAACAAGCCTTGCATACATAGGTATACAACTTGCTGCTAATGCAATAATACAAGCATTCACTCCGTAACTTTGACCAAGAAGCATTCGTGCCAGCGGAAGGGTTATGATTATCATTATCATCTGCGGCAAAGATCTGAGGCAATTTACTATTGTTCCTGCTGTTTCATTCAGTACCGGAACCGGTCTTACACCATCTTTGGATATGACTGAAAGCCCGATACCAAGAAGTACTCCCAATACAAAGGTTATAACTGCACTTATGACTACCATATAAATAGTATCCCAGACCGCAGGCCATAATACATCCCAAACATCTTTGCTGAATGCGTGCTTTACCACATCTATAAACGGATATTTCAGAAAGCTCATATACCATCACCTCCTGTAAATGAAGACGCTTGTCTGAATTCTTTGTATACTTCCAAAAATATCTTTCCTGTATTGCTTTTAGGATCAAGGAAGATATCTCTTGTACTGCCCATCTCTGTGATAACACCGTTTTCAAGAACTGCAACTCTGTTGCATATTCGTTTTGCAGCTTCAAGTTCGTGAGTTATCATTATAATAGTAACACCCAGCTCTTTATTTATATGCTCCAGAAGATCAAGTATAGCCAGAGTTGATACAGGATCTAAGGCACTTGTAGCTTCATCTGAAAGCAGTATATCAGGATCGTTCGCAAGTGCTCTTGCTATACCAACACGCTGTTTTTGCCCACCAGAAAGTGAACCCGGATATGAATTCTTTTTATCTGATAGTCCGACAAGTTCAAGCAGCTTGTCAGCTTTCCATTCTATCTCCTTTTTTGAAACTCCCAGAAGCTTCAAAGGATAGGCTATATTCTGAAATACTGTCATTGAATCAAAAAGATTGAATTGCTGAAATATCATACCTATCTTTTTTCGCCGTTCTGTTAGCTGCTTTTTATTAAGAGATGTTATTTCAATATCACCGATGAATATTTTTCCACTGTCAGGTTCCTCCAGTCGGTTTATGCACCGTACAAGGGTAGATTTTCCTGCACCTGAAAAACCAACGATACCAAATATATCACCCCTATCTATATCAAGATCAATTCCTTTCAGAACATGGTTTTCTTCTTTTTTATTTTTGAATGTCTTTTTTAATCCTTCTATCCTTATGTATGAACTCATGATTTTTTTCATACCTCCTTGCTCACAGCTTTAATAAACTGTTGCTATAAGCATCGCTTGTTTCATTGAATATATTTATATCACAAAAAAACGTCATAATCAATCTACAAATAAGATAACGTTATCACTGCCAATGACGGAAATGATAACTTTGAAAACAAGTTGTAAATTGTCCCTGTTCAAATAATGAAATTAAAGCTGATAATCCAGCTTTCATGTGCTAAACGCCTATCCTTTTAGCCTATATATGATGACGTTATCATACAAAAAGCTGTAATTTCAGCGCATTAAGATTTCTGCATCAAAAGAAAACCATTAAAGAACACGCAAGCGCGACAACGTTATCAGTTATTGACATAAAATAATAATGGTGATACATTATTTTAAAACGAAGTATCATCATTGGAGGTAAACTATGTCAGAGAAAATAAATATAATACAGGCAGATATAAATGATGCGGCGCAGCTTCATGAAATCGAAGTAATGTCATTCCCACCGCAAAAGGCTGCATCCCTGGAAGCATTTGAATACAGACTGAGAAAATTTCCGCAATGGTTTTTCAAAGCAGAGAAAAGCGGAAAGATTGTAGGACTTATAAATGGCAGCAGTTCAAATAAACTATATATAACCGATGACCTTTACGGGAGTGACGGCGGTTATGACGAAAACGGAGAAAATCTGCTTATCTACGGTCTTGCTGTTCATCCCGACTTCAGACATACGAGAGTAGCTCACCTGCTTATGGATAATATGATAAATGCCGCAAGATCATCTTGCAAAAAGCATATATCTCTCACCTGCAAGGAAGCATTGATTGGATTCTATGAGAGCCTTGGATTTACGAAAAGAGGGGTCTCACGGTCGACCATAGGAAATATGATAAACTATGATATGGAGATGTTTCTTGATGAAAAATAATATAACTATCCGACCTGTGACTGAATCTGATGCAAAACAGCTTTTAGACATATATTCATATTATGTAGAAAATACAGCAATAACATTTGAATATGATGTTCCTACAATTCCTGAGTTTCAGGAACGAATACGCCATACACTCAAAAAATACCCATATATAGCCGCTGTTAAAGACGGCATAATCTTAGGCTATGCATACGCAGGGGTATTCAAGGACCGGGCAGCCTATGACTATTCAGTGGAGGTCACTGTTTATACTCACAGAAGCCATCATAAAGAGGGTATAGGCAAACTACTTTACACCGAACTTGAAGCTATATTAAAAAGTATGGGGATAACCAATCTTTATGCCTGTATCGGAATACCGGCAGACGAAGATGATGAGTACCTAGATCATAACAGCATGGATTTTCATACTCACATAGGATATACCATGGCAGGCAGGTTCCATAAATGCGGATACAAGTTCGGACGTTGGTACGACATGGTATGGTTGGAGAAAATGATAGCAGAACATGATGCTATTGACCATAGTATCATACCGGCATCAAGTATTATTCGTTAGTATTACACTTCAGCCATATCTAAAATAAAACAGCCACGAGAACAGCAAAATGCCATTCTCGAGGCTGTTTAATAATTTATAAGGCTGATTGTCAATATGTTTTTACAGATAGTCTTTCAAGAAAAGCATCTGAAGAAAGAGGTTTGTCATAGAAATAGCCCTGTATCCTGTGACAGTTCATGCCAGTGAGATTATTCCGCTGTTCGTTCGTTTCAACTCCCTCTGCTACTATCTCGACACCGAGTTCTTCTGACATATTGATAATATGGCGAAGAATGACATTCTCCCGTTTTTCCGGATCTCCTGTTACTTCAGCTATGAAAGCTTTGTCTATTTTCAGAACATCCACTGATATGCTCTGCAGCATCAACAAAGATGAATAGCCTATGCCGAAATCATCTATCGCCACAGTAAAACCATTCTTGTGAAGACCGTCAACGTATTCCAACAGCTTACTGATCTCATAAACATCAACAGTCTCTGTCATCTCAATTTCGATAAGGTGATGATCAATACCATATTTATCAACTATAGCGATAATATGTTCAACCAGCTCATCATCCCCAAGATGGTCATTTGAAAAATTAACAGATATAGTCACCGGATTAAGTCCGCTGTCCAACCATCCACGTATGGTTTTACAGGTCTGTTCCAGAACATAGAAATCAAGATCGGATATAAGATGTTCTTTCTCAAATATCTCTACAAATTCACCCGGGTATATGGTCTTGCCGTCATTATACCACCTTACAAGCGCCTCTGCACCATAAAGTGTATTATTCTTTGTATATACCTTTGGTTGGTAAACTACATAAAACTCGTTCTTTTCTAAAGCTTTTCTGAACTTCTGACAGAATTCCTTATGCTCTATGACCTTGTTTTCAATATCCTTGGTATAGTATTCTATTTTTTTGCGAGAATAAGTCTTGGCATAGTTTATACAGTTAGACAAGTATGCCATTACCTTATCAAATGCCCTATCATAAGAATTCACCATATAGATCCCTGCTCTGGCTGACAGATCAAATCTTATAGTGACAGAATTGACTCTTGTTTTTACAGTTAAACCGTCGACTACCTTTTTTAGCTTATCGATATTTTCTTTTCTGAAAATAATTACAAAATTATCTCCACCCGGTCTGGATACGATCTCATCATTACAGAATACTTCTCTCAATTTGGCAGCATAATGCTTCAATACTTTTGTACCGGTTTTAAAACCAACCTTTTTATTTACGTAGTTAAACCCGATGATATTCAGGAAAGCACAACCATAATTATCAAATACACCGCGTCTTATCAGCTTGCTCACAAATCTAATAAGACCATTGGTATTACTTACACCGGTTATTGTATCCATATAATAGTAACTGCTCGCCATTGCTCCGAGTCTTAACTTTTCAGAGAGCGTACAGGCACTCCTGCTGATATAATTGATATCGTCGATATCCTCATCTCTCCATATATGGTCTTTGTTGCATATCCACGTGATTATGGTCTTACCTCCTGCGGAAGGATCACCTTCGTAGGTCACGATCTGATCACATCCGATACAGGCAGAACTGTCACCATAAAGATAAAACAGTTGTCTGCTTCCCGTTTTTAAAGGAACTTCAATAGTTAACGCTGCAGCCTTATAATACTCTGCAATAGGTTTTACAGCATTACGGATGGTGTCCTCATCAAAATTAGACATAGAATCTACTATTTTGAAGGACTGTTTGATAAGATTAAATTTGTCGTTCAAATTATCACCCCGATATCCAACACTATTATTACTACGTAAACCAATTCCAATCCTTAACATAATTATACATTAAAGTAAATAAAAATCAAGAGTTATGTTAAAAATTCTAAGAATATTACAATGCCAAGCAAAAATTAATCGAATGTTTTTACTTTTTGTACAAAGCTAAACGATTGAAACCTATTTATTATTGCATATAGTACTATTTTGATATCAGAGATAATAAAATTTGCATAGTTAACATTATTATAACATATCATAAAACATTAACTATGCTATTTGAATTCAGTTTACAAAATATTAATTTGTATAATTGTAGATTATTCTTAAATAATCTTGAAATTGCTAATTAAGTATGCTATAATAGTTAACGAAGAATGAACCAAACAGTGCGTTGGGACGGTGTAAAATATGTCTGTAAAAGTAAAAATATGCGGTCTTGTTAGCGCAGAAGATGCAGTAAACGTATCTGAAAGCGGCGCAGACATGGCCGGAATGGTGTTGTTTTTTCCTAAAAGCAAAAGAAATATTACTATAAAAAAAGCTCAGGAAATAATGGGCTCTCTTTCGGAAGAGATCAAAAAATGTGCAGTTACGGTGTCTCCTACTGCTGAACAGGTACGAGATATCAACGATGCGGGCTTTGATATCCTGCAAGTACACGGAGATCTCTCAGATGAAGCTTATAATGAGGCAGCGATTCCGATAATAAAAGCATTTAATGTAACAGATATCGACGGATTCAATAAGTATTCCGCTCTTGATAAAGTATGCGGATATGTTTTTGATGCTGCTGAATATGGCAGCGGAAAATGTTTTGATTGGAGACTGCTCGATGATCTTCCGCGTGACGGTAAAATGTTCATACTGGCAGGAGGCTTGACTCCAGAAAATGTTTTTAATGCAGTAAAGCGTGTAAATCCGGATTGCGTGGATGTTTCATCAGGAGTTGAAAAGGTGTCCGGGATAGGCAAAGACAGAGAGAAAATTTTTTCCTTTGTAAAAAATGCACGAGCCATTTAGTGTACTTTTGTCAAATATTTATATTATGTTTTTCACAATCATAAATATATTGCATGATGAAAAATAGTTTAAATATTGTTAGGAATTTCGACAAATTGTATTGACTTTTTAGTTCAAATATTGTATAATATATAAGAGCAATACTAATGGTACTTTTCTATGATGTATTATTGCATCAACAACTTAGGTACCGGAATATGCATGGAAGGATTGATTGTTTTGTCTAAGAAGAAGGAAGAAAGCACAAATGAAAAGATCGTACGTTTGTATAAAGAGGGGTATAGTTTTGAAGATATATCCAGATCTATGAATAATATACCGAAGGCTAATGTTATCGGAATAGTTGAAAAGTATTTCCCCGAATATCAGACATATGTACAGCCCCAGATAGATCGTTCTTCTCTTGAAGATAAGGATAAGACTTCAAAAAGCAAGTTCCCGGGTGTACCTTTTCTGAAGAGAAATTCTAAAGAAAAGGATGATCATCCTGGTAAGATCACTATTAATCTTGATATGGATGACGAAGGTTTTCTCGACAAGCATACCGAAGGTATCGCCAAGATGCTCAAAGACGGCAGAAATGTAAACGATATAGCTGAGTTCTTCAATAAAGATAAAGCTGATATTCTTGCTGTCCGTGATGTTATGGATGAACATTTCAGAAGAGTTGAGGCTCACAAGAAAGCAGAACCTGCACCGGTCAAGGAAGAACCTACTGACAACAAGTTCAGCAATTTTGCAACAGGTCTTGAAACTGAACAGCCCAAGCCCGTAAGACCTAAATACACTCCACCTACATATTCAAAGCGTGATGATCCTAAACCTGTTTCGGCATCCTACGGCTTGTTTAATAATGAACCTGCTGCTGTGGAGAAACCAGTTGAAGAACCTGTTGTCGATACTCCGGTTGAGACAGCTTCTGAGGTCATTGATGAAGCTGCGCTGCTTAAAAAGGCTGTTGAAGAGGCAAATCTTTCTCCGATCATCGAGAAGGATGAGACCGAGGAGCATAGGGTTAGTCTGCTCCCAGATGATGATGAAAATGACAGCGGCAAATCCGGTGAGGATCACAAAGTCAGCCTTATAAATGATGTGCCTGAAGAACCCGAGATGGATGAGATACTTGAGATACCATCTATTGAATCGGTTACTCCCGAAGAACTTGAAAAGGAACTTACAAAGGCACCTGAACCAGTTGAAGATATCCCTGAGATCGGATATGAAAATAAAACCGAGGATAATGTTTCCGAGGATATAAAGGAGGTTTATCCGGGCATGAGCGCTTTGGAGAAAATGAAGCAGTTTGCACAGGAGCAGATCGCGATCAACAATAAAAAGATCGAGGAACTAAAATCTAAAAAAACTGATGCAGAGAACGACGCTTTTGACTGCAATACTAAGGTCGAGGCTATGAAGAAAGAGATCGAGGATATGCAGGCAAAGCTGCTTGTTCTTATTGATGAAAAGGATAAGGCAGGCAAGGTAGTCAGTGATATCAATGATGAGATCGAGGCTATCAGCAAGGAGAATGCCGATTACGGTACTTATCTGTGATAATGTATTGCAATTCAGCTCCGTCACATAAAGGCGGAGCTTTTTGTTGAGGTGGTGCTATGCTTGCAGCAAGATCGGGATACAAATATTTTGCGGATATCATCATGCCTAATACCTGTGCGTTCTGTGAAAAGGTCATTAAATGGGATCGTCTGCTTTGTAATGAATGCAGCGAAAATGTTCCGGACACTTTTGACGGACTTATACTGATTGAAAATACCAATGGTGCTGTTGGCGTTTTTTATTATGAAGATGATATTGTAGGACTGATCTATAAGCTTAAACACGGCGGCGCTGTGTTTAATTTTGCTGAACTTTGTGCAGGGTTTATTGCTGAAAAACTCCAAAAAAGAGATATATCATCATCTATTGATATTGTGACTTCTGTACCAATGCATATCAGTAAAAAGATCGTCCGCGGCAGAGATCAAGCGGAACTTATAGCTCGCTTTACAGCAGATAAACTCGGTAAACCAACTGATCTTCATCTGCTTAGCCGAAAAATGGATCATACCGAACAACATAAACTAGAACGAGATGAACGGCGCATTCATGCAGAGGATGTTTATTCAGCTGCAAAAAAGCACCGTGATATAAAAGGCAAAACTATCCTTATCTGCGATGATGTAATAACCACAGGTTCAACGATCAGAGCGTGTGCTGCACAGCTAAGATCAATGGGTGCCAAAAAAGTATATGCCTGCAGTGCTGCTGTTTCTTCTGTTTACAAAGATCGCAGCAACAAGGACAGTATCATACCGTAATATATTAACAAAAGCACATATATCTCTGTATTTCGGGGTATGTGTGCTTTTTTCATTGTGAACAGACTGATTCAGTGCATTTCATATCACTCTTTAAATTCTACACTGTAAAGATCGCCTATCGGTATTCTTGTTCCGTCAATGAATACAAGACAACTCTCATAGTTATCTATGATACGTACCGCCCCACTTTTTACGTTGTAACTGCCACCTGCTTTTCGTCCATCGGGCAGAAAGTACAAAACGGATACCTCTGGTCTTTCAGCTAATTTATCTGTAAGCCTGCAAAGTTGTGTATTCAGCCTGTTTATACCGTCCTCATCAAGTTCGAGTCGACTTTTCGTTAACCTCGCTGTTTCATTGACAGCATCATCATAACCCGTCAATGCCGCAAATGGTGCGAACTGTGCAGCACGATCATGAAGCGACATCTGTGGCAGATCTGCATAATATGGACGAGTCTTATCCTTTATATCACTGTAATTATTAAACATCTGAACGCTCCTTACGCTCTGTGACCACCTATGGTGCTGTTTCTTTCACGGGCTGTACCGCCGTCAAGATAGTTCATGCCTCTTAAAACTGCATTTTTGCCATAACGGTGTTTGATTTTCAGCATAGCCTGCTGAATGGCTCTCTCCTTCTGAAAAGATTTTTCCCGCACCTCATTTTCGTGCTGATCTGCTGCAATTGTGAAAATATCAAGCTGTTCGCAGTGCTCATATACAGCTATCTCGTCCTCATACACCACATTACAAGCAGCTATATTCAGCCTGCGAAAAAGCAGCTTTGGTTCAGCGATACTTTCAAAAAGTTCTGTTACAGCAGCAGTTATCTCCTTTGATGAAGCTGTAAAACGCCTTAGATTTACAGTGCCTCGCGAATGCTTAGGGATAGCACGCCCATAATGATCAGATACTACCTCACCTTTGTATTTTCTGCCCGAAAGACTTTCTTTATCATATCCCAGCATAAGTACAAGCTGATCGGTCATCATTCCCTTTTCTGCAAGATCGAGAGAAAGTGCATCAGCCATCTCACGTATTATAAGATGAGCATCATTATACTCTGTTGGTTTTTGCAACACCTGACCTGATGACAAGCTTTTAAGTTCCGGGCGGTATGACTTCACATCGGCCATTGTAGCAGTTTCTATCCCCCATGCATGGTCTATCAGAAGTTCTGCGTTTTTACCTAACTCCCTGTAGATATTTTCTGTTCGCCACCTGTCAAGGGAATGTCTTGCAATATCACCCATTGTCTTTATCCCAAGATTTTCAAGCCGCTTTGCTATACCACCGCCTACACGCCAGAAATCAGTTATCGGTGTATGTGCCCAGAGAGTTTCACGATATATCTTTTCATCCAGATAAGCAATACGTACACCATACTTGTCTGCCGGCATACGTTTTGCAACAATATCCATCGCCACTTTGCATAGGTACATATTAGTACCGATACCTGCTGTTGCGGTTATTCCTGTTGCCGAAAGCACATCTCGCACCAGCATAGTTGCAAGATCACACGGAGAGATCTTATAGATTGCAAGATAGCTAGTAGCATCTATAAATACTTCATCTATCGAATATGCGAAAATATCCTCAGGTGATATATACTTTAAATATATGCTGTATATTTTTGCGCTTATCTCCATATATTTAGCCATATGCGGCGGTGCGATGATATATCCCAGTTCCAGTTTCGGGTCAGTTTTCAGTTCTTTATTCGAGAATGAGATACCCGAAAAAACGCCGTCTTTTATACGGTTTCTGCGTAAACTATTGACTTTTCTGACACTTTCAACCACTTCAAACAGCCTTGCTCTGCCCGATATCCCATAGGATTTCAGTGATGGAGTTACCGCCAGACAGATAGTTTTCTCCGTACGTGATGGATCAGCTACCACCAGATTAGTATCCAGCGGATCATACCCACGCTGAATACATTCTACCGATGCATAGAATGATTTTAAATCTATAGCAATATATACCCGTTCCACTGGCTCACCTTCTATCGCACATTTGTTTGCACTATTATTTTAGCACACATTTGTTCGATTGTCAATAGCTTTGCGAAAATTTGTTCGATTTTTTTATCAGCGTAATTTTATGTTTAATACCCAGTTGAAATAAATACATAAAATATGAAGTTTATTCGGGATTGACATACAATTTATAATCGGGTATAATTATTAGTTGGGGTGATCCAATGAACAAGAACCTTGATCTGTTCCTGACATTCTTTAAGATAGGAGCATTTACCTTTGGCGGAGGTTATGCTATGATACCGCTGATACAGCGTGAGGTCTGCGATAATAAAAAATGGCTGAATGAGGATGATATACTTGAAGTGGTTGCAATAGCGGAATCAACGCCCGGACCGGTGGCGATCAACGCTGCTACCTTTGTAGGAAGCCGTACCGCCGGAACACTCGGTGCTGCCTGTGCAACGCTTGGTATCGTACTGCCGTCATTCCTGATAATATCCTTGATATCATTAGTGCTTAAAACATTCCGAGAGTCAAAAGCAGTGAAGTACGCTTTTATGGGTATACGTGCAGGTGTTCTTGCCCTTATCCTGAAAACGGTATACACCATGTTCATGAAAACAAAGAAACACGCTGTCTCCTATGTTATAATGATATCGGCATTAGTGATGACAGCTTTTTTAAAAATAGATGCTGTGTTCGTTATTATCGGCTGTGCTATATTCGGGATAATATGGTCACTGATTATAAGAAAGGAGCAGAACAATGATATTGATTGATCTGTTCCTGACCTTCCTGAAAATCGGAGCATTTACCTTCGGCGGAGGTTATGCGATGCTTCCGCTGATACAGAGCGAGGTCGAGCGTCACGGCTGGCTCACACAAGCAGAGGTAATAGATTTCATAGCCATAAGCGAAAGTACACCCGGACCTCTTGCTATAAATATGGCTACTTTCATAGGTATACGCACAGGAGACGTACTTGGCGCGGTATGTGCCACTTCAGGGGTAGTTCTTCCGTCATTTGTGATAATACTAATCGTTGCGAAGTTCTACGATAAGTTTCGCAAAAACAAAATTGTTGATGGTATGATGTACGGACTGCGACCCGCTGTGATAGGATTGATCAGTACTGCATTACTATCTGTCGGAACAACGGTATTCTTCAACGACGGATTTAATAACGCTGCATTTTCAACGCCGGTTTTCCTGATCTCTCTGGGCATATTTGTACTCGGCGCAGTGCTTGCTTTTAAAAAACTGCATCCGATAGCGATCATCTCAATATCTGCTGCTATTGGCATTATAACAGGATATGTGCTTGGTATATAATTATACAGCTATGATCACATACAAAAATCCGACACCGCATTATAGCGATGTCGGATAATTTTATTCTGTAACCATAGGATCAGTGTAATGATAAACCATGCCGTCATCGGTGTAGATAGTTTCGTCCGATCCAACTTCGGATCCGGTATCCTCATCACTATTATCATACTCTGTTATGTCAGGATATTCAGTTTCACTGCTTTCTTCATCCTGTGAGCTTTCATCAGACTTACTCTCGGGGCTTTCTGGTTTCTTTGATTTTTCGACAGGTGCAGTTTTATCCGAAAGCAGCTGTCCATCTCTAAGCCTTGCTCCATTGTCGTCTGTAACACCAAGATCACGAGCGGTAGTAATGATTGCATTACCTATCGCCCTGGCATAAGCCTCAAGATTAGCATCAAGCAGCGGATTATCTATACTGCTTGTAAGATAGCCCATATCCAAAAGAACGCTGGGCATTTTGGTAAGCTCATTGATCGGATAATTTACATTACGATCATCAGGATAACCTGTGCGTACTCCCCTGTTTTCTGATATTCCGATATCGTTAAGCTTCGACATTATCCTTTCTGCAAAAGCCTTGTCAGCCTCCGGCCTTGAATTGTGTATCCATGCTTCAAATCCGTGAGGATCGCTTCCCGGAATATCACTGCTGCTGCGATGAATAGAAACGAATACATCAGCACCCTGTTCATTTGCAATGCGACATCTGTCTTCAACGCTGACATAGCTGTCATCGTTCCTTGTCATAATGACCTTGACACCACAGGTTTCGAGGTGTTGCTTCAAAGCCTCAGCTATCTTCAGCGTGTCACCCTTCTCGGTTCTGCCGTCTTCACCAACAGCACCTTTATCTACTCCGCCGTGAGCAGCATCGATACATACTGTAAGTTCAATACCGTCATACACAACATCGGTTTCCTTGTTTTCGGGAGCTGCGTAATAATCATCATTTTTACCCGCAGATGACGAAACAGAAGCTTTTCCGTTCTGAGCTCCACCCTTTTTAGACTTACCTGATGCAAGTTTGACTATACCGACTACAAGCAGTATAACAGCTATCAGAGCAACAGCGATCCTACTCCAATATACTTTGACTTTTTTTTTCTTATTCTTATTATTGTTCCTTCGAGGCATACGACCGTATACTTTGAAAAACTCTTCATCTGACATTTTATACATGGACATTGCTCCCTATAAGCCGACAGAGAGCAGCTTATTCCACAAGCGTCCTCTCGTCGCAGTATTCACATTCAAGCATAGTGCTGTCGCCCCTGAAATAATGAGGCAGATAATTTTCCTTATGAGTTATACACAATGGATTTGAACATATCTGATGGGTATGTATCTTTCCTGTCACCAGCGGTATCTTCATTTCCTTCTCTTCAAGCATGGTGAGTATAAGGGCCATGCGGATATACATACCGTATTTAGCCTGCTTGAAATACATAGCTCTTGGATCGTCATCGACCTCGACCGCGATTTCATCTACTCTTGGTAATGGGTGCATAACGATCATACTGTCCTTAGCCTTAGACATTTTTCTTTTATCGAGGATATAACAGCCCTTCTGCTTTTCATATTCTTCCGGACTAGAGAACCTTTCCCTCTGTATCCTTGTCATATACAGAACATCCAGCATACCGACAGCATCATCAAGGGATGATACTTCCTTATAAGGATGACCGCCTGCTGAAAGAACATCTTTTATGTAAGCAGGAAGTGCAAGTTCAGGAGTTGATATCAGCACGAAACTGGTTCCTTTAAAGCATGACATTGCCTTTATCAGAGAATGTACCGTTCTGCCGTTTTTCAGATCACCGCACAGACCTATGCACAGTCCTTCCAGTGATCCCTTTTCCTCTTTAAGTGTAAGAAGATCGGTAAGTGTCTGTGTCGGATGAAGGTGTCCGCCGTCACCGGCATTGATCACAGGACAATCTGCCGTAAGAGCCGCTGCTTTTACAGAACCTGCCACAGGATGCCTCATTACCATTATGTCTGCATATCCCGAAACTATCTTCGTAGTATCTTTAATATTCTCACCCTTTGCGACAGAGGAAGTAGCAGGGTTATCAAACCCAATAATCGTGCCGCCCAGACGAAGCATAGCTGTCTGAAAAGACATCTGAGTCCTGGTCGAGGGTTCATAGAACAAAGTACCCATTATCTTACCCTTGCATTTTTCAGCATAAGCCGAAGGCTCAGCCATTATATCGTGCGCCCTGTCCAGCAGTTTTTCCCACCAGCTGACAGGAAAATCATTAAGGTCGATAAGATTGAGGTTGTTGTAAAGATTTGCCATAGATCAACTTCCTTTCAACACAAAACATACCTTTAAACATCATACTTATACATTATATCATAAAATGATCCAAAAGTAAAGATAACTAACAATAAAAGTCTTTGTTTTTTCTTCTTAAAATTGTGTGATATCCATAATAAGTGTGATTCGGCTACCGCGGGATGCTATGATACGATCTTCATTAAGATGCTTTAATTCACGCATCATAGCACTTCTGTCACAGCACAGAAAGTCTGCAAGCTCAGAAAGCGAGATGGGAAGCTTCTGCTCTTTGTGTACATGGGGATCAAGCAGGAAACAAAAAGCGTTCAGAAGCTTTTCGCGAATAGTACGACGTGACAGTATCTCAATATGCATAACATATCTTCTTGCTGCACCTCCTAAAATATTATCGATAAGACGGCTGTGTCCCGAACAGGTGCCTTCACATCCAAGCAACAGTTTTTCGTAATTAATAAATGATATCTCAGAATCCGTCTTTGTAACGGCACAGCATGCATCAAATCCTTTGTATGGGAATAATCCGCATCCGAATGCATCTCCGCTGCGGCAGATATCAAGTATACTTTTTTGTCCGTCACTGCTTATATTCACTATAAGTACAGTACCTTTGATCACTATTGCTGTTTCAGATGTATCACGAAGATTTATAAAAATTGTTTCTCCTCTTGTAAAATAATGGTTATGACTTTCGTGACAGATAACGTCATATCCAGGTCTATCAGCTGAAAACAGCTTTTCTATCGGATTGTTAGCCATTTTATCTCACTCCATAATGTGCCGAATTTTTAAAAGAAATACTACATCTTGTATTATATCATACTTTTGTTGCTTTTGCAACAGACATAAGGACATTTTTGTAGTATAATCAAAATTACTCACATAATGGATTGATAATCATGAATAGTAACTATATTTCGGAGGAAGATGTAAATTGAAGATAATAAAGAGAAACGGGGCAGAGGAAGTTTTTGATCCCGACAAAATAATCAACGCCGTAAAAAAAGCAAATATAGCCGGTGAAAAGGGACGTATAAGTGATGAAGAGATCGCTGATGTGACCGATTATGTTGAATACAAATGCAACAAGCTTGGCAGAGCTGTAACTGTGGAAGAAATACAGGATATGGTGGAAAATCAGCTTATGGCAAAGGGTGCATTTGAGCTGGCAAGAAGATATGTAAGATACCGTTATACCCGTTCTCTTGTAAGAAAATCCAACACCACAGACAATAAGATACTCAGCCTTATCGAGTGTGCCAACGAGGAAGTCAAGCAGGAAAATTCCAACAAGAATCCTGCTGTCAACAGTGTACAGCGTGATTATATGGCCGGAGAAGTCAGCCGTGATCTTACAAAAAGGCTTCTGCTGCCGCCTGATATTGTTGAAGCTCATGAAGCCGGTATAATACATTTCCATGATACTGATTATTACGCACAGCATATGCATAATTGCGACCTGGTCAATCTTGAAGATATGCTGCAGAACGGCACTGTTATAAGTGAAACGCTTATAGAAAAGCCTCACAGCTTTTCTACAGCCTGCAATATCGCTACACAGATCATCGCACAGGTAGCATCAAATCAGTACGGCGGACAGAGCATAAGCCTTGCTCATCTTGCTCCGTTCGTTCAGATATCAAGAGTAAAGATACGAAAAGAGCTTGAAGTCGAAATGGCTAAGCTCGGAGTGACTCCTACACAGGAAAAGCTGGATATGATAACAGAGGAAAGGCTGCGTAAAGAGATCACCCGAGGTGTACAGACAATACAGTATCAGGTTGTCACACTTCTTACTACAAACGGTCAGGCACCTTTTGTAACTGTATTCATGTACCTTAACGAGGCTAAAAACGACCAGGAGAAAAAAGACCTTGCTATGATAATCGAAGAAACGCTTAAACAGCGCACCGAGGGTGTTAAAAACGAATCAGGCGTTTGGGTCACTCCTGCTTTTCCAAAGCTTATATATGTACTCGAAGAGGATAATGTCGAGGAAGGCACACCTTACTTCTACCTGACAAAGCTTGCAGCTAAATGTACAGCTAAGCGCATGGTACCTGATTATATCTCGGAAAAAGTAATGTTGAAACTGAAAGTCGATAAAAACGGAGATGGTCATTGCTACACCTGCATGGGCTGCAGGAGTTTCCTTACTCCATACATAGATGAAAACGGCAAGCCGAAGTATTACGGAAGGTTCAATCAGGGTGTTGTTACTATAAATCTGGTAGATGTTGCCCTTTCAAGCGGAAGAAACAAAGACACCTTCTGGAAAATATTTGATGAAAGACTGGCGCTGTGCTATAAGGCGTTGATGTGCCGGCACGAAAGGCTAAAAGGCACACTTTCAGATGCAGCTCCTATACTGTGGCAGTATGGTGCCCTCGCAAGGCTGAAAAAGGGAGAGCCCATCGACAAACTGCTTTATGGCGGATATTCGACTATATCCCTTGGTTATGCGGGACTTTATGAGTGCGTAAAATACATGACAGGCAAAAGCCATACCGATCCTGAAGCCAAGCCTTTTGCAATAGAGATAATGCAGCACATGAACGATGCCTGCAAGAGATGGAAGGAAAAGGAAAATATCGATTTCTCAATATATGGCACACCTCTGGAATCAACAACTTACAAATTTGCCAGATGTCTGCAGAAGAGATTCGGAATAATAGAGGGCATAACAGATAAAAGCTATATTACCAACAGCTATCACGTTCATGTAACCGAAAAAATAGATGCATTTACTAAACTCAAATTTGAGAGCGAGTTCCAGCACCTTTCTCCCGGCGGAGCTATCAGCTATGTTGAAGTCCCAAATATGCAGAAGAACATCCCGGCAGTTCTTAAAGTAATAAGATTTATATACGATAATATAATGTATGCCGAGCTTAATACGAAGAGCGATTACTGTCAGGTATGCGGATACGACGGTGAAATACAGATAGTTGAAGATGACGGTAAGCTTATCTGGGAATGTCCTCAGTGCCACAACCGCGACCAGAACAAGATGAACGTTGCAAGACGAACCTGCGGCTATATCGGCACACAGTACTGGAATCAGGGAAGAACACAGGAGATACGCGACAGAGTTCTGCACCTGTGATAATATTTCGGGATATGGGAGATAAGGTATGGTAGAGCTAAGACCTGTTGACAAGAACAATATCGATGATGTGCTGACTCTGGAAGTTCATGAATACCAGAAAAGCTATGTTTCAACTGTGGCAGAATCTTTGGCACAGGCTTATGCCTATAATGATAATGCATACCCATTTGCGGTGTACAGCGGCGATGAAATAGTGGGATTCATAATGATGGGTTACTACGAGGTCAAGCAATATTACACTTTGTGGAAATTCCTCATAGATAAAGACCATCAGCGCAGGGGCTATGGCAGACAGGCACTCGCTCTTGGAATAAAATTCCTCAAAGACAGGTTCGATGTCGATTCTGTTTATACAGGAGTAGTCCCAGGCAATGCAGTCGCAAACCGATTGTACCGTTCGGTAGGATTCGTACCAACCGGGCTTATCGAACTTGGAATGGAAGAGATGCGACTTGTACTTTCACAGGAAGGACAGTGAGCAAATGTACTACGGAGAAATAAAAAACTGCGATATCGCGGACGGCATAGGTGTAAGAGTCAGCCTGTTCGTCTCGGGATGCAGGCACCACTGCGAGGGCTGTTTCAATGCTATGACATGGGATTTTGATTACGGAAAACCATTTACCGAGGAAACCGAAGATCAATTACTGGAAATGCTTTCTTGTGAATATATCGACGGACTTACTCTGCTGGGAGGTGAACCTATGGAACCGGAAAATCAGCGAGTTTTAGCACCTTTTATGCGAAGGGTCAAAGAAAAGTATCCCGAGAAAAGTATATGGTGCTACACCGGTTGTGTGCTAGAAGATGAGCTTCTTCACGAAAGTCCGTGGCGATGTGAATGTACCGACGAAATGCTTTCAATGATCGATGTACTGGTTGACGGCAGATTTATTCTTGCAAAAAGAAATATATCACTGGGTTTCCGTGGTTCGGATAATCAGCGGATCATCGATCTGAAATCCACTCTGAAAACAGGCAAAACTATCACCATAGATCTCGACTGATAACATCACTGTTGGTTTTATGATAATCCGATATAAAAAAGGGGCTGTTGCAGCTCCTTTTTCTTTGCTATATATCTTGACATTTTAAGAATTATGATGTATAATAATACCGAAGTCAAGAACATCTAAGCCCTCGGATGATCGTAGTCCGAGCACACCGGATGTGCATTGGCTTTTATTATTTTCATTATCTTTATTGCATCAATTGACTTAACAATATTGTTAATATGATTTATAATGATATCAGAGTCAAGACTGTCTGTCGCCTGCAGCAATATGAGTTGCTAAAGCGAAAACAGATCCTGGCTTTTTTGGAATTATGAAGATGTTGCAACGATCAACTCAAGCTACGCAGGTAAAACCTGGGATGCAGTATGGGATGAGTATATTGACGAGTTTCCAAATGCTACCAAAGAAATGATTGAAGTATTTCTTGATGATATGGCGGAAGAATTTAAAATAACCGAATACAGAGCTGTAAAAGCAGGAGGTTAACTTATGTATTATTTTTTGTGTGACAATCATAATTCAAGAAATCAGGCGATAGATTGTGCTAACGATTATGACAGAGAAATCTGCGATAACTGCGGTGCTATACACATAAGATACAAAGGCATATTTAAATTCAAGATAATGGGAAAGCTTTATGATTATTATACCTATATCGGTATGCCCGTTATATCTGAAAAATTTTTGAATATTCTTAGGGAAAATGGATTCACAGGTTATGAAGTCAGTGAGACTGCACCACGCCGTGGAACAGTTACAAAGATAGGTGACCCGATAAAAGAGAAATATTATAGCCTAACGGTTACAGGCAGATGTGGACCTATATGTGATATGAATGGTGAACCTTTTCCTTATTGCAAAAAATGCAAATACAAAATGGATAGTATTGGACTTATTGCAACTGGCGTTTCTTTTGCTCCTGATGCATACGATGGCAGTGACTTGTTTGCGTTTGACAGTTTGTACAATATTCCTATTGTTTCAGAACAAGTTAAAAACGTACTTGTAAAAAGCAAGCTGACTAATCTCAGGTTTGTTCCGTTAACAGAATACATATACGATGCAAAGATAACTAAAGAGCATGCTATAAGAAGGATAAAAAAAGGAGTTGCCTATCCCGAACTCATTGAAGCTTGGCTTAAATACGGTGTGTTGACTGAACAGGAACTTAACGAACAGCTTGATAAGAGTAACGATTGATTGTTTTATCCCCTGCGAAGGAAAGCAAACTGTTCTGTTAAAACAATGACAAAAGACCTCCTATGTATAGCCATGGGAGGTTTTGTCATAAATTTATTGTAGAACAGTTTAGAACCTTCGAACCTTATTTGGACTTTATTCGTAAGCGTATAACCCCCAGCACCTACCCCACCGAAGTCTAATAAAGTATAATAAACTCCAAGGAACACCATGAAGTAAATTGGACATTCCAAATTGATCCATGTAGTTCATTGGAGTTTATTAGACAGTGGGTAAATGTATGCAGTCAAAAAAGACAAGCATCACAACAATAAAGCAGGAAGTACGCCTGCAGGAATGGTGCAAAGAAAAATGGGATCAAACCAAACACGTATTATAACCGCCAAGAAAGTGAAGGTGATTTTTATGTATTATTTTTTAATATGCTTTTATGTTTTAGATTATTGCTTCTTTTCAAACCGTGAATTAATGATGAAAAATGATGATTTGGGTCTTTTGCTTGGTACCATGGATCCTGATATGCTTACCGATGGAACTCCTGTTGATCCAGCAGTATTAGATGACTGGAATTCAATTTTCAAATCAGTTCCATCCTCAGACCATGAGTTAATTGATTTAATAGATAGTTTTCTTGAATACTACGAGAAGAATGAAGGCTTTGATTTTCCTTTTGCAAGAAAAATCTTAAAACAAAATGAAGTGCTTAACTATGTTAAAACGGCAAAAGAGAAAGCCTTAGAAACCTGTAAGAAATACGATTATTAAGGAGGATGGCATGAAAATAATGAAAAAAGCCTTTGCGATAGCTCTTCTTTTTTTATTGCGTAAATATTAAACCACCAAGCGAAGAAAACGAAGTTTATTCTTCCGAGGATTTTCTAAAATGCAACAACCCGATTTAGTTTATCAAATACCTGTCAGCCAGTCATACATATCCTGATATTTTCTTGCAGAAGCCTGCCACGAGAAATCTTTTGACATAGCCTGATGTATTATGCTGTTCCATTCATCACGTCTGTCAACATAAATGTAATGTGCAAACATAACAGTATTAAACATTTCATGTGCATTATAATTTGAAAAACTGAAACCTGTACCGGTTTTGTCAAACTGATTATAAGGCTGAACGGTATCGCGAAGACCGCCTGTTTCACGAACGATAGGCAGAGTGCCGTATCTCAGAGACATAAGCTGTGATAGACCGCATGGTTCAAAAAGTGACGGCATGAGGAAAGCGTCACAAGCAGCGTAAATCTTGTGGCTCATAGCCTCACTGTAATAGAGGTTAGCAGATACCTTGTCAGGATACTTCCACGCAAAATATCTGAACATCTCCTCATATTTCTCATCACCTGTTCCGAGTACAACTATCTGGATATCCTGCTGACACAGTTTATCCATCATGTATGCGATAAGATCAAAGCCTTTCTGATCGGTAAGTCTGCTGACAATACCTATCATGAACTTATTATCATCACGGGTAAGTCCGAGCTCAGTCTGTAAAGCACGCTTATTTTCGATTTTCTTGTCATAGACATTATTGATATCATAATTGCAGGTTATCATCTTATCCGTTGCAGGATCATATTCTGCATAGTCGATACCATTAACTATACCGCGCAGGTCATTTTTCCTGGCTCTCATAAGGCCGTCAAGACCCTCACCATAAAACTGAGTCTTGATCTCCTCAGCATAGGAATCAGATACAGTGGTTATAGCATCAGCATATACAAGACCGCCCTTGAGCATATTGCCATCAACATCCTTCAGGAGCTTATCATAAGTCATATAATATGATGACAGACCTGAAAGTGCCATAAATCTGGCTGCATTATCGTTACCCTGGAATTTGAGGTTGTGTATAGTCATAACTGTCTTTATTCCGCGGAAGAATTCACCGCCCCAGAAAGAATCGTGTAGATATACAGGTATAAGACCTGTCTGCCAGTCATGACAATGGATCACATCAGGTCTGAAATCAAGCACGGGCAGTGCTGAAAGCACAGCTCTGTCAAAATACATGAATTTCTCAATATCCCAATGCCAGTCACCATAGGGCTTTTCGCCGCTGAAATAATATTCGTTATCTATGAAATAGAAAGTAACACCGTCATAGACCATCTTCAACAGGCCAACATATCTGCTCTGTCCTGCAAAATCCATATAAAAGTTAGTTATGTACTCCAGCTTATCCTTCCACTTCTGTGCCATGCAGGCATATTTAGGCAGTATAACGCGAACATCATAGTACTGTTTATCAAAGCACTTTGGCAAAGAACCAACGACATCTGCCAAGCCGCCTGTCTTGATAAAAGGAACTACTTCCGAAGCTGCAAAAAGTACTTTTTTCATAGCATTTATCCCTTCCTTTTACTGATATTTATATAAATTGATCAGATAATCAAATTTGAGAAATTATACAATCCTTTATAGTTAATTATAACATAGTTTGGTGTTTTCGTCAATAGGAAATTTGACTATTTTATAATTGATTTGCTGGGACCAATTCTGAATCAATGATCTATATCATCACTTTTTGACCTTTGCTTTAGTATGAGAGAGGTCTTCGGCAACGGCTTCGATCAGTACTTTAAGACGCTCCTTATCATCCATGATATCAACAAGTAACATTTCCTTAGCTCCCTCATAGGGGATTTCTTTTAAAGAGTCTGCAAGAAGATTTTTCGCAGAAGAAGTTGGCTTTATGAGAAATCGGTCATCATATATCCCTCCGACTACTCTGCCCCTGCAGTATATTATGAACTCCCCCATCATTGAACGAAATGATATATCATTAGTTTCTGAAAGCTGTTCCAGAACATAATTCAGGTATTCCTTGCTTGAAGACATTACCTCATCCCTCCCGTTTTTTATCTGAATGTCAATTAATATCTGTTATACGATTATACCATAAAAGAAAATAATAAGCAACTGTCCATGGTCATATTAAATTTATATTTTTTGTAGAAAAAATCCATATTATTACTTTATAATTAAAATGGAAATATATAGGATAATGTAGCATTAGGCACTCAAAAGGAGCTGATACTATGTTGGATAAACTTAAAGTAATAAATGGAAAACTGACAGCCGGTGAGAAACCAGTAAGACTTTTCGGGTTATCAACTCACGGTATAGCCTGGTATCCGGAATATATTTGTGAAGAATCATTCAATGCCCTAAAAAAAGACTGGCGTACAAACTGTATAAGGATAGCAATGTACACAGACGAATTCAGAGGGTACTGCAAGGACGGCAACAAACAGCATCTGAAAGAGCTGATCGAGAAAGGCGTTGTTATTGCAGAAAAACTGGATATGTATGTAATAGTAGACTGGCACGTTCTGTGTGATCAGGATCCGATGAAATATATTGATGAAGCTGAAGAGTTTTTCAGTGATATGTCAAAGAGGTTCGCCAATAAAACAAACGTTATATACGAGATATGTAACGAACCTAACTGCAGCGGCACATGGGATAAAATAACAGAATATGCAGACAGGATAATCCCGATAATCCGCAGTAACTCCCCCGATGCACTTATTGTCACAGGAACATCAACGTGGTCGCAGGACATACACTGTGCGCTTGAAAAGCCGCTGAAATGGGACAATGTTATGTACTCTCTGCATTTCTATGCTGCTACACACAAGGGTACACTGCGCAGCAGACTGGAACGATGTATTGAAGCCGGGCTTCCGGTTTTTATCAATGAATTCAATCTGTGTGAAGCTAGCGGTAAGGGCGATATCGATATAGATGAAGCAAATGCATGGTATGAGGTAATAGACAGACTCGGGCTGAGCTGCATAAGCTGGTGCCTTTCAAACAGTGGAGATACCTGCGGCGTTTTTACCCAAAATTGTACAAAGCTTTCAGGCTGGACGGATGAAGATATAAAAACATCGGGCAAAATAATAAAAGGCTGGTTTGAGGCATTTGCAGATGAGGAGAATACAAATGAACAATGTTTTCGAATTGATAAATGAGCGTAAAAGCGTCAGGACCTTTGACGGCAGTGAAATAACACCTTCAGTGCGAGAAGATATACTCAGTTACGCACATAGTATAAAAACCCCGTACGAACAGGATATAGAGATACGTATTCTGGATAATGGTGTACATGGTCTGTCAAGCCCTGTTATTGTTGGTACTGACACTTATATCGGCGGAAAGATGAAGCGTGCTGATCATGCAGAGGAAGCTTTCGGTTACTATTTTGAACAGCTTGTGCTCTACATCCAATCACTGGGGCTGGGTACTACATGGATAGGCGGCACTATGGACAGAAAAGCATTTGAGGATGCTATGGAGATTGCAGACGGAGAGGTAATGCCCTGCGTTACTCCTATAGGTACCCCTGCGGATAAACGCTCACTCAGAGAGATAATGATGCGCAAAGGCATCAAAGCTGACAGTCGTAAAAATTTTGAGGAGCTCTTTTTTGACGGAAGTGCCGGCACACCACTCAGTGAAGGCAGATATCCCGAACTCACCGAGATACTGGAAGCAGTAAGGCTTGCACCCTCAGCTGTGAACAGACAGCCCTGGAGAGTTATTATAAATGAAAGCGGCGCTCATTTTTATCTCAGACATGACAAAGGTTATATCGATAAGACAGGATGGGATATGCAGAAGATCGATATGGGAATCGCTTTATGCCATTTCGGTCTTTGTGCCGAAGCTAACGGAATAGAAACAAGATTCAGCTTGGAAAATCCGAACCTCAATGCCGGAGGGCTGGAGTATATAGCAAGCTATCTTATAGAGAAATGGAACTGACCATGAAAAATATAGATGATATAAGAGAATATTTCAGCCATGATCTTTATGCCTATGATACCGGTGCATATATAGAGGAAGTTGCTGACAGATATGCAAAAGTAAGCCTTATGCTGACAGAGCGTCATAAGAATGCTGTCGGAGGTATAATGGGCGGTGTTTATTTTACAATTGCTGATTTTGCTTTTGCAGTAGCTTCTAACTGGCAGGAACCAGGTACAGTTTCACTGAACTCGGATATTTCATTTATTGGAGTTCCTTCTACAGAAAAGATCTATGCAGAAACAGAGCTTGTAAAGGATGGCAGATCTGTTTGCACCTACATTGTTAAAGTAAATGATGGAGCAGGTAAACCACTTGCAGTTGTAAAGATAGTTGGCTTTCACAAAAACAAATAACATTTAAAGACCCGAAAAGCATTATGTTCTTCGGGTCTTATTATTATCTTCTGAGATAGCGCGAGTAATTCTTGCGCTTTTTTTGTTTGTACATAACTTCATCAGCTTTAGTGATCATTTTGAAAAGAGTCATATCATCTGCGACCCTTGTTACAAGTGAGCCTATACTGCATTCAACAGTATAAGGTTTATCGATAGTTTTATTTGTTTGCTCTATACGTTTACGTATGGAGGATTCAACCCTATCAATATCTTCTTCTTCAGCATCCACACCGATAATGATAAATTCATCACCGCCAAATCTTGCACAGATCATACTTTCATCACAGCATTCACTTATGATAGAAGACAATGTCCGTAAAGCAAAATCACCCTCACTGTGTCCAAAATTGTCATTAATGTATTTGAGCCTATCCATGTCAACAAAGCTTATCAGCATTTTCTGACCAAGCATCCTGCATTCGTTAAAAAATGGATCTGCCGCACGTATAAAGCCGTTCCTGTTGTAAATATTACAAAGAGGATCTATCACATACAGTTTATCAAGTTCTTCTATGACACAATTGAGATTTATCAACTTGCGGATATTCTCAAGGCTATGACTGATACTCATCATCAGCGAATGACATACCAGACTTTTAGTTGGGAAACTACCGTTTGAAATTATGGCATATCCCAGGCATCTCTCGCGGAAATGGAGCGGAAGGTAATAACTGATATTTCCACCTGTCTTAAAATGCCTTGGTGCCATATTAGAACTTCTGAAGCATTTGACCTCAGATATCTCACCTTTATTCCATATCAGCGGTGCAGACATCTTAGGTGTATAACCATGTATAAACGAATCTTCAAGCTTTACAGAATATGAACTGATCCAATCATCACAAAGACATATACAGAATCTGTCACAATCAATACTGCTGATATTATCTCCGATTATCCTCATGCATTCTTCTAGTGTTTCAGCTTCAGCAGTCTCTGATATCATACTGTTAAGTAAACGAACCTTGGATCTGTTATAATCTATGATATTATAAGTATTCTTCCTGAAAACATCAATATCAGAAAGCTGTTTTGAAACACAGCCACAGCTTTCTGATATAACAAGCTTAGCTTCAAGGTTCCTGACTTTTTCCCATGACTTCCCTTCTATCGCATTAACAAGTATCTCACAAGCAGTATATCCTGCCTCGCTGAGGGGTCTGTCTATCGTAGTAAGTGCAGGATAACAATGACGTGCATTATAAATATTATCAAAACCCGTGATTATTATATCATCAGGAACACGGTATCCGCTATCTTCAAATTCTTTTAAGGCTGAAAGCGCAGTAGCGTCATTAGCACACACTAGCGCATCAGGAAGCTTTCTTTTGCATTTTATTAGCTTTTCTGCCATGATCTTTCCATCGGTGGGACGGAATTCGCCAAACATGACCCTGTCTTTGTCAACAGTTTTGCCCGCATCAGCCATTACCTCGCAGAAGGATTCATATCTTGCTAACGCTTCAGGATTACTCCTTGGTCCGGAAAGAAATGCTATATCATTTGCACCGTGAACTTCAATAATATGTCTGACAAGTTCCGACATTACCTTCTTATTATCTATAGTGACATTCATAAACTGAGGATGCTCGTCGCAATCAAATACGACCACAGGCAGATTTGAAGATTTTATCACAGATACCATTTTCTGTTTGATCTCAATATCCTGAATAGTATTTATCATAAGTATAACACCATCAAACATATTATAGTTTATCAGGCTGTAAATGTTAGTTTCACCTATATCAAAACCTCGTCCAGAAACAACACCGCAGAAACAGGAAAAACAGGAGATATTCAGCTCTTTTTCTTTGGCAAAAGAAGTAACACCATCTATAATACCACACTGGTATTCTTCATCAATGCCTGCAGTAATCAAAGCGATCTCAATGGGTCTTTCCATATTTTTCACCTCCGTAAAGATAATATGTCATTTTAATAATTATACAGCATTATAAACAAAAAATCAATACTTTTCGAAAAAATACTTCCGAACATCTTGCCATATCCTGAAAGATGCCCGGAAGTAAGAAGTATCCGATTATTAACTAAGTCACAGTTCTTTTTTAATGAAAGCTATCATATCACTAAGTTTTCCGTTTTTAGCCTGTTCGATCTGTTTTTCCATATAAGTACGAAGTTCTTCGATAAGCTGACGTTCTGAATGCATAGAATTGAGAAAACGATATTTTTCACAACGTTTCTTTGCCTCATAGCGAATATGTTTTTTCAGCTCGTCATACCTGATGATCATACGATTCTCAGCCGCAAAAGCTTTGATCTTTGCTGTAAGACTGAATGATCGAACAAGATCAATAGTAAGAATACCATAGAAAAAACCAATGACAAATGAAAAAAGCAGATTGTGTGAAAACCATTCAAGGCCTGACAGTATCCTGGGATGAATAAAAAAATAATATCCTGCACCAAGTATAGCCCAGTAAAATGAAAACCTCGGACATATTATACCTTTATAATTAAATCGAAGTTCAGAATAATCCCATAATTTAATATGCCGCCTTACTATGAACAGTTCTCCTGCTATCAACTCGATAATGGTCATAGCAGCAGCCATGACAACAAACAACACAGCTTTTCTTGAAGCCGGATCGTCAATTGGAATAAATCGTTCAAGTAATGCCATAAGGTAAAGTGCCGTCAGACCGAATCCATAAAGAGGAAGACATGGTCCGTTAAGAAAGCCCGGATTGATCCAAATCCTACCTTTATTCGCAGGCTTGAATCGGCGGTAGAATAATTCAAGCAGCCATCCAAACATACTGCCCGAAGCAAAAAGCAAGGCAAGTATCATAAAGCTGTATATCAAAGACATAGTTACACCTCACAAAAATGATCATAAACCTGATCCAGGTCGATTATTAATTATAACATTAGTTTTGTAAACAGCTCAACGTACTCAAATAGCAGAGTACAACTCATATCCCAGTACGATTGTTAATATTCTCATATTTGTGTTTAGTTGCAAGACCGCCTCTGATATGGCGCTGTTCTTTGTTTTCCTCAAGGATCTTTCTTACCTCACTGTAAAGAACCGCTGAAATCTTCGGAAGATTCTCTGTCAGATCTTTATGTACTGTGGATTTTGACACTCCGAACGCTGCTGCTGTCGCTCTTACTGTTGATTTTTGACTGACCATGTATTCGCCGAACTGCACAGCCCTTTCCCTGTCATTTCCAAACATTGTCCACACCCCTTTTGATAAATACTATGTCAAAGAAAGGTGTGTTAGAACTTTGTTGAGATATCAAAAATTAAGAAGTACAATGCAGAGATAAATAACTACTCTTGAAAGATGTACTTCCTTAAAAATTCATCAGCAGCGATCCCAAAAAAGGAAAGCAATCCCCATGCCGCAGAATAGCGAATACAGATCTGACCATCGAAATTTAAAGGCAAGTGCTTGTAATTCCATATTTTCATACCGAGATACCTGTTAAGGATCTCCCCTGCCAGCAGTTCACCTGAAGTTATGAATAATGTAGATATGAGTACTACATATATAAGCTTCAAACGGTCCGACCTGCGTTCCCCATTGAGTTCATGGATCACCAGCATGGAAAATGCACCCAGTAACCCCATTGATATATGAGAAAAACCTCTGTTTACAAGTTCAATAATTCCATAGCACATAGCACCGAATGATCCGACAGCAATAAGCTTTAGCAGTTTAAACATTACTTCACCCCGATATGTGATCTGCTATAAAAGTATTGACAGATAATGAGCATAAAAATCACAAAAAAGGCGGGATAACTCCCGCCTGTAATATCATATTATATCGTCTTCCTGATTAGGTATATTCAGCTGTTTTTTGGGAACGCGCTTGATAGGATCATAATCCCATTTTTTACAGGCATAATCAGCATCTACAAGACCCTGTTTCTCACACAGTACCTTATTGCCTTCCTTGGAACGGTTGCCAAATTTACAGTATGAACATGACGGTGTTATTTTATTACCGAAAAAACTCTTCTTTGCCATGATGTGAGCAACTCCTTTGCGAAAAAGATAAAATTTAGAGTTCTGATTTATATTAATTATATCACACTCATTCTGAAAATACCAGTCCTTTTTTATAATTCAGTAGAAAAATCATTAATATTAGACATATAGAAGCAGCAAAATTGTTCACCTTAAACAAAGATTTATTCATTGCCAACGCAGGAACAGCTTCGTCAATGATTAAAGGTTGTAATATTTTACATAACAGTGCAGATAGAACTGCTGCAAAAGGTCTGAGTTCAATAAATCTGAACAGCGATAGTTTATCTGACTTTAATGCATAAAGCTGAATGATTATGCATAGACCACCAAAAGAACAAGATGCACATATCCACGGAAGAAGTTTGTACGGCACTCCCGAAAGTTCAGAAAGCGAAGTTATCTCAATAAAAGATGAAACAATGACGATCTCATTATCAGAAAGGCTGAAAATTCGCCTTATAATGCCGATAACACCGCTTGCATCAAGAACTGACATAACTGCAGAAAAGAAGATCACGGTAATGCAGATCAAAGCCATAGACCGTCCTGCCGACTGCACACCATCGACAAGTATATTACCTTTACAGTATTTACTGCAAAGATGCTTTTCGTGCAATTCAGAAGTTCTGCACACTACCAAAGCAAGCATTATATTAGTGATAAGTACAGATAAAAAGATCAGCACACCTACCTTCTTGTTTCCAAACACAGTAAGCCCGATCGCACCGCTAAAAAAAGCGGGACCTCCGCAGTAACAGAAGCAGGCGGATTTTTCTGCCGTCTCAGGATCTATATCTCCTCGTTCAAGCATATCGGATATCATCTTTATTCCAACAGGGTAACCTGCGATCATACTTAAAAGAAAAACAGTGAAAATATTTTCAGGCATACGAAAGATGCAGTGATATACAGGTTTCAGAGGTTTAGCTATCAAAGCAGCACTTCCGCTTTTAGAAAGCATTGATCCAACTGCCATAAAAGAAAACAACGACGGTATGAGAATGTTCAGACAGTTCAATACAGTTTCTCTGACAGCATCTGAAACTTCAGCTGGGAAAAATGCCATACCAGCTGATAGCATTATAAGAGTCATACAAAGTGAAGTGTCTTTCAAATTTACAATGTTTGTTCGTTTCATAGATCATTACCTCCGAATCAAGTATATGCAAAAGCCAAGTGTAATATAATATAGGTGATGAGAGGAGGGCTGATCATGGCAATTTCACCTGTTGTGAGTTTTATAGGAAAGACCCGCGAACTAAAATGTCTGCGATCATATATACAGATCAATGACAACACTTCCGCTTTAGTTGAAAACTGCCGACAGATCTGCGAATGTACTGATGTCTGTGTCAGGATACTGACAAGTAATTTCGAGGTGGAACTATGGGGAAATGATCTTATGCTTAGTTCATATTCAGAAAACAGCGTTAAAGTCTGCGGAACTATCGAACAGATAAGGCTGATATCACAAAAGACAAGGAGAGATAATAATGACTCTGGGAAGCATTGATTACATGATCCGTGACGTAGATTATGCTAGGCTGCTGAATAGGTTGACTAAGGAGAAAATGATATATTCAGATCTACATGAAGAAAATGGCTGCCTGAAAATAACGATCTCTTTTGAACATAGTTTTCGTTTTGAAAAGATGTGTCATCTCGAGGGTTATAAACCATGTAAAACTGCTATACACGGTATGCTGAGATTTTACAAATCTCTATATACAAGACCGGGACTGATATTCGGAGCCTTACTATCTGCTTTACTTATGGCATATTATTCAAACGTGATACTTACTATAACCGTAGACACAGATGATCCTGCTATATATGGTAAAGTAATGGATGTACTTGATACTGATGGAGTAAAACCTGGAGCTTATCTTCCTGATATTGACCTGGTGCTTGAAGAAAGATCACTGAAACGACAGATAGATGATATTTCATGGGTCGGCATAAGCCGTACAGGATCAGGTATAGCAATAGATGTTATAGAGAATATAAGATCAGACAGGGGAATCACTGTAGGTATGCCATGTCATCTGGTTGCTTGTGAAGATGGTATTATAGAAGAGATAGAACTCATCGATGGACAACTTATGAAATGTCTCGGAAGCGGTGTAACAAAAGGCGAGATAGTTGTAAGCGGAAAAATAGTAACTGATGATAGAAAGCATACTGAACATGATGATATTTCAGATTCAAATACCAGATATGTCAGAAGCATTGGTAAGATACGCGGCACCTTCACAAGAACTATGGTATTTGAACAGCCGTACGATACTGAAAAGAAAGTAATGACCGGCAAGAAGAAAAAGCTTCATTATCTTGAGATACTCAGCGCAAAAATCCCTCTATTCGGTAAGATCCCGGATGGATATTTTGAAGCCGAGAAAGAAATGAGACACTTTCCCGAGATAGGTGGATTTATGATACCTGTTGGTGTGTCTGAAATAAGACTGAATGAATATGATATAAGAAGTCAGGTGCTTGAAGAAGATGAAGCATTATCAAGGGCTGAAAAATCAGCTTTCAGGTATGAACAAAATTTTCTTGACAATTATGAGATAAAAGGAAGAAGAGCTGAAAGCAGCAAATACAGCAACGGGATAAGACTGACAGTCACTTATGAACTCTACGGCGACTTGTGCAGGGAAAGTGATTTCTTTATACCGAAATATATTATTCACGAATCTAATACACACAAAAAGGAAAATGTGCAAGATAGTGAAAATTATTGATATTTTTTGTTGCATTTAATTAAAAATTTGATTTTTTTTGTTGCATTCCATTTTAGAATGTGGTATAATGATTCAAGAATGTAAAATTGAGCGGAGTGTATCTAATGGCAGAAAAATTAATCAGCGTTGACAGCATGGAAACAATGCTCAGTCTGTTCGGAAGTTACGATGAAAATGTAAACCTGATTCAGCGTGAGTATGGCGTTGCAGTGCTGGGACGCGGAGAAGATATAAAAATCACCGGTGACGAGCAGGGAGTGTTCAATGCCTGTGAAGCTATCAACGGACTAATAACCATGATCAACAAAGGCGAAAAACTCAACGAACAAAGTATACGTTATGTGTTCGCTCTGGTACGTGAAGGAAGACAGTATGAACTGAATAATCTCAGTGATGACGGAATTTGCGTTACAATAACAGGCAAGGTCATAAAGCCCAAAACTCTGGGTCAGAAACGTTATGTAGACTTTATACGAAAAAACACGATAGTACTGGGAATAGGACCTGCAGGTACCGGAAAGACCTATCTCGCGGTCGCCATGGCTGTCAAGGCGTTCAAGGCTCACGAGGTCGAAAAGATAATACTGACAAGACCTGCGGTAGAGGCTGGAGAGAAGCTGGGTTTTCTCCCTGGAGATCTTCAAAACAAAGTTGATCCTTATCTAAGACCTCTTTATGATGCACTTTTTGAAATGCTTGGACCTGAATCCTTTGCAAGGCAGCAGGAGCGCGGATGTATCGAAGTTGCACCGCTGGCATACATGAGAGGAAGAACGCTCGATAATGCATTTATAATACTTGATGAAGCTCAGAATACAACAAATGAACAAATGAAGATGTTCCTGACGCGACTGGGATTCAATTCAAAGATAGTAATAACAGGTGACATAACACAGATAGATCTGCCCGATAACAGAAAATCGGGACTGATACAAGCAATGCACGTTCTTAAAGACGTTGAAGATATAAAAATAAACAGATTCTCCGATAAGGATGTAGTCAGACATAAACTGGTACAGGATATTATCCTGGCATACGAAAAATATTCAAAAAGGAATGGGAAGTACAATGGACAAAGTCAAGGTAATGATCACCAATAATCAGACAGAAGTTAAGATACCGGTTGGCATAAGGATGCTCGTAAGACGCTGCTGTCACGCTGTACTGGAATATGAGGAATTCGGAAAAGATGCAGAAGTTTCTGTATCCTTTGTAAATGATAAGCAGATACATGAGCTCAACAAGGAGCACAGAGACATCGACAGACCTACTGATGTTTTGAGTTTTCCTCTCGGTGAGAATGGAGAATACGATGTAAACTACGAATCCGGTGCCTGTCTGCTCGGCGATATCGTAATCAGCCTGGAAACAGCAACAAGACAGGCTCAGGTCTACGGTCATTCACTGGAACGTGAGGTTGGATTCCTGACTGTACACTCCATGCTACATCTGCTGGGCTACGACCATGAAGAAAGCAGCCTTCAGGAGCGTATAATGAGAGAAAAAGAAGAAGCTATACTTGCACAGCTGGGGATTTCAAGAGATGAGACCTTTGTTGAGGAGCATGAGCATAAAGACTGAACTGAAGAAATTCTGTAAAAGCTTCGTTTATGCCGCAAGCGGTATAGTGCACTGTATACGTACACAGAGGAATATGAGATTCCATATGGGTGCTGCGTGCGCTGTTGCAGTTCTATCTATAATATGTGATATAAGCAGCGGAGAACAGCTGGCTTTGATACTGACTATTGGCGGAGTTATGGCACTTGAATGTGTAAACACAGCCATTGAAAGCACAGTTGACCTCGCCAGTAAAGGTGAACGGTCAGCTAATGCAAAAGCAGCTAAGGATTGCGCTGCAGGAGCGGTACTTATATTCTGCCTTGCAGCTGTAGGAGTTGCTGCAATAGTCTTCGGAAAAAGAATACTTTTTATCTTAGGCAGTTTTGTCGATACCCCTGCACTTATCCCGGCTGCTGTAATGTATGTAGCTTTGTGGTTCTGGTGGGTATTTATCTGTTTTCGGGAGAAGAAACAATGACTGATAACAACGAATTAATACTGGATCTGCAAGATAACGAATGGGTATATGAATACACCGACCACGACAGACCGATAGCAAGAGCAATTGTTTTTGATGAAGACGGTCACTTCTACTTTGTAAGAGCACAAAGGAATGATGATTTCGGAAAAGCTGTACTTATTGAAACTTCAGGCGGCGGTATCGAGGATGACGAATCTCCGGAAGACGCCGTACTAAGAGAACTTCGTGAAGAACTTGGCGCAAAAGTTGATATTATTTGCAAGATCGGTATAGTAAGGGACTACTACAATCTTATCCACAGACATAACATAAATAATTATTATCTTTGTAAAGTGAAAAGTTTTGGTGCGAATCATCTGACTGATCAGGAGATATCAGATTTTCACCTTTCAACTATGAAACAAAGTTTTGATGAAGCAGTTGATGAATACAAAAACAGGAGCTGCACAAAAATAGGACGGCTTATAGCGGCAAGAGAGTTGCCTGTACTCATGCGTGCAAAAGAACTTATGGAAAGCAGAAGTATTTGATACTTAATCACATCACTGCTTTTTATGACGGTACAGAAGGGATACTTATGGAAATAAAAGAAGCGTCTTCTGCAGATCTATGCACTGTAAGGGATATAACCTGCAATACGATAAGGACTATTTATCCAAGGTATTATCCTGCGGGAGCAGTCGATTATTTTCTTAAATATCACAGCGATCAAAAAATAGCCGAGGATATCCTCAGGCACAGAACATTTATCTGCATTGACGATCTTGGTAATATAGTTGGAACTGTGACAATAAAAGAAAATGATATCGGCAGATTGTTCGTACTACCCGAATTTCAGGGAAAAGGCTTTGGAAAGGCCCTTCTTGACTTTGCAGAAGAAATGATAAGCAGAAAATACACTGAAATTATTCTCGACGCATCACTTGCGGCGAAAAAGATTTATCTTAAAAGAGGATACACAGAAACAGAATATAACACTGTTATTACAGATAACGGTGATTATCTGTGCTGGGATAAAATGACCAAGAAAGTAAAGGGATAGTAAAATGACAAAGAATATTTTTGTTACCATAGCAGGCAGAGCAAATGCAGGTAAATCTTCCCTGCTGAACGCTCTTGTCGGTGAAAAGATCGCGGCAGTGAGCGACAAGCCGCAGACTACAAGAACAAAGATAACGGGTGTACTGACAAAAGGTGAAACACAATTCGTTTTCATGGATACCCCCGGTATGCACAAAGCAAAGAACAAGCTCAGCGAGCATATGGTAAATACTGTAAATGAAACTATCACAGGCGTTGATATGATAATATTTATGTGTGATTGCACAAAAAAGATATCCGACAACGAAAAAAGCCTGATCGAAAGCTTCAAAGGCGGTAAAAGCAAGGTTATACTAGCACTTAACAAGATAGATCTACTTGATAATAAAGAGGATGTCATTGTGAAGCTTTCCGAGTATTCTGCTCTCTATGATTTTGCTGAGGTGGTTCCCATAAGCGTAGTCGGAAATGACGGGCTGGATATAATAATGGATATACTTGAAAAAAATGCGGCAGAAGGTCCTCATTACTTCCCGGATGACAAGTTCACAGATCAGCCTGAGAAAGTAATAATGGCTGAAATGATCCGTGAAAAAGCTCTGAGAAATCTAAATGATGAAGTTCCTCACGGAGTTGCTGTTACTATCGAACAGCTTGGAGAACGTGAAGACAGAAACGGAGAAGCTATATTGGATATCACAGCAACTATATTCTGTGAAAGAGAATCACATAAGGGAATAATCATAGGCAAGGGCGGTTCGATGCTGAGAAAGATCGGTCAGGATGCAAGGCGAGATCTTGAAGACTTTTTTCAGATAAAGGTAAACCTTCAGTGCTGGGTCAAGGTAAAAGAGGGTTGGCGCAACCGCGAGGGAATGATCAAGAATTTCGGATTATCCTGACAGGAAATATCTACCGCTTATATTTATGTTGTTTGAGGGTAATATATCTTCAAAGGACGGTGAGCGGTTTTGGAACTATGGAACAGATTTCTTAAAAGCGGGAAGATCGAGGATTATCTTGCTTATGCAAGGAATGAAAGGAATGATGATAATGACGACCCTTAAAGGACTTGTTCTGAAGGAAACAGACAGCGGTGAATCAAGTAAGTCGATATGCGTACTTACCGCTGAGATGGGCGTTATTTACATCTATGTTCGCGGCGGCAGAAAAAGTTCAAAGACTACATCTGCTACGCAATCATTCAGTTACTCCGAGCTATGCTTTGAAGAAAAAAAGAACGCCAAAGGACAGGTCAGCCGCTATTTAAACAGCAGCGAGCCTGTCAAGCTGTTTTATAATATAAGACTGGATGCGGCTAAGGTCGCTCTTGCATCTTATTTTTCCGAGTTACTGATCTATTCGGGAACAGAGGGACAGAACTGTGCTGAGGTCATGCGGCTGGCACTTAATACCCTTTACTTTTTAGATGAAGATAAGATGGAAACAGATCTGCTGAAATGCGTGTTTGAATTCAGACTTCTGTGCGAGTTAGGTATGCGTCCTAAGCTTGTGGGCTGTGCATTTTGTTTCAAGTACGAAGACGATAAGATGCACTTCAATTATCTTGAAGACAGACTTGAATGCCAGGATTGCTGTCCTAACCCAGACAGCGTACACACCATTATATTAGATAAACAGCTTCTTTACATAGTGCGTTTCATCGCACTGACAGAATACGAAAAACTATTTTACTTTAAGATAAGTGACAAATATCTGAAAAAACTCACCGAATTTACAGAAAAGTTCGTGTGGTATCATTTTAACCGCAGATTCGGTGCATTGGATTTTTATAAGATGTTGAAATGAGGTTAATTACATAAATGGGACTAGAAAACATAAATCATGAGATCCTTGAACTTGACAAAGTTCTTGAAATGCTTTCAGAGCATTGTTCAAGCAAGGACAGCAGACAGGCAGCTCTTGCTGTGAGACCATCAGACGATCTTTACACAGTGCGAACTGAGGTAGCGAAGACAGCAAGTGCACTGAATATGTCCATAAAAAATGGTACACCTGCCTTTTATAGCATAAATAATGTATCCGCAAGCCTGAACAGAGCAAAGGCAGGCGGAACACTATCTCTGGGAGAACTGCTGGAGATAAAAAAAGTACTTGGTCAGACTAACGAGCTTTGCAGATGGTTTGACCAGAACGAAGACAAGAACACTCCCCTTTCATATCTGTTTGAGCAGCTATTCCCTAACAAGTCGCTGTGGCAGAGACTTGAAACTGCAATACTAGACAGTGAAAATCTTTCTGATGATGCAAGCCCCGAGCTCAGATCGATAAGAAACAAGATCGCCAAGGCAGGATTAAAAATACGGGAGACTCTTGATAAAATGATAAAATCTCCGTCAACGCAGAAATACCTTCAGGAATCTATCGTAACAATGCGCGACGGAAGGTTCGTTGTACCTGTCAAGACAGAATTCAAAGGAAATGTCGGCGGCCTGGTACATGGAACTTCAGCAACTGGTTCAACGCTTTTCATTGAACCTATATCTGTAGTTGAAGCTAATAACGAAGTTAGGATACTACAAGGCAAGGAACAGGATGAGATCCACCGTATACTAACGGATTTTTCCAAAGAATGCGCTATGATGCAGCCTCAGATAGAATCCAGTTATGATGCCGCTGTTAAGCTGGACTTATATTTTGCAAAAGCTAACCTTGCAGCAAAAATGAGAGCAGTTGATCCTGAAATATCCGACGATGGAATAATAGTGCTAAATAAGGCAAGACATCCTCTTATCGACGAGAACAAAGTGGTACCGATAAATTTCCGATCTGGTACCGACTACAATGTTCTTGTTATAACAGGACCTAACACAGGCGGTAAAACAGTTACACTGAAAACTGTCGGCTTACTGACGCTGATGACTATGTGCGGACTGATGATACCTGCATCTGATGGATGTAAGATATCGGTATACAAAAATATTCTTGCAGATATCGGTGACAGGCAATCCATTCAGCAGAGTCTTTCAACATTCTCATCCCATATGGGCAAAGTCAAGGATATCATAGACAAAGCTGACCATGAAAGTCTTGTACTGATAGACGAACTTGGCTCAGGAACCGACCCTGTGGAAGGTGCAGCCTTAGCAGTATCCATAATCGAAAGACTCAGACAGGTTGGCGCAACAGTCGTTACAACAACTCATTATCAGGAGATCAAAATGTATGCCCTTGATACTGACGGAGTCGAAAACGCTTCATGCGAATTTGATGTTGATACTATGCGTCCTACCTATAAGCTTGTCATAGGTTCACCTGGCAAGTCAAATGCATTTGCAATATCGAAGAATCTCGGTATAGACGATGATATAATAGATTATGCGAAATCTCTTATATCCGAAGAAAACAGACGTTTTGAACATATCATAGATGATCTTGAAAAGGCAAGGATAAGCCTTGAAGAAAATAATCTTCTTGCCGAAAAATACAGAAAAGAAGCTGAAAGCCTAAGGAATGAACTTGATGAACAAAAACAGAAGTTCATGGAAGAAAAGGAGTTCGAGCTTGAAAAAGCTAGACGCCAGGCAAGTGATATAGTTAACAGAGTTCAGAGGGAATCCCAGGCATTAGTTGATGAACTGGATAAACTCCGAAAAGAAAAAGAAAAGACCGGTTTTACACAAAAAGCCATTGATGCACGTCAGAAACAGCGTTCTACAATGAATAAGCTTTATCTGGAAGCTAACCCTGTCACTCAGCAGACTGACGAAGACTATGTTCTTCCAAGACCCCTCAAAAAAGGCGATACCGTACTAATTACGGATACCAAGCGCAACGGCATCGTAGTAACTCCTCCGGATGATAAGGGTATGTGCTTTGTTCAGACAGGCATAATGAAGACAAAGATAGATGTCAAAAAACTTCGTCTTGTTGAAAAACAGCAGCCTGCAAAAACTTCTCAGAAACAACAGACAAAGAAAAAGCGCGGGGTATCCACCAAGGGCGTTGAGAGCCGTATGACAAGGCGCTTCTCAACAGAGCTTGATATAAGAGGTTATGCAAGTGATGAGGGTATCCATGAGATGGACAGCTTTATAGATAACTGTGTAATGTCAGGTATCAGCATGGTGACTATCATTCACGGCATCGGTACAGGAGTACTAAAAAACGCTGTGAGAAATCATCTGCGAAGACATCCGTCGGTCAAATCCTACAGACCGGGAGTATACGGCGAGGGCGAAGACGGTGTAACCATCATAGAACTTAAATAAAATATACCCGGGAACAAAAACTGTTTCCGGGTATATTCATTTTCTAACAACTTTACATCTGATCGCCTGCTTCTGATAATACCTTGCGAAGAGTGTCAAACAGTTCAATATCGTCAGCATTAAGCTTTATGCTCGCCTCGATCTTCTGTCCGGCGGCGTTGGTAACTTTAATATCAATAGCACCGCCATCCTCGATTCCGCTCGCAGCAGTATGCATGAACTGAGGTATCCTTGGGTGATTCTCTCTGAATTTTTCAAATAAAGGTTTGAGTTTTACTAAAGCCATTGGGTTCATATTACAATCCTCTTTCTTTAAGATCTTTGACTATGCCGACATAAAACTCGCGCACGTCAAAACCATCAATATTTTCACGAAACAGATCTATCATGTCTCCATGAGAAAGACCACGGTTTCCGTTATGGTTTATCATAAGTGTATTCTCGCCGCGAAGTGCAGATTCCTTTACAACAAGTCCATCATTACCTGTGCCATCCTTGCGGTTCAGTATATAGCCCAGGTTGAGCGGAAATCCAGCAGAGAACACATTTTTCATAACTGACATCACCGAAAGATAGTATATATCCGGATCGTCAGGAAGTTCAGTATCAAGCTTTGCACAGTTTGTATGAGTAAGCTCACGCAGACCTTTCTCAAAATCCGGCGCTGTATCACCAAGAACCGTAAAAAGCTTGTTATATCTTTTTGCAACAAATCTCAGCAGACCATCCGGGACCTTTGCAAGTATATCATCAACAAAATTACAGCCGTAGTGCGGTGTATTTATCGTCACAAGGCTTGCAACGTATTTATCCATACCCAGTTTTGATATAGCGTATCTTGAATCCAGACCACCTTTGGAATGTGCTATGATGTTGATCTTCTCTGCGCCGGTCTCCCTTATGACTTCTTCTATCTTATCCCGTAGTTCTCCTGCACTTACGGATATCAGATTAGCAGACTGCTGACATCCATAATATATCTCTGCACCATTACGTACAAGCTCCTTAGGTACTCTTCCCCAATAATTGAACATCTGCCAGTCACGAAAAAAAATGCCGTGTACCATAAGTATGGGGTATTTTGTCTTACAGACCTCATTTTCCTTACGCAGATCATCAAGTTCCTGCTTAGCCTGCTCAAAACGAAATTCCTTTTTGGCTGACTTTGAAATATTTTTGAGCACCAGTATATTCACCACTGGTATATACCACGTAAACATCAGTGATATGTACTTCACAGCATTGACCTGCTTTGAAGATATCAGCAGCCTGATAATACCTACAAAAGCCGTAAATGAGATCAATGCGTAACCTGCAAGCCCGTTTATGAGCTGCCGCCATAAACCTGAGCCGCCGATAATTATAAAAGCGAGTATCGCTGCAGTATGTAATACAAGGGATATCACGGCGCCGTCTATAAGGAAAGACCCTTTAGCAATACGGCTGAGTTTCTTATCCTTATCGGTACGACCTCCTGCACTTAAAAGGTATATCAAATAAAAAAGTATCAGACCTGAAACTATAAATACCTTGATCCATGATGCCAAAGGAACGATCGCCCACAAGACAGTAGAATTACATAAAGCGAGTATAAGAAGCTGATCTAATAATAGTCTTATCTTTCTCACATCAAACACCCTATTTGATACCGTTTCTCAGTTTAACAAGTCTGACATCATTACCGACAAAGAAAGAAGGTCTGAAACAGCCTGTTATACGCGAAACTATCCTATCATTATACTTTTTGTTCAGTTCCTTGATGCTCAGGTTGGTTGAGATAATGATCGGTCTGCGTTCATTAATTCGTTCGTTTATAAGCTCATACAGTACTGAATCAGTGAATTGTGTCTGAAATTCTGAACCAAGATCATCAAGGATCAAAAGATCAGATTCAAGCATAATACTCATAGTGTCTCCTGTTGTTCTATTGAAGCGTTCATCCTCAACTTGCCTCATCAGCTTCAGCAGTGAACCATATACTACGTTCCACCCCTGATCAATAAGCTCTTTTGCGATACATGATGAAAGAAATGTCTTACCAAGACCTGTCTTGCCATAAAAAATCATAGAGCTTGTATCTGCTTCAAAATGAAGAGCATAATTCTTACAGTTTTCATATATACTAAGCATTTTCTCCCTGGGGATCTCTCCGTTAACGGGAATATCACTGTAGTATTCAGGCCGAAAGTCTGCAAAATCATGAAGTTCAATAGAACAGTGAGAGTTTATCTCCTCTGTAGTATATTTCTTCAGTAGCTTTTTCATACACTCGCATCTTACACCGTCATGATAACCTGAATCGCGGCATACCTCACACTGATAATGCATTTGAAGATAATCCTCAGGATAGCCGCAGGCTTTTAGCATCTCATGCATAGTACGGCGAAGTGTTATATTCTTATCCTTTATCTCAGCTATCTTCTTTGAGATATCCGCACCGCTCCTCCCTTTTCCAATATTTCCGAGAAGCGCATAATTAAGTCTGATAGATTCACTGTACATACGGTATATCTCCGGAGCTTTTTCAGATATCTCCATAAGTCTGCGCTGATGCTCCTCCTCTGCTTTATCCTGCCGTGCCCTGAGTTCAAGTTCGGCAAGATCGAAAGCATTCTCCGTATATCTCATTGATCTCCATCCTTTCTGTTATTCCACGGAGCGTCACCGAAATCATAGTTTCTCGCAAAATTCTCATACTCATTAAGATCATAAGAAGGCTTGTCCTCGCTTACCGCAGAATATTTCTTTTTATGCTGTATATCGGAATCCTCAGCCTGTTCTACGCTGGTGATGCCGCTGTTTGCCCAATTTTTAAGTATTCCGTCTATATAACTAAAACTCAGCTTACTTTTTGTATCAAGACATTTATTATATGCAAGTTCAATGAGATCAAAATTAAAGCCGAGTCTTTTCCACTCAGACATATACTGCTGTTGTTTTTTTGAAGGCTTGTTTTCCATGCCGAAAATACCCAGTATCTTATTTTCAAAGCTTCGGCGCTCAGCAGAGGTTATTATCGCCTGCTCTACCTCTGCGTAAGTATTGATACCTTCATTATACCAGTTTATCATAACAGTATGCAGATAGGCTATACTGCACTTCCCTGCTGCCCGACAATGGTCTGCAGCAAGAAGTATAGAAGGTGCATCGAATTTATAAAGTTCATAAAGCTCGATAAGCTTGGCAAGCTCACTTCCATTTATAGAGAACTGCAAAGATTGGATCTCATTTATAAGACTTTTAAGCGCAGCATCATTCTCAGCTTTTTGAAGCATCTCGCGCTGCGAGTATTTTACCGTAATCTTTCGCTCAACAGCAGATGCCTTAGTAGGTTTTACAGACTCTACAACAGATACAGGTTCGTTCTTTCCGGAAAATTTATGAGTTGCTTCAGACTTAACGGGAGCAGACTTTTCTCCATTGACATATATTACTCCTGCTTTATGCCAATAAGCCACTGCTTCATCGACATCGGATTCAGAGTAACCTGATAATTCCGCTAAAGATGAAGAATCAGTATATCTCGGACCGGCAAGGATACAAAGAAGTATTTTTATCTGGGCTTCGCTGCAGCTTTTTAAATGTCCGGCAGCGGCAGCCCACGGAAAGCTGAATGACGCTCCCCAGCTATCGGCTTCAAAACAATAATCCATAGTAACAGACCTCCTGTGCGTATCTTTTATTATAACACATTAATAAAAGAATTTCAAGCCTGAGGATAAAACGCTGAATATTTGATCATAGACAAAAAACATATACAGTCATTGCATTTTCAGCTGAACTATGGTATAATCATTTACAGCGAATTGTTCATTACAACAGTTAAATATATACTTAAGGAGAAGTAAAAATGAATGATAATACTAAACCAGATACTCTAGCTCAGGATCGAGATAAAGTGATAATTCATACCAGTATTATCGGGATAATGACAAATGTATTTCTCTCAGCATTTAAAGCTGTTATAGGGATCATATCCAATTCCATAGCTGTAACACTGGATGCTGTAAATAATTTGTCTGATGCCATATCTTCGATTATTACAATAGTTGGTACAAAACTTGCGGGAAAGCTACCCAACAAGAAACACCCCCTGGGTTATGGCAGGATAGAGTATCTCAGCGCAATGATCGTTTCGGGAATAGTGCTTTACGCAGGTATAACATCCGCAGTGGAGTCGATAAAGAAAATCATTCACCCTGAAAAACCGGAATATAAAATTATTTCACTGATCATAATTGCAGTAGCAGTATTGGTGAAGATCATCCTGGGAAAATACGTAAAAAAGAAGGGAGAGCAAGTCAATTCAGGTTCACTTGTAGCATCAGGGTCTGATGCCATGTTTGATGCTGTTCTTTCGGGATCGGTACTTATTTCTGCAATAATATATATGATCAGCGGACTTTCTCTTGAAGCATTTGTCGGTGTAATAATATCTGCTTTTATTATAAAGGCAGGTATTGAAATGATGATAGAAACACTCAACGAGATTATAGGTATAAGGGCTGACAAAGAAAAAACCGATAAAATCAAAGCACTGCTTTCTGAAGATGATGAAGTAAGAGGTGCTTATGATCTGATAATGTATAATTTTGGACCTGATACGGATTTCGCCTCTGTTCATCTTGAACTGCCCGATACAATGAAAGCAAGAGAGATAGACAAACTTACCAGAAGACTTGAAAAGAAGGTATATAAGGAAACAGGTGTAGTTCTGGCAGCTGTTGGCGTTTATTCTTATAATACAGGAAATGATGAGGCAGCTGATATCCAGAATGATGTGCGCGAGCGTGTTATGGCACATGACTGGGCAGTCCAGTTCCACGGATTTTATGTAGATACAGAAGCTAAAGAGATGACTTTTGATATAGTGATGAGTTTTGATATAAGACCCAAGGAAGGAATCGATATAATTTACAGCGAGCTTAAAGCTGCATATCCGGATTATGAAATTCAGATAGCACCTGACGTGGATATAACAGATTAATTTTTTACTTCTACATTTTTCCAGGCCAAAATAAATATGTTTTAATTAATGCAGAGATTTAAAGCTCTGCATTTTTTATGTTATTTAGAAGAAATCTATGTAATCGAATACAGTGATTGTATAGGTTGCACAATATTTCAACAAGTTAATCATCTTTTGCTACAAATTTAACTCTTTTATTGAAATAATTTTACGCAAGCTATTGACTAATCATTAACTAAATGATATACTCTTGATAAGATAAAGTTTAATCTATTACAGATTAATTATTTAATTGAACGGAGGATAAATAATGAACAAGAAAAGGATCATTTCTGCTATGCTTGCAAGTGTTGTTACTATGAGTGCTATGGCTGCATTTACAGGCTGCAGTACAGGAAAAGAAAGTGACAGCAAGTCAGCTAAAAAAACTAAGGACGGTAAAACTGTACTTGAGGTCGTAACGCACCGTACTGATCGTGTTGATGATGGAAGTCTTGATGAGATGACCAAAGCATTTGAGGAAGCTAACAACTGCGATGTACAGTATGTTGCATATCAGGATTACACAGGCACTATCGCAACAAGAATGGGAACCGACGATTACGGTGATGTTCTGATGATCCCTGATGATGTTGATCTGAAGGATCTTGGAAATTTCTTTGAACCACTTGGTACTTATGATGAAATGAGCGCCACATATCGCTGGGCTGACAGAAAGATGGACTCTGATAAAAATGTGTACGGCATCGCTTATGGCGGAAATGCTGTTGGAGTACTTTATAACAAGAAAGTCTGGAGTGATGCAGGTATAACTTCTTCACCCAAAACTCCTGATGAATTTCTCGATGACCTTCAGCAGATAGCAGACAAAACAGATGCTATACCATACTATACTCAGTATGCGGATGCAAGCTGGACGATAACCCAGTGGCAGAGTCTTGTTATGTCAGCATCAGGAGATCCTGAGTATGAAAACAAGCTGCTGATAGACAAGCTTGATCTCTTTGCTGAAGACGGCGGATACTATCCTGTATATAAACTTATGTTTGATTTATTCTCCTCTCCATCCCTGATCGAGGAGGACCACATGACAACTGAGTGGGAATCCTCGAAGGTGTGGATGGGTGAAGGTAAGATAGGTACTATGATGATGGGATCATGGGCTATCGCACAGTTCCGTGAACAGGCTGCTAATCCCGATGACATCGGTTATATGCCTGTTCCTATAACTGCACCAGATGGTAAACAGTACGCTGAAACTGCGCCTGACTATTGTGTAGGTGTAAGCAAGCACTGCGCTGATAAAGCCCTGGCTAAGAAATACGTTGAATGGTTTACAGGCGAATCAGGCTTTGCTGAAAAAGAAGGCATGATCCCTGCAAAGAAAGACTCTGAACTACCTGATAATCTATCCGAATTTAACGGTGCCGAATTCTTTGAAAAGGCTTCTACACCAGAAGAACTGGTCGGCAAATTCGATGAGATAGACACTAAGTCAGGCGTAGGAATTTGGAGCGGTGATACCGATAATTTCAAAATAAAACTTGCTGAAGCAGCATTTGCAGGCAAAGGTGAAGATGAATTTAAAGCAATAATATCTGCCGAAGACAAAAAGTGGGCTGAAGCACGAGATGAAATCATGGGTTAATAATTGATCATATCTTTCTCAGAGAGCTTATTACAATAAGTATGATCTTAGAAAGATAATCATTTGTTATAAATTCCACTTATTTTCTTTATCATCTTTTTAGCGGACGGTAATACCGTCCGCTGCTGTTTTGCAAAGGAGATCACTATGAAAACCAAAAACAAAAGGTCGGTAAGCTTAGGACAATGGCTAAAGACCTATGAAGGACAGAAACTATACGTTTCAATATTATTCTTACTGGTACCGGTTGCGCTGCTGCTGATATTTACCTTTATACCGGCTGCTAACATGGTCGGTTACAGCTTTCAGGAACGGGATCAGTTCGGAGTAGATCCTAAATTTGTCGGATTTGACAACTACAAAACCATTTTTACTAATCCGGATTACTTCATTACATTCAAAAATAGCCTGTACTACCTTGCAGGCTCATTTGTACAGCAGATCGTGGCTCTGCTGATAGCCTCAATACTCTGCTCTAAGATAAAGGCTAAAGGACTTTTTAAAGGGGTTCTGTTTTTTCCATACCTTATGAACGGTGTAGCTGTCAGCATAATATTCCTGAGATTTTTCACAAAGGGAAATCCACCGCTGACTCAGGAGGGTACACTTAACAGTGTGCTAACACTGCTCGGGATCGAACCTGTTCGATGGTTCGACCCTGCGAATACTATTCTTGTCAATTGCTGTCTTGTATTCGTATCAATATGGAGATACATAGGCTTTGATATCATAATGTACATCGGGGCGATACAGTCTATAAACCCGGATCTATACGAGGCATCGAACCTTGATGGTGCAAACCCGTGGCAGCAGTTTAGATATATAGTTTTTCCAAGCATAAAACCAATAGTATCTTTGCAGCTTATACTTGCGGTAAAGGGCGCAATATCAGTATTTGAGATACCATATATAATCACAGGCGGAAATTACGGAAGCTCCACATTTGTAATCAAGACGATCGAGACCGCATTCAAGAAAAAGCAGGTCGGCTTAGCCTGTGCGATGGCTGTGGTACTGTTGATAATAATCATCATTGTCACGCTGATACAGAAGTATTTCTTCCGCGAAGGCGATGAAAAGCCGACAAAGTCAGTTAAAAAGGAGGCAGACTGATGAACAGTGAAGAACAAAAGAAACCGCTCTACATTTCTCAGATAGTTATAAAGATACTTTCTTACGCAGTACTTATCTGTGGTTGTCTTATGGTGCTGATACCGATAGTTGTGATACTACTGGGTGCTTTCAAAGATGGAAAGGAGTTTGCAAACACTGGTGTATTTGAGCTACCAAAGACATTTACGTTTGAAAATTTCAAAACAGCATTCTTTGAAGGCAAGGTGATGCAAGGACTGTTTAATACATTCATCATCATTGTAATATCCTGCGTGGGAACAATACTTACCGGTACAATGACAGCTTTTATCATACAGCGTTTTGACAGCAAAATGACACGCCTTATAAAAGGAGCATTCTTGCTGGCAACGCTTTTACCGAATATATCAATGCAGGTAACTGTCTTCCAGATAATTAGCAGGATAGGACTTTATAACACTATGGCTGCTCCTATAATTCTCTATGTAGGAACTGACATAATCTCGATATACATTTTCATGCAGTTTCTCAGTCAGATACCTGTATCGCTGGACGAAAGCGGTATCATGGACGGAGCAAGCTATCCGAAGATATACTTCTCTATTATACTGCCTAATTTAAAACCTGCGATCGCTACTGTACTGATAATCAAATTCGTAAGCATCTACAATGATTTCTATACACCGCAGCTGTATATGCAGGATGAGAATCTGCTGGTAGTATCTACAGTACTATACAAATATATCAGTTCCACAAAGATACAGTGGGAGGTAGTATTCTCCGGTATAATCCTCTGCATAATACCTACACTGCTGATATTCCTGCTGCTGCAGAAATACATTTACAGTGGTCTAGTATCAGGTGCTGTAAAGGAATAGCCTTCCCTGAAAGATATTATTATCTTTCTTTACAAATATTGTAAAAAGCCATCCGTTGACACCCACGGATGGCTTTTTGCTGTTTTAAAAGTAAATTATTCCTATCTTTCCTCGTTGCCAATACCGAATATGATCTTGAGCACGCCTGAGATAAAACGCGGACTTTTCACAACTACAACCTTCATAAGTATTACCTCCATTTCGTTTGGTAATACATACTATTCAGTGAACATAATTTGTGTTACAATCTGGATTGTATAACCAATAGTCTTCCATCAGTAAAGCTGATTTTTGCTTCAGGCGGAATTATCTCATTGGAAACACCAAGAGTAACAGAATCTCTGAGAGTGCAGTTATCTACAATATATTTAGCCCCACTGATTTTAAGCCCCTCAACTTTCTGAGAATAAGCAAACAGTGAAAGAGAGAATCCCTCTTTGTATGGGATAGTATATTCACCGGGCATATAAAAAGACAGAATATCATCATCGCCTACGATAATTCCGCTTCCACCGCTTTCAGCTATCATAGCAAGGCAGGCTATATTCCCGATCATATGATCTATCCTGCCGCCGCAGGCACCATATATCACAATTTTCTTTGCCCCGATCTCAATAGCCTTGCCGACTGCCAGCATAAGATCTGTATCATCCTTTTCAGGAGGAAAGCTTATCATCTTGTCACTATCAGGTGTATATTTAAGTGAATCAAAATCACCCAGTATGATATCAGGTTCTATGCCAAGATCTTGTGCCAAGGAAAATCCCTTGTCAGCACAGATAACAAATGAGTTTTCTATCAGTTGGCTATCGGCAGTTTCAGGTCTTATAGGGTCACCGCCCGCAAAAATAACACAAGTATCAGTCATTCTTATACTCCCATTCCTTCAGCTGTTTTGCATCCTCATACATTTGCACATAGCTTTCAAAACGCGAACGAGGTATCTTTCCTGCTTCAACAGCTTCGATAACAGCACAGCCTTTTTCCTTAGTATGGCTGCAATCAGGGAAACGGCATTTGTCTGTATATTCAGAAAACTCGATAAAGCAATCCGCAAGCTTATCCTTAAATATGATATCATACCTGTTAGTATCAAAGGAAGAAAATCCGGGAGTATCCGCGATATATCCGCCGCCTTCAAGCTTATAAAGCTGAACATGACGAGTTGTATGCCTGCCTCTGCCAAGCTTTTTGCTTATCTCGCCTGTTGCAAGACCAAGTTCGGGATACATATTATTCAGCAGAGAGGACTTCCCTACTCCCGTATTACCTGTAAAGGCTGAAAGCTTTCCTTGCAGCGCGGCTCTAACTTCAGCAGAACCCTCACCCGTAACGTTATCGCATTCAAATACATCTATCCCAACACTTCGGTATACAGCCGCAAGCTCATCACCGGAACGTTTATCCACCTTGGTAAATACAACCACCGGCTTGATCTTCTTGAATTCTGCAATAGCTATAAATTTATCCAGCAGTAATGTATTGGGTCTTGGCTCGATAGTTGATGATACAAACACCAGCAGATCGAGATTAGCTAACGGAGGTCTTATCAATTCAGAACGTCTTGGCAATATCTCCTCGATAACACAACCGTCCTTATCTTCAGTAATAACAACATTATCACCGCACATAGGGGATATTTTCTTCTTCCTGAAAATACCTCGTGCTTTACATTCAAATATGCCTTCGGAGGCATCTACAGTGTAGAGACCTCCGATAGCTTTCGTTATAATTCCTGTCATATCAACTTAGAATATATTCTCGCCTCCGTTATCAACGGGGGGTACATCAGCCTGTGAGCTGTCGTCAGAAACAGGAGGTTCAGGATCAACTGGCTGAGGAGGCACAGGATCTGCCTGAGATGAACTCTCATCCGGCTTGGATGGCTCTTCCTTAACACTTGGTGTGATAGCGATAAGACCATCCTTATTCAGTGAACCATTCAGTTCAGCAGTCTTCTTATCATAGTTTACGTTGAATACTGCATAATTAACTGATTTGCCTGTTTCATCGTTTCTGATAGATACTGTAAGTGTCTCAGTCTTTTTACCCGAGATATCAATAGTAACATTACCACCTGCAACAGATTCACCATTGTTGATTTTCTGATTATAGCGTACATTACCGTTTACAAATACCTCGATGGAGTAGGAACCATGCATACCTTCAGGCATTGGCAGACTGATAGTCAGGTCAACAGGATCGGTCTCACCGGTAGAAACGTAGATCGTGATCTCAGAATCTCTCTCAACTCTTCTGTCAGCTTCAATAGACTGATCGATTACCTTGCCCTTATCACCATCATGAGGCATATCCTGAACGTTTGCCTTAAGTTTGCTATCCTTCAGTATAGCGATTGCTTTTTCCTTAGTAAGACCAACAACATTAGGTACCTTTACCTGAGTATCCAGAGGACCCTTGCTGACATAAAGTGTTACAGCGCCGTCGCTCGCAAATTCAGTACCTGCAACAGGCTCAGTACCGATCGCTATGCCGTCAGGGACCTTGTCATCATACTTACTTCTGAGAACTACTGTAAATCCTGCAGCCCTCAACTCACTTTCAGCAATTTCAGTTTCAGAACCGGAAACATCAGGAATGACTATCATCTGTTTACCCTTACTTACCTTCAGAGTAATAGTAGTACCTTCCTTAACTGACTTCTGAGGTGAAATACTCTGCCAGAAAATGGTATCTTTTTCGTACTCAAAGTTGTATTCTTCAATTGTTTCGATCTTAAGTTTATCCTTAAAATCGCCTTCCACCTTAATAATGTTTTCACCAACCAAATTAGGCACAGTGATAGTACTTGTATGAATGCCAAAACCTGAACCGTCCTTTGGTGAGAAGGCTTTGATAACAGTCCAGCCGATTATGAAAGCTGCAACGATAACAACAGCAACTGTTACAGCAAGAAGGATAGGAACTACATAGGACCTCTTCTTACCGCTTTCATCATCGTCGTCGTCGTCATCATAATCGTCATCATCGTAATCATCTTCATAATCATCATCGTAATCGTCATAATCATCGTTGATGACCGGCTTTCTTGACTGATTGTTATTAACGGGATAAAAACCAACATTATCTACAACAGGAGCAGAACCATCTTTATAGCCGAAAACTACTGACTGATTGAGTTTGAAGGTATCTATATCCCTTATCATCTCAGCAGCTGACTGATAACGCTGTGCCGGCTGCTTTTCCATAGCGTGATAAACTATTTCTTCAAGAGCTTCAGGTATGGAGGGCATTATCTCCCTCGGGGGTACTGCAACCTCCTGCATATGTTTAAGAGCAACATTCACAGCAGTATCACCATCAAAAGGCTTTCTGCCTGTTAGCATCTCATAAAGCATAACGCCTACTGAGTAGATATCCGACCTTTCATCGGTCATTTCACCCTGAGCCTGCTCAGGAGAGATATAGTGTACAGAACCGATCGCCTTATCCGAAAGTGTCTTACCATCGATCCTGGAGAATCTTGCGATACCAAAATCCATGACTTTTATTGTGCCGTCTGTAAACAGCATGATATTCTGCGGTTTGATATCCCTGTGAACGATGCCCTTGTCATGAGCGTGCTGCAACGCACGAAGTATCTGTGTAATAAAATGCAGTGCATCCTTCCATTTCAGCACGCCCTGCTGTTCGATAAACTCCTTCAGGGTGATACCGTCAATGTATTCCATTACGATGAACTGTATCTCATCAGTAAATCCCACATCATAGATCTTAACGATATTCGGGTGAGATAACACTGCAATAGCCTTACTCTCATTCCTGAATCTTCTTAGAAATTCCTCATCGCCCGAAAATTCGGGTTTAAGGATCTTAACTGCTACAGGACGATCTTCCATAATATCCTGTGCCTTATAGACATCAGCCATTCCGCCTACACCTATAAGCTCGGTAATTTCATATCTGCCATCCAGCTTCTTACCGATATTAGAATCCATTATATTCAACTCCTAAACTATATTTTATTGTCTCATTAATTTGCGATCACAGCAGCGGTTATATTATCTTTGCCTCCGCATTCATTTGAATGTTCGATCAGCTTTTTTACTGCCTCATCCAGATTGTTCCCGAATACAGTACAGTATATAAACTCATCGCTGCAATATCCCGACAGGCCGTCAGAACAAAGCATTACGGCGAAATTACCCGCTTCATAGTGTTCAAAATAATCGACCTCGACATCAGGTTCAACACCCACTGCCTTAGTTATAACATTTCTCATGGGGTGAGTCTTTGCTTCTTCATCGGTAATCTGACCGCTGCGTCTGAGGACTTCAACATAGGTGTGATCTGTTGTGATCTGATCTATGCCGTCCTTTGTCAGCAGATAACCGCGGCTGTCGCCCACATTGACAACGTAGATATTCTTTTCAATGATCAAAGCTGCAACGCAGGTAGTACCCATCCCGTTTTTATCTATATCCTCAATGCTTTTTTCATATACGCATGTATTAGCATAATGAACGGCATTAAGTAAAAGATTTCTTATAGAATTACTGTTCATATCAGGTCGGAAATTCTCCTTGACCCTTTCGATAAAGCTGTCAACAGCAAGCTGACTTGCTACTGCACCCGAAGCCGCACCGCCCATACCGTCACAAACAGCAGCGATGCAGATATTATCACCAAGGACCTCGACTCTTACTCTATCCTGATTTTCTTCTCTCTTTTGCCCGATATCCGTACCAAATGCAAGAAACATACAGCTCACCGCCTTTCTCCATAGTATTATATTTCATATTCACGCCTCAGCTGGCCACAGGCGGCATCGATATCCGAACCGAGCGTTCTGCGCACAGTAGCATTTAGACCAAGCTTTTCAAGTCGCTGTCTGAACCGATCAGCAGCCTTTCTGTCAGACCTGTAATTACGTTCCTTGATCTTGTTGACAGGAATTATATTTACATGGCAAACAAAATTTTTCAAGAGAGCTGCAAGTTCTTCAGCATCGGACTGCTTATCATTATGACCATCTATAAGTGCATATTCAAAAGATATCCTTCTGCCGGTCACTTTAAAATAATAACGACAGGCTGTCATAAGTTCACCGATATCGTACCTATTATTGACAGGCATTATTTCACTTCGAGCTTTATTATTGGATGCGTGAAGTGAAACCGACAATGTTATACCGAGTTTCATCTCGGCAAGTTCATAGATCCTAGGAACGATGCCACAAGTAGATACTGAAACGTGTCTTAGCGACATATTCGTTCCCTGTTCGCAGGAAAGAACTTTAAGGAAATTGACAACATTATCGAAATTATCCATAGGCTCACCGATACCCATAAGAACAGCACCGGTTATCTTTCTTCCGCTGTCACGAGCAGCCTCGTATATCTGAAGAAGTATCTCGCTGGACGCAAGATCTCTTTTATACCCAGCAATAGTCGAAGCACAGAATCGGCAGCCCATTTTACATCCTACCTGAGTAGAAACGCATACAGTATTACCGTAGTTATATTCCATGATAACAGTCTCAACATGATTGCCGTCAGGAAGCCTATATAGATATTTTACAGTATTATCGGTATTACTTTCAAGTCTTTTTACGATAAATAGTGATTTTAGACAAAATATTTTTTTTAGCTTTTCCCTCAATTGTACAGATAGATTAGTCATTTTATCAAAACTATCAACACGTTTAACATGAAGCCACTCAAAAATCTGTTTCGCTCTGAATTTCTTCTCACCGCAAAGCAATATCTGCTCTTCAAGTTCTTCGGGAAGAAGTCCAAGTATATCTATCTTGCCATCTTCGTCATAAGAGACCATCAACTCACCCCAGACGTTTTAGTTTAGCAATAAAAAATCCATCAGAACCATACATATCGGGGGTAATGGTCTGCATAAAAGTTTCTTCATCCTCAGCAGGAACAAAATCTTTATGCGATCCAAGGAATTTTCTTATTACATCATCGTTTTCAGCCTTAGATACAGTACAGGTTGAATAGACCAGAGTTCCGTTGGCTTTTACATATTTAGATGCCGTGTCAAGTATATCACCTTGAATCTCTGGCAGTCTGTCGAATTCGGAAGGATCTTTGTACTTTATCTCAGGCTTTCGTCTGATTACCCCAAGTCCTGAACACGGAGCATCAACAAGTACCTTATCTGCGACCGGGATATCAGAATTGAAGATCTTTGCATTGTTGACATCAGCAGTAACACAAGTAAGACCAAGTCGTTCTGCGCCTGAACGTATGAGTTTGACCCTGTTGGGATGAAGATCAAATGCAAGCACTTTTCCTTCGTTATTCATCATCTCGGCTATTGTGAATGTCTTTCCGCCCGGTGCTGAGCAAAGATCAAGGACAATATCTCCGGGCTGAGGATCAAGAGCTTTGCAGCAGAGCTGACTGGCAATATCCTGCACATGGAATTTTCCCTGCCTGTATGCTTCAGTCTTTTCGATCGCACCGGCATTAGCCACATTCACAGCATATTCCAGAATTTTTGAACGTTCAAAAGTAACTCCGTCAGCAATAAGCATATCAAGAGTATCTTCAATACCACCTGACAAGTTATTCACCTTGATAGTAGTAGGTGCCTGTCCTAACGATGTTTTCAACAATGACAAGCATCTATCCTTGCCATATTCAAATGACCATTTCTTAACAAGCCATTCCGGACATGAGTATTCAAGTGCAAGCCGTTCTGTTTCGCTGTTGGTTTTTGGCAGTTCTTTGCTGCGTCTTATAAATTCTCTCAGCAAACCATTTGTAAATCCCGGAGCAGCAGGATTCCTGCACTTTTTTGCCAATTCAACTGATTCGTCAACTGCAGCGTTATCAGGTACCGAATCCATGTATTTAAGTTGATACAATCCACATCGCAGAATATTCCTGAGCGTGTAATTCAGCTTGCTCTTTGGATTTTTTGAAAGATCTACGATTATAGCATCAAGGGTCAGACGTCTTTCAATTACTCCGTAAAACAACGCAGCGATGAATTTTTTGTCCCGCTTATCAAAATCACTTCTGCTCAGGGATTCATCCAGCAGGATATTTGAATAAGAATTATTTTCATCAAGCTTAGTAAGCAGCCTGACTGTATACCATCTGGCACTTCCCAAATTATATTTCCTCCAAGCGACAAGCTATGCAACTTGTCATATTCCCAGCACAGTTCCTTCAGCTATCGGTTTACCTCTGAGATAATCAGCTGTAGGCATTCTTTTAGAACCTTCTGCCTGTATCTCGGTAAATCTTACCAGACCTTCTCCACAAGCAACTGTCAAGTCTTTATTATTGACAACAGTACCTGCAGGTTTATCGGAATTTCCATCTACGATCTCAGAATGATAGATTTTCAGTCGTTTTCCGCCAATTAGCGTAGAAGCACAAGGCCAATCCGAAAGTCCGCAGATCTGCTTATGTACTTCTCTGGCTGACTTACTGAAATCTATCGAAGAAAGCTCCTTAGTAAGCATGGGAGCATATGTTGCCTCTTCCTCATTCTGCGGTTCAGGTATAACTTCACCCTTTTCAAGTTTATCAAGTGTTTCAACTATCAGATCTGCACCCATCACTGCAAGCCTGTCAAACAACTCAGCAGCAGTTTCATTCTCACCGATCTCAGTCTCACATTTGAGCAGCATATCGCCTGTATCAAGACCTTCGCCCATAAGCATCGTTGTTATGCCCGTAGTCTTTTCATCATTGAGTACCGCCCATTGTATAGGACCTGCACCGCGGTATTTCGGCAGAAGAGAACCGTGAACGTTCACACAGCCGTACTTTGGTATATCAAGCACCGACTTAGGCAGTATCTTACCGTATGCCGCCACAACTATGCAATCGGGAGCGAGTTCTTCAAGGATCTTTATATACTCATCTCCGCTGTTTTTAAGGCTTACAGGCTGATACACAGGTATATTATTTTCTGATGCAACATTCTTTACAGGAGGAGCTACAAGCTTCATACCCCTGCCCTTCGGCTTATCTGGCTGGCAGAACACCGCCTGAATTTTATGACCTGCCTCTAGCAACGCTTTCAGTGAAGGTACAGCAAAATCAGGCGTACCCATGAAAACTATTTTCATTTCTCATCTACCTCAACAAATTCTTCAACTATTTCAGTAAACAGGTGTCCATCAAGATGAGCTGTCTCATGGCATACTGCCTGAGCAAAAAGCTCACTGACTTCCATCTCATACCATTCACCGTTTCTGTCCTGAGCCTTGAACTTTACGCTCATAGGTCTTGTAACATATCCCCACTGCCCCGGACAGGACAGACAGCCCTCGAGAACCCTCTGAGTTTCCTCGGACTTCCATGTGATCTCAGGATTTATAAGTTCATAAACATTTCCGTCACCGACATCGATTATGCAGAAACGTCTGAGGATAGCGACCTGCGGAGCGGCCAGACCGACACCATTTGCCTGTGCCAGAGTCTCCTTCATATCGTCAAGCCATGTCCACAGCTTTTCATCAAATTTCTCTACAGGTCGGCAGACCTTGTGAAGAGTTTCATCGCTTTTATTCAGTATATTTCTGACAGCCATTTCACACTTTCCTTTCTAAAGACCGATATCACCGTTGATATCAGCATAAATCCGGACTTCTCTGAAGTCCTTATTATCATTGAAGTCTTTCAGCACAGACTTGATCATCTGCCTGAAACACCTGGTATTCTTTGATTTAAGTATAAGCCTGTATCTGTACCTGCCGTTTATAACTTCAAGAGTACACGGTGCTGGACCTATCGCCCTTAATGGAAAATCCACCTTGTTTGTTCTGAGATATTCAGCTATAAACGCTGTAACGTGATCAGATGCAGCTATAGCTCTGCTCTCCATAACAGCCGAAAAACCTATAACGCAGATATCACAGCAAGGGGGATAGATAAGGGACTGCCGCAATGCTATCTCCTCAGCATAGAATTCATCGTAATTCTGTTCAGCCGCCAGATTCAGTACATAGTGATCAGGAACAAAAGTCTGTATATATGCTGACCCTGGTTTGCTTCCTCGACCGCTTCTGCCTGCGACCTGGGTAAGCAGAGAGAATGTCCTCTCATAGCTTCTGAAATCCCCTGTAAACAAGGCTTTATCCAAAGATATCACTCCAACAAGTGTGACATTCGGGAAATTAAGCCCCTTGGCGATCATCTGTGTGCCAAGCATGATATCATACTCATGGTTCTCAAAAGCCTTGAATTTTTCTTCGTAAGCATATCGAGAAGAAGTTGTATCCGCATCCATGCGGAGTATCCTTACATCGGGATATATCCTTGCAAGTTCATCCTCGACCCTTTGCGTACCAACACCGCTTGACCGCAGCTTATCCGAACCGCAGGATGGACACACTGCAAGATTATCCATAGTATATCCGCAGTAATGGCACATGAATCTGTTGTTCTTTTTGTGGTAAGTCAATGGGATATTACATTTAGGGCAGACCACGGGCTGTCGGCAGTTTGCACAGCTGACATAAGTACTGAATCCTCGCCTATTAAGCAGTAGTATCGCTTGTTCATTCCTTTGCAGAGTTTCTGTCAGTTCATCAGCTAGTTTCCTGCTTATAAGGCTATCATTACCCTCGGCTGCTTCCGTCTGCATATCGATTATCTCTACTTTTGGCAGTACAGCATCACTATACCTGTGAGCAAGAGTGAAAAGATGGAATCTTCCCTTCTGCGCATGATAGAATGTTTCAAGCGATGGTGTAGCAGAAGCCATGAGAAGCAGTGCACCGTTATGACCGCAGCGCTGTATAGCCACATCTCTAGCATGATAACGAGGGTTAGAATCCGATTTATAGGACTGTTCACCTTCTTCATCCATGATGATAACGCCGATATTCTCAGCAGGTGCAAATACAGCGCTTCTTGTGCCGATGATTATCCTCGCTTCGCCGCGCTTGATACGTTTGAATTCATCCATTCGCTGTCCCAGCGACAAGGATGAATGTAACAGTGCGATATTCTCTCCGAAAAGCACCTTGAACCTTGCCAGCATCTGAGGCGTAAGAGAGATCTCTGGAACAAGCATTATTGCTGTTTTACCCATTTTTATAACACTGTCAATGACCTTTATAAAAACAGAAGTCTTGCCGCTGCCTGTCACGCCGTAAAGCAGCGCACCTGCAGGCTTTTCTGTGCGTATCAGGTTCATTATGCCATTATACGCCATCTTCTGTTCATCGTTAAGAACAATATCCTCGGGGCTTTCTCTGACTGTGAACTCACCCACTGCATTCCGCATTACTTCCTGCTCGTATACCCTAATAACGTCTTTTTCACACAATCTTTTAATTATTGTAGATGTGCAGCCCGTCATGTAACAAAGCTCTTTCACAGACGCCGAACCGCTTTCTTCAAGAAGTTCTACAACTTTTTTTTGCTTCGGTGTAAGATCAGCATCCTCATATCCATCCATAAGAACCGCCATCTTAACACTATCATCGCCGACTTTCCTCTTAAAACTCGGAACTTCCTCAACCAATCCCTTATCTATCAGAGTATCCAGAGGCTTTTTGCGCTCAGGATTAGCTTTCAAGTCAAAATACTTGTCGATCTCAGCGGCTTCGTCACAGCCTTCAAGAAAACTGATGATCTCGGATTCTTCCGGGGTAAGAGTATCTCTGTCGATATAAGTATTAACAAGAGCGAAATGCATATCTACCTTATATGAAAAACCGGTAGGTACGGCACTTTTAAAAGCATCATAATAGGTACAGAAGGTATTCTCTTTCAGCCAGAAAATGATCTTCATCATTTCGTCGGAAACAAGACTCTCTGTATCTACCACAGAAATGATCGGCTTTAGCCTGTGCTGACTGATATCATCAGTGCCAATTCTTGTCACAAGTCCTATGACCCTGTTATTGCCGCGTCCAAAGGACACCAGCACCCTCATACCGGCTTTAAGGATATGTCTGTATCTTTCGGGTACAAGGTAACTGTACTCGTTGTCAAAGCTGTATGCCGCATGGCTCAGCGCCACATACGCTACAGTTTCCCTTTCTCCCATTTAACAGACCTCCGCTGTATCAGTTTTTGAGTGATGCGTCCTCGATTATCTTATATTCGCCTGCCGCAAGTTCATCTACTGCAGTCTTTACAGGCTTTTCTTCAAGTATCTTCTCACTTTTGCTTGCTTCATCGGTTATCTCTCTTGCACGTTTTGCAACTGCGATCACCAGTGAATAATAACTTTCATTGTTTTTAAGTATCTGACAAACTGCCGGTCTAAGCATTTTCAAGCACCTCTCGTATCATATTTTTTATTTTTTCTATTTTGGGACTGAACCTTACAGCAGGTTCCTTTACTCCTCTGATACCGTCGATCACAGCCTTGAAATCGTCAATAGCTGCATCAAGGTCATCATTCATTATGACATAGTCATATTTATCAGCTTTAGCTATCTCTCCAGCTGCCTGGGAAACGCGCCTTTTTATAGTTTCCTCTTTCTCTGTTGCTCTCTTGTGGAGCCTTCTGTCAAGCTCTGCAACAGACGGCGGCAAAATGAAAAGCGTGTTTGCATCGGGTCTTATCTTCTTTACCTGAAAAGCACCCTGAGTCTCTATTTCAAGAATAACATCCTTACCTGCTGCGAGGTTTTCCTCAACAGGTTTTTTCGGAGTGCCATAATAAGTCTGATTGTATTTTGCATATTCAAGAAAGCTGTCTTCGGCTATCATCTTCTCAAACTCTTCGGTAGTAATGAAATGATAACTCTTACCGTCTATTTCACCAGGTCTCGGCTCTCTTGTCGTGCACGAAACAGAGTAGAAGACTTCATCTCTGTCAAAAGCCTTTTCCATTATCGTACCCTTTCCGCATCCTGAGGGAGCAGAGACTATTATCAGTTTTGGAACTCTCTTTTCCATCTTATCCATTTTCTTCAACCTCCTCTTCGGCGGCTCTGCCGCATACTGTTTCAGGCGATACAGCAGAAAGCACAACATGATCGCTGTCCATGATAACGACAGCGCGTGTCTTTCTTCCATACGTCGCATCTATCAACGTGCCTTTATCGCGTGATTCCTGTATCAGCCTTTTTATCGGTGCAGAATCAGGATCTACGATAGCTATTACTCTCGATGCTGAAACCATATTGCCGTAGCCTATATTTATAAGCTGCATGATGTCACCCGCTTATTCGATATTCTGTATCTGTTCTCTGATCTTTTCGATCTCAGCTTTAAGGTCAACAACTTTCTTAGTGATAGTAAGATCATTAGCCTTTGAACCGATCGTATTTACTTCCCTGTTGACCTCCTGCACCAGAAAATCAAGCTTTCTGCCTACAGGCTCATCAGATGCGATAAGATCCCTGAACTGGGAGATATGGCTCCTGAGTCGTACAGTTTCCTCATCTATAGCGACTTTATCAGCAAATATAGCAACTTCAGTGAGTACACGCTGCTTATCGATATTATCAAGACCTACACTTTTAAGAGTTTCGGTTATCTTATCATAGAGCCTGTCACTGTAACTCTGTGCCACAGAAGGCTGATGTGCCTCAATTTCACCAACGGTCTTTTCTATATAATCAAGACGTGAATTCACATCTTCATACATCTTTCTGCCTTCGGTCTCACGCATCTCAACAAATCTGTCAAGAGCGACCTGTGCAACACCTTTTACCTGTGCCCAGATAACTTCCTCATCCTCGGTCTTTTTTACCACGGTGAAGATATCGGGGAGTTTCATAATATTTGATAAAGTAAGATCGTCACTCAGGTTCAGTTCATCAGCAGCACCTCTCAGTGCATCAAGATATCCCTTTGCAACAGACTTGTTCAGTTCTATCTCGGCATCAGTGCCCTCCTGATTATAGATAGTTACCGATACTTCTACCTTGCCTCTGGATATACCGCTTTTCAGAAAAGCCTTGAGCTTTTCATCAAGATATCCGTAAGCGCGTGGAGTTCTGGAAGTAAACTCATAGTATCTGTGATTTACCGAACGTATCTCAACAATGATCTCTCTGCCCTCGGCAACGATATGCTCTCTGCCGAAGCCTGTCATACTTTTTACCATTATCAGCTTTCCTTTCCGTAAACGTGAATTATTTCAAAGCTTAATATTCAAATTATATTATACCATTAGTCGTCCAAATAAGCAAGGTTTTTTAATAATATATTATGATTATTTTTACATCGAATTCACATTTCGGGTAGTGCCTCGGAAAGACTACCACCTATGGCGATATTCGGGTAGCACATAAAGGTCTCCTTATCTGTCGGACCTGTGGTAACAGCTGCGAAATCTACACCTGCGTTTAAGGCTGATTCAGCATCTATGTAACTGTCCCCTATATAGAGGACTTCATCTTTGGTCACACCCAGAAGTTCCATCGCTTTTATGATTCCCTGTGGGTCTGGCTTGGGTTCTGTTACATCCTCCATACCCACTATAACATCATAGGGATGAACTCCCAGCTGAACTTCAAATGATTCAACTATCCTGTACCTCATCTTGGAAGAAACGATAGCTATCTTTATATCATGCTCACGAAGTTTTTCAAGTATGGACAAAGTGTCCTCGTAGAAATATGTATGCGCTGACATCACTTCATTTGCCTTTTCTACATACACCTTTCTCATTTTTTCACGCTGAGGATTCATCGGAATGCCAGTAAGAATATCGAATGCATCCTGCAAAGTCAGACCTATGGTGTTGTATATTGTACTGTCATCAGGTACTTCATAACCGAAATATTTCAGTGTATGCCTGAAACATTCCAGTATACCCTTTGACGAATCAGCAAGGGTCAGGTCAAAATCGAAAATATAGGCCTTGTATTCTTTCATAGCTGCACCTCCGTGATGAACTAAGTTTTTTCTTTCATTGAAGAACTACATACTGACGCTTATTATATCATAACATACATAAATACAAAAAACATCATCACTTGTGAAAAAATTTGAAAAAACTCTTTTCAACCGTCTAAAAATATGTTATAATAGAATCATGAAATTGTAGACTTTTCACAATGGAGGTAAACTATGACAAATCCCGAAGAAAACAAAGCAAGGTTCGTTGAGATATACAATGCAAATATAACCAGAAAAGGCGCTGATAAACTGCTAACCTATCTTCTCAGTGAGAACAGTGACTTCTTCACAGCACCTGCTTCGACCAAATATCACAGTGCTTACGAGGGCGGTCTGTGCGAACACAGCCTGAATGTTTACGACTGTCTGAAAGATTATCTTGAAAGGGCAAGGGTCAAAGACGTTTACGGCATGGATTATCCCGATGAAAGCATAGCGATAGTCGCACTGCTGCATGATATATGCAAAGTGAACCTTTACAGAGTAAGCACCCGCAACAAAAAGAACGATGTAACAGGTCAGTGGGAGAAAGTCCCCTACTATGAGTATCACGACACGCTCCCCTATGGACACGGCGAAAAATCCGTTTACATAGTCAGCAGCTACATGAGACTGACCCGCGAAGAAGCTATGGCTATCCGGTGGCATATGGGCTTTTCAGGCGAAGAAAACGTAAACACCATCGGTCAGGCACTTGGGATGTACCCTTTGGCCGTAGCTACACACATCGCTGATATGGAAGCGACCTTCTATATCGAAGGCGAGGAAAACAACTGATGAGGATATTCATAGATGCGGACGGATGCCCTGTTGTGCGACTAACGCTGGATATAGCTAAAAAGCATGAAATACCTGTGACAATAGTCTGCGATACAGCCCACGAGTTTTCCCGCTATGATGCCGAGGTAATAACCGTCGATAAAGGCGCTGACAGTGCAGACTTCGCTCTGGTGAACCTTATGGAAAAAGGCGATATAGCTGTTACGCAGGACTATGGTCTGGCTGCGATGTGTCTGGCTAAAAAAGCTTATGCCATAAATCAGAACGGACTTGTGTATAACAGTGATAATATCGACTCTCTGCTGATGTCAAGGCATATCGCAAAAAAACTCAAAAGAAGCGGCAACCATCTGAAAGGTCCGGCAAAGCGCACTAGCGATAATGACAAGAAATTCGTGGCGGCGCTTGAAAATCTGATCACAGAAACATTCGGAAAGGACGGATAAACACAATGTTCATCGGTGATGTAAATTATCCCTGCGATTTCGGATTCTTCATTGAACGTATACCCGAATGGGAAGACGACACGATCAAAAACGGATTTATGTTCATGATGATGAACAGTGAATTATATCCACAAAATGTAAGAACAACAACTCTCAGCACTGAATTATATGATCTTCTGGCAGAAAATTCTGCTTTGAAAAAGCCGGTGATAGATAAAGAAATCTATCGTAGTGACAGCGAAACACTTTTCACCACAATGGCTGAACGTACCCACGGTAAAGACTACGACGCTTTGTACGACCTTTCTTTTTTTATTCCCTTTCAGGAGATAACCGATGAAGGGTGGAATATTTTCATAATATCAGACGGCGATAACATAAAGATCATGTCGGGCAGATGGCAGGACGAAAAGCTTTTATACCACGACGAGATAGAGATATCCGCCAAAAAGTATTTTGATACGATAGCAGAACTTGAAAAATTTTATGATGCATTTTGAAACGAAACGGAGGTCTAATGAATGAACATCAAAAAAATACTCAAAGAACTTACACTCGAAGAAAAAGCAAGCCTGTGCTCCGGAGCAGATTTCTGGCACACAAAAGCAATTGAACGACTAGCTATACCACAGATCATGGTTTCAGACGGACCTCACGGACTAAGAAAAAATGCAGAGGATTCTTCCAACCCTCAGGAGGCTATCAAAGCCGTATGTTTTCCGACTGCGAGTGCTCTGGCTTGTTCATTTGACAGAAATCTTCTGACTGCTATGGGAAAAGCACTGGGAGAAGAGTGTCAGGCAGAGAAAGTGTCTGTCATACTTGGTCCCGGCTGCAATATCAAACGTTCTCCCCTGTGCGGCAGAAATTTTGAGTATTTCTCCGAAGATCCCTATCTGGCTTCAGAGATGGCAGCTGCACACATCAAAGGCGTACAGAGTAAAGGTGTAGGAACTTCCCTGAAGCATTTTGCAGCCAATAATCAGGAGACCAGAAGACTGACAATCAATGAAAGGATAGATGAAAGGACACTCCACGAGATATACCTTGCCGCTTTCGAGGGTGCTGTAAAACAAGCTTCACCATGGACAGTTATGTGTTCATACAACCGCATAAACGGATATCATTCAGCTCAGAACAAGTGGCTGCTTACCGACGTGCTCAGAGACGAATGGGGCTACGATGGTCTGGTGATGAGTGACTGGGGCGCAGTTGATGACAGAGTTGAGGGGATAAAGGCAGGTCTTGATCTTGAGATGCCCGCAAGCTTCGGAAAAAATGACAGGCTCATCGTTGATGCTGTAAACAGCGGTAAGCTGAGCATGAAAGCACTTGATAAATGCGTAGAACGCGTTTTGAAACTTGTGGACAAAGCAGAAGAAAGCCGCACTCCAACGGAATGGGATATGGAAGCACATCACGAACTTGCAGCAAAGATAGCCGAACAGTGTGCAGTACTCCTAAAAAACGATGATGCTATACTCCCCCTCAGCAAAGAGGACAAGGTATGCTTTATCGGTGAATTTGCAGAAAAACCAAGGTATCAGGGCGGCGGCAGTTCACATATCAACTCATTCAAAGTAACATCAGCCCTTGATGCAGTTAAAGAATTCTGCAAAGTAGAATATGCTCAGGGATTTATCACTTATGAAGACAGGAGCGACCCGAAACTGCTTGAACAGGCTGTGGAGTGTGCCAAGTACAATGACAAAGTCGTTATCTTCGCAGGACTTCCCGACAGCTTTGAATCAGAGGGCTTTGACAGAACTCACATGAGAATGCCTGAGTGTCAGCTGGAACTTATACGAGAAATCAGTAAGGTCAACAAGAATATAGTGGTGGTACTTCATAACGGTTCACCGGTTGAACTGCCGTTCTTTGATGATATCAAAGGTCTGCTTGAGGTCTACCTCGGTGGACAGGCAATAGGCAAAGCTACCTGCGATCTGCTTTTCGGTGAAGCAGTACCAAGCGGCAAGCTGGCTGAAAGCTGGTGCATGAAGCTGGAGGATAATCCTTCTTACTTGAATTTCCCGGGAGTAGTTGATGAACTGACATACAGCGAGGGAATATTTGTAGGATACAGATACTATGACAAAAAGAAAATGGCAGTTCGCTTCCCCTTCGGATATGGACTTTCTTACACAAACTTCAGCTACAGTGACCTTGTGATATCAGCAAGTGAGATAAATGATGACCAGACACTTACGGTCAGCTGTAATATAACTAACACCGGAAACCGTACAGGGATGGAAACAGTACAGCTGTATGTAGGTGACAAAGAATCATCTGTTATCAGACCTGTTAAGGAACTTAAAGGATTTGAAAAAGTAAGCCTTCGTCCGGGAGAAACAAAGAAGGTGTTTTTCACCCTCGATAAACGTGCATTTGCCTATTATGAAACTACAATTAATGACTGGTTCGTAGAATACGGCGAATTTGAAATAATGATCGGTGCTTCATCAAGAGATATAAGACTTTCGGGCTCGGTATACGTTAACAGTAAAACCAAGCTTCCCGTTCAGTTCACCTTCAACAGCACTGTAGGCGATGTTCTATCATGCAGCGAAGGCCGCGAGGTATTCGGTGATTTTATTGAGAAATTTTGCCGCGGTATGTCGGACGTGAGCGGCGACGGATTCGGCGCAGTTACAATGGATATGGCCATGGCTATGTTCAAAGAAACACCCCTGAGAGATATTATCTGCTATGATGAACGTCAGGAGATAAACAGAGTGTGGCTGGGAGAAATGCTTGACAAGCTGAATTCCATGTTAGAGGGATAATATATGAATAAAACGCTGTTTGAAAAAGCAAAGAAATATGGTATCTATGCAGTGCTGGCAGCAGCACTGCTGATATCTGCTGTTATTTCCACAATGTTGAGAAAAAATGACAGCAAGCGTGTTATCATATACAGCGATAATAATTCAGGAAATTCAAGTGAATATGAGTACAGCATCAAAAATAAAGATCATGAAGGCTCCGATAGAACAACCAACAAAACCAAAACAACAAAAGATAAAAATTCCACCTCGATAAAGCATACTACTTCCCGCACTTCAAAAACATCAAAGGTAAAAACCTCAAAAACTCAAACGTCTCGGGCTGACGAAACAAAGGTAATAAACTTCCCAATCGACATAAATATTGTCACTTATGAAGAACTGACAGCCATTAACGGCATAGGCGGAGGTACAGCTGAAGCGATACTTGCTTTCAGAAACAGAGTTGGCGTTATAACCTATATGGAGCAGCTGCTTGAGATCTCCGGTATAGGAGAGAGCAAATTAGATTTACTTAAAGACTATCTTTATGTAGACGATGCTGACTACTCTCCTCCTGAAGTAACATATGTTGATGTACATACAGATGTGCCGGAAGAAGATAATACAGTTGTATCCAATGTCACAGAACCACCCGAAGAACCCTCATCTTTTGCAGAAACTATTCCATCCATCAAAGAACGAAGTCCAGTAAACATAAACGAAGCAAATAAGGAAGAATTGATGGAATGTCTGCTGATAGATGAAGAACTAGCTATAAGAATACTCGAGATACGAGATAAACTGGGCGGCATGTACGAAAATTCTCTGCAGCTTTTGTACGTAGACGGAATCAGCAAGCAAATGCTTTCTGAAATGAAAGAATATGTACTGCTTGAATAAACCAAAAACTCCCACGGATAAATTATATCCGTGGGAGTTTTCTATAAAAAACGTTCCCGAAAAACGGGAACGCAGTAGTTGGATATCAGCCCCAGTAGGTTCTCCAAATAGAGAAGTAACCCCACGGGATCTTGAAAGAATAAGCTATCTTATTGCTGTTAGTATAATAGCTTCTGTTGCACCAATAGTAAACGTTGTAATCGTTCTTGATGCCCTTATATGAAGTAGTTCCGTAAACAGCGCCCCAGACAGCTATCTTGCACTTGTCGGCAACGTTTTTGTAATTACAGCCATCTCTTGAAAGACCGTAATCTGACATAAATCCACCGCTCTGGTATATTATTGACTGGATGTTATTATAATTCTTATAAAAAGGCGTCCACAGAGGATCGTTGCAGTATTTTGCAGAAACATATCTGTTTACAACGCAGTCAGCTACATAAACTATGGGCTTATCCCACATATTATCATTTATCCTGCCGACCTCATGGTAAACTATACGGCACATAGCCTCCCAGCCAGCCTTGTCATAGTTCATACGCGCAGTATGTATAGTCTGTACAGGAGAGAAGGATGAATATACGTTATTCTTATTTACTGCCCTCACCTTGAAACTGTAACCTGTTGCTCTTGAAAGCTTTTTTACAGTAACAGAATTATTGGTGGTAGTGCAGTATCTTGTCCAGTTTTTGTACTTTCCACCCTTAACGTATACCTGATATCTGTTTGCTCCCGAGGTCTTCCCCCAGTGAAGAACTATAGTATCGATCTGCTTGTTGTAGGGATGCGTATAGGTTGACTCATAAGTCTTTTCCGATGCAAGCTTAGGTACTGCTACCTTACCCGAAGCTGCAGCCGAAGCTTTGATCCCTGAAATATCCGTCATTACGAATACAATCGCAAGCGTCATCACAAACACTGCAAATCTCTTTAATCCTACAATAAACTCGTTTCTGCTTTTAATACTCATTTCCAAATCTGACACGGCTCACCGTCGCTAATAATTTATACGGCGAAAAACCTGCCGTTTCACACCCTTTCGTTTTTATTTACCGGTCTGTACTACACAATGACCGATAGGCATTATCAAAGGCTAATACTAAAGTATGAAAACAGTCTTGTTTTCTGTACCAATTTGTAATCGTAAAAACCGCATTTTCAGACAAAAATTACGATTTGATTACAAACAATGCTCCAAGTGTAACACATTGTCTTAAATTTGTCAAGCTTTCAACAATTAATAACGTGTTTCTGCATAAATTTACATTACAACTGATCATCATTTTAAGTGAGCTTGCATAATATATTACAACTGAAATGATTTTTCATTTCATACAAAGAAAAACACAACAAAACCGGTTTCATCAATAAGATGACTACTGAGAAAGAGGTGCAAAAAAATGATGAGATATCTACCTGAGGGAAAGGTGTTCAATACACCTGAAAACAGATTTTTCTTACAAAGTGCTGAAAATCTATCCGTAGCTAAAACTAAGGGACTTATACTTGAAGGACACGCAGTAATGTGCACCGCAGAACATGATCTGATAGTCGATCTGCCATGCGGTAGAGGAATAATACCTCGCACAGAAGGTGCTATTGGTATATCAGAAGGTACAACACGAGATATAGCGCTGCTTTCACGAGTGAACAAGACAGTATGCTTTAAAGTCACTGATATTATATGTGGAGATAGCGGTGTAACAGCTGTATTATCACGCAGAGAAGCACAAAATGAATGCCTGGAAAACTATGTTTCTCACCTCCACTGCGGCGACGTAATACCGGCAAAGATAACCCATCTTGAACCATTCGGAGCTTTTGTAGATATCGGCTGTGGGATCCCTTCTTTGATCCCGATAGATTCAATATCCGTTTCTCGAATATCTCATCCAAGTGACCGATTCTTCAACGGTCAAGATATATATGCAGCAGTAAAAAGTATCTCAGATAACAGGATATGCCTGACACACAAGGAACTGCTAGGTACCTGGCTGCAGAACGCATCAAGATTCTCAGTAGGAGAAACAGTCGGCGGTGTAATACGTTCTGTTGAATCATACGGGATATTTATTGAACTTGCCCCGAACCTTGCAGGGCTTGCGGAACCCAAGGACTTTGTGTCGGCAGGTCAGGCGGCTAGTGTATACATAAAAGCCTTGATACCCGAAAAAATGAAGGTTAAATTAATTATTGTAGATGTGTTTGATAGTCTTTGCTTTCCAAGTAAAATTAACTACTTCATTAGTTCGGGCAGACTTAACAAATGGGAGTATTCAACCAAGGAAAGCAGCAAAACAATGGTCTCGATCTTCTGAACGTAAAAAGAAAAAATGCGGAGAAAAAGCCGATTTCTCCGCATTTTATGTGTCAGTGATTTTCCTTGATACGTTCTATGATGCTCATTTCAGATCTTGCTTCTCCCGGATTGTAATATCCCTTTGCCATTTCAGCCGACAAGTTATATTCCTTGTCAGCATTTGCTATATCCTGCTTATATATATAATAGTATGCGTACATCAATCTATGACGACATAAAGTATATTTACCTGATGTCTTTATATACTTCTGCAATTCATCGTTGTACAGTTCATCTATGACTTCAGCCGGTTCATCTGTCATTATATAGCAAAACAAAAGGTCACATCGTATTTCTTTTATTAAGATATCAGGAATTCCATGCTTCTCAAGAAGCGCCTTGAACTTAGCTTTTGCGGTATCGATATCTCCTCTCTCCAGATCTCTTGCTGCACGTAATAACATAATGTTGAGCGAGGCATTTGTAACTCCTTTGCTGTTAACTTCAAAAAGCTCCTCCGGCATACTGTCGAGTGTTTTACCTTGCATCTGCTCAGCGTTTACCATAAGTATATTTAACACTGAACGTCTTACAGAAGGATCTAGCCAGGATTCCAAAATATTTGACCCATCATTAGCAATACCTATCTTTTTCAGCGGTATAAGATTGATCAGACCCATAAAGAAATAAATGATCATGCCGATCATGGAATAAATCGCAAGATATTTCGATGATGTGTTCAGATACACTAAACATAACAATGCTGCAGATGCAAGATTGAACAAGCCCCCGCCTGAGTGGTACCAGAAATACGGTATATCCTCATCTTTTTCTACTTTATCATGTTTCATAAGACACTGACCGCCTGTTCCAGCAAGTGAAAACCTTCTAATAACAAATCTTCCATCCTGTTTTACGAGGATAAATGAGCCTATTCGGAACGATACGAATCTGTAACCAGTCAATAGTCCCATTACCAGATGACCGGATTCATGTATGATTATTCCAAGAAAATAGGAAATATATATAGATGCAACAATAATGATCACCTTAAAAAGCTCTTTTCCAAGACTTCCATTACTGCCTTTAATATCTGATCTCTTAACCAACAGTATTCCGACAACCGCACCAACTATGCATGACATTGCCATCATAATGATCTTCGGGAGCAATTTTTTCTTATTTTTCATTTATATCTCCTTTTATCTTTGTCCAGTACGCTTTAGCAGCCTGCTCGGATTTATTTTCCCCATACTCGTAGTATACGCGGTCTTTCAGCGCATCGGGAAGATACTGCTGCTTAACCCAATGATCGGGATAATCATGGGGATAGAGGTAGTGTTGCCCCCTGACCTTTGCATCTGCGCCGTCAAAATGCTTATTTTGCAGGTGGCGCGGAAAATCCAGCGGGCCGCTGTTTTTTACATCTTCCAGTGCAAAATTAATAGCTTTATAAGCACTGTTGGATTTAGGGGATGTAGCAAGCATTATAACAGCTTCCGCAAGGGGGATGCGTGCCTCCGGCAAACCAAGCTGCAAAGCCGAATCAACGCAGGATTTCGTGATAACAGCTGCCATCGGGTAAGCAAGCCCTACATCTTCACTTGCGATGACCAGAAGTCTTCGGCATAGAGAAATTATATCCCCTGCTTCAATAAGCCTTGCGGCATAATGTATCGCAGCATTCTCATCAGAACCCCGTATGGATTTTTGCAGCGCAGAAAGGATATCATAATGCTCGTCGCCTTCCCTGTCATAACGCATATTGCTGCGCTGTGTTAGTTCACGTACAGTATCCATTTTGACATGGAGTTCACCTTTTGAACCATTTTCAGCTGACAGCACACAGAGTTCCACAGTATTGACGGACTTTCTAACATCTCCGCCGCAGCCCCGTGCAATATGCTCGATAACGCCCTCCTCAAGTATGACCTCCGTGCCTATATCCTGCGCCATAAGGTCAAAAGCCCGCTTGATAGCCGGACTTATCTGTTCAGGTGTAACAGGTTTGAATTCAAATACGGTCGAACGACTGATTATAGCATTATAAACATAGAAATACGGATTTTCTGTAGTAGAAGATATAAGAGTGATCTTTCCGTTTTCGATATACTCAAGAAGTGACTGCTGCTGTTTTTTATTCAGGTACTGTATTTCATCAAGATAAAGCAGTATCCCATTCATTCCACCGATCATTTCAGTTTCAGCTATTATCTGCTTGATATCCGCCACCGATGCTGATGTGCCGTTGAGCTTGAACATAGTCATATTGGCATTTTCGGCTATAAAACGCGCTATGGTTGTCTTCCCGACACCCGATGGTCCGTAGAATATCAGGTTTGGAATTGTACCGCTCTCAATTATTCTTCTTAAAGGCTTGCCAACACCCATAAGATGCGGCTGACCTACTATCTCATCAAGAGTCTTTGGTCTTATTCGTTCAGCGAGTGGTATACTCATTATAAATTCTCCTAATCAAAAACATTCTGTATATCAGGCAATTTCAGTTCATAAGCACGACTATTTATCTTTTTCAGAAGAAAATTTCTTGCCACCACAACAGCAGGCTGATACTTAGTATTTTCTACGCCAAGGCTTACTCGGTATATTATGAACTGACCCGATGATATCTTCATTACTATATGATTCTGTCCTTCAAACGTGCCGCGAAGAATAGAATTTGACTTTACAAAATGCCATAGCTCGTTATATGTCAGATCAGTTACTTCATCCGTCAGAAACTGTTTAATAAGCTCTTCCATATCAAGTCCTCCACATCTCATTGAATAATAAACGATCAAAGGCTTTATTACTATATTTTTGTTACATTATATTATAACATATATTTTTACAAAATTCAAGAAATAACATAAATCACAGTGGTGATATATAAGTTTTTCTTTATTAGGGTTGTCGGGCTGATCAGTCGGTTATATATCGCTCCCGTTTGTCATTTACACAAAAAAAGAACGCTGATGCTATCTGCGCTTTTGAAGAAGCCAAGCACCATCAGGAGCGTAACAGGCAGTATAAGGAAAAGAAACATACCCGGCGTAGAAAAAATACTTCGGAATAAAAAAGCAAGGAGAATTTCTCCTTGCCGTGATGATGTGTATATCTGTTCAAAAATCATAACAACTACTAAAACGGTGGTTATGATCTATATACTATTATAATAGTATATAGATCAACAAGTCCTTCTGTCGATTTCCTTCTTCTGTTTGATTATGCCCGAACGGTACGCTTTCAGAAGTTCACGAAGATCGTTTATCTTACCAAGAAGTTCTTCTCCTCTGTCTGTATCGCATATATTCGCACGATGCTCGAATCTTTCAACAAGATGAAGAGTTGGAGTATGTTCGCTCTCTCCGGGTATGAAAGGCTTATGTTCAGCAAGATTGAGACTATGGCTATCACAAATAAGGGTATATCCGGCAATACCTGTCGCTTTCTGATACGCTTTTGAGATACCGCCGTCGATAACAAAAAGCTTTCCGCCAGCCTTCACAGGACTCTCACCATTCTTAATTTTCACCGGAACATGACCGTTGATGATATGACCCTTTTCAGGATCCAACCCGAACATTTCCAGGATTCTCATACAAACATCTGCATTCTCAGAAAACTGATAATAAGCATTATAGTTCTCAGTATGCAGTGAAGGGTCATCTATGAAATATCTTTCAAAAAACGCCATTTTATCCTTTCCGTAAAGGGGTGAACGAGGTCCGCACCAAAGGTACCATAACAAATCAGCTGAGTTTTCTTTTTCCTCACCGCTATGGAGAAAATAAGCTTTGTTCGCAACCTCATCAAGCTTATCAAGAAGTTCTTTGCCCGAATGATCCTCACCTTCTATCTTTACTGAAAGAAGCTCACCGTTCTCATCGAGAGGTATACAACCGTGAAAAAGTAGATTACCATTGATAGTCTTGTACATTGAACCGTTCGTGTAAAGAAAACGCATATGCTCAGCAAGCTTTTCGCTGTGCATAAATGAATTCGCAAGCACGGTCATAAGTTCATTTTCCTCATCTGTCAGAGCCAGAGGGTCATCCTTATTTACCGTTGGAAAATTCTTGTCAAGCAGTTCGTATGTCTTTCCTTTAAGTTCAACAGTGCCATTTTCCGGATGAAGATTACTGAACAGATCACGGTCATCCATTCCCCATTCAGGATGACGTTTTATCAGCTGACTTTCAAGCTTCAATTGAATAACTGTGATCGCTTTATGCATTTTGGCAACAAGCAGAGTGTCAACAGGATCGTAAATATTATCATCAAGAGTGTGGGGCATAAATATAGTACAGGGATCATCCTTGTAAACATCACCGGCAAAAACAGCAAGTGCACGCAGATTCAGACCATAGCCATCCTCAAGTATATCGAAATTGTTATACCTCATAGAAATACGGATAACATTGGCTATCAGCGCCCTGTTGCCGGAGGCTGCACCCATCCATGAAATATCGTGATTACCCCATTGTATGTCTACATCATGCATCTTGATAAGCTCATCCATTATGATATCAGCACGCGGTCCCCTGTCGTAGATATCACCGATTATATGAAGACTGTCTATAGCCAGGGATTGTATGACCTTACACACCTCCTTGATAAAATGGTCAGCTATGCCTGTATCAAGTATGGTAGTGATTATCTCATCGTAGTAATAATCCTTTATTACATCATCGGTAACATTAAGCAATTCATCAAGGATATATACCATATCATGAGGAATGCTTTTTCTGACACGAGACCTGGTATACTTTGCAGATACCGATTCAAGGACAAGAATAAGGCGATAAATAGTGAGCCTTCGCCATTCATCGGTAAGTATACCCGCTTTTTTAAGACGCTTCTGTTCTTTGTCGGGATAGTAGATCAGTGCAGCAAGCGCTTCTCTCTCAGCAGAAGAAACCGTTTTTCCCAAAGTTAGGTCGATCTTTATCTTTATCATTCCCGATGCACTTTTAAGCATATGCAGAAATGCTTCATACTCACCATGCATATCACTGAAAAAATATTCTGTACCTTTCGGAAGACAACGGATAGCGGAAAGATCAACTATCTCGCTGGCGGCACTGTCAATATTCGGGAACTCTTTTGACAGTAGCTGTAAGTATTTCTTATCCATTCTATTCACTCTTTTCATTCTGGTACGTATTCTTTAAAATACGATACTCTGTTATTTCTGAGATTTATACATATTGATCTGTATAAAGCATGATCTTCACTATATTTGTACAGACATCTTAACAGAACAAAGTTTTGCGTATTATATCTTAATTATAAGTATAACACAGAATATGATTTTTTGCAACCGAGATAATTATATAAAATAAATGTATTCTGATACATACTGCTGAAAGTATCAATTGTATTTCAGAATATTCGCATCTTAAAAAGGCGACAGAGTAACCTGTCGCCCCATACTCTATTACATGAATTTTTTGCCGGAGCTCCAGGCACCGCCAACATTTTCACCAATGACTCTGTAAGTCTTTGCTGACGAATCATACATTATAGGCTGAAGTTTGGAAAGATCAACTTTTCCGTCGGTAAGTACAGAATCATCAGCGACCATACCTACTATTTTAGCAGTTACTCTGGTCTCACCGTACTCCTGAATGATATCAACTACTTCACATTCCAGTGAAACAGGAAGCTGATCAATAACAGGAGCGTTCACCTTATCTGAACGTGTCACTGTAAAGCCCGCCTTTTTGAGCTTATCAGGTTCATTTTTAAACGAAACGATACCAACGTAATCGCACTCTGCAGTATAATTCTTTGTTGCAAAGCTGACAGTGAATGCACGATTGAGCTTGATATTCTCGGTACTTGGATGCTCTCCAAGGCTGACAGATATCAAATCTCCTCCGATCTGCCCTGCCCATGCAGCATTCATGGCATTGGCTTCTCCATCAGCATTATACGTACCAATAATAAATACAGGCAGCGGAGTTACAAAACCTTTTTCAACATTGATCTTCATAATAATAATCTCCTTTATGATTTAATATATAGTATATTGAATTTATTATACTAAATTCTCATAGCATTGTCAAGGAAAAAACAGATGTTATTTTTAGTATTTTACAGTTTTTGTCATATATAAGCATAGGTTTCGGGCTCGGTATAAATAGAAAATATAAACGATACGATTATATATTCGACATTAATGTTAAAATTGTTGTATTATAAAAAATGAAAATATGTTATCCTTACAATAAGATAAGAAACCTGAATTGGTATGTACAACCACAAAGAACGGAGGTATAAATATGAGAATATTTGAAGGATTTCAGAAAGGCGTTGACCTCGGCGGCTGGCTTTCTCAGGGCAGCTATGATAAAGAGCATCTTGACAGCTTTATAGGCAAAGATGATATTGCAACAATAGCCGGTTGGGGCTGCGATCATGTTAGACTTCCGATCGATTACAACATCTTTGAAACTGATGAAGGCGAACTTAAAAACGAAGGATTTGATTATCTCGACAAAGCCCTTGAATGGTGTAAGGAATATAAACTGAATGTACTGATCGACGTACATAAAGTCTATGGCTACTCATTCTATTCAGGCGACGGACAGGAAGGTTTTTTTGACAATGAAGACTTGCAGAAAAGATTCTACAAATGGTGGGAAAGACTTGCAAAGCGTTACGGAAAACTTTCAAACAGAGTAGCATTTGAACTTCTCAACGAGGTAAATGACAAGGAATTGAGTCCGAAGTGGAATGCAATAGCTCACAAAGCAATAGAGGTTATAAGACAGTATGCACCTGATATTAAGATAGTGCTGGGCAGTTACTGGAACAACTCAGTTGATGCTCTTGCAGACCTCGAAGTTCCATATGATGAGAACATCGTTTATAACTTCCACTGCTATGATCCTTTTATGTTTACACATCAGGGCGCTTACTGGGTCGATGAAATGCCTCACGACCTCCGCCTGGATTATCCGGGGAACATCAAGGATTACCGTGAATCCGCCAAGGCAACAGGCCTCACACGTATACAGGATTATATGGATGTTCCGGAAAGCGGATTTGATACAAGCTATTTTGAAAAGCGTTTCGCATACGGAATAAAAGTCTGCGAAGAAAGAAATGTTCCTATGTACTGCGGTGAGTACGGTGTAATCGACAGAGCCGACCCCGAACAGATACTCAAATGGTATAAGGACATAAATGCAGCATTCAGAAAATACAACATTGGCAGAGCAGCCTGGAATTATAAAGAAAAGGACTTCGGGCTGATCGACGAGAGAATGTCCGGCGTAATAGATGAGCTTATAAAGTATCTCTGATAACCGATTGAATGATAAATTTCATATAATACTCCCACGATCCGCAAGGCAGGATATGCTTTGCGGGTCATTTTTTTGTACATAAATTTTTCTTTGCCGCTATTGATTTTAAATGTCTGCTGTGGTATAATGTTAAATGTACTTTATCAGTGAAAAAGGAGGACTGAAAATGCCGGATATTTGTCTTGCAGGAACAGGCGGTATGCTTCCGCTGAAAAACAGGTACCTGACAGGCTGTTTTATTGAATACAGCGGCAAAGCTGTACTTATCGACTGCGGTGAAGGTATGCAGGTCGCACTTGCGGCAGCAGATATAAAGATAAGCCGCATTGAAATGATACTTATTACACATAATCACGCAGACCATGTAACAGGTCTTCCGGGTCTTCTGCTATCTATGGGAAACTGTTCGCGTGAAGAACCGCTGGATATATATATCCCCGAAAGTGCAGAACGTGTTGTGAGAAACCTGATATCTGTCTGCGGACATCTTCCATTTGAATACAGACTGCACAAGCTTCCCGACACAGCAGCTGTCAGCTTCACAGCCGAAAAGATCGACCCTATGCTTACGATATCAACGCTACCGTTAAAACACAGCGTAAAATGTCTGGGATATAGTTTTCTGCTGGAAAAGAAGGCTGTTTTTCAGCCTGAAAAAGCTCAGGAACTGGAAATACCTGTAAAATTGTGGAGAATGCTGCATTCAGGTGAAGCAGTTATACTTGATGACGGAAGAACCATACAACCGGAAGAAGTCACGGGAGATAAACGTCCGCCTGTCAAGGTAACTTACATTACAGACACATTGCCTATCAGAGAGATAGTTCAGTTTGCAAATAACGCAGACCTTTTCATCTGCGAAGGTATGTACGGTGACACTGACAAAAAGCAGAGTATGAACGAAAAGGGTCATATGCTTATGCAGGATGCTTGCAGACTGGCAAAAGAAGCTAATGTCAAGGAATTATGGTTGACACATTACAGCCCTGCCGAAAAGCATCCCGAGAATTATGACAAAGAGCTAAAAAAGCTGTTCCCTGCTGTTTTGATATCCAAAGACGGAGAGAAGAAAACACTATGACAGATAATGCCCTCGACTATCTGCTGTGGATAACGAATAGTCACAAAAATATAATAGGAGCTGAATTTGCAGATCACTGCCTTTCTATCATTGAAAAACTCAAAAGCAGGAATTATACTGCTGATGAACTTTATAGCTTGGTCACAGATGATGAACTACTTTACAATTATACCGATAATGCGGCTGAAACAGAATGTGAAGCATTCAGTCAAGCTTTTATCTCTGTTCTGATGTGCATGATATGTGCGAAATATCATAGCGAGGGACAGAAGTTTCTGCCTGAGGATATCGAGCCCATTCAAGGTGATAAGCTTGACGGATTTTTCACCTATCTAAAAGAGAAAAGACCATTGCCCAAAGATTGCTATCAAATCTTCTGTAAAACAGTATGCCTATAAAGTATAACAGTATTGCAGGATTTATATATCACAAATTCAAAGATGTATCATTTCAAAAGTTTCACAGAACAAACTTTTTATCATGGAAATCCGCTTTTTATCGACTATAGTCGGCATAACAGTAATATGTTTATTATGCTTGAATCTTGCATATACGAATGAATATACTTGCAAAATGCAAATAATATAGTATTGTTTTTATATGGTAAATTGTCATAATGTTAAATTTTTGTCTTTAGTTTTCAAAATGCTTGACAAAGACTGAAAATATGGTATAATAGAAATAATGAGTGCCACTATATATTGTTGTTTGTTCAACAATTTTCGTACTCAATTTACAAGTCAATTATTTTTAAGGAGGAAAATAAAATGGCAAATCTTGATCTTACAAAGTATGGCATCACAGGTTCAGTTGAGATCATCCGCAACCCTTCCTATGAAGAGCTCTTCAAGGAGGAGACCAAGGCTGGTCTTGAAGGTTTCGAGGTCGGACAGGAGACTGAACTCGGCGCAGTAAACGTTATGACAGGTATCTACACCGGTCGTTCACCTAAGGATAAGTTCATCGTTATGGATGAGAACTCAAAGGACACTGTTTGGTGGACAACCGATGAGTACAAGAACGATAACCACGCAGCTTCCAAGGAGACCTGGGACGCTGTTAAGAAGATCGCTGTTGAAGAGCTCTGCAACAAAAAGCTGTTCGTAGTTGATGCTTTCTGCGGCGCTAACAAGGATACAAGAATGGCTGTTCGTTTCATCGTTGAGGTGGCATGGCAGGCACACTTTATTGAGAATATGTTCATCAAGCCCACAGCTGAGGAGCTTGAGAACTTTGAGCCTGATTTCGTTGTTTATAACGCTTCCAAGGCTAAGGTTGAGAACTACAAGGAGCTGGGTCTGAATTCCGAGACAGCTGTTGTATTCAACATCACAAGCCGTGAGCAGGTTATCATCAATACATGGTACGGCGGCGAGATGAAGAAGGGTATGTTCTCCATGATGAACTACTACCTCCCTCTCAAGGGCATAGCTTCCATGCACTGCTCCGCTAACTGCGATATGGACGGCAAGCACACAGCTATCTTCTTTGGTCTTTCCGGTACAGGTAAGACAACTCTGTCTACCGATCCTAAGAGAAGACTTATCGGTGATGACGAGCACGGTTGGGACGACAACGGCGTATTCAACTTCGAGGGCGGCTGCTATGCAAAGGTAATCGGTCTTGATAAGGAATCCGAGCCTGACATCTACAACGCAATCAAGAGAGACGCTCTGCTTGAGAACGTAACTGTTGATGCAAACGGCAAGATCGACTTCGATGATAAATCCGTAACCGAGAACACTCGTGTTTCTTATCCTATCGATCACATCAACAACATCGCTTCCGAGGTTAACGGCGTTTCTGCTGGCCCTGCTGCTGAGAACGTAATCTTCCTCTCTGCTGATGCTTTCGGCGTACTGCCTCCTGTATCTATCCTGACTGCTGAGCAGACCAAGTACTACTTCCTGTCCGGATTTACTGCAAAGTTGGCTGGTACTGAGCGTGGCATCACTGAGCCTACTCCTACATTCTCTGCTTGCTTCGGTCAGGCATTCCTCGAGCTGCATCCTACTAAGTATGCTGAAGAGCTCGTTAAGAAGATGGAAAAGAGCGGTGCTAAGGCATACCTCGTTAACACAGGCTGGAACGGCACCGGTAAGAGAATCTCCATCAAGGATACTCGTGGTATCATCGATGCTATCCTGAACGGCGACGTTCTGAAGGCACCTACCAAGAAGATCCCCTTCTTTGATTTTGAAGTTCCTACCGAGCTGCCCGGCGTTGATTCCGGTATCCTCGATCCCAGAGATACATATGCAAATGCATCTGAGTGGGAAGAGAAGGCAAAGGATCTGGCTAACAGATTCATCAAGAACTTCTCCAAGTACGAGGGCAACGAGGCTGGTAAGGCACTGGTTGCTGCTGGTCCTAAGCTCTAATATATCAGAGAATAATTTAAAGCTCCGCATCCCTTGCGGAGCTTTTTTGATACAGCAATATGTGAGGTGACACTATGGTAGAATTACACGGATGGCTGACAATATGCGAAAGTTACGGCGATGAGGACGAGCTTACAGACGATGAACACAAAAGTATACAAAATAATATCAATCAGATCATCTCAAAGCAAAACTGCGGTGTAACACTTTCTTATAAGAACGGTGTCGCTTACCTTAGCGTGCTGCACTGCTCAAATCACAGGACAGAAGAGGTCGATGAGATCATAGGCGTATTCTGTGATGCAGCAAAAGCGGCAAATGGAAGCTACGGTATTATCTATATGCGTGACGATGAGGACAAAGAATATTTCAGCGAATTTCAGGTATTTGTTTTCAAGCACGGTGAATGCTCAAAAGTCAGGGATAAAATGCTGTCACCATGTATACCTGTGATAGAAGCTGATATATACAATAAAAACATACAAAAGGAGGAATAATATGTTATTCATTTGCTACCCCAGATGCACCACCTGCAAAAAAGCCCAGAAGTGGCTGGATGATAACGGATTTCAGTATGAACTGCGCGATATCAAGGAGAACAATCCTACTTACGAAGAACTGAAAAACTGGCACGCCAAAAGTGGTCTGCCGCTGAAAAAGTTTTTCAATACAAGCGGACTGCTCTACAAATCAATGGAGCTCAAAGATAAACTTCCCACAATGACCGAAGATGAACAACTGAAACTTCTCGCAACCGATGGTATGCTGGTCAAAAGACCTATACTCGTGAACGAAGAGACTGTAATGGTAGGCTTCAAAGAAACAGAATGGGATAAGATAAAATAATACAAAAAACGTACCGAGAACCACTCTCGGTACGTTTTGTTTAATCTGCAACTAATTTCTTGATCTTATCGACTGCAGTCTTTACTATACTTTCCTTTGGTTTATAGAAATGCTGGTAGTCCTTGGAATTAGTCCAGTCTCCGCCCCAAAGCCAGCCTTTACAAGTAAAAACTTTAAAAGCAAGATCGTGATGATCTATCTTGTGAGGAAACTCTGCTCCCCTGTCGACATACTCCAAAGAATTTGACGGGCTTATCTTCTCACCAACGATATAAGGATTATACAGTGGATTAATGTCGATAGCCCTTCCCAAGGCGTGCATGGAAAGTTCTTGTGTACCTGCAACATTTCTGAAGTTGAATGCCGAAGAATTGTTATCTGCCATTGAAAGCTCATCGTCGCCGTCATACTCATCGCAAAGATGTACCTTTTCTATCTCGTACTCAGCTTCAAACAACGTCTCAAATATCTCAAGAACTTCTTTTGCCAGCGACTTATGAACGATCATCTCGCCATCAGCTATATTATGAGAAAAATCAAGATACCTGATGTTCAGGTACGAAAGATCATCCAGCTGTATCTCACTGTTTTCTCTGTAAGTTATACCCGATATACGATCTCTTACATCATCGGGAACAGGGCAGGCTGAAAAGCCCTCGCGAAGTATGAATACTTCATTTTTCATATAGTTTCCTTCCTCCAAATCAAATGACCAGAAACCGACAACGCTAAATTGTCAGCATAGGATATTTTAGCAGATAAGTCCATGTTTGTCAAGTGATTTTAAGTATATTTATTACTTTCTGATTTCCAAAAATAAAATGGCACTTCCGATTATTTTTAAGCAGAAGTGCCAATATATTTTAATTTCACAACTGCAATATAACAAGCGTATTATCAAGCAGTGACCATTGGCTTTTCAGGAACAGATGTAGGATGGAAGGTTGTAACTATATCACATACCTTTTCATACACTCCGTAATCATCTTCATTATAAGCCACGTCCATAAGTTCTTTTATATCTCTGACGAACTTGTCATATTTAAAAGGAATAGGCTGACCTATATGGATCTTTTGGTTACTCGTGCGCTTCAGTCCTTCCTCAGCCATAAGCTTTTCCTCGTAGAGTTTTTCACCTGGACGAAGTCCTGTATACACTATCTTGATATCAACATCAGGTTTATGACCTGAGAGTTTTATAAGATTACGAGCAAGTGTATCGATCTTGATCGGTTCACCCATATCAAGTACGTATATCTCAGAACCATTTCCAAGGACACTCGCCTGCAAAACAAGAGATACAGCTTCAGGAATACTCATAAAGAAGCGGTTGATGTTCTTATCAACAACAGTTACAGGACCGCCTTCAGCAATCTGCTTTTTGAAGAGTGGTATAACAGATCCGTTACTGCCAAGAACATTACCAAAACGAACAGCACAGAACTGGGTTTGAGGAATTAGTCCGCGCGGCAACACATCAAACTTCCAGTCAGAATCAGTCATATGTGAATGGATTTTGGGAAGTTCATTCCATCTGCCGTTTTTCACCATATAATCAAAAGTCTGAATGATCATTTCGCATAAACGCTTGCTTGCACCCATTATATTTGTGGGATTAACAGCCTTATCTGTAGATATGAGTACGAATCTCTGACAACCGTTTCTCAAAGCTGCATAAGCGGTCTTATATGTACCGATAACATTGTTTTTTATAGCCTCACAGGGGCTGTCTTCCATTAAAGGTACGTGCTTATGCGCTGCTGCGTGATAAACAATATCTACATGATACTTTTCAAAAACTTCATTTATGCGCTTGTTATCGCGAACAGAACCTATAAGTACTTCGAGATCAAGCTCAGGCATATTCCTGCGAAGTTCCATCTGGATCTCATAGGCATTGTTTTCATACACGTCAAAAATTATAAGCTGTTTTGGATTATGCTTAGCGACCTGTCTGCAAAGTTCGCTGCCTATGGAACCTCCGCCGCCGGTAACAAGAACTACTTTTCCCTGCAGGTTAGAATAAACATCTGACATATCCATCTCAATAGGATCCCTGCCCAGAAGATCCTCAATAGCAACTTCCTTCATCTTGGCAACAGTAACATCACCGGTAACAAACTGGAACAAACCCGGAAGATTTTTAAGTTCACAGCCTGTTTCCTTGCATATATTCAGAAGTTCTCGCCTGTCCTCAGCTGATGCACTGGGTATAGCAACATATATAGCATTGACGTTATACTTCTGTGCAGAAAGGAGTATATCATCTCTTCCTCCAACTATCGGAACTCCATCTATATATCTGTCCCACTTGTTAGGATTATCATCAATAATACATACTACTTTCTCTTTGAGATTTCTGGACTGCTCTATATCCCTAAGTATCATCTGGCCGGCATTACCTGCGCCAACAAGCATTATGCGCTTGTATCTTCTGTCAACTTTAGTTTCTTTATCAGATCTGCGTTCTCTTTCAAGCAGAACAAACCGGTAACAGAAACGAATACCGATCACAAAGCAGAACTGTAAGATCGGTCCTATGATATAGTAAGAGATCGGCATACGGCCGAACATCACGGATATCAGAAGCGAGTGTAATAACACAAGTTCAAAAGTAGCAAAAGTAACGCGCTTTAATTCAGAAAAGCTTGCAAATCTCCAGATGCTCCTGTAAAGCTTGTTATACCCATGTACAAACACGATCAATAATGCATATATTGGCATAAAATAAAGATATGCATTGATATATTCACGTGATATTTTTGAAAAACTAAGGTCATATCTTAGCCATAGTCCTGAAAAATAACTTCCTGCACCAACGATAATATCATATGCTGCCAGATAAATGGAAATTATCTGCCAATGCTCGAGCTTTTTCTTATCCCTTAATTTGATCCGCGAAGTGATCTGAGACTTTTCTTCCATATAATCCCACCCCCTAATATTTATAATTTAATTATATTATAACATAAATCTCATATATTAGTCAAGTAATAGTCATTAGAATTATGCACAAAAGCACTTATTTTATTAGTAATAATGTAACAAAAAAAGCACCGACATTAATGTCGGTGCCAAATATTGTAAATTTTACTTTGCAATTTCAGCCTTGATAGCTGCAAGCAGCTCATCATAAGTTTCAAATGCGGGAAGATCAGGATAATCAGCCTTGATCTTATCAGTGCTTCTGAACAGATAACCTGCACGACTGTTAAGTATCATACCAAGATCATTGAAGCTGTCACCGCTTGCTATAGTATCAAAACCACAGGACTGAAGTGCCTTGACAGTAGTCAGCTTGGATTTCTCACAACGCATCTTATAACCTGTGATCTCACCGTTATCAGCAACTACCAGCTCATTACAGAAGATCGTGGGCATACCCAGCTTCTTCATAAGGGGCTTTGCAAACTGTGTGAATGTATCACTCAGGATAAGGACCTGGCAGCAATCCCTCAGTTCATCAAGGAACTCCTTAGCGCCGGGCATAGGATCTATCTTTGCAATAGTATCCTGTATCTCCTTAAGACCAAGACCATGTTCCTTCAGTATTGCAAGACGATACTTCATAAGCTTATCGTAATCGGGTTCATCCCTTGTAGTTTTTTTCAGCTCGGGGATTCCGCTGGCCTCTGCAAATGCGATCCAAATCTCAGGTACAAGAACGCCCTCCAGATCAAGACAAGTAACTATCATTTTAAATTCCTCCATTACATTCTTTAAATTTCCATATTTTATTATACAACAGATTTATGAAAATGTAAAGAGGATTTTTGCATTTTTTGATTACCAATCCTGCAAATTATATATTCCATTTCCAAAGATATATAGATATACAGCCTTATTGATGCATAAATAGATACCTCTGTAAAAATTATTTTTGCAATAAAGAATAATTTTGTAAAAAAGATGAAAAACTGTTAAATTTCTGAAAAACCTCTTGTAAAAGAACAGATTATAAGTTATAATGATATAGGAATATGGCGGCCTGAAGATCCGCCTATATATAATATGGAGGTATGTAAGATAATGGGTAGTGCTGACAAGATCTTATTTGACAATGATTCGAGAGTGGCACCTCTGGTACTGATCCCTATGGAGGGCGCGAAGGAACTTGGCGAAAAAGTAAATGCATATCTGGTAAAATGGGCTAATGAGGACAATTTCTTCAAGGAGACTTTCCTGGTGGACGCTGAGTGTCCCAGATTTTCTTCCGGCGACGGAAAGGGTCTTATCAAGCAGACAGTTAGAGGCAACGATCTCTTCATTCTGTGCGATATGGGTAACTACAGTGTAAAATACAACTATTTTGGTCACGAGAACTATATGTCTCCCGATGATCACTATCAGGATCTGAAGCGTATAATTCAGGCGGCAAGCGGCAAGGCTCACCGTATAAACGTTATTATGCCTTCACTCTACGGCGGCAGACAGCATCGCAGAAACTATCGTGAATCGCTGGATTGTGCAGTAGCTTTACAAGAACTTCAGGCTATGGGTGTATCAAATGTACTCACTTTTGATGCACATGACCCCAGAGTACAGAATGCTGTTCCACTGATGGGATTTGACAATATTATCCCCTCTTATCAGGTACTGAAATCCATGTTCAGAAGCCTTGACGATTTCAAGCCCGATAAGGCACATTTTATGATAGTATCCCCCGATGAAGGAGCTATCAACAGAAATATGTACTATGCATCTGTACTGGGCGTTGACATGGGTATGTTCTACAAAAGACGTGACTACTCCACAGTCGTAAACGGCAGAAATCCTATCGTAGCACACGAATATATGGGAAATGACGTTACAGGCAAGGATGTATTCATCGCTGATGATATCATATCCTCTGGTGAATCCATGCTCGAAGTTGCTGTTGAACTGAAAAAGCGCAACGCAAACAAGATCTACTGCTATGCTACCTATGCAATATTCACTAACGGTCTTGCTTCCTTCGACAAAGCTTTTGAAAATGGTATCATTGATGGAGTATTCGGTACAAACCTGACTTACAGGACTCCTGAGCTTCTTGAGAGAAAATGGTTCCACGAAGTTGATGTTGCTAAGTATATTGCTTACTATATCGCAGCACTTAATCACGATGCATCCATTTCTGAAGTGATCGATCCTCACAAGAAGATTTCTGCTCTGCTTGACAAGTACGATATCAAAAAAAGCAATTAATTAAGTTTTACTAAACGGGCGTTCTTCGCCCGTTTGTTGTATACATGGAGAATGCTATGGATTACATATTCACTACCGAGCGGCTTTCGGTAAGAAAATTTCTCAAAAGCGACGGAAATGATCTCGCTGAGATCCTTACAGATAAGGAAGTAACTTACTTTGAACCATATCAAACTTTCACCTTTGGTGATGCATTAAAAGAAGCTGCTAAATTTTCCGAAAGCAGTGAATTCTTTGCAGTGGTACTTGACGGCAAAGTAATAGGAAAGATCTACTTTTCCAAAAGAGATCACGGAACTTATGAAATAGGCTATACTTTCAATATAAACTATCAAAGAAAAGGATATGCTGCTGAAAGTATGAGCGCTTTCATAGGATATGCTTTTAATACCCTCTGTGTACGCAGAATAATAGCCGAAGTCGATACACGTAATGAAAAGTCTTATAAACTTTGTGAAAGGCTCGGTATGCGACGCGAAGCTGAACACAAGCAAGTCTACCCTGCAAAAGAAGGTGGATATAACGATTTTTATATATACGCCGTGCTTAAAGAAGAATATGTTAAATATGGAGATCAACCTTCAAACTGACAGAACTTTATGCATTCAGATACAATATTAATCAGCAAACAGAATTACGATTTGTAGTGACAAAACCAATAATATTCCAAAGGAGGGAACTATATGATATTTGCAGGAATCGTAGCAGGAGGAAGCGGCTCACGCATAATTAATGCTGATAAGCCAAAACAGTTTATCGAGATCGGTGGTATACCGATTCTTATACGGACTATCCGCGCTTTTGAGGATATAGGAGAGATCGAACGTATATATGTTGGTATCAAGCCTGATTGGTATGACTATGCTGATAAGCTTCTGGAAGAATATAATATCAGCTCAAAACGAGTAAGGCTTGTTACAGGCGGAAAAAACAGGAACGGAACTGTATTGAATATACTTCGTGAGATCACCGCTATATTCGGTGTAAATAAGGGAGATGTTCTTATAACTCACGATGCTGTAAGACCTTTTGTCAGTGAAAGGATAATACGAGATAATATTACATGTGCCCTTAATACAGCAGCCTGCGGAACATACATACCCTCAGACGACACTATAATCCGGACTAAGGATGGTCTATCAGTAACAGAGAATCTCCCCAGACGGGAACTTATGCGTGCACAGACTCCTCAGACATTTGAGATATCAACTCTTTGTGATTGTATCGATAAACTTGGAAATGACAAGCTTGATCTTCTGACTGATACCTGCGGCATACTTACGGAATGCGGATATCAGATAAATATTGTCAAAGGCGAACCAATGAATTTTAAAATTACGACTGATCACGATCTGATGATCGCCGGATTAATGGCTATGGATTAAGTATACTACAAAACAAGGCGGAAAGCATAAGCTTTCCGCCTTGTTATTGTAACCGAAAACCCCCGGCTATGCCGGGGGTTCTAAAAAGCTTTAGCTATGAGTAGAAAAATAAAACCTCCTGTGATAAACTAAGAATAGGTCTGGCAACCGAAACTTAGAATAACAAGGAGGTATCGTCAATGACAAGAGACGATATAAATAGTTTAGCACATTCCAAGTGGAATTGCAAGTACCATGTAGTATTTGCCCCGAAATATCGAAGAATGGTGATTTATAATAAAATCAAAGTGGATATCGGAAAGATACTAAGAAAGTTGTGTGATCAAAAAGGAGTTAAAATAATCGAAGCAGAGGCGTGTCCTGATCATATACATATGCTGTTGTCTATTCCACCCAAATACAGTGTAGCAGAGATAATGGGATATTTGAAAGGCAAGAGTAGTTTGATGATATTTGACAGACACGCAAATCTGAAATATAAGTATGGCAACAGGCACTTCTGGTGCAGAGGATACTATGTTGATACAGTAGGAAAGAACAAGAAAAAGATAGCAGAGTACATCAGGAATCAGTTGCAGGAAGATATAGTGTGCGACCAGATCAGCCTGTTTGAGACAGTAGACCCATTTACAGGAGAAAAATACAAGAAAAAGTAGAAAACGAACACAAAATACCCCTTGAGGGGTTGCACGGGAATGAAATGCGGTTGACAGACCTTTCCCGACCCCTTAAGGGGTAGTGTCAGTATCATGCCCTTATAGGGCTAGTGCAAACAACCCGTTTAACGGGTGGTTTTGATTTTTACAAAAGATCATACCGGTAAAAAAACCGTGATGAATCAATTTTTAATTCAGGAACCTGTAGGTATGTATGGTCTGATAGCGCCTGCAAGATTGCTGACAGGCATCGTCTGCAGCCATACATGACCGGGACCGGTTATTCTTGTATTAAAGAAGCCTTCACCGCCGAAGAGCTTGTTTTTCAGACCGGAAACCTGTTCGATATCTATTGAGCAGGAAGCCTCCATAGCAGCAAGACAACCTGTATCTACGAGCATAGACTGACCCTGAGCCAGCTGATACTCAATAATAGAACCATCGAGCTCAAGAAAAACAGTACCCTGACCTGAGAATTTCTGCATGATAAAACCCTCACCGCCAAAGAAACCAGCACCAAATCTCTTCTGGAAGAAGATCTCCATATTTACACCCATCTCACTAGCGAGAAAAGCGGACTTCTGAGCAACTATAGGCATCTGTGAAACATCCATAGGTTTGATAGAACCGGGGAAATTTGAAGCCATAGCGATCATACCATCACCGTTAACAGCAGTATAAACATTCTGGAAAATGGATTCGCCTGAGAAAGCACGCGAAAGAGCCTTTCCGATACCACCGCCTGCATTGGTGGTCATATTAATGTTAGGGCTCATCCAGCTCATAGCCCCCTGCTGACATTTGATCGCTTCGCCGTTGTTAAGATAACATATAACAACAGGCAGCGGCTCACCTTGAATTTCGTAACGCATTTTATTTACCTCCTTTATTTAACAGGCTTATATGCCTGTGTTTAACATTTTGTCTTTAAATTGCATCAAGTTATCAAACTTGACATATGCCTTATTAAGCATGACCTCATCAGGTTCAATAAGATCGGGTATAAGTATCGGAATCATACCTGCAGCACTAGCTGATAATATACCGTTGCGTGAATCTTCAACAGCAAGAGTATTCTTAGGGTCAATTCCGAGTTTTTTACAGGCAGCAAGATAAATATCAGGTTCAGGCTTTGACTTTACTATCATATCTCCGCCAATTATAACATCAAAACAATGCAACAGACCAACTTCTGTCATCTCACTGACAATGATATCATAACGTGTTGAAGAAGCAAGTCCTACCTTTACACCGCTTTCGTGAAGCCATTCAAGGACTTCCCTTGCACCAGGCTTCAATGGAACACCTTTATTCAATGTGTTACGGACTTCAGTGTTGACCTCTGCACGAAGCTGCTTTATATCATGCTTATCACCATAAGCTTCAGTGACAATTCGCTCGGTCTCTATTTCATTTCGGCCGGTACAAAGCCTGACATAGTATTCAACATTTTCAAGACCGTACCTTTCACCTACAGTGAGCCAGCACTTCATACAAACGGATTCTGTATCGAATATGACACCGTCCATATCAAAAACTATACCGTCAATATTATTTAATGTATACATTTTTTCTTACCCATATCTTTCCAATTCAAACATATCATCATCCAATTCTTTATCAAAACCACGAAAAAAATAAAGTTGGATATACTCCAGACGCTCTATATAAGCATCAAAGTTATCGGGCATATCATCAAGACTGTATTCATCGCCGCCGGCAAAATGATATAAACATCCCTTCAGAAAGTTGTGGTAGCAATAGCTTACCTGTTCAGCAAGTTCACGGCTGAAGATCTTATTCTTCGCAAGACATTCTATACTCTCATAGGCCTGCCAGAATTCCACTTTAGGAAAACGCGAATACTCATGCATGATACCTATTAGGGTATTACCCTTGACATTGAAATTATCGCTGAGTATCAGTTTAGCTTCTTCAATATCCATGATATGATATTCCTTTATAAAAAAATTTATTCTATTTAAAATACATATACAGGTCGCATTTTATCATGCCATTGTAAAGCTTACGCTTCTTATCTGCCTTCTTACCGAAGAATTTCTCAAACTCCTCATGGGGCGAGATTATGTAGCAAGGTCTTTCCCTTGAAGGTTGTAATCTCTCACCGAGACGCTTGTAAAGTTCTTCTGCATCACGTATCTCCAGCAATCTTTCACCATAGGGAGGATTACAGAAAGTTATACACTGCTCAGGCTGTACAAATTTTCTGATATCCTGCTGCCTGACGGTAAGCTTTGAACCCACACCAGCCTTTTTGGCGTTATCTCTTGTAAGCTCGACTGCGATATCATCGATATCAAAACCAAAAGCCTTGAAACTTCCCTGCTTGTCTATCATATCCATAGCTTCCGAACGTGCATTCTGCCATACCTTATCGGGGATCTGTTCCCATTTCTGGGCGGCAAAATTTCTACGAATACCCGGGGCAACTTTAAGGGCCTTATAAGCAGACTCTATAAGAAATGTGCCTGAGCCGCACATGGGATCACATACGATAGAATCAGCTCGAACTCTTCCCAAATCTATAATACCTGCAGCAAGAGTTTCCTTGATAGGTGCAGCATTGGAATTTCTACGGTAACCGCGTTTGTGAAGACCTTCACCCGTCGTGTCAAGGTAAAGTGTAAATACATCCTTCATAAGTGAAAACTGAAGCTGATGCCTGGCGCCTGTTTCTTCAAAATAGGAAATACCATAAACCTTTTCAAGCCGCTTGACACAAGCCTTTTTAATGATCTTCTGACAATCCGGAACTGAATGCAGCTGAGAATCCAAGGAATGACCCTTTACAGGAAAAGCATCATATTTACCGATGAATTCTTCCAGAGGAAGCTTTGTAACTCCCTGAAAAAGCTCTTCAAAAGTGCGTGCTGTAAAAGATGTCAGTTCAATAAGCACACGTTCGCCTGTAGATACCCACAGATTAGCTCTAGCAACAGTATCGTAACCGCCGCTGAATGTAACTTTGCCGTCTGTGACGGTAATATCAGTTCCCCCTATCCTTTCGACTTCAAATTTCAGTGTTTTTTCAAGTCCGAAATGACAAGGGATACATAGTCTTAAATTATTCATATTTGACCTTTCAAAATAAGACCTCCGCACTCAACGCACGGAGGTCACGGATTAATAATGTCCGCCGTAACAATTTACAGAGTACACGAAACCTTGGAAAATCCAGGCTTCATTCTCCTGTTGTGATTTAATGGTAACAATAACCGGGAACATTCGATGCCTTGAAATAACCAACCTGCTGGCTGCCGCATCCGTTAGTTGCAATAAGTCCCGTACTTGTACAGAAATTAAGTTTAACTACTGTATCAGGCATGGGGAAACAGCCTTCTTCATCAAAGCTCTTATGAGGTTCTGAATCAGCTGTATCGCCAAAGATGTTCTTCCAGATAGCACCAATGTTCTGATAATCAGTTGATGAAACAGAACGAGGCACACCATCAATATTCTCATCATATCCTACCCAAATACCTGAAACATAGTCGGGTGTACATCCTACAAAATTAAGGTCACGCCATTTCTCCGAAGTACCAGTCTTACCGACAAGGTCAGTCTTGCTAAGCTTAGCGTAACGACCTGTACCTTCCTTGTCATTGATAACGTACTGCATCATACGGTTCATGATATATGCAGTACTGTCTGAGATAGCCTGCTTATATCCATCATTCTTTTCAAATATTACCTTTCCTGATGCATCCTCTATCCTTTTTACATAGTTGATATCATACTTTTTGCCGCCATTACCGAATATCATATACGAACCAACAAGCTCATCGAGATGAACACCAGTAGTGAATGCACCTACAGTAACCGGCGCAAGACTATTATCACTATCACGAAGCGTTGTTAAATCAAGCTTAGTTTTAAGGAAATTATATGAGTACGCGGGAGTAAGCTGTTCTATCAACTGCGCAGGCATAGTATTAAGAGATTTGAGCAGCATCTGATAGGTGTAAAAGTTCTTATATGACCAGTTACCCTGCGTATCATCAAATTCTGAATAGTTTACAGGCCAGTCCTTACCCTCGTTTTTGATCGGCTTATCGTTATATGCAGATGTCATAGTGATAAGATCCTGATCCAGTGCAGGAGCATAGGAAGCTATGGGTTTTATACAAGAACCCGGAGAACGTTCACCATTTATTACCTGGTTCCATCCAAGCATTTCAGTTTTCTCTTTACGGGAACTGCATATTGCTTTAATGTTACCTTGATAATCCATGCATACAAAAGCAGATAAAAGTGTATCATCCTCAGGATCCATCCACCATGTTGTAAAGTTGCTCTGGTCCTGCATTTTCTTTTCGATCTTATGCTGTAGATTTATATCTACATTGGTATATACAGAGTATCCACCTTTAGATATCATCTCTAAAGCTTCTTTTTGCTTAATGCCTTTATCACGTGCGATAACATCACTAGCCTCGATTATGGCTGCATCAAGATACCAGTCGGTCATGCCCTGCTCATCAAGCTCACCATCATAAATTGTTTCACTGGAATAATTCCAGTTGCAAGCTAATTCAAGTCTATAATTGAGAGCTTCATTATACTCCTGAGACGATATCGCACCATTTATCTGCATACGATCAAGACAATGCTTACGTCTGGCATTATTATTTTCGATATGATCCATAGGATTATTATCAGCAGGAGCATTGTTCATTCCGGCAAGACAAGCAGCTTCTGCAAGATTAAGTTGAGAAACATCCTTACCGAAATAGAAATTAGCTGCTGCCTGAACACCAATGATATCATTCTCAGAGTTACCGCAAGGAACTAAATTAAGATAACTCTCGAGGATATCCTCCTTGGTGTAAGTCTTTTCAACATTTATCGCACGAAATATCTCACGTATCTTTCTTTCAATACCCGGTACGCCGCGTGCTGCAGCATCACCGGTCAAATTCTTAACAGTCTGCTGAGTGATAGTAGAACCACCTCTGTATACACCATTCGGTAAGAAAGCATTTACAAACGCGAATAATGTACTCTTGAAGTCAACACCGTCGTGACTATAGAAACGTTCGTCTTCGACATACACATAAGCATCCTGAACGACCTGAGGGATCTCTTCAAGGTCTACCCAGATATAATGCTTGCTGGTGTCCCTCATAGTATAATACAGAACATACTGATCCATGGGATCATCTGTATCTTCATCATAATCGGGATTATCATACAAAAACCTGGTTATATTACTGTCAACATTTTTTTCAAGCGTGATATCAGTAGTAGTATCTGCAAAATTCATGACATAAATAGTCATGACAGTACCAAATATAGAAACAGTTATAACCAATATCAGCATGATCGAAAGCAAAAGTGTGCCGATTATCTTTAAGATCCGAACTGCAGTATTAGTGCCTCTTTTTCTCTTTTTTATTCTCTTTCTTATATTTTGTTCCATAAAATTTAGACCTTCCGTTACTAACTGCGGTTTACCGCAAACATTAAATATCATTATATATTATACCATATTGCAAAGAATAATGCAAGACTCTTGCATACAAAATATGGTGCGGCAAACTAACAAAAACCGTACAATATACTTATATCATTTGCATAATAGCGCAATTTAAAACGGTTCATTCATTATTTAAACAAAAAATAATGGGGACGTCAGACCGTCCCCATTAAATTAAAGCCGATTATTCAGCGTCGGTCTCCTCAACTTCCTCATCATCGAGAAGAGCTCTTCTGGAGAGGCTGATCCTCTTCTTATCAGCATCGATCTCAGTGATGCGGCAATCTACTTCATCACCAACGGAAAGGATATCCGCAACGTTGTTAACTCTCTGATTAGCTATCTGAGAAATGTGGATAAGACCATCAATACCATCAATGATCTGTGCAAAAGCACCGAATGATGTGATAGATACGATAGTAGCCTTAACGTCCTGACCTACCTGATAGTTATTAACAAAGATCTCCCAAGGATTTTCGGAATCCTTCTTGTATGTAAGAGAAACCTTCTTTGTTTCAGGATCAATATCCTTGATCTTAACAGTTACCTTATCACCGATAGATACAACATCGGAAGGATGCTTGATCCTGTTCCAGCTCAGGTCTGCTCTTCTTACCAGACCATCAACACCGCCCAGATCAACGAATACGCCGTAGTCTGTGATAGACTTAACAACGCCTTCCATCTCAGCACCAACAGAAGCTGTGTCAAAGAACTTGGACTGTGCAGCAGCCTTTTCTTCTCTTGCTACAGCTCTTACAGAGCCAACAGCTCTCTGCTTAACGTCATTTACTTCGAGGATCTTGAACTTAACAGTCTGCTTCAGCAGATCGTTGAGATCAAAATCTCTTCTGGGAGCAGCCTGAGAAGCAGGAACGAATACCTTAACTCCGTCAGCAGAAACAAGTACGCCGCCCTTTACAACATTTGTTACGATACCTTCAAGTATCTCACCGCTCTCAGCAGCATCCTTGATCTTCTGGAAGCTCTTATCAGCGTCAACTCTCTTCTTGGAGAGCATTACAGTACCGTCTGTATCACTTGTCTTGATAACGATCAGCTCGATAGTATCGCCTACGCTTACTATATCCGCAGGCTTCTTGCCAGGGTCATCTGTAAGTTCGCTAAGTGCAACGTAGCCTGTGTGCTTGGTTCCGATGTCAACAATGACCTCGGTATCGTTCACAGATTCGACAGTGCCTTCTACCTTCGCTCCCGGATATATTTTTTTGAGGGTCTTATCGATCGCCTCCAGATTAAATTCTTCGTCAACAGTATTGTCAACATTGTTCAGCAGTTCACTCATAGTGTCCTGTACCTCCTTTATAATATAGCCGGGTGTCGAAGCACCGGCAGAGATCCCGATAAATTTTGCTTTGGTCAGGTCAAGACCACAATTCCTGAGATCTTCGGCATTCTCAACAAGCACACATTTACAGTACTGCTCGCATATCGCCTTAAGTTTATGTGTATTTGAACTGTGTCTTCCGCCTGCTATGACCATAAGATCCGCTTTCTTTGCAAGCTCTTCAGCTTCATTCTGTCGGATATTTGTGGCATTACAGATAGTTTCGCATATCTCCGCTCCAGGAAGATATTTTTCAAAAAACGGTACACATTCCTTCCACATATTCTTATTATACGTCGTTTGCGCCAAAATTGCAACCTTTTTTGATGAAAAATTTCGATTTTTCACTAAATTTTCAAATTCCGTACAATTTTCAAACACATAACATTCACCCAGACAATGACCCATTATACCCTTTACTTCGGGATGAGAAGCATCTCCTGCTATCAAGATCACATGACCGTCAGAAGATTTTTCACGGGCGATATTATGTATTTTGGCTACAAAAGGACAGGTAGCATCAACAATATCCACACCAAGCTCATCAAGCTTTTTATAAACTTCACTGCCAACTCCGTGAGAACGTATCACTACAGTCTGACCCTCGCTGACCTCATCAAGCTCAACTGGATATACCCCTCTGGCTTTAAGGTCATCTACAACGTTTTGGTTATGAATGATCGGACCTAACGTAACAATATTATTTCGGTTATCCAATTCATTATACACCATTTTTATCGCTCTGTCTACACCAAAACAGAAACCTGCGCTTTTGGCAACAGAAATTTTACATTTAGTTAACATCATTAATGCACCAGACTTGTAATATCTTCCATAACTCTATTTTTCAGAACCTTTAAGGATCCACTGTCGGTATTATCAGCACCTATCTCGGATGGAATTATCGGTTTGCCATATCGGACAGTGACCTTCTTACGGAATTTGAGTTTGCCCTCGAAAGTAATACCAACAGGGATTATCTTTGTCTGAGCGACAGCTGCGATAAGTGCTACACCTGTCTTTCCTTTACCGACTTTACCGTCCTTGGATCTGGTGCCCTCGGGGAAGATAGCCAGATTTCTGCCGCTTTCCAATTTCTCGATAGAAGTATCAATCGCTGCAGTATCGCCCTTTCCTCTTGATACCGGAAATGCACCTAATTTTGATATCAGCCACTTAAATGCCTTGTTGCCCTGAAAAAGCTCTTCTTTCGCCATATATGAAAGAGGTACACGGGCATGAAGTGCAATAAATACAGGGTCCTGATAACTGCGGTGATTTGATGCGAATATATTTCCTCCGTCCTTGGGAACATTCTCGACACCCTCCCATTTGATATCATAATAAATATGATATATACCAATGGTCACCCACCTCAGAATTCCATACCCAAACACTCGCAATGGATTGACTTTATTCGTCTTAGATATCGGATGTACTTCCATAAGCACTCTGGGAGTACGCTCTTTTTTTACGGTCAGTGAAGCATTATTTTTTTTTTCAGACAGCTTATCAGCTATCACACGGCATATCTCATCGATAGACTGCTGAAGATCAAGAGCTGTAGTATCTACCTCTACAGCATCATCAGCCTTTTTAAGAGGAGCTGTTTCGCGGTGTGTATCATTATAATCGCGCTGCTCTATATCACGGAGGACTTCCTCATAAGTTGATGGATCTCCTTTTTCCTGAAGTTCCTTAAATCTGCGCTGTGCCCTGGCTTCAGCAGAGGCGGTAAGGAAGATCTTCACGTCAGCATTTGGAAGTACAACAGTGCCGATATCTCTTCCATCCATGATTATATCGTTCTCTTTAGCCATAGTCTGCTGAAGGTCAAACAAGAATGTCCTGACCTCAGGTATAGCAGATGTTTTGGAAGCAGCCATAGATATCTCAGGTGTTCTTATCTTATCCGATACATCTTCTCCGTTAAGGATAACATGCTGAGCCCCATCCATATATTCAAGTTTGATAGATATATCATTCAGTTTATTGATGATCGCGGATGTATCTTCAAAATCGGTGCCACTTGTCACCATATAGCAGGCAACAGCGCGGTACATTGCTCCTGTGTCAACGTATACGTACTTCATTTTCGCCGCAACGGCCTTTGCTATCGTGGATTTTCCGGCACCGGAAGGTCCGTCAAGTGCGATATTTATTCCCATTTTTACAACTCCTTTTAATAATATCAAGCCTTATCGATCAAAGCATCAAAACCCATATTTACTAATCAATATACTCTACAGCCTGCGCACAGGCATAAGCTGTAGACCACGCGATCTGTAAATTAAAACCGCCTGTGTAAGCGTCAAGGTCGAGAACTTCACCGATAAAATAAAGGTTTTTACATAGTTTAGACTCCATAGTCTTAGGATCTATCTCCGAGAGTTCAACACCGCCGCGGGTGATTATCGCTTCATCGATCGGACGAAGCCGTTTAACTTTGAACGACAATTTTTTTATGACCTCAGCTAGCATCCTTCGTTCAGCCTTTGTTATCTGATTAACACGCTTTTCAGAAGAAATACCGCTTCTTCTGACGATCACAGGGATCATTTTTGCAGGGAGAAGTTTTCCCAGAGAATTACAGAACTCGCGGTTAGGAAAGTCAGAAAAATCCCTGAGGATACGTGCATCAAGCTGTTCAAAGGAAAGCGCAGGTTTAAGGTCGATATCTATATGATAGGTATGCTTTTCTATATCATGAATATGGGCACTGGCAGACAATACCAAAGGACCTGATAATCCGAAATGAGTGAAAAGCATTTCTCCGAGTTCTTCGTATAAGGGTTTTGACTTGTCATCCTCACGCAAGGAAAGCGTGCAATTTTTAAGACTCAATCCCATCATTTCAGCACACTCGGTGTTTTCTTCACAAACTATAGGGCATAGCGACGGAAGTATCGGAGTAATTCTGTGACCAACGGACTTCGCAAGTTTATACCCGGCACCGTCTGAACCTGTTTTGGGATAGGAACGTCCTCCGGATGCAATTATAATGCTGCCGCCAAGGTATTCCTTTTCACCGCACCTTACTCCGACAGCACATCCATCATTGATGATAAGCTCTGTGACTTCCCCGCTGACAAGTTCTGTACCGCAGTCAAGACAGCACCTTACAAGCGAATCAGCAATATCATGTGCACTGTCACTTACAGGGAACACCCTGTTTCCACGTTCGGTTTTAAGAGGAACACCAAGTCCCTCAAAAAAAGCCATAGCATCCTCTGTAGTAAAACGGCTTAGCGAAGAATACAAAAACCGTCCGTTCCTCGGTATATTCTTCATCACTGTATCTATATCACAATTATTAGTAACATTACAGCGTCCCTTGCCGGTTATACGCAGCTTTCTTCCAAATCTCTCATTCTTTTCAATTATTACTGCACTTTTACCAAGCAGACCAAGTTGTGCTCCGCAAAACAGACCTGCCGCACCGCCGCCGACTATCACAGCATCATACTTCTTCGCCGTCATCATTTCGCTCCGCATTTTCAGTGTTTTTAGCATATACGTCAAAATCCTCCCAGACCTTTTCAAGTTTTCCGAAGGTCTGAGTGACCAGATCAACGTTCCTGATAGATATAGCTGCTATAAGGGCGTTGATTAGACTCAGGGGAGCTACCAACGAATCTGCAAAGGAAGCCATATCACTCTTTGCTAGAAGCAAAGCATCAGCATAATCTGTCAGAGGAGAACTTGTTGAATCGGTTAGAGCTATTACCTTGGCACCGTTGGTCTTTGAATACTTCAGCGCTTTAACAGTCTGATTAGAGTATCTCGGGAAAGATATACCGATCATAACATCGTTTTTGTCAATGCGCATGATCCGTTCAAAAAGCTCGGATGTCGTAGTACTCGGTACCAGCTTGACGTGAGGGAAAAGCAGGTTAAGATAGTAGTTCAGAAAATAAGCAAGTGCAGCTGAACTTCTCGTACCGATTATATATATTGTATTTGCGGAAGTTATCAGATCTACAGCACGATTGAAATCATTTTTATCGGTCGCATTGAGTGTAGCACGAATACGGTCAACATCCTGATTGAGTACACGCTGAAGAACATCTTCGCTGTTCATCTGCTCAGAGCTGACTTCGATACGCTGTACAGCCGTAAGCTTGTTTCGCATAAGATCCTGAAGCTGTCTCTGAAGTTCAGGATAGCCGTCATATCCTAGTTCTGAAGCAAAACGCACCACAGTTGATTCACTGACACCCACAGTTTTACCAAGTTTCTGAGCTGTCATAAAAGCTGCCTTGTCATACTGTGAGAGTATGTAATTAGCTATAAGCTTATGACCTTTTGAAAGGGTCGGAAGCTTTACCTTTATTACTGAAAAGAGATCTCTGTTCATTACTATCACTCCATTTCAATGTGTACTGCGATCAGAGCGCTCAGTACATTTATTCAGCACCTTATCCTGTAATGCTGATAATTTATTGCGGCGTTTATCCGCCGCTGATCTTTCAAGCAGAAACTGTCCATCACTCAGATTCAGGATATCACCCGATCGTACCTCAACGGGAAGTTTATCAAGATGAATATTGACCATATCTCCGTTACTGTCCTCACATACAGCAAACGAACCTTCGATCCTGTCTACAGTAAAAATCATTTTTTATCACCTGATAATTCCACCGAAAGACCATCTCCATCCGAAACAAATACTACAGTGCCGTCCCTTGCTGTGATATAAGTCTGTCTTGCATATTTTGATATACGTCTGACAGTTTCTTCATGGGGATGACCGTAATCATTGACCTTGCCGCATGAGATCACAGCGTATGCGGGATCTACGGCATCAAGGAAATCAGCCGACGAAGAAGTACTGCTTCCGTGGTGTCCTGCTTTAAGTACCTTAGCCCTAAGATCCACACCTTTTTTCAGCAGCGACATTTCTTCTTCATTTTCGCAGTCACCCGTGAACAGAAAACTGTTATTGCCATGCTTGACCTTGACGATCAGCGAATAGTTATTCAGATTTTCAGAATCCTTGATATCAGAAGTATACACATTTACCTGACAGCAGCCCAGTTCAAATGAAATATCCTCAGGAGGCATCACATCTACATCCCTTACATTGATAGCATTAAGCATATCTTCATAGCACTTGGTTGTTGGTACATAAGCATCAGGTATCCGAGGCATCATAAATTCATCAACATCGAAGGTGTATATTATCTCAGCCATCTCACCGATGTGATCGGAATGAGGGTGTGTAGCAATAAGACGATCTATATGATGTATTCCGTGCCTTATAAGATAAGACTCTACAGCATTACTGTCATCACGCTCACCGCTGTCAATGAGCATTATCTGCCCCTGAGAAGCTACAAGTATACTGTCGCCCTGACCTACATCGATAAAGTGTACCTCAAGATCAGCTCTGGTAGCAGGACGGTCTGCAAGACCAAGTTTTACCAGCACATCCTGCACAGAGATAAGCCCTGTATAATGTAGCAGACACAAAACTCCAGCAGCGAAGAGTAAAAGCACAAGTATTATCAGCCTTGCTCTCTGTCTCAGCGAAAGCCTCCTGTTCTTTGCAGAACGGGTCTTTGCAGATGTTTTTTTCTTAGTAGAACTTACAGACATTGTTATGCACCTATCTTCTCGCACGCATTTCAAGCCATTCTTCCTCGGTCAGATTGATCTTGCGCGGCTTAGCGCCTTCCTGAGGACCAATTATGCCCATTTCCTCGATCTGATCCATAATACGCGAGGCTCTTGAAAATCCAAGTTTAAGCTTACGCTGGAGATATGAAGTAGAAGCATTACCCGTCTGTACGATGACTGTGATAGCCTGATCGATCAGATCATCATCAGGATTAATGATAACTTCCTCGACATCTTTACCGCTGTTCTTTTTATCTTCCTTGGGCTTAGGCATATTTTCCTCTACCTCAGCCATGATATCTGCACTATATTCAGCGGAATGTTCACTTTTCAGGAACTCAACCACGGATTTGATCTCAGGAGTATCAGCAAAACCCGATTGTATACGTATAGGTGTCTTGACACCAACAGGTTTATATAGGAGATCACCGTTGCCAAGAAGCTTCTCAGCTCCTCCAGCATCCATGATAACGCGTGAATCTACATTACTGGATACGCTCAGGGATACACGAGATGGTATATTGGATTTTATAAGTCCGGTAATAACGTCCTTTCTTGGTGACTGAGTTGCTATTACCATATGTATACCGGCGGCACGTGCAAGCTGTCCAAGCCTTATAACAGAATCTTCGACCTCACTGCCCGCTGCCATCATAAGATCGGCAAACTCATCGATAACTATAAGTATCTGTGGCATAAGCTTCATCTTTGCAAAAACAGGATCCTGTTCATCAACAGGCTTTGAATGCTCGGCTGTGAGCATCTCATTGAATTCCTCGAGATTCTTAACGTTGTTTGCTTCAAACATTTTATAGCGTTTATTCATCTCATTTACAGCCCAGCCAAGTGCACCTGCGGCTTTCAGAGGATCTGTAACAACAGGTATAAGCAGATGAGGTATCTTATCATAAAGCTTGAATTCGACCATCTTAGGATCTATGAGAATAAGCTTTACTTCCTCAGGAGACGCGTGATACAGCACACTGAGAATTATGGAGTTCGTAAACACGGATTTACCCGAACCTGTAGTACCTGCTACAAGCAGATGAGGCATTTTGGCGATATTGCCCACAACTATCTTGCCCTCTATATCCTTGCCAACAGCAAAAGTAAGTTTGCCCTTTGCATTACGGTACTCATCACTATCGATAAGCTCTCGCAGCGAAACAGGATCTCTGATATCATTAGGCACCTCAATACCTACACAGGGTTTACCCGGTACGGGTGCTTCGATACGTATGCTCAGCGCAGCAAGATTAAGAGCAATATCATCAGCAAGGCTCATGATCTTGGCAACTTTGACACCTGCGGCAGGCTGAAGTTCATACCTGGTTACAGAAGGGCCTCTGAAAATACCTATGATACGTGTCTTAACACCATATACTTCCAGTGTTTCAACAAGCTTCTGTGATTTTTCCTGAATCTCAGCTTCGATGACCGACCTGTCGATCTTCTTTTTAGGATACTTAAGAACGTCAACGGGTGGATTAACATAAACAGGAATCTGTTCATCCTCTTCAAACATGGTCGTCTGACCGTTGCTGTCTATATTGACGGACTTCGGAAGTTCATCCTTTTCATCAACAGCCTGCACAGTAGAAGGCTTTCTGCTTACAGCCTCCTGGATTATCTTTTTCAGAGCCGCATTGTCTTCAACTTCATCGGTACCCTCATCATCCTGTATATCAGTATCATCAACTTTCTCGACGATATCCTGATCTTTATTCTCAGCAAGATCGAATATCTCATCAGTTGTATCCTGATCATTGATATCCGACGTTTCAATTTCCTGTTCTTCATCTTCAGGCTTATCATCAGAAGGAAGAAATTTAGCAAAATCAACTCTCTGCTTTCCGCGTCTTGGGAGTTCATCTTCCTCATCAGGTGCGGCAAGTCTCGGTCTGGCCGAATTCGATGCATTTACAGACTGCTGCCTTTTCTCCGAATACATTGCCTCACGTTCGCGTCTGGCAGCAATACGTTCTGCTCTGTCAGAAGCAACAGCTTCAACAGATGCAACAAAAGGTTTGGAAAGCAATCTGAATAACTGGGGAAGAGTGAGGTCAGTAAGCAGAAGAATAAACGTAAAAGTAAAAAGGAGTATGATTATAGAAGCTCCAAGTCTTTTGAAGGCAGCCAAAAGAGGCCAGCCCAGCAGTGCACTTGCAAGTCCGCCGCCGCGAAGGACAACACCATCATCATAAAGTCCTTTGAGCTTTTTCAAAAAACTGCCGCCCTGAACAGAACCGACCTGAAGTATCTGCACAATGCCGCTTGAAAGCAGCATGAGCACACCGCCCTCTACACATTTGGCAACAACGGTATTTTTCTTGGTATTTGAAGCTATCATCAGCGCTACATATATCATCATAGGTGCAAACAGAAAAACAGCCATGCCAAAAAGGCCGCGATTAAGGTCATGCAGAGCACGCCATAAGCCATCACCCTTGATAAACGTGATAAAAAGCTCCAGTACGCCCCAGAAAAATAATATATATGACCAGAATCGCCTGAACTCTCTTTCCTTTGCAGCGCTGAGTGCGTCCTGAGCCGCCTTGCTCACTTTCTGCGAGCCCTTAGCTGTCTGTTTTTTTGCAGCCGTCTTGGAAGGGGCAGTTTTGTTCCCCGAGGCATTTGCTGCCATTTGAACACTTTCCTTTCATCATAAGACAGTATTAAACGTATGCTTAAATAACTGCAAAAAGCCTGAATCATCACAGCCGCGCTACTGCCGCGCCCGAACATCAAGCTTCTTCGCAGATATGTAATTATCAGAAATGGATGGGATGACCCATGCAGAATTCAATGAATGCGATAATGAGCACCACTGTGCCAAGACCAAAGGTGTAGTATGAAAACACCTTAAACTTATCGCTCTTCACCAGCCAGCTTACCATTTTTATAGCAAGAACACCAACTATTGCTGCTACAACAAATCCAACAACACAGTTGATAAAGCCAACCTTTTCGACATTGACATTTGATCCGTGAACTTTTTTAATATAATCAACTACTTCCAGCAAACAACTGAGGAACGTAACGGGTATTCCAAGTATAAAAGAATACTTTACAGCGGTTTCACGTGAGAAACCTGAGAACAGTCCTGCGGAAATTGTAGAACCCGATCTTGATACACCTGGAAGAAGTGCCACACCCTGAAAAAGACCTATAGTTACAGAATCCTTGACTTTGATATCCCCTGCCTTCTTATTTCCTTTGGTGCATCTGTCAGACATGAACAGTATAGAACCCGTGTAAAGGAAACAGAGACCCTCTGCAAAAATAGAGTGATCTTTTTCGATAGATTCAAACCAGTCCTTGAAAGGTGCAAAAGGCGCAAGGCAAAGACATGATAATATCAGCATAAATATCATACGACGCTGAGGATTCATATCTTTGAAGGTAAACCTGCGCTTGCGGAGATCTACGAAAATATTACCCAGTTCTTTGATCAGTTCAAATATATCTTTTCTGAAAGCTATAAATATTGCCAAAAGTGTACCAAGATGCAATACAGCCAGAAAAACCAATGCGTTATCACCATTATTACCGGTAAAATGCTGATACAGCGAGATATGTCCCGAACTGGAAACCGGCAGAAATTCCGTCAAACCCTGAAGTATACCCTGTACAATCGCGTCAAATAAACTCATTTGTTCCTCCAAATAACACTCGCCGTAACCACGGCTTTATCTAAATGCAGATCTGTTGAAAACACTTTCATTTACACGAAATAAAATACTGAAATTGTCACTTCCAAAAGACCTGCAACTATTATAATAGCACAACAAAACGTACTTGTCAATGCTTATTACGCTTAAAGCAGAAAATTTTGCAGGAAAAAATGCATTTTCCTGCAAAATCAGTCATCATTTTTTGTATTCAGCCGAAAGTACCTGGTCTACCCAATTTACCAGACTTACAAAGCTTTCCTTATCTAATATTGAAAAATATTTTTCAGGCAGACTTTCACTGCTGCTGTTGTGATCTGTAAGACAGTAACCATCTGCAGAAACAGTCATGGTAACAACATCATCTGTTCCGTATCCTGTTTCGATCTGAACATAGTCAAGACCGGTATCCTTGCTGGGTGACCTGAGCTGACCGGAATCACCGAAGCTTTTTATAAGCTTGTTCAATTCAGAATAGTCATCATGATCCAGTATATAACATCCACCGAAGCTGTCTCCGACTTTGACCCTTACGAAGCCATAGGCACCGTTGTAAACAGTATAGTTATAGAATCGATCAAAACATATATAGTATATCTCATCGCTTTTCTGCACCCTGTAATATGCACTATAGGGGCGTGATGTGTTTATAGCTTGTGCTGAAATGCTTTCGACCTTATCCCAATCAATATAATAAGATCCTTCTCCTACGATCTTATTTTCATCAACTGAAAGATTATAAACCTTGCTTGAACCATCATTTTCTTCATTATCGGCAGGTTTAAGCCGTGTATCCTCTGTGACAGCAATATTCTCGGATTTAAAATCCGGCGGGTCAACCGGACTAACAATCCCCAACCCGTTATAGGAGAAGTATTCATCAGGAGCATTAAGCTCTTTATCTCTTGAAAGAACAAGGGTTCCGGGCTTGCAAAGGCTGATGGAAGTATATGTATCTGCTTTCAGAAGAACTTTACCATCGCCATTCAATAACCCTTTATACTTGCCGTCACTGTAAACATAAAGACTGTTTCCTATTTTCTCTGTGCATTCGTAGTCTTCAAAAGGCTGTTCTTGTACCGTACTGACATAATCAGATAAAACAAAACTGGAATATACAGGGCTGCTGAGAGGATCAGGTTGCTTTATCTCATTTAAGAAATCCGGGAACTGATAGTTTTTTAATTCTACCTTATCAGCTACTGCCTTAGTTTCTTTAGCTGAGGATGCAGTCTCTTTACCGGTGTTTTCCCCTTTTTTCTGAGAGCAGCCGGTAAGCGACATAATAAGCATACCCGAAAGGAGCAGTGCTGTCATAATATGTGATCTCATTTATTCTCTCCTTAAAATGCAGTCAACATCTGGATCGTACTGCATAAAAATAGCATGATTATTTATAAGACGTTCATTATATAGCCAAATACTATTATAATATAACACGGCGAATTTTGCAAGGCTTTTTGGAAATTTTTTTCTTAGCATCACACATTCATCAGAAAAATATTATGAAAATGTTAAAAATTGAATCAGGTGTTTACAAGCAAGGAATTATGTGCTATAATATATTGGTGTTGGTATGGAGATTTTCACATAGCAGCACGCTAAATCCTTAATTTATACATGATCCCGCTTAACAGCAAGGAGGAAATTTACAAATGGTAAGAGCAATTGTTGGCGCAAACTGGGGCGACGAAGGCAAGGGAAAGCTCACGGACATGATGGCGCAGGAGTCTGATATCGTAATAAGATTTCAGGGCGGCGCAAACGCAGGTCATACCATACACAATCACTATGGCAGGTTTGCACTCCACACTCTCCCGTCGGGCATATTCTATGATCACACTACAAATATCATCGGCAACGGTGTAGCTTTTGATATACCCAAGTTTTTCAAGGAACTTAACGAAGTAACATCTCAGGGTGTACCTATGCCCAAGCTGCTTATATCCGACAGAGTTCAGATGATAATGCCTTACCACATTGATTTTGATAAATTCGAGGAAGAAAGACTCGGCAAGGCAAGTTTTGGTTCTACTAAATCCGGTATTGCACCTTTTTATTCTGATAAGTATGCTAAGATCGGTTTCCAGGTTCAGGAGCTTTTCGATGAAGATGCGCTTAAAGAAAAGATCCACAGAGTACTGGAGCAGAAGAATATCCTGCTGAAGTATATGTACAACAAGCCTGCCATAGATGAGAACGAGCTGTTCAACACTATGATGGAATACAAGAAAATGGTAGAGCCTTATGTATGCGATGTTTCTGCATATCTTTGGAATGCTATCAAGGAAGGCAAGAATATACTGCTTGAAGGTCAGCTTGGTTCACTGAAGGATCCTGACCACGGTATTTATCCTATGGTAACTTCTTCTTCAACATTGGCTGCTTACGGCGCTATCGGTGCCGGTATACCTCCCTATGAGATAAAGAAGATCGTAACTGTATGTAAGGCATATTCTTCTGCAGTAGGCGCGGGTGCATTTGTATCGGAGATATTCGGTGACGAAGCTGAAGAACTCAGAAAGCGCGGCGGAGACAAGGGTGAATACGGTGCAACAACAGGCAGACCCAGAAGAATGGGATGGTTTGACTGTGTAGCTTCCAAGTACGGCTGCCGTATCCAGGGTACTACCGATGTTGCTTTTACAGTTGTTGATGCACTCGGCTACCTTGACAAGATACCTGTATGCGTTGGTTATGAGATCGACGGTAAGGTCACAACAGACTTCCCAACCACAGGCAAGCTTGAGAAAGCTAAGCCCGTTCTGGAAGTTCTGGACGGCTGGAAGACCGACATCGGCGGTATACGCAAGTATGAGGATCTTCCCGAAAATTGCCGCAAGTACATAGAATTTGTAGAGCAGCAGATCGGCTTCCCTATCACAATGGTATCCAACGGTCCTAAGAGAGAGGATATCATCATGAGAGAATCCAAGCTGAGCAAATAAGATACACACAAGGGGCTGACCGTTTGACGGTCAGCTCTTTTTATTATTATTCATAAGTATAAAGCTGCCTTGCGGTTCATTCGCAGGACAGCTTTCTTGATATTATTTTTCAGTATACCATTTTCTGAGAGTTTTCTCAGCCAGTTTACCGTATATGGTAAAATCACGATTATCCTTAGCTTTTTCTTCCGCAGGAATAACAGCTTTCCAGTCCCACCAGAAGTAGCCGCAGAACCAGGGAATATCCCAGGTCGCTTCCATGGCACTCTCATAAAAATCAGATTGCTCCTGTTCATCAACCGGTTTCTCCGACCGATAAAGGAAATCCCATGGGTAAGAAGAACATCCCTGTTCATTACGAACACCAATCTCTGCAAACATTATAGGTCTGTTATATTTTTCATGACATTTCTCAAGACGTAAAACTACCTCTGACCATCGCTTACGCATAAAGTCGATGCTTCTGTTTGCAGCATCTGTAACAGGATAATAACCGCTTATACCGATGACATCAACATCACCAAGCCATTCAAACCTAAGTTCATCACCGTGATTGATATTATGCATGATGATACCACTGTAAACATCCCTGACTTTTTTTATCATGTAACGGCAGCGATCACTCTGCTTATCCATGCCAGCCATCTCACATCCTGTACATAGCATTTCACAGCCAAGTTTTTCTGCCATTTTAGCATAGTACACCATGAACCTGTTATATGAAGTGAACCATTTTTCCCAATAACCGCTTCCTTCCTCACTGGGAAAATCTATTCTGGCACGCCACGAGCGATCAAGGCAGTTCACCATTGGTTTAAGGCATACTTTCAGACCAAGTGACTTTGCCATACTTACTGCATGAGCGATCTCCTCATCGGTCTGGGTAAGACCATACAGCGAGAAGATCGTTGTGCTGTAAAATGTTTCCTGCCAGCCGTTTACAGTTATGCATATCCAGTCTAATCCATTCGATGCGAGGCGCTTCATGGATCTTTCGGCTTCTTCAGACAGTAGTTCTCCCTCTCTGCTGAAAAATCCCCACGTATAACCCTTGCAAAATAATTTCTTATCCATAATTATCCCCCATTTCTATAACATATTACCTGCTATCTACTAAGAAATACCTGTATCACAAAACCGCAGGTGACCTCGATAGTATCAAGTGATCTCAACCTAGCCATACCCTCCTCGGATGTTTTATAGAAGTATGGTGTCATCATAAAGAGATCGAATATGTCCTTCTGTGATGAAAGAAGCGCTTTGTATTCAAAAACAGTATCTGTGCCTTTATTGAATTTATCAAGATGATAGTCATTGGGTTTGTTTTCATAAGGCATATCGTAAACCGCTGCTTTTAATTCAAATAAGTGCCGTGGAGAAGGCGAAACAACAATAAGTGTGCCGCCTTTTTTTAACACCCGAGCATACTCATCGTTACAGACAGGTGCAAATACACTTATTATTGCATCAGCTGAATCACCCGCAAAAGGCAGGTCAAATGAAGATGCTGCAGCGAATTGACAGTTCGTTATCCCCGCAAGATGAACCCTTGTCATACAATGGGCTATAGCGTGTTTTGAGATATCGATGCCGTAGATACGGGCGTTTTCAAGCTTAGAGAGTTCAGCGGTATAAAAGCCCTCACCGCAGCCGCTGTCGATGATGACAGGAGATTTTTCGCCTTGCAGCACATTACCTGCGACTTCACGAAGTTTTTCAGCTAAAGGCAGATAATAACCTTTATCAAGAAATTCCGTTCGCGCCTTTACCATGTCGGCATTATCACCGGCAGTCTTAGGATTATGCTTTGCTGTCGTAAGAAGATTCACATGACCCTTGCGGGCTATATCAAAGCTGTGTCCGTTGGAGCATTTCCATGAATTTCCTACTCTATTAAGTTTTTTCTTACATACGGGACAGATATACATATTCATCACCTTTTGGATTATTATAGCATAAGTGTAATATATATGCAATAGGGTTTGTTAAAATTTACATTTGTTCTAAATGTACTGCCCGAGAGCATGACCCTCGGGCAGTGTATCGGAATATTAAAAATACTTACTGCTTGTATCAGTAAAGACAGATCAGCCGAGAACAACTTTGAGGAATACCTTCTTGCCCTTCTTGATAATGACCTGCTCGGAGAGATCTACCATACCCTTAGGATCGGTAAACTTTTCACCGTTCACAGCTATACCGTTCTGCTGAACAAGTCTTCTTGCTTCACCATTGGAAGGAGCCAGACCGGACTTTACAAGCAGATTCAGTATGCCTATCTGCTTATTCTCATCAACATCATCGGCTGTGAGTGTAACGGCAGGCATATCAGCACTGTCAGCTCCGCCGCCGAAAATTGCCTTCGCAGCAGCATCAGCCTTCTGAGCTTCTTCTTCACCATGGATAAGCTTTGTCAGCTCGAATGCCAGCAGTTCCTTAGCCTTGTTGTACTCGGCGCCTTCCATGTGCTGCTCCATTTCTTCGATCTGCTCAATAGGAACAAATGTCAGCAGTTTCAGACACTTGATAACATCAGCATCATCAACATTTCTCCAGTACTGATAGAAATCGTAAGGAGAAGTCTTTTCAGCATCAAGCCAAACAGCACCCTTTTCGGTCTTACCCATCTTCTTGCCCTCGGAGTTGAGCAGCAGGGTGATTGTCATAGCGTAAGCGTCTTTGCCAAGCTTCTTTCTGATAAGCTCGGTACCGCCCAGCATATTTGCCCACTGGTCATCGCCGCCGAACTGCATATTACAACCGTAATCCTGGAACAGTCTGTAGAAGTCGTAAGACTGCATGATCATGTAGTTGAATTCCAGGAATGTCAGACCTCTCTCCATTCTCTGCTTATAGCACTCAAATGTCAGCATCTTGTTTACAGAGAAACAAGCGCCTACCTCACGGAGAACATCAACATAATTGAGGTTCAGCAGCCAGTCGCCGTTGTTTACCATCAGTGCTTTACCATCAGAGAAATCGATGAATTTGCTCATCTGCTTCTTGAAACATTCACAGTTGTGCTGGATAGTCTCAGGAGTAAGCATCTTACGCATATCAGTCTTACCTGAAGGGTCACCGATCATACCGGTACCGCCTCCTACCAGTGCAATAGGCTTGTTGCCTGCCATCTGGAGTCTCTTCATCAGGCACAGTGCCATGAAGTGACCAACGTGAAGGCTGTCAGCGGTGGGGTCAAAACCGATATAGAAAGTAGCCTTACCATTGTTGATAAGTTCTTCCAGTTCCTTTTCATCTGTCATCTGAGCGATGAGTCCTCTTCTTTTGAGTTCTTCAAAACAAGTCATTTTAGTTTTCCTCCATTTGAAAATATTTTATATTCATTATTTTACTTGTGTTATTTATTATCGAATTATGCCTCTTTTACCAGTTTGCCAGTCATATATTCAGGAATAAGCTCGTACATCAATGTACGAAAACCCGCCTTCTTTATCTCACTTTCAATGTAGCTTTCGTCATCGGTGAATTTATGGCTGAGTTTTCTGCAGATGTCTATCATCTTAGCTTCGTCTTCCACGGGAACAAGTCTGCCGAAAACAATAACGCTTTTTATGTTCAGAGCCCATTCGCCTTCTTTGCGATAGCCCTCATCAAAAACACAGTAGCTGACCTTTTCGTGGCGCTTCACTGCATCGACCCTGTGACCAAACTTAGCACCGTGAAAATAAATATGTCCGTCCTCATCAAAATAGAAATGGTTTATAGGCATACCATATGGGTAGTCATCGTCACCAAGAACAGAAAGAACTCCCCTTTTTTCAGTCTTTAACACCGCTATACATTCTTCGTCTGTAAGAGCTTGTTTCTTTCTCAGCATTTCTCTGAACATCAGACAGCCCTCTCTTTCACATAAACAATGAAATCTGCGGTAGATATCATTTTTATCACAACCTTTCAGTGGGTTTAGTCAGTCAAAAAAGCTAAGCTGACCGTCTTCATACCCTGCTTTATATGCGTTAATAATTGCTTTCATCTCATAAAGTATGCCGTACCTTACGCATTCTTCTGTGAACACCTGCCAAAGTTTTTTAGCATTCGGTGACGGGCATTCATATCTGTTGCCGTATCTTCTGATATATTGATCTTTCAACCCCGAGAAGCTCTCGTCAAGCTTTTGGTAAAAATACTCCCTGTTGCCTGAGCGAAGCGTCATTCCGAAAGCAGGATATATGCACCGCACTCCACATTCATGCGCTCTGCGAACTATCGTCCTTATGTTATCCTCGGTATCTTCAATAAAAGGCAGAACAGGCATCAATGTAATACCGGTGAACACTCCCGCATCGGACATCCTGGCAAGTGCATCAAACCTTTCTGAAGAGGCAGCCACACGCGGTTCAACTAACCGCGAAAGCTTGTCATCTGCGGTGGTTATCGTCATTTTACAAAGTACGGGTGAATGTTCTGCTATCTGTTTATACAGATGGATATCTCTTGTTATCAGCGGAGATTTGGTTATCACCGTAATCCCGAAGCCGTATGCATCTATAATCATCAGCGATTTTTCCGTGAGTCTTTCATCGCGTTCAAAAGGGTTATATGGGTCGGACATCGAACCCGTACCTATTACACCTGATTTTACTTTCCTGCGAAGTTCATCACGGAGTATCATCAGCGCATTATCTTTGGCACGAACCTTGTCAAAATCCTCTATCTGATAACAATCACTTCGGCTGTCGCAATATATGCAACCGTGACAGCAGCCGCGGTACAGATTCATATTGTAATCATTCCCGAACCACGAGGTATCTTTGCACTTTTGCAGAATAGTCTTAGCTTTGATGTATTCCATATCTTACAAATAACAGCCGAAATATTTATTCAGCATCTCTTCTCATAACCGATGATAGTCATTCTTTCGTTTATGACAGTACTTGTGCCTGTGCGAACGAATCCCAGCTTTTCGTAAAAATGACAGTTTCTTTCATCTTCTTCGATTGTAGAAAGCGTCCATTTGTCAGCATCAGAATAGGTATCAAAAAGCACTTTCATGACCTCTGAACCGATACCCTTATCCCAGTATTGGGGAATAATAAACAGCGGGCTGATATTCCTTACGACTTCACCATCATTTTCAAAACGCCGAATCCTTACTCCGCCCATAGGCGTATCCCCAAGATATATCACCAGAAAATCGGAATCAGATATTCTTTCGGTGATACGGCTGACAGTTTCAAGTGCGGGAGAAGTCTCGTCATCGCGGTATCGTTCATACAGCGGCATAAAAGCCTCACGCTGCAACCTATGCACAAGCACAGCTTTCTCAGCATTTGCCTTAACAAGCCTGATACTGTTCAACTAACGACACCTCGCTTTACAAGCATCAAAAAAGCCCTCGAAGGACACTAAGTCCTCCGAGGGCGAAATTTACGCGGTACCACCTCAGTTTATCGGCATACGCCGACCTCATTGCCCTTAACGCGGGAAACGTTCAGCCCTACTGAGATTTCAAGCCGAAAGCTCGGGAGAGTAACTTCATCGTGGGACGCTGCCTGCTCACACCTGCCGCAGACTCTCTGAAAATGCGCCTACCAGACTACTTTGCTCCGTCAAAGCATTTATCTATACTATTAACTAATGATACTACATTTTTGCTCTTTTGTCAAGTGCGAAATGAAATTTAACATTCATTTTTTATCTGACAGGATTTCAATATAATTATACAAGCTGTTCTTTTTAATGACTAAATATCTCAATAGAAGATATCTTATCATTATTGTACGCATCATACATACTAACCCTAAAATTTTTGAAATCACACTTAAAGTGACCGGGATTACCTTCATCTGAAAAATCTTTACCCATTCTCTCTCTGACCTCAGAAAAAGGAGTACCTATAGTGACACCATTGATACTGAAAGGTATATCAGGATAGTCCTCAATAGGGCTGTCAAATGCATCAAAGTCTAATGAATATATTTTGTTAGACTCTTTTATACCAACAAAGCCTACAAAATATCCATAGTAGTTGAGATGATATATCCCGACGCGACCTTCCTCTATTTCCTTATCAGCCTCATCATTAGGTTCTATCTCAAAACCGTCACCAAGGTCATCAATGGTACATGGCAGTTCCAGATTCTTGCCATTGATGTAGATAACATCTTTGATGGTTTCGTCTGTCCACCCGCCTTCCGGCACCGGTATAGGTTCAGGCATAGAAACTGTATTTGCAACAGTTGTAGTCACGACAGAGGAATTTGATTTTTCTGTTTTATCTGACTTATCGGCATTTTCATTTTTTTCGGAATTAGCACAGCCCGATGCGCACATCATCATTATAGCAGTCAAAACAATAGCTGATTTTCTTAATTTCATTGTTTTCTCCTTTATGTTCTTTATCAAAATTATACAACGCGGTTTGTACAATATTTACAAACCGATTATATTGTATCATACACCGCTGAACTATTCATTGGTTTTATATGAATAAATCTTCATGGCAAAGTTCTTGTTTGAACTATTCCGTATTATGCTCACCTACAATTAAAATATATACCGCAAAGAATAATCAATAAAATGTAAAAATAACGAGTATTGACTTGCTTTTTTGAGCAAACTATGTTATAATTTCCCTCAGTCATAAAAAGGAGAGTATAATGAAAACATCATTAAAAGAAAAATATATAGGTGACAAAGCTTTCTATAAGCGCGTGCTTATTACAGTAATACCGATGATACTGCAGAATCTTGTCACAAATTTTGTCAGCATGATAGATAACATCATGGTCGGGCAAATAGGAACAGAACAGATGAGCGGTGTATCTATCGTGAATCAGTTCATATTTGTATTCAATATAACTGTATTCGGTGCAGTCGCCGGTCCGGGTATTTTCGGAGCACAGTTTTTCGGCAAAGGCGACAACGATGGTCTAAGGTACACAGTACGATTCAAGCTGTATATCTGTGCTGTTACTATTGCCGTAGGAGCATTTGTATTAGGATTTTTCGATGAACCTCTGATAAAATTATTTATAAGTGAAGATGATAGTCCTGAGATGATAGCTCTTACCATAAAAAGCGCAAAGGACTATATGGGAATAATGATAATAGGTCTGATACCTTTCGGGATCGGACAAGCATATTCGAGCACCCTTCGTGAGTGCAGTATCACCACTATACCAATGATAAGTTCTATGACAGCAGTCGGCGTGAACCTTGTTCTGGACTACGGACTCATTTTCGGAAAGCTTGGTATGCCGGAGATGGGTGTAAAAGGCGCCGCTGTTGCAACAGTAATAGCTAAAGCGATCGAAGCTGCAGTTGTTATAATCTGGACACATTCAAACCCCAAAAGTAACCCTTACATTGTAGGATTGTTCAGAAGCACAGCTATTCCATCTAACCTAATAAGATCTATGACGTTCAAAGGATACCCACTGCTGATAAACGAATTTCTATGGGCGGCAGGTATGTCAGTACTGGCTCAGTGTTATTCGGAAAGGGGTCTTGATGTAGTAGCTGCAAGAAACATAAGCAGTACCATAACAAATCTTTTCAGCGTGGTATTCATCCAACTGGGAGCTTGTATAGGGATTATAGTCGGTGCAGAGCTCGGAGCAAACAAGCTCAAAGAAGCACGAAGCACAGATGATAAGCTCAGGTTTTTTAGCGTCATATCCACTGTAATACTTGCTGCTGCGATAATACCTTTAGCCCCTCTTTTTCCAAAACTTTACAAAACAAGTGAAGCTGTCAAGGATCTTTCGACTTTCATGATAATTATACAGGCTATCGCTATGCCTTTATGGTCATACACTCACGCTTGCTACTTCACACTACGCAGCGGTGGAAAAACAGGTCTGACTTTCCTGTTTGATTTTGTATTCACCTGGGTACTTGTGATCCCCTGTGCTTTTATACTGGCTCACTTCACTGAAATGGATATCCACCCGATGTTTACTATAATAACTTTCGCGGAGATAATCAAAGTATTTCTAGGATATTTCATGGTTCGCTCTGATATATGGATAAGCAACCTTGTGGATGAAAAATAAAAAACATGGTTATCCATTTAGCACACCACCACAAAGTGCTATATAACACGGTAATATCGTGTCGTAGTTATCATTTCCCCGTCTGCGGCGGGGTGAGGATAACCGCCAAGTGTTTCAAGTTCCGATATAATACTAATTAATGTGGTGTGTCATCGGGATAATCATATAAAAAATGCTCTTCCAAACTGACGGAAGAGCATTTTTATTATAATAAAACATCTATCAGAATTTGATATCCTTGAAAGCCGCAATAGTATCATTTTCGATTATCTCGATCTTGCCGCTGTCACAGAGAGTTGCAGTAAGCGGGTCGATAGGCAGTTTTGCAAGAACTTTGAGATCATATTCCTTAGCGATCTCATCTACATGGCTGTCACCGAACACCTTGATCTCCTTGCCGCAATCCGGACATTTAAGATAGCTCATATTCTCGATGATACCGAGTATGGGAACATTCATCATCTTTGCCATTTTTACAGATTTTTCCACAACAAGAGATACAAGAGACTGAGGTGAGCTTACAATTACAATACCGTCAACAGGAAGTGACTGGAAAACTGTCAGTGGAACATCACCTGTTCCGGGAGGCATATCAACGAACATATAGTCAACATCGCCCCATGCAACATCTGTCCAGAACTGTGTTACAGCACCTGCTATAACAGGGCCGCGCCATATAACAGGATCAGAGGAATTTTCCATCAGCAGATTTATTGACATGACCTTAGTACCGAATTCGCTCTCACAAGGGAACAGAGCTTCCTCATTGTTGACAGGTCTTTCATTAATGCCAAAAATCTTAGGGATTGAAGGACCTGTGATATCTGCATCAAGCACAGCAGTTTTGAAGCCCTTTCTGGCAAAATCAACAGCCAGCAGAGATGTAACAAGTGATTTACCAACACCACCCTTTCCGCTGACTACCGCGATGACCTTTTTAACATTAGACATATAATGTGCAGGTGCTTTTTCTATGCCATTATCTCTTGATGAGCAATCAGCTGAGCAGCTGCTGCAATCATGTGTACATTCTTCACTCATTTAAAACATTCCTTTCAGTAATGATAAGTTTATTATAACACATTATGCCGTAAAAGTAAAGCCGCTCGCATTATATTTTGCTGCTCGGTCATTTATATGACATATTTTTATCAAACAATTATAATCTCACATAAAAACGCTGCGTCAACCCTACATGGAAATGACGCAGCGCATATCTCTAATACTGTATCCTGATTAATTGTTGTATTATCAGCCCCAGCCTTCACCGCCGGGTGTATTGGGATCAGTATAATCAGGTGTAGATGTTGTTATCACATCTTCATTCAAAAACTCGGTGATCTCCATTTCGGGAGTAACATATTTCTTATCCATTAAAGTTCACCTCTTTCTTAAGTTGCAGAAGCATAAAACGCATAAAGTCCTCTGCACAGATCTCGCAATTTATCGGATTTTTCGAGATTATTTGCTATCCTTGCAAGATAATCAGTTGCCTTGACATCAACACCGCCAAAAGTAAAGACAGGTTCACCAAGCTTCTTGATCGGGATATTTGCTACCTTAACGATAATAAAATTGCCGGTGTTGTCTTTTTCATAGGTGACTTCGTAAGTTTCACTTACGAATTTTTCTTCAAGCTCAGCCTTAGATGCTTCATAGCTGCCTGTGATCCTGAATGCAATAAGCAGTGATGTATCATAATCATAGGTCATATTCATTCCATAATATGAAGAATACTGAAGGTCAAATGCCTGAGAATATTGAACTTGAGAAGGTGAATTATCATCAATTTTTAATTCTTTCAGAGTATCAAGTCCATAACCTTCGATACCACTGTTTGCCGGATCATCTGTTTTGTATCCGAAATAATTCTGTGCGGCTGCACCATATCGAAGCATGGATTTGACCATAGGACCGTAAGTCGAATGGTCCTTCAGCTGTTTAAGATAACCTGCAGCAGAAATATTTTCGCTGAATATCTGAGTATCTCCGTTTTTGATGACGAATTGTTTTTCATCTGTCATATTCTTAGCGGCACACTTTACAGTAAACACACCATAATTCTTATTACTTAACTGAATCTCAGAAAGTGTCTGATCTTCGCCGCCGTATGTTACAGTATAATCTGAAATCGAATAATCGTCAGCTATAGGAACATAGAAATTCAGATCCATCTTAGAAGAATCAACAACTATATTCATAGAGGGCTGCATTTCCAGCTTTGGGATAACAGTGTCTTCAAGATCTATTTCAGTATATGAGGATGTTGTTTCATCATAAGTATAATATTTGTCATCTGTACCAACATAATATGCGATATTTCCGTTTTCTTCATAAGTTGGTGCTTTAGCTTCAACAGGTGTATATACTATAGAAACACCCTTTATGATAATATTACCGTTTTTAAGGGCATCTGCTGTAAGAGAAGCAGGTTCTGCATTTGAATTATTAATTGGAACATACTGCAAATTATTGGGAGTGATATCGGTAGTTGTAAATGGATTGGTTTTAAATGCTTGAACATTAAGCGTCAAATCATTTGTTCTCGTATCAAAATGAAGAGATGATAAATTACAGCTATAAAAAGATCTGTAACCTAACATTTCAACTGAACCTGGAATAGTTACAGAATTTAATCCACTAAATAAAGCAAAAGCAGCGTTGCCAACAGTTGTTACACCATCTTCGATGATTACTGACTTGATATCAGAAGAAATACTGTGCCACGGTCTGTCAGCTGCAGAACCATAATCCGCCATAGCGCCATTGCCGCTGCCTTCATTTTTGGATACTGTCAGAGTACCTTCAGAATCAAGTGTCACGGTACAATCTCCGCTTGTCCATGAATTAATTATGGATGCATTTTCAAACAATATCCCAGAATTATTTTCAGACGGCGGTACTGCTGTAGCTACAATGCCTGTGCCTACTGTAAAAAAACCTCCTACGTTTGCAGGCATATTGCCTGCTACAAGAGTCAATGCCATGATAAATGCTGTTGTTTTTTTCCATCCGACATGATTATTCATTGATCAATTCCTCCTTAGTTATAAAGTAGATAAGCGGCATATACGCTGCCGAAAACCATTATAATACTGAAACAGCTGAGATTTATTTTTTATCATTTACTAATTAGTGAAAATAAATCAGATATGATTCCATTTATATGCATATTTTATCATATACCGATTAAATTGTCAATAGTTTTTGAACTGTTCTTCATATCGATTCAGAAAATGAATTTTTAAATAATTAAATGATTTATTGACCATATAAAAAACAAAAGCAGTTACGGCAGTGATAATACCGTAACTGCTTCTAAAGCTATATATAATGTATCAAAGATCCTTTAACAATGTTCTTTTCATCATTATATAGTCAAAGACATCAAGCCTGTTATCGTATTTCAGAAACTTTTCCCAACGCGAATACTCTGATTTTCCCGCCGAAACGCTGATCGCAGGGATCGCGGTGAGTGTAGTTGTAGCAGAAGTTATAAGTGAAATCATTGTTTTCATAATAATTTCTCCATAAAGACCGATCAATGTCAGGTCTATACAAATTCTCCATAGCAAACTTCTTTATCTGACGATATTATACGAACCTTACGAATCTGTCTGCGAAGTGAATCTGACGGACTGTTTCTCTTTACTTTCACTGTAACATAATTCGGTGCATGGCCGCTGTGCCAATCTGCCTCGGTCTCTCGTTCAAAAAGAACATCAAATACTTTTCCGACACAACCAGCTAAAAACCCGGATTTGGATTCAGCACATACCTCAGCCATACGCTTTGCCCTTTCATGTTTTATATGCTGAGGTACCTGATCTGTAAAACTGTCTGCTTTAGTACCTGCACGTCTTGAATAAGGAAATATATGAGCTTCTGCAAAAGCTATCTCTTCAACAAATGAAAGCGATTCTTCAAAAGCCTTTTCATCCTCACCGGGAAAGCCCACCATTATATCAGTAGTTAATGCACAATCAGGAAAATAATTTCTAATAGTAGCACATAGTGAAGCATATCCAGAAGAGTCATATCGTCTGTTCATATTCTTCAGAGTACTGTCACATCCGCTTTGCAATGAAAGATGAAAATGCGGACAAAGTTTATCCAACACCGATAAACGTTTTATATCATCGGCAAGCATCATTTCAGGCTCTATAGAACCAAGTCTTACTCGGAACTCACCGTCCAGTGAACATACTTTCTCTACAACATCAGTCAAAGTTGGTCTTTCAGAAAGATCTCTTCCATAAAAACACAGATTTATACCTGTAAGTATAAGCTCCTTATGACCTGCGGCAATATTCTCCGATGCCTCACGTACAACATCTTCCATTGGTTTTGATCTGACATGACCTCTTGCATACGGAATTATACAGTAACTGCAATAACAATCACAGCCATCCTGTATCTTAATATACGACCGTGTTTTTTCTCCGCTGCATTTGTTTGTCATAGTATCAAATTTTTCACCCTTTTCATGTTTACGGATACTTATGATCCTCTCACCTGTTTTCATAAATCTATCTGTAAACTCGGGTATACGTCCTTTGTCATCTGTTCCTACTATGATATCACATTCGGTAAGCTTCTCTGCTTTATCACTGAATGCCTGCGGAAAACAGCCAGCAAGAACAGTTACAGCCCGAGGTGAGACCTTGCGTATCCTTCTCAGCATCTGCATACACTTGGAATCCGCCTGTTCGGTAACCGTACAACTGTTTATAACACACACGTCTGCTGAAGCTATATCCGCTGCAGCAGTGTCTCCCTCCTGCTCAAATCTTTCACGGATATTTTCAGTTTCGTACTGATTTACCTTACAGCCGAAAGTATAGTAGAATATTTTCATATAATATAGCCCACCTCGAAATATGTTGGATATGCACAAAATAAAGGCATCTCAATTGTAGAGTTCACACAATTGAAGCTTTGATTAACCTCATCTATTGACTATTGTACCATATTTTCTTTTTTTTTGCAAATATAACTTGACATTTTAGAAAATATGATTATAATATTATTGTAGGCAGTTGATCTGCCGGGAGAAATTTAAATTATAGAGTCATGATATTAAAGGAGGAACCGATATGAAAAAGGTTAAGATATCTCTTGATTCCATTCAGGCAGTTAAGGAATTTGTTGGCATCGTTATGATGTATGATTTTGATGTTGATCTGACATCAGGAAGATATGCAGTTGACGCTAAGTCTATAATGGGTATATTCAGCCTCGATCTGTCTAACCCGATTCAGCTGACAGCTCACACAGATGACGCTGACAAGTTCTTCGCAGAGATAAAGAAATTCATCGTTGAATAATTTGAGTAAATAAGAGATGTATAACAGCAGACTTTCGGGTCTGCTGTTTTTTTAAGAAAAAAATAAGTTGCATCATTCAGTACACTATGTTATAATAGTATCATACTAAAAAAAGGAGCACTAACAATGACTTTTAAATACGTAATACTGGCGGTTGAAATATTTTTTCTGTTGCTATTTATCGCACCATTTCCAATATTAAATGCTGGAAATATTGCGGGAATTGCTTTTTTCGGAATACTCATAGCGGCGACAGCTGCACACGCTCATTTTTTCAAATTACTACAAATTCTATGGTCACACGCGTGGGGCAAAGGCATTATCACAGCTGTAATATTATTCCTAATTGTCGGATTCACCTATGTTGGTATACTTTCCGCAAAAATGTACCAGGCACAGGAAAATGAACCTAAAGAAACCGACCTGATAATAGTTCTCGGTTGTAAGGTCAAGGGCGAAAGACCTTCACGAATGCTCAGGAGGAGACTTGATGCTGCATACGAAGCTATGCAAAAACATCCCGATGCATTGGTAGTCCTCTCAGGTGGGAAAGGCAGCGATGAAAAAATCTCCGAAGCAGAAGGTATGCGAAGATACCTTGTGGAAAAAGGCGCTGATGAAAGCCGTCTTATAATGGAGGACAAATCTACCAACACATTTGAGAATATCAAATTTTCTTTCGCCATAACAGATAAACTTGGCTGCGGCAGAGATATCACGATAGTTACAGACGGTTTCCACCAATACCGCGCTAGTCTTATCGCAAAGCAGGAGGGCGCTAAAAACGTGACCGCCTATTCCGCCAATACACAGCCCAAATATGTTCCGACCTACTGGGTACGTGAATGGCTGGGTCTAACTCATTTCTTCGTATTTGGAAATTAAATAAAAAAACATGGTTATCCCTTTAACACACCACAGATAATTTACAATGCTGTCCAAATAAACAGACCTCAAAACTCAGAAAATATAGTATAATAGTGACAGAAACCGAAGGGAGCTGTCGCTATGTCAAAAAGATTTCCGAAACCTGAGATCACACTTGATGGGATATACTCAAAGTTCGCAGATGAAAGCTTTTGCAAGGATTTTCTGCTTGATATCCGCTTTGAAAAGGGCTTTGCCTGCCCGTTTTGCGGTGGCTCTGAGTACCGCAGGATAAGGTCACGTCATCTGCTGCGCTGCAAGTTATGTAAAGCAGATATTTCCGCCACAAACGGAACTTTTATGCACAGAACACATATTCCGCTCAGACTGTGGATAGTCACCGCATTCCTCATTATGAGCAACAAATGCAGTGTTTCTGCTGTTACGCTGATGAGGTCTTTGGGGGTGACCTACAAGACTGCATGGTACATCCTTCATCGCATCAGAAAAGCTATGAAATGCCGTGAAGAACGCTATTTGCTGGACGGTATAGTTGAGCTTGACGACACCTATCTCGGTGCTCCGACTCACGGTAAAAAGCGCGGCAGAGGTACTGAAAAAGTCAAGATGATCGTAGCTTTATCAAAGAACGCAGCAGGAAATCTCGAGTACGTTAAAATGAGCGATGTGCCGAATTTAAAGGGTATAACTGTGGGTAGATTTGCCAGGGATAATATCCGCGCTGGCTCGAAGATCGAGAGTGATAATGCTCGAAGTTACAAGAAACCGCTGGCACAGAAATACTTCCATGTTTTTGAGACATATGATCCGACAAGCGGTCAGCTGAACTGGATGCATAAAGTTATTTCAAACTTCAAAGCAATGATCATGGGAACTTACCACGGAAACGAAAAGATCCACACAGCGTTATATGCTGCCGAATACTGTTACAAATTCAACCGTCGTAAGCTGGGAAACAGTGCGTATTTAAGGCTCTTGGCTGCTTTGGTGCAGTGATCTTACTTGTGGTGTGTTAAGGGGATAACCATTTAAAAAAATAAAGTCTCCTGCGGGATCAGCGCAGGAGACTTGTTGTTTTCTGTATCAGGCATCTTAATTATGCTTGTGTATGGAGTGAACAGTGTTTGAAAGAACGTTCTTGAAGTGAACACCGAACTCCAGCATAGCGGCATATTTGTCGATCATAACTATAACATAGGACTCTGCATATTTGGGCAATTTAACTGTCAGCGGCCACATATGCTTGATTATCATATCTTCCTCGACCTTGTCCAGTTCAAAATGCTCCTTAGCATTTTCAAGAGCTATCCTTGGATGAGTAAAACCATGAGGCAGCTCGCCTTTTTTCCTTGGCTCATCGCGCCAGTCGTACAGAAACAGGTCATGGAGCATACCGGCTCTCGCAGCGGCTTTCGCATTCAGACCCAGCTTTTTGCAGACGATATAATTATAATATGACACATTAAGACAATGCTGGTAACAGGTTGTACTATAGTGGTGTCTGAATTTCTTCATCTCACGCACTACTTCATTATCAAGAAGATCCTTGACGAACTCAAAATACTCTCTGCTCTCCTTGGAGGTTTCAACAGAGTATCTTGAACCCATAGCTTTAGACATCGGCATTCCCTCTTTTCTTTATCTGTCAATCAGTATTATGTGTTTGTTTTGTGATAAGAACCAATTCATAGTTCTTATTGTCATTATAACGCATTTTGTACTGATTGTCAAGGGTTAGTTATTACAAATCGATTAATATTTAAGAGATAATTATATCATTTTACAGTAGGCCTGATATACTTCTGATAAAAGCCAGAATTTGTCCAGTATTCAAGCTTTTCAAGTATCTCCGTTTTTGAGCGAGAAGAAAAAACTTCAAGTGGATGTTGAAAGGGTGCTTCAAAAGTGATATTGACCATATACAGTTTATAACTTCCCTCAAGTTCACCATGCGGATACCAACCGAGATCAATAAGAAGCTCGTTGTTTTCAAGCTGCAAAAGATCCTCATATAGCTCGTATGAATATTCCGATTCATCTTTCTCAGGGTCATATTCCGAGAAATTATTATAGGCTACTTTCCAACCTGCACATATCCGCAATGGCTGTAATTTAAATTCTTTCATTTGCTGCTCCGATATCAATAGTATTTCTTATCAAAAAATTCCGGGACATATTTGTCCTCAGCAGCGCTTCTCTGCTGGAAAAATCCATCAAATCCACAGCCTTCAACAAGTCTGCAAACGTACTCATATTCAAAGGTTGACGTTCTGCGGGACAGCGCCTCGATATCCTTTGCTTTATACATAGGAGTATACTGACTCATAAGGCTTATAAGTATCTCATTTGGTGTGAAATTATCTGCCAGCCAGCCGATGATCTTAGCGGAATCATGACGACATGAGGGTAATACAAGATGCCTTACGATTACTCCCCTTTTCATTATTCCGTTTTCATCAAACTTTGGCGAACCTACAAGCTCGTGCATTTTAATGAGCGACCTTGATGCACACCCAAAGTAATCAGAAGCACCGGAATAATCTGAAGAAAGCTCACCTGAGTAATATTTCAGATCAGGCAGGAAGATATCCACATAGCCTCTCAGCATTTCAAGTGTTTCAATGTTTTCATATCCGCCGCTGTTGTAAACGATCGGTATGTTAAGCTTGTCCCCTGCTATGTCAAGAGCTTCAATTATCTGCGGAACATAGGTAGCCGCGGTTACAAGATTTATGTTATGAGCACCCCTATCCTGCAGCATCAGAAACGTGTCGGCAAGTTCTTTCGCAGTAAGCACGAAGCCCTTTCCCTCAGCAGATATCACATGATTCTGGCAAAAACAGCACTGCAGATTGCAGCCTGAGAAAAAGACAGTACCCGAGCCGTTAGTACCGCTGATAGGAGGTTCTTCCCACATATGAAGATCTGCACGTGCTATCTTTATCTCTGCCCCCGCGCGGCAGAATCCCAATTTACCTGCAAACCTTTCAGCACCGCATTTACGAGGACAAAGTTTGCAGCTTTTCAGCAATTCTTTACTAATCATTATTCTATTAATTCAACAGGGAAAGTGAATGTAACCTCCTTGCCCTTATAATCAAGATCAATAAATATGTATCCCGATTCAGAACCTGCATCAAAAAACATGGTGGGGCTGAGAACAGTTCTTTTGATACTAACAATGTTAGTATCATTAATTGAACCGGTATATAAACTAGTAGCCTCATTATCGGCATTATATCCAAAGCTGTAGATATCTTTTATCTCTACATCTTCTGATTCTACTTTTTTGTGATCGGGGTATTCAAAAACAAAAGTCATTTTCATAGACTTTAAGTCACGCTGATCACTTTCCTCGACTGGAATCCAGTTGTCATTATCCGAATAAAAAATATTAGGCTTCTGGAAAATAGTCATTTCGTCATAGGTCATGCTGCTGATATCAAAACTTTCCAAATAAATGTCAAAATCACAGTCGATCGATTTTGAACCCTTAATACCCTGTATCTCGGGTTCTTTGGTATTTTTGCTGACTTGGGAAGAACTGTTATTTGTGCTATTTATTTCTTCCTTGATTTTGTCAATCAGTTCAGGTATCCTATCACCGAACATACCGAGCATTATCAAAATAATAATAAACACAGCACAACCCTTACCGCTGCTTTTCTTCTTAGGGCTATTTGTTTTATTTACTGCAGAAAACTGGTTACCGTAATTATATGACTGCGTATTTATTGAAAGTCTAGGAGACGGAGTTGCCTCAACGTTGATATCTCCACCATTTCTTCGTTCGTACTTTGCAGCAGCAGCGCGGTTCTCTTCACGGCGTTCTTCTTTCAGAAAATCTGCTTTACCGTCTTTGAACGTATCACTTTTTACAACACGACCATCATAGAAATTATCAGCATCGAAACGTTCATGGCTGTGTTCGTCTTCACCGAAAATACCACAGGAAATATCATCTTCACGGGCAGTAAGGCATTCAGGACATATCTGTTCATCCTTGTCCTTGAATCTGTATCCGCAGAATTTACATTTATAGTTCATTCAATTGCCTTCCTTTCCTATACTATCTGTTGACCCACATAAGCTCATATCCACTCTTTACGGGAACACATACCTCACAGTAATTATACTTGCCTGAAAGTTTTGCAGCAGCTTGTTCAGCATATTTTTCATTTTCAAAAACACCGAATACAGCTGAACCACTGCCTGTCATAAGTGTATTGAGGGCACCTGCCTCTTTTAGGGTCTGTTTAGCCTGTGCTATCTCCGGCTGGTCTATGGCTGCTTCAAAAACATTGAAGAGGTATATGATAGTGGAGAAAACATTACCGGAAGCAAGCGATTTAAGGAAATAATCGAGATGGCTCCTCGGAGGAGATTTCATAAGATCATAACGCTTATAAGCCTCAGGTGTGGAAACACTGACATCCGGCTTGACTATAACAAAAGCACAGTCTATGGATGGCAGCTTATTTGTTATCTCACCTATACCCTGACATAGCCTTGTACCGCCCTTTATACAAAACGGAACATCTGCACCAAGCTTTGCACCAAGTTCACAGAGTTCATCCTCATCTTTCAGTGTACAGAAGAATGTATTCATAGCTTTCAGCATGGCCGCGCAATCGGCGCTGCCGCCGCCCATACCTGCCTGAGACGGCAGATTTTTCTCAACTTTGACTATAAGTTTTCCGCCGAAAGTGATACCCGTATACTCTTTGAATAACTCAGCTGCCTTCCAGATAAGATTACTGCTGTCAAGGGGGAATCCCTCCTTGTCGCAAACAATCTCTATACCTTCCGGAGAATCAGCGTCTATCGAAAGTTCAAGCGTATCATACACACTTACCGTCTGCATGACGGTATTAAGCATATGATATCCGTCTTCACGCCTTCCTATTATATCCAGCAAAAGGTTTATTTTGCCGTATGCCTTGACTTTGATATTATTATACAGTGCCATTTTTAAGCTCCTCTAAAAATTCGCTGATACGCTTTATCGCTTCTCTGAGGTGGCTTAGAGAATATGCATAGGAGACACGCACAAAACCCTCGCCACAATCACCGAATGCATTACCCGGAACAACAGCAACTTTTTTACTGTAAACCAGTTTTTCACAAAAATCGCTGCTTGAAAGCCCGGTACTTCTGATACATGGGAACACATAAAACGCACCCTGAGGCGTAAAACAATCAAGACCAAGCTTATTGAAAGCATCAACGAGATAACGACGACGCATATCGTATTCATCACGCATTTTTGCGATATCTTCATCACATTCCCTTAGTGCTGTAATCGCTGCGAACTGACTGACTGTCGGTGAAGACATAATAGCGTACTGGTGGAGTTTAAGCATCTGCGATGTTATCTCCCGGGGGGCAGCAGCGATACCAAGTCGCCAGCCTGTCATGGCATAAGCCTTTGAAAATCCGTTTATGACAATTGTACGCTCTCTCATCCCAGGAAGGGACGCAATTGAAACGTGCTTTCCGCTGTATGTAAGCTCAGAATATATCTCATCAGAGAGAACAAGGACATTTGTATCACGAAGAACTTCTGCAATTTCTTCAAGATCTTCTCTGCGCATGATCGCACCTGTGGGATTATTCGGGAAAGGCAGAACCAGAAGTTTTGTTTTTTCGGTTATCTTACTTCTTAATTCCTCGGCAGTAAGACGGAATTCATTTTCAGCCTTAGTCTCTATAGGCACAGGAACTCCTCCGCATAGTGTAACTATGGGGCTGTAACAGACAAATGAAGGCTGAACTATCAATACCTCATCACCTGCTGTTACAATGGACCTGATACAAAGATCTATTCCCTCAGAACCTCCTACGGTTACGATTATCTCATCATTGGGATCATAGTTTACACCTATCCTGTCGCTGAAATAACGTGCTATCTCTTTGCGGAGTTCTGCGAGACCTGCATTTGCAGTATAAGAAGTTCTGCCCTTTTCCAGTACGTTTATCGCTTCACGTCTGACCACCCACGGTGTTTTGAAATCAGGTTCACCAACACCAAGAGAGATAACACCCTCCAGCTGCTGTGCAATATCGAAGAATTTTCGTATGCCGGATGGCTTCATATCCACAATAGCAGGAGAAAGGATCTTATTGTAATCTATCATGGGAACATCAATCCCCTCTCATCTTTATCATCAGCAGTAACGGATATACCATTGACTTTATAGCTTCTCAGCAGAAAGTGAGTTGCTGTAGACTGCACACCATCCATAGCTGCTAGATTTTCAGCAACAAATCTTGAAACTTCACGGATATTTGTACCTGTAACTGATACCAGTATGTCATATACTCCTGACATTAGTCGTACGGATTCTACTTGATCATAAGCTGCTATGGATTTAGCTATATCATCATAGCCGGATTGTGACTGTGGGGTAACTTTTAATTCGATCAAAGCGGTAACAGAATTAGGATCATACACAGCTTCGTCAACTATAGCAGTATAACCGGTAATTATTCCGTCTTTTTCCAGTTTTTCTATCTCCGCGGCGACCTCACCCTCAGTCTTACCGAGCATTACAGCAAGTTCGGCATTTGAGAGTCTTGCATTTGACTTTAAAAGTTTCAGCAGTTTTTCCATAAGTAGACCTCCTTCTCGATGACAGTGGCAGATCACTAATATAAGCTTTATGCCACAGTTTAGCTTTGTTTGTATTATCATTCAAAACGCTCAAGCTCTTCACAAAGAGCAATAAAATCCTCATATACAGTAATAGTCTGTAAATACCTGAAATCAATGATAAATCCGGATGCACGATGTTTCAGGAAATCAGCATCCCACAGAGGGACGGATATAAATCCATTTTTATAGTCATACTTCATCGGATCAAATTTATCTATATTTGCACGAAAGTATTTTACCTTGGCAGCACAAAGCTTGTTTATGCGAAAAAGCAGTCCAATGACATCGTTCCGCTCATAGAAAACATCTTTAAAAATAAGATGCTTATGAGAGTTTTCCCTGTCCGAATACCACGCATTGTTTTCATGTATAAGATGATACTTTTCTATAAGCAGCTGCTTGTCATCCATTTTCTATCACCGACATAATAAAGATTAAAGACAGTACTGCTCTTAACAGTACTGTCTTAATTATATCATATATACTCAAAAAAGTAAAGACACCAACAAACAAAAGTATATAACACAGTTTTCAAGTGAAAACGATCCTGCCCCTGAGACATATTACACCGGCACCATATGGCAGTATGGTCTTGGGATGCGAATGACCAAAATTAACGTTATAGAGTATAGGAAGTGCAGGGTCATCAATGACCCTTTTAAGCACAGGCTTATATTCTTCATAGTATATCTCGTCATAAGGCTTACCCACTATGACACCATTTACTGCTTCAAAAACGCCTCGCTTTTTCAATTGTTCGAGTTCATAAGCAAACTTCTCAGGCGATGGACATTCCTCACAGGTCTCAATGAACAGCACTTTGCCATGTAATTCATCCTTTTCCGGGAAAATGCCATATCTATCACATATAACTTTCTCTTCGGAATGACAGTCACCTGTCAGCAGATCACTGATGCTTTCAAGGCAGCCTCCGATGAGTTCACCTGAAAATCCTTCATCACCCTGCAAAAGTTCAAATCCGTGCTCTTCTTTATGTGATATGCGCGGCACACCAAGCTGACTTTCGGAAAAGTCTTTCCTGTTTTCAAACCATAACGGTGCAGGATGTATCTCGGATAAAGTATGACCATAAAAAAGAGTTTTTACCGACTCTTTAGTATACTCCAACATATCCTTTCCATAATCTGCAAAATTATCAAGAAAAGAAGGGCCGTAGTAAGTCTGTAAGCCAAGTTTGTAAAACATCAGGTGGTTAACCGTTGTATCTGAATAACCCATGAAAACCTTTGGATGTTCATGAACAAGTTTTACAAACTCAGGGTCATCTATGAGGAACGGCAGCGTCCTGAAAGTGTCATTACCGCCGATTGCACAGAATATACCGTCAATATTTTTATCCGCAAAAGCAGCTTTCAGATCGGATGCGCGGGCATCGGGATTATCTTGGATAAACTTTTCACCTTTAAGCGCGTTGGGCATGAAAACAGGTTCCAACCCCATTTCTTTCATGCGTTTTACTCCGAGATCAATACAGAAAGAACTGCTCGGATCACCGAGTATTCCCCATGAAAGCGAAACGATCGCAATCTTACTCCCCTTTTTAAGTCTTGAAGGTATTAACATTTTTATCGCTCCTTTCATGTGGACAATTATAACATAACTGGAACTGAAAGTCAATCAACGCAAAAAACAATCGTCCGCTTTCACGGACGATTGTCAGGATATCAGATTATTTGAAATACTTTACGCCGCTCTCAAAGATCTTCTGATCCTTTGCACCGGGAACGTTGATGCATACACCGTTGCCCATTCTTTCGGAGTGACCCATCTTACCCAGCACTCTGCCGTCGGGCGAAGTGATACCCTCGATAGCATCGAATGATGTGTTGGGGTTGCAGTGGATATCAAATGTGGGTTCGCCGTCGAAGTCAACGTACTGTGTTGCGATCTGACCGTTAGCTGCAAGCTTGGCGATCTCCTCAGCAGTAGCCACGAATCTTCCCTCACCGTGAGAGATAGCTATACTGTGGATATCATCTACTTCGCAAGCTGCCAGCCAAGGCGACTTGTTAGAAGCGATACGTGTATTTACCATCTTGGACTGATGTCTTGCGATAGTGTTGAATGTCAGTGTGGGTGAATCATCACGCATATCAACGATCTCACCATAAGGTACAAGACCCAGTTTTACCAGAGCCTGGAAACCGTTGCAGATACCAAGCATCAGACCATCGCGATTTTTAAGAAGATCATGGATAGCATCTGTCAGCTTGGGATTGCGCAGGAATGATACGATAAACTTACCGCTTCCGTCAGGCTCATCACCGCCGCTGAAACCGCCGGGCAGCATAACAATCTGTGACTGCTTGATCTTCTTTTCCATAGCATCAACAGATTCCTTGATTGCCTGCTCGGATAGATTCCTTACCACGAATATCTCAGCCTCAGCACCGGCCTTCTCAAACTGTCTTGCCGTATCGTATTCGCAGTTGGTACCGGGGAATACAGGTATAAGCACCTTAGGCTTAGCTACCTTTATAGCCGGAGCTTTTCTCTCCTCTGCCTTGAAGGTATACTTATTGGGCTTTTCAGCTGGCTCGCTTACGTGAACGGGGTAAACGGGTTCCAACTTGCCTTCCCACAGTGCCTGAAGTTTATTCAGGTCAACAGTATAGTCGTTGTTTTCGATGATATAATCATTTGTTGTGATACCGATGATCCTTTCATCAGCATCAACGCCGTCAGCGAGTTCGATAACGAAGCTGCCGTAGCAAGCACGGAAGAGTTCAGCAGGAGTTACCTTACCGATAAACTTGAAACCGATCTTATTTCCGAATGCCATCTTAGCAACAGCCTCGGAAACGCCGCCGTAAGCTACAGACCAGCAGGACAGTACCTTGCCGTCAGCTATAAGCTTCTCGACCTTCTCGAATACCTTTTTCAGGCTGTCGAAGTTAACGAGATTATTTGCATCATATTCAGGCTTGATGAGTATTACCTTGGAGCCTGCCTTTTTAAACTCCTGTGAGATGACTTTATCAGTCTTAGCAGTGGAAACTGCAAAAGATACAAGAGTAGGAGGAACGTCGATATTCTCAAAAGTACCCGACATTGAGTCCTTACCGCCGATAGAGCCGCAGCCCAGTTCTATCTGAGCTTTATAAGCGCCAAGCAGTGCGGAGAAAGGCTGTCCCCATCTTGAAGGATCATTCTGAGTTCTCTCGAAATACTCCTGGAATGTCAGCCAACAATGCTTGTAAGAACCACCGGTCGCGATAACCTTGGATATTGATTCAACAACTGCGGACATTGCACCGTGGTAAGGGCTTACACTGGACAGGAAAGGATTAAAGCCCCAGCCCATTACAGAAGCTGTGGTAGTTTCACCATTAAGTACTGGGAGCTTGCAAGCCATAGCCTGAGTAGGAGTGTTCTGATACTTACCGCCGTAAGGCATAAGTACAGTACCTGCACCGATAGTGGAGTCAAAACGTTCTACAAGACCCTTCTGAGAGCAGATATTAAGGTTAGAGATCATAGCTTCCCAACGGTCAGCCGTGTCTGCACCGCCATCATCATTTGCAAATACAGGAGTAGGCACTTCGATATCAGTGTGCTTTTCTGCGCCGTTGGAGTTAAGGAACTCTCTGGAAAGATCAACTATTGTCTTACCGTTCCAGTTCATTCTCAGTCTGGGCTCTTCAGTAACCCTCGCTACCATAGTAGCTTCAAGATTTTCCTTAGCAGCCTCAGCCATGAACTTTTCAAGGTCTTCCTTGGCGATAACAACAGCCATTCTCTCCTGAGATTCGGAGATAGCAAGTTCTGTACCGTCAAGGCCGTCATATTTCTTTGTAACAAGATCAAGATTTATCTGAAGACCGTCAGCGAGCTCACCGATAGCAACGGATACACCGCCTGCACCGAAGTCGTTGCAGCGCTTGATCATAGCAGTAACTTCAGGATTTCTGAACAGTCTCTGGAGCTTTCTTTCTTCGGGAGCATTACCCTTCTGAACTTCAGCACCGCAGGTCTCAAGAGAATGCAGTGTATGGGACTTTGATGAACCTGTTGCACCGCCGCAGCCGTCACGTCCGGTCTTACCACCCAGCAGGATAACGATATCCTCCGGAGCAGGTCTTTCACGCCTTACATTGGAAGCTGGAGCAGCGCCGATAACAGCACCTATCTCCATACGCTTTGCAACGTATCCGGGGTGATATATCTCATTTACGTGACCAGTAGCAAGACCGATCTGGTTACCATAGGAAGAATAACCGTTAGCAGCACCAACTACAAGCTTTCTCTGAGGAAGCTTACCTGCGATAGTGTCTTCAACGGGAACAAGTGGATTACCTGCACCTGTTACACGCATTGCCTGATATACATACGAACGTCCTGACAGCGGATCTCTGATAGCACCGCCGAGACAAGTAGCTGCACCGCCGAAAGGCTCGATCTCAGTGGGATGGTTGTGCGTCTCGTTCTTGAACATCAACAGCCAGTCCTCATCAACACCGTCAACATCGACCTTGATCTTTACGGAACAAGCATTGATCTCTTCACTCTCATCCAGATCTTTCAGCAGACCTGCCTTCTTGAGCTGCTTAGCACCGAAACAAGCCAGATCCATAAGGGTTATGGGCTTGTCTGTTCTGCCTGCGTAGAGGTCTTTTCTGGCATTTATATAATCGGTAAAGGTAGCTGCGATATAGTCGGGCTCAATAGAAACATTATCAACAATAGTTGAGAATGTTGTGTGACGGCAGTGATCCGACCAATATGTATCGATCATTCTGATCTCGGTGATAGTAGGATCACGCTTCTCCTGCTCCTTGAAATACTTACGGCAGAACTTGATATCATCAAGATCCATAGCAAGGCCAAGATCGCTGAGCATTGCCTTGAGATCGTCCTCGGATGAATCAATAAAGCCCTCAACAGTTGAAACTTCTGTGGGGATATCATACTTGATATCCAGTGTCTCAAATTCATCAAGAGAAGCCTCTCTCGACTCAACTGGGTTTATGATGTAGTGCTTGATCTGAGCAAGTTCCTCATCGGAAAGACTGCCGCTTACAATGTAAATACGTGCAGACTTGATAACAGGACGCTTGCCTGCTGTCAGCAGCGAGATACACTGCGCGCAGGAATCGGCTCTCTGATCGAACTGACCGGGAAGATATTCAACTGCAAATATCTGTTCGTCCTCGCCGACAGCGGGGAGATGATCGTATGTTACATCGACCGCAGGCTCGGAAAATACCACAGGTATAGCGAGTTCAAAATCCTTTACAGGCAGACCTTCTGCATCGTAGCGGTTTATAACACGCATACCCTTGAGGTTCTCTAGACCCAATGCAGATTTGATACCGCCCAGCAGCGAATCAGCCTCTACTGCAAATTCCGGCTTTTTTTCTACATAAATTCTGTATACTGACATATCAGCAGCTCCTTTACAGATTATTTTACTTATCCCTGATACAGAATGTATCGATATATGTTATATTATACTACATCTTGGGGGTGCTTGTCAATGACTTAATTATTAAACATTGACTTATAAGTGAAAATGTTATATAATATAAAAGTATTTAAGCGAGGTGAAAAAAGTGAAAAACACTTTTCCTTTTGCTGACTCCCCCGATGTGGCAGTTTTTACCTGCTGCCATATTACTGATGAGGGTGAGCCCGTGCTTTATGTTTCTCACGATGATGACGGATATTGGCAATTTTTATGCGGCGGTCATCACAGTAATGAAGATGCAAGGCTGGTATCGCTCCAATATATCTATAAGCTGGATAATACCGTCGGTGAAACGGCGGAGCTTGGAGACGGGCAGTCGGCTGAAAGATCGGCGGTCGGTGAGAAGTGGGTGGTACTTTGAAGAAAAAGACCCGCGTGCTGACTGTCGGCGGTGCAAGGTATGTCTGCCTTATATGCTTTAATGGCGGGATAAATGTGAAATTATCGCCAGAAAAGGATAAAACTGCTATTGTCAAGGTGTATTTTCCGCGTGGAGGCGATGACGAAGAAGACATCTTTCCCGAAGTAATAAGGGCAGTGAAAGACGGCGAGAGTGTCAGCTTTATGACTGACAGACCAAGCGGCGCGGCTTTGGTGCTTTCACTGTTGGGCGATGGCGCTTTTGTCAGCCGAAAGACCTGTACGGTGAACGGGTATGAACTTCTGCAAAAAAGCGGCTATAAGATAGCTGAGATAAAAAACGGACTGTTCTGGTGATAAAACGCTGTCTGAAAGAATATCACTGAGAACGGGAGCCTATACATATCGTTCAAAACTGCCGGCTTGCTGTCTGATGCAGTGCATCGGCAGGATAAAATACTAGCAAAATAAAACGGACTGTTCCGTTCAAGATACTGTTTAAGATAAAATGGAGGAAAATAAAATGAATGACTTCAAGCAAATATTAAAACAGATAAGGAGTCTTGTAATATTCAGAGAACTAAGGAAAAACGATCCTGTGATCTTAAATATGATACAGACAATACAGTCAATACAGGAGAATAATACCGGGGACTCCATACAATTCTACTGCGATATGTGTTCCGAACTGTATAATTACGGAGATGATCTCACAGAATACATGATGAAAATAGTTCTTGAGGATGATAATATTTTTATACTCAAAAAAGGCCAAGATCTTGAAACCGGTACGATGCTTGACAACTGTCTTGCAAATGAACTGGCTTTTCTTGAAGAATTGGCAACTATCCCCAGCAGCGAATTCATATCGAAGATCAATTATGACGGATTTCTGCCTGAGTACAAAATAAGCCCACGGGATTTCTCGCAGATATATGCACAGAGAGTTCATGATATAAAGAAGATAGGATATGGCATTTATTCAAAGCACAATATCTTTATCATCAAGGAAGGAATTATGACCCATGTTGAGCACGCCGATCCAATAAGACTGTCACAGCTCCATGATTATGAAAATGAAAGATCACAGGTCATAGCAAACACTAAGGCACTGCTTGCAGGCAAACCTGCCAATAATGTTCTGCTTTACGGCGACTGTGGCACAGGCAAATCCTCGACTGTTAAAGCTATCGCAAACGAGTATGCTTGTGAAGGTCTCAGGCTTATCGAGCTGAAAAAGAAACAACTGCATGAGATACCGAACATCGTCGAAAAAATTAGTAAGAATCCGCTGAAATTCATTATCTTCATCGATGATCTGTCCTTCACCGAGGACGACAACGACTACGCCGCACTGAAAGCTATTCTCGAAGGCAGTGTAGCTTCTACGGCTTCAAATCTGGTGATCTATGCCACATCTAACCGCCGTCATCTGGTACGTGAAACTTTCACGGCACGAAAAGGCGATGAGATACATTTCAAGGATACCATGCAGGAACTTCTTTCGCTATCTGACCGCTTCGGACTTACTGTTACATTCCAGAAGCCTGATAAAAAACTATTCCTCGATCTTATAAACAAAATGGCTGATGAATACGAGATTAAGACCGACCGTGCAGAACTGGAGATAAAAGCGGAAGGATTTGCACTTTCAAAAGGCGGACGTTCGCCGCGTGTTGCAAAACAGTTCATTGAATACATCAAAGGTACCGAATAATGATCAGGCCCCCGTACAAAAAAGTACGGGGGCCATTTTATCTGAGAATATCAGTATGTGATGCTTTACTTTATCATCTCCATGAATTCTTCTTCGGAAATGATCTTAACGCCAAGTTCCTGTGCCTTTGTAAGCTTGCTGCCGGCTTCCTCACCTGCAAGAACAAAGTCTGTCTTTTTTGAAACAGAACCGCTTGCCTTTCCACCGAACTTTTCTATGAGTTCCTTGGCATCGTTTCTTTTTAATGTGGGAAGAGTACCTGTCAGAACAAAAGTTTTTCCTGCAAAGCGGTCATCCTGCTGTACCTTTTCATATTCGGTATTTACTCCACATTCTTTTAGACGTTGAATCAAAGCTATCATATGCTCCTCATGAAAAGCGTTATAGACGCTCTGTGCCATGACCACACCGAATCCGTCGATACCGGATATTTCCTCGGCTGTTGCTGACATTATACTGTCAAGTCCGCCAAATTTAGCACAAAGAAGCTTTGCTGAAGCCTGACCTATGTTTCTTATACCCAGACCGAATATAAGTCTGTCAAGGGAGACCGATCTTGATTTTTCAATAGCAGTAACAAGATTATGTGCTGACTTTTCCTTGAAACTGTCAAGAGCCAAAAGATCATCTTCCTTGATGTTGTAAAGGTCTGCCACAGAAGTTATTAATTTATTGTCAAGCAGCAAACGAACTATCTGCGGACCTAATCCGTCGATGTTCATAGCTCCCTTTGAGGCAAAATGAACTATACTGCGGAATATCTGTGCAGGGCATTCAACATTAGGACAACGCACAGCTGCTTCATCCTCGGACTTTACAAGCTTTGTATGACATACAGGACATTCATCGGGAAGCATGAAAGCACCTTCTGAATTCTTTTCGACCGAGCCTAAAACTTCGGGAATGATATCACCTGCCTTGCGTACCCTTATTGTATCACCAATATTTATATTTTTTTCTATTATAAGATCCTGATTATGAAGCGTCGCACGTGATACCTGAGTACCTGCCAGAAAAACAGGTTCAAATACAGCGACAGGTGTAACTGCGCCGGTCCTTCCGACATTCAGTTCTATATCGATAAGTTTTGTGTTCTTCTCTTCCGGAGGAAATTTATAAGCAACTGCCCATTTAGGAACTTTTGCCGTTGCACCGAGAATATCACGATGCTTGAAATCGTCAACTTTTATAACGACGCCATCAATATCATAAGGAAGATCAAATCTGCTCTCCCCTATCTCATTTATACGAGCAATTATCTCATCAGAAGTGCTCACTTGTTTGTAGTCGGGAACCGTCTTGAACCCCAGTTCTTTCAGATAATCCAACGATTGCTTGTGTGCAGTAAGTTCCTTGCCATCGACCTGCTGTACATTAAAAACAAATATATCAAGCTTGCGTTTAGCCGCTATCTTAGGATCTTTCTGCCTTAGTGACCCTGCTGCTGCATTTCTGGGATTTTTAAAAGGCTGTTCGTCATTATCCTCCTGCTCTTTGATAAGACTTAGAAAAACATTTCGAGGCATATATACCTCGCCGCGGACTTCTATCATCGGAAGGGAACTGTCTATCGTAACAGGAATCGAGCGTACAGTTTTGAGATTTTCAGTTACGTTCTCTCCAACAAATCCATCACCGCGAGTAGAACCTACTGTCAGCTGACCGTCATGATATTCCAGAGAAACGGACAGGCCATCTATTTTGGGTTCAACTACGAATACAGGATCGCTTACACTCTCCCTGACCCTGTCAACGAACTCTCGTACCTCATCAAAGGAAAAAACGTCCTGCAAAGAACCCATCTGAACTTTATGGGTAACTTTCTCAAAGCCAGAAACAGCTTCACCGCCTACACGCTGAGTAGGGCTGTCCTTGCGTATAAGGTCAGGGTTTGCCGCTTCAAGCTTTTTAAGCTCATTCTGAAGCATATCATATTCATAATCGGAGATCTCGTTCCTGTCTTCCACATAATAAAGCCTTGAATGATAATTGAGGATTTCGACCAGCTCATCTATCCTTTTTTTTGCGCTTTCCTTTTCAGACATTTTTACTGCCGCCTTTCTCGATATATTAAAGATATTATAGCATATCGGTTTATCAAAGTCAATCGAAAAATCTCCTTCAGAACTATCTTTTTATCATAAATATACCCGCACTTTTATAATATAGTACGGGTACATCTCAGCATAATACATTTAAATATCAGGTTACATCGAATATACGGATATTCTCATTGGGAATGGAAACTTCGCTCAGAAGAATGTCTTTTATGGCAGCCGCTTCGCTCGCTATCAGACCTTCATCGCCTGCTTTAACAACTATATTAGCATTATCTCCGTCAAGATAGCACACACAATCCGTAAAACCTGCTGCCTTTACAAGTGATTCTATCTTGCTTTCTGATTCCATAAGACCGGTCATAGCAGCAGCTTCTTTAGCTGCAACGTCTTTTTCCTCCTCAGTGGCATCACCACCGTTAATAATAGTTTTAAGGGTTTCTTTTGCCTCATCGCGGGCATTCATTCGATCTAACCTTGCTCTGGCAAAATAATCCTCGGTATTCTTGTCCGCACTTACAAGTTCCGCTTCACCATACTCTACAGTAGGCTTTTGTATCTTGTCAGTAACCTTGATCTCACCGCCCGATGAAGTAACTGCATAGTTTGCATATACAGCTATGCCGAGCATAAGTGTCATGCCTGCTAATACTATCTGTTTTTTGCCTATAATAAAACTTGGTTTTTTCATAGATCTTACCTCTTTCCGTTTATCTGCATCCAGCTTCAACACAAACCCTTGTAGACGATATATTCAGGGCGGTCGAAACAGTTTTCTGGACCCTTTCATTGATACTGATGTCCCCTCCTCCCTCACATACTATAACCACTCCGCCTATCTGAGGATCAATGATCTTTCTAACAAGCGGCTTTCTTTCACCGTTGCACTCGGTAATGACGATTTCCTCGTCTGTTTTTTCATTTCGTCTGTCTGCATTAACATCAGATGATCTGCTGATATTTTCAGCATATATGTATTCTGTACTGCTTTCAAGCGATATCATCACTACACACTTTCCTACTCCGTCTATCTGTTCAAGAAGCTTTTTTAGCTCTCTTTCAGTCTGTTTTCGGAAATCATCATTCTCATCACTTTTAATGATCGTGATATCTTTGTCTTGACTTTCATCGTTGTTTTCGGGAATAAGCTCTGACAGCATTATCATTAGCATTCCTGCTGCTCCGATGATAACAGCTGCTTTGATCCTTCCGTTATCGGTTTTAAACTTATTCGCCAACCATTGAAGCTTCATTATCCTCTATCAGCCCTACTCTCACGTATTCTCCGCCGATCTCATCTGAAATTATCTTTTCTGCATGAGATACCTGTGATATGTCTGCAACAGCAACCATGACCTCAACTATATCCAGTTCATTTTCATCGTTAAGCTGAAGATTAGTATTGACCTTTGCTCCGCTTATATCATTTTTATTCAGCAGATCAATGAAATATTCATCAAACCGATCCTCTGCTTCTTCAAGAAAGATCTCAGATACATCAGATGACGTATTATTGATCTTATGATCTATTTCAGACGATAAATCTATCTCTCGGAGTGTCAGCCTGAACCCGTCCGTTGAAAAACCGCTTATAATTGACACTAGAACAGCTATACCGATCAGTGAGACAAGATGTTTTTTCATCTTGCCAACAGGTGATATCATATTTAAAACGGAGCTGACGATACCCATCATACAGGCTGTCAACACAAGAGATCTTATAAAAGACATTTTTTACCCCATTGTCATAAACGACATAACAGCTGCCGTTGCTACAAGGAATGATGAAGTAATAGCTATAAGTATACTTACACCAACAGACAAAACAGAATCCAGAGTTCTGTATAGTTCCGCCGTTCTTTTCAATCCGAGCAACTCGTTTGCTATCCTTCCCGCCCATAAAGTAACACGCATAGATAATATCATAAGGAAAGGACGAAGTGCAATAACAAATACCACAGCCATACCGAAGCCTCCTACAGCGGACCTTATAACACCGACTCCGCTTTTGACTGCCAGATAAGCATCTGAAACCGAACTGCCAATAACAGGGATAAAACTTGAAGCGGTAAAACGAATTGTTCTTGCTGCCACAGAATCTGCAGCAGCACAGGTCACTCCCTGTATGGTCAGCAAACCTACAAATACTATCATCACAGCTGCCAAGAGCCATACTGTGAATCTTCGTACGGTTTCTGCTGCACCCGATATTTTAATGCGAGTATCTATAGCCGATACGACAGCCATAGCTGTTAATGATGACAAAAAAGGCATGAGCACCACAGAAGCTATATACTCTGCCACTTCACATAAAAGCAGAGTAGATGATGTATATACTCCTGCAGAAGCAGGATTTCCGCCTACAGTAGATACTGCGGAAAATACAGGGATATATGTTATCATAAATCTGTTTATACAGCTTAATGAATCCTTCAACATATCAAGGCTCGGAGAAAACGCATCTGCCATTACAGCTATCACAACGATCACGCATACAGTACCGTATGTGTTTTCGATATCCGAATTTTCAGATCCCAGAAAACTTACGGCAGAATACAGTATAGTTACAGCAATTATCCGCCCAAGCATCATAACGGGAGCTTTGAGAGAAGATAAAAAACGATCCAGCAGCCATCTGAAAAATTGTCTCATGTCTATTTTTTCGATTCCGACCGGATCTGACGGAGATATCCCAAGCTCTGAAATATCTTCAGCTGTGCTGTCGTCAAGATCTCTACTAAGTTCGTAATCTACTTGCTCTCTCAACCTGTCAAGACGTTTAGAAGCAGCCGAAACACTGACTACAGGACAAAAATATATCATGAAGCATATAAGAACAGAAAACACAATGATCTTTTTCATAATTTGACCTCACTGAAGAAGTGACTTCAAAAAACATATCAACGTCTCAAGCATAGGCAGAGCCAACAGAACAAGTGCCGTTTTTCCTGCAATCACTGTCTGTTCGGCAAGGGCAGATTCTCCGCTGTCACGGCATACACCCGATGTGAATCCAGTGATATGACATATTCCAAGACCTTTCAGAAGTATACGAAGATACTCAGGATCCAAACCACTTATAGTAAACAACGAACGGATCTCAGCTATGATACCGCTGAGAGAATCTACTGTTTTTAGCAGGATAACAATGCAGGATACAGCTGTAAGCAGAAATCTTATCTCACGGGTATCAGTTTTCAGCCACAGGCACATTACTGCAGAAAACATGGCAAATGCACAGATAATAACAATATCCATCATCCGAGCCCGAAAATTCTCTTGATAGTTTCAAAAAGCTCTCCTATCTTGCTGACAACCATCATAAGCACAACTACAAGTCCCGCCAGGGTCGTCATCATCGCCTGTTCATCTCGTTCAGCACGTTTAAGGAGCTGATTCAGAACCGCAACGATTATTCCAACAGCAGCAATTTTGAAAATGAGATCAATATCCATAGCTTTCACCTAAATCATCAACAAAGCTGCGGTCAGCCCTGCTGACACTCCCACTGCTCTGTAGATACCTGTGTATTTTATTCTCCTTTTACAGGCATCCTCCAAAGCCGCATCAACGTCACACCTGATAAGAGCATTCTGTGCAAGCTGACCGTCAAGATCAGTACACCCGAATTTAGCAATATGATCTGCCAGTACATCACACATCTCAAGACCGCTTGTCCTTATCCGATATGATACGGATTCTGTGATATCTTCTTCAACCGAAGAAAAAAGACGGTCATAACATCCGCCTTCGGAAGATATACGCCCGAACAGTTCCGTCGTATCAAGACAGCATGAAGTTAGATATATGTCGATCCTTGCCATAAGACCGCTCAGTTCCCTGAGCTCGTTTTCACGCTTTTTCAGTCCAAGCACAGCATTTTCACCAACTATGACACCTGCTGACGTAATCAGTATAAACCCTACTATACCAAGCACTGTAGTTCACCTGCATTTCGTACTTCATGTATCCTGTGATCTTTGAGAAAAACTGCGCCATCAAAAACACCGTCTGAAACCAGCTTTGAAATATTCGGTTTATGGATAAGATCCGACAAGCCCGAGCAGTGACATGAAGCTATAAGCTCAGCACCTGAATCTACTGCATATTCAAGAGATGTGATATCTTCCGCTGAACCTATCTCATCACATACTATTACCTGCGGTGACATAACCCGGACCGCTGTCTGTACGGCTTCTTTACGAGGATATCTGTCAAATACATCTGTCATTATACCAATATCATTCGCAGGTATGCCGCCCACAGAAGCCGCGATCTCACCTCTCTCATCTATAAGTGATGTCCTGTACCGATGGCCGCAAAGTCTTGTTAAGTCACGAAGAAATGTTGTCTTGCCCGATGATGGCGAACCTGCTATCAGTAATGAACGCGGCGCTGCTGACATAAAACGATCAAATATACTTCCAGCGCAGCCCTTTATCTCACGGGGTATACGTATATTTAGCGAAGTTATATTTTTAACATTAACGATCTTACCGTTATCTGCACAAGCAGTACCTGATATTCCTATCCTGCATCCGTTTTCATAAACAGCATAACCTTCGCACAACTGACTGATACTGCTATGCATAGAAAATCCAAAGGCTCTCGAACAAACTGTCAATAGATCTTTTGATGATACACATATATTATTATCAGGTGTAAAAGTACCATCTGACAAAGTTATCGTGAATGGTCTTCCTGCCCGAAGCCGTATCTCACAGATCTTAAGCTGTACTCTTTGCGGAAGCTTACTTATTATATCTGCGATATATACAGGCAGAAGCTTCAATGCACATTTCAATACCGTATTTACAATCATCAGTGTCACTCCTTTGCTTGTCCCTGATAAATATATATGCGGTACGAGGAAAAATATACCTACAAAAACAAAAATGCTGCTGTCATTTATAGGCAGCAGCAAATTATAATTGTTATATTTATTCTTCACTTGCAACTGATACCTCATTTACTTCATCTATAGAAGGGATATCCAGCTGCATTAGTTCTTCCGCTGTAAGAGGAGTGCGTTCCGGCGGTTTTTTATAAAGATGTGCAACATTATTCATATAATACTCAGTGCTGACGGGAAGATTTTTCTTGCGTAACTTATTCTCCACAGAACCTCGTATAAAGCTGTAAGCTAGTGCAGAAGTCGGAACAGCAAACACCATTCCTCCAAAGCCGAACAGACCGCCGAACAATATCAGGGAGATCAGCACCCAGAATCCGGGAAGTCCCGTAGAATCACCTAGTATCTTCGGGCCTAGGATATTACCGTCAAACTGCTGTAGTACCACAACGAAGATTATGAATATGATACACTTCTTGGGCGCGATAAGGAGTATCAGAAGTCCCGTTGGGACTGCACCGAACAGAGGACCGAAAAATGGGATGATATTGGTAACTCCGATCACTACGCTTATCATAGTCGCATAAGGCATACTCATTATAGTAAGGCCTATGAAGCATATCAGACCTATAATAATGGAATCAATTATCTTTCCTGTTATAAAGCCTGAAAAAACAGTATTGGCCTGTTCAAATGCAGACATGAGCTTTTCGCAGGTGCGCTTTCTTGTCATGGATATTATTATCTTCTTAATCTGAGCCAGAAGTTTTTCCTTGTTGCAAAGCATATATACGGATACTATAAAACCGAGCAGGAAATTCTTAACAACAGTAACAATGCCCCAGGCACCTGAAAGAATATTTTCAAGCATAGGTTTAAGTTTATCATAGATAGTTCCGACGTCAGTATTGAAATCTGAAAGCCACTTTGTCGCCGACTTTTCAAGCGAAGGATAGTTGCGGAATATTTTATTTATCCATTTCTGGACGCTCTCAACTATCGAACCTGCATTGTCAAAAATATCCATTACTGATTTTATAAGTTCCGGGACAACTATTGCAACAATACCTGTGACGATACCGAGAAACAAAAGCTCGGTTATTATAACAGAAACTGCCTTTATAAGCTTTGAAAATCCGGGCTTTTTTTCTTCAGATTTGTTAAACCTTTGCAACAGTTTGCTTGTTCTCTCCATGACAGGGTTTGTAAGAAATGCTATGACCAACCCCCATGTCACAGGCTGAAGAACGTTAAAAAAATTATAGATACTTTCGAGTATATCAGAAATATTATTAAGTGCCAGAACAAGCAGTACATTTACAGCAATTACGACTGCAGCATATACAGCGATCGTCTGATACTTTTTATTTGCATATATTTTCATAGTCTGTCCTTTCTTAAAAATATTTACTATTATTATAACACAAAAACAAAAAAAAGTCCAGCAAATTAAATATTTTTCTTTCAGTTTATTGGCAACATACAGATTATCATTAAATTCAAAAAACTGAATCAGAAGATCTCTTAATTAATAAATAATCCGATCATCCCTCTGATGCACCAAATTAATTGGTGTAATATCTGATATTTTAATATGTGGCGGTTATCCTTGATATAAAGAGTTTAAGTAGGTGCGCTAAATAGATAACTATAATAAATGGTCTTCAAATTCTCTTGACAATTTAACTAATGTGTGTTAATATAAATTTATTAATTAAGATATGTGTTTTGATGAATAAGAAGTTCACAATTTCAAATGTACAGACTTTTTCTATCACCCAAATGATACTAATGATCGTATACACAAGAAATTGTTTTTCACGCATAAAGCCACTGAATATAGAAAGGATATATCTATGAAATTAGATCCCAGATTTCTCACCCACGAAACAAAGGGTGAACACTATATGATCAGCACAAGCAATACCAGTTTCAAAGGTATCGTTAAAAACAATGAAACAGCAGCATTCATTATCGAATGCCTTAAGTCAGATATCACTGAAAGTGCTGTAGTAGATAAGCTCCTGGCTGAATACAAGGATGCTGATCGTAAGACGGTAGAGCGTGATGTTACGAATACTATCAGCAAACTTCGATCGATAGGTGCTATAAACGAATGAACCAAAACTATAATGACATCATTTATCTGCTTTACTGTGCTGTAAACGGTATAGAACCTGACTCTGTGAGAATAAAGGACATTGATATTGAAAGACTTTATCAGCTTGCAAAATACCATACTGTACGTGCAGCAGTAAACATCGCCTTGAAAAGCGCCGGCGTAGTCGATAATAAATTTGATCAGGCATACAAGAAGGCTTTACGGAAGAATATCTATCTGGATATGGAACGCATCTCTATCCTCTCTGATTTTGAAAACAACCGGATCTGGCATATGCCGCTTAAAGGTGCGGTATTAAAAGATCTATATCCGGAAAACGGTATGCGTGAAATGTCGGACAATGATATACTGTTCGATAAAGATAAGCAGGAACTGACTTATAAGATCATGCTTTCACACGGATATACTGCTGAACATTACGGCATAAGCAATCACGATGTATACCAGAAGCCTCCGGTGCTGAACTTTGAACTGCACACCTCTCTGTTTGATACTTCACACCCCGAACCGCTTTACAGTTATTACGCTGACACAAAGAGTATGCTGTTGAAAGATGAAGGATGTGAGTACAGTTATCATTTTTCTGACGAAGATTTTTATGTATACATGACTGCACATGAATGGAAACACTATAACAGCAGCGGTACGGGTATACGCTCGCTTCTGGATTGCTATGTCTTCTTGAAAAGCAAGGGTGATACTCTTGACTTTGATTACATAACAGAACAATGCAGAAAGCTTAAGATAGAAGATTTTGAAAAAGAACGGCGTACACTTGCCGATAAGGTGTTTTCATCCGAGAACCTTCCCGACTTATCCGAGAATGAAGAAAAAATGCTGATGTACTACCTGACAGCAGGCACATACGGAAACTTTGATAACACTATGAAAAAGGCACTGCAGGATCAGACCAAGTCGGGCTATATCCTAAGAAATATGTTTCCGAATGTCGATTATATGAAACGTTCGGTAAAATTTGTAAACAAATGCCCTGTTCTTTATCCTATCGGGATCGTATACCGCTGGGGAAGGATCCTGGTGATACGACGCAACTATCTCAAAAATATCATAAAGGCTGTGAACAAGTATGGTAAATAGGTATAAGATAGCAGACAAAGTTGCAGAGATAAATTCAATATACAAAGAAGTACACGATTACTGTGCAGACTATCTGACAGACGAGCCTGCAGACTATTCCATTACAACTACACGATCAGATATTGACTTTGAACGGGAAAAGTCTGAGAGAGAAGACAAAATAGAGGGTTTACCCGTTAGGCATTTCACTGACAGTTATCTTGAAGAATTAGCTGTATACCGCAAGATCGCGGAAGAACTGATAAACTATGACACTATACTTTTTCACGGTTCTGTTATTGCAGTGGACGGAGTCGGATACCTGTTCACAGCGAAGTCAGGTACTGGTAAATCCACTCATACAAGGCTATGGAGAGAATATTTAGGCGATCGTGCCGTAATGGTAAATGACGATAAGCCTCTGCTTCACATTTCTGACAAAGGTGTGACAGCGTTTGGCACACCGTACAACGGAAAACACCGACTAGGAGAAAATATTTCAGTTCCGTTGAAAGCGATCTGTATACTGACAAGAGCAGCTGACAACCATATAATACCTGTAACCACAGGACAGGCTTATACGATACTCATGCAGCAGGTCCACCGACCTGATGATGCTGTTAAAATGATGAAGACCCTAAATCTGGTGGACAAACTTGCTGATTCGGTCGGACTGTATAATCTTGGCTGTAACATGGATATATCAGCTGCTAAAACAGCTTATGAGGGTATGCAATGATTAAATTTGAAGATGTGATAGATCGAGATGGAAGACTTGTCTATACCAATGTTGGCGACAGTATGAAACCGCTGATACGACAGGACAGGGATATACTTATCATAGAGAAAAAAGAAGGTAGGATGAAAAAGTATGATGTACCGCTATACAAGCGAGACAGCGGACAGTACGTACTTCACAGGGTACTGAAAGTACGCAGTGATGACTATGTGATCTGCGGAGATAACCGATACTCAAAAGAATACGGGATAACAGATCGTAATATCATCGGTGTGCTGACAGCAGTAGTACGCAACGGCAGAGAGATATCTATGACAGATATCAGATATCGGATATATGTACATTTGTGGTGTGATTTCTTCCCTGTACGCGCCTTTATCCTTAAAGCAAAGAGAACACCGAAATGGCTGAAAAGAAAACTGAAAAGATGACTAATAACGCGATAAAATGGCTTTACTCTGTACCGGGAAATAAAAAGCTGTATATTCTCGCACTTATGCTGGTACAGGCGATGCTTGGAGCAAGCGGAGTTCTGTACGCATTGTTTTTACGAAACATAGTTGACAGTGCCACGGCTCATAATAAAGGGGCATTCAGGTACTATGTACTGCTTACCGTCATTCTTATGCTGACTCAGATAGGGTTGCGATCGATAATTCGCTGGCTGAATGAGTTTACCAGATCAACTTTTGAAAACATATTCAAAAAACGACTTATGCATAATATCCTTCAAAAGGACTTTGCCAGTGTGAGTGCAGTACATTCGGGTGAATGGCTCAACAGACTGACAAATGACACAGTAGTTGTATCCAACAGCTACACTGAGATACTACCAGGTCTGGTAGGTATGGCTGTCAAAATGATAAGCGCTGTGATAATGATGATAGTACTTGACCGTAGGTTTGCGTGCATTCTTCTGCCGTGCGGGGCACTAATGTTACTTATGACCTATGCATTCCGCAAGTTACTGAAAAAGCTCCATAAACAAGTGCAGGAACGTGACGGCAAACTGCGTATATTCCTGCAGGAGCATATCGGCAGCATGATGATAATACGTTCATTTGCCGCCGAACAGCAGACAGAAGATGAAGCAACAGAACGTATGAAAGAACACAAGAAAGCAAGAATGCAAAAAAAATCGTTTTTCTAATTTTTGCAATATCGGCTTTGGTCTGGCAATGAACGGAATGTATCTGTTTGGTGTTTGCTACTGCGGATACGGTATACTTCTTGGTACAATATCCTACGGTACTCTTACCGCCGTAACTCAGCTTATCTCTCAGATACAGGCACCGTTTGCCAACATTACTGGATATCTGCCGAGATTTTATGCTATGACCGCCAGTGCCGAGCGACTCATGGAGATAGAAAACTTTATCAGCGACTGTGAAAAGCAGCCACTGGATATCAATACTGTCAGGAAGTATTATTCTGAGGAGCTGAGATCATTCGGATTAAAGAATGCAGGCTTCACATATTTTCCTGCTGTCAAAAGTATCACGGAATTATCTAAAGATGACCAGCCCGTTGTGCTTAATGATTTCAGCATAGACATCATCAAGGGAGAATTCATCGCGTTCACAGGTCATAGCGGCTGTGGAAAATCAACTATTCTGAAACTGCTGATGAGCATATACCAACTCGACAGTGGAGAACGTTATATGAACGATAATAACGGAACAAAACCTCTGTCCGCTGAATGGCACAGACTATTTGCTTACGTTCCTCAAGGCAACCAGCTTATGTCAGGTTCAATACGTGAAGTTGTAGCATTTGCCGATAAGTCAGATATGCAGAATGATGAACGTATCAACAGATCATTACAGATCGCTTGCGCTGATGATTTCATAACAGAACTTGAATACGGCATTGATACCCTTCTAGGAGAGCGCGGCACCGGTCTATCTGAGGGACAGATGCAGAGGATAGCTATAGCAAGAGCCATATTCAGCGACAGCCCTGTACTGCTCCTTGATGAAGCGACATCAGCACTTGATCCCGCTACTGAGAAAAGACTGCTTCAAAATCTCAGGAGTATGACAGATAAGACAGTCATTATCGTAACACACCGTCCTGCTGCTTTGGAAATATGTGACAAGGCGATCGATATTACAAAGTATTGTAATGATAAATGAACACTGGCCTTAAATTTTCGGTATATTTGCTGATCAAGACAATATAAACGCCCTCTCTAAAAGCAAAAGAGAGGGCGTTATTATATCCATGTGATAACAGGCTGCAGAGAAATAAGATAATAGTTTTTCAAATCTATCAGATAAAGTGTATCCTGCTCTCATCGAACCTGTCCTGCTGAACTCTTATCTCGGCGGGATAACCGACAGGGATAACAGCAAAAGCACGCAGTCCTTCCGGATTGCCGATGGCAGCTTCTGCCTTTGTCATCCTGTCCTCCAACGGAGCAGCACAGAGCCATACTCCTCCAAGGCCGAGAGAAGCTATTTCCAAAAGAAGGTTCTCTGTAGCACATGAAAGATCAAGAAGTACTGTTTCATTCCATCGCAGGCCATCAGTTCTATAACAAGGCACGATCACAACAGGTGCATTTTCGGCACAGGCTGCATAAGGACTTATCTTGGAAAGAGCCCTGATCTTATCCCTATCAGTCACAACATAGAATTCCCAAGGCTGCTGATTTCCGGCGGAAGGCGCCTGCATTGCTGCTCTGATAAGTTGAGTGATCTTCTCTGTTTCAACAGATCTGTCCTCAAATTTTCTTATACTTACTCTTGTATATATCTCATTCATAATAGATACCTCCATTATTCATTGTCAGGCTGCTGCCCATCATGTGCCTTCCAGGTGCATTCAGTTATCTTCATATCAGTAAATATCGCCTTAAAGCTTGATTCTTCGGGGCTGCAGGCGTATACACCGAAACGTATCCTTCCATTTTCCTCCCAAATATGACATACACGCATCTGTGTAAAAGTTATTCCGTCATAGCTGCATTCGATGCAGTAATCATCCTCGCGTCTGCTGAAACGATACCACATAGTCTTTACATCAGCAGGTATAGCTGTTGTTGCCCAATCTGAATAGCCATGATTGGTCACTACTGAACCTAAATGCTGAAACTTGTCATTTTCGTATTCCACGGAGGCCTTCAGCCAGTTATCCTCATCAAGATACATCACGATCCCGCACTGATCAAATCTGTGATGACTGTCTGTAAAATCAGTTTTGACTATGAAAGAAAAGTATTTATCGTCCGTTTCCATTTGCAGTACAGGGGCATTATCATTCCTGAAATGATAATACGTACGCTGCCATAAGTCGGTATGGGGCTCTGTGATGATCTCGATGCGTTCATCGTTAATACTATATTTTTCCGGCGCTTTTAGCCATTTCATATTCTCTGTCATAGCTTACCATCCGTTTGATTATTCAATTCATACTCGATAAAATGATCAATAGAAATATGAAAGCTTACAAGTTGTTTTTTTCTAAAAAGGATTTGAAAATACTTGTCATCTTATCAGGTATCACGGCATACATCATGTGGTTTTCATCTAATATATGAATCTCTGCATTACAATGTTCTGCATAATCTTTAGCAGCCTGCTGCCACGAAAGTGTTTTAACTACTGATTTCATATTGCTGACAATGAAACATGAAGGACATTTCAAATATCCGGTACTATCGGATTTTTTTGCATTTTCTTCGGCAAGTACAGACTCTTCAAAAACTGCCTCACTTGCTATATTCTTATAATAGACTTCTTCATATATCTTTTTCTCATCATCTGATAATTCACTGCCCGTCAGAAGACCTGAAGCATTTACTGTTCTGTTCCTGAGAATTTTATCAAGGAGACCACGTTTGGCTATCGTCTGCATAAACTTACGTGTTTTTGCCACCATAGCTTTTTTCTTTTCAATAGGGATCTTCTCAGACATCGCCTTCATCATATTCGGTAAGCCCATATCTATGCTAAGAACTGCTTTCACTTCATCAGGATATGTATTTGCCCACCATATAGCTTCAAATCCGGAATATGAATGGGGCGCAAGAATGTAGGGAGGTTCAATATTCAATTCCTTTAATGCAGCCCGACTTTCCTCAACAAGATTTTCGACTGTTCTTTCAGTTACTGCTTTACCGCTTAAACCATAGCCTGCTTTTTCAATAACTGCTATACGATATTTGTCGGACATTCTCCGATATATCGGCTTATACTCCAGTCCCGGACATCCTACACCGGATCCAGCCATAAATATGATCGTAATATCTCCATTCCCTTCAGAGTATACATTTATTTCAGTATTACCGACTTTTGCTATCGTTCCGTAATTATTCATATGATCACCTCAATAAATCTGATAAAATCAACTATTATCAATTATAACAGACTATACAAAAAAAGTCAATCCTAAATACGGACAAATGTAGATTTATGATCAATCAGGTACAGGTCATGATTTCGTAAAAACAAAGTCAGTTAGTGAAGTTCACAAAAAGTTAACACAACTTTTTATTAAAAACCACTTGACAAATGGTAAAAAAAGTAATATAATGCAATACAGAAAATTTGATATACGAAATCCTGTGAGCAAAAGTAAGTAGTTGTGTGAGGGAGTATCAGAGAGCTGTCGGTAGGTGCGAGACAGTACAAGGGCATACAATGAATGGGTTTGTGAGGAGCGGAGCTAAAGTTATTTACGAGTATCTCCTGCCGTGTTCCCTACGTTAGTGCGGAAGGGTATTGATCTTGAGGGTGTTTCCTGATAGTGCGTACCTTGTGAGCCGACAATATTATTGTCGGGAAAATGGGTGGCACCACGGTTCTATCGTCCCATGACAGAAGTCATGTGAGATGATGGGGCTTTTTTTATTGCCATTTTGCTTCGGGAAAATAAACAAATGGAGGTTATCATTATGCTGTATCCTAATCTTGAAGACGTAAAAAAATATCTGGAAAGCTATAAAACAGTTCCTGTATTCTATGAACTGCTGATGGACAGCTGTACACCTATACAACTGTTCAACTGTCTGCACGAACTGTATGAGGATTGCTTCATACTTGAATCGGTAGACAATAAGGACAAGTGGGGCAGATATTCCTATGTCGGCATAGATCCGAAAGCGGAATATGAACTCAGAAACGGTATAATGACAATAAAGCAGGCAGGCAAAGCTCCAGTGCAGAAGGAGATCGATGACCCTATCGGTTTTCTTTCAAAAATAATCGAGGAGCATAAGTCGCCAAGATTCGGCAGTTATCCGAAACTCACAGGCGGTCTTATGGGATATTTCGCTTACGATATGGTAAGATACATGGAAAAAAAGCTGAATAACCCACCTCATGATGATCTTGGTATGGCTGATGCTGACCTGTTCATGTTTGAGAAGCTGGTGGCTTATGACCATCTGAGTAACAAGGCTGTTATTATCCTCAATATTAATTCCTCAGATGATATCGATGCTAAATATGCAGCTTGTGAACAGACAGCACTTGATATAGTAGTGGCACTTAAAAGCTATCAGCCTGAAACCAAAAAGAAACGACCGATGCCCGACGATATCGAGGTACGATCAAACATCACAAAAGAGCAGTACCTTGATAATGTTCGCAAGGCTAAGGAATACATCAAAGACGGTGATATCTTCCAGATAGTACCATCCCAGAGATTTGAGATAGATAATCCACCCGACAGCTTTGATGTGTACAGAATGCTGCGTTCAACAAATCCATCGCCGTATCTGTTCTACTTCAAGCACGCTGATTACGCTTTTGCAGGTGCTTCTCCCGAAATGCTGGTAAGCGTTGAAAACGGCACAGTAGTTACAAGACCTATCGCAGGTACGATAAAACGAGGTGCTACTCATGATGAAGACATCACGAACGAACAGCGTCTTGTAAATGACCCTAAAGAAAGAGCGGAACACACCATGCTGGTAGACCTTGGAAGAAACGATATAGGTAAAGTCAGCAATTTCGGCAGCGTAGAAGTTACAGATTATATGGTAGTGGAAAGATATTCAAAGGTTATGCACCTTGTATCAAACGTTAAGGGCAAACTAAAGGACGATAAAAAGCCTCTGGATGCTTTGATGGCTGTTCTGCCCGCAGGTACTCTTTCAGGTGCACCCAAGGTAAGGGCAATGGAGATAATCGACGAGCTTGAAACTACAAAGCGCGGTCTTTACGGAGGAACAGTTGGTTATCTTGCATTTGACGGTTCACTTGATACCTGTATAGCGATACGCACGGTACTTTTCAAAAATAACAAGGCTTATGTACAGGCAGGCGGCGGTGTAGTCGCAGATTCTGTTCCTGAGAATGAATATGAAGAGAGCTGCAATAAAGCTCTGGCAGTAATAAATGCCGTTAAGGAAGCGGCTCGACTCTGATAACTGGGGGGTAATTGATATGATCCTTTTGATTGATAATTACGACAGCTTCACATACAATCTCTATCAGGCGATAGGTGTGCTGAATAATGATATAAAAGTAGTACGCAACGACGAGATAACTATTGAGAAGATAGAAAAACTTCATCCTCAGGCAATTGTAGTATCTCCGGGTCCCTGCTATCCAAAGGATGCAGGCATATCTGTTGAAACTATAAGACACTTCAGCGGAAAGATCCCGATATTCGGAGTATGCCTTGGTCATCAGTCCATCGCTGAAGCATTCGGCGGGCATATAGTACACGCAGCCGAACAGATGCACGGTAAACAGACTACTATCGAAATAGATAATACCCAGCCAATATTCAAAGGTCTTAAAAACAAGATAGATGCTGCAAGATACCATTCACTTATAGTTGAAAAAGAAAGTCTTCCGGACTGTCTTGAAATAATCGGTACGGATGACAGAGGTCAGATAATGGCGCTGAAGCACCGCGAGCATCAGACTTACGGAGTTCAGTTCCACCCCGAGAGCATACTTACCGAATACGGTTCGGTTATAATCGCAGATTTTCTGAGGATTGCAGGTATAGATGTTGCTGCAACAGAGATAACTGTAGTACCTGATTCCGAAAGAACAGAGCTGAAGCCCTATATTGCAAAGGTAGTTGACGGACAGCACCTTACACGTGATGAAGCAAGGAACGCTATTGATATCATAATGGGAGACCGCGCTACAAATGCTCAGACAGCTGCGCTGCTTACAGCTATGAGGATGAATGTTGAAACAATAGATGAGATAACGGGCTGTGCGGAAGGTATGAGAGATAAAATGGCTAAGGTGCCTCACAACAGCGAGGTACTTGAAATAGTCGGCACAGGCGGAGACCTTGCTCAGAGCTTCAATATCTCAACTACATCTTCCTTCGTAGTATCTGCCTGTGGTCAGGCTGTGGCTAAGCACGGAAACAGGAGCGTTTCATCAAGAAGCGGTGCGGCTGATGTGCTTGAAGCTCTTGGCGTAAAGATAGCTTCCACGCCGGAAAAAGCAGCAGCTTGTATTGATGAGGTAGGTGTAAGCTTCCTGTTTGCTCAGAGTTATCACAAGGCTATGAGATTTGTAGGACCCGTAAGAGCACAGAGCGGTATCAGAACTGTTTTCAATATACTCGGACCTCTTGCTAACCCCGCAAATGCTGAATACAACGTTATCGGTGTTTACGAAGAAAGACTTATCGACATCGTAGCGAACGTTCTGAAAAACCTTGGTGTCAAGCACTCACTGGTTGTATACGGCAGTGACGGACTTGATGAGATATCTATATCTGCTCCCACTTATTTTGCAGAGATAGATAACGGTCAGATAAACAGGTTCACACTTACGCCCGAAGACGTTGGTCTTACAACCGCTAAGAAGAAGGATATCGTCGGCGGTGACGCACTTGAGAATGCTTCGATCACACTGGGAATACTCAAGGGTGAGATACAGGGCGCTAAGAGAGATATCGTACTGTTCAATTCGGGCGCTGCACTTTATGCCTGCGGCAAGGCAAACAACATCGAAGCAGGTGTAAGAATGGCGCGTGAAGCCATCGACAGCGGTGCGGCACTGGCACAGCTGAACAAGCTGATCGAGTTTACAAACAGAGGATAAAGCTATGATACTTGATGATATAGTTGCACAGCGCAGGATACAGCTCAGGAACGAAACAGAACGCTGTCCGCTGAACAAGATGCGCCGCAGGGCTGAGATACAGCTGGCAGAGCGCACTCCCCTTTCACTTGAAAAGGCACTGAAAAAGGATACGCTCTCCTGCATATGTGAAGTTAAGAAAGCTTCCCCCTCAAAGGGGCTTATACGTGAGGACTTCCGCCCTGTGGACTTTGCAAAGGAATACGAAGCAGCAGGTGCGAATGCAATAAGCTGTCTTACAGAAGAGCATTATTTTCAGGGCAGTTCGCAGTATCTTGCAGATATACGCAAGGCGGTGAATATCCCGATACTGCGCAAGGATTTCATCTTTGACGAGTACCAGATATTCGAAGCTGCCGCCCTGGGTGCAGACGCTGTGCTGCTGATAGCGGCAGTGCTGGATATACCTGATTTTGACAGGCTTTTCAAGCTTGCTAAAACACTGGGTCTAAGCGTACTTGGTGAGATGCACACGGTGGAAGAGATGCAGTGCTACGCTCTCGACCGTGAGGGCATGGTCATCGGTGTGAACAACAGAAATCTCAAAACATTTGAAGTTGACCTTGCGACAGCTTCAAAGCTGAGACCCTACGCTCCCGATGGTGCCGTGTTCGTATCCGAGAGCGGCATAAACACCAACGCAGATATGAAAGCTGTACGAGAGAGCGGAGCTGATGCAGTGCTGATAGGCGAAACACTCATGAGAGCCGAAAGCATCACGGATAAGCTTCACGAACTGCGTGAGGGCGTATGATGATACCAAAGGATACGAAAGTATACGACCACATACCGGACGACACAGAGATGATACGAAACGATACCAAAAAATGCAATGACATCGGCGAGGTACGAAAAGACATCGACCGCATCGATGATATGATAGTGAAGCTGATAGCCGAGCGTGGACAGTATGTAAAGCAGGCGGCAGGCTTCAAAAAGAACAGCGATGATGTGAAAGCTCCCGACAGAGTTGAAAAGGTCATCGCAGGCGTTCGTGCAAAGGCAGAGTTATACGGAGCCGATCCCGATATAACAGAAGCGGTATACCGTACTATGATAAACTGCTTCATCGGCGATGAAACAATAGAGTTCAACAGTAAGAAAGAGGTATGATCAATGGATAAGATAGGACGCTTCGGCGATTTCGGCGGACAGTATATCCCCGAAACAGTCATGACTGCAGTACATGAACTGGAAGCCGCTTACGACAAATACAAGGACGACCCTGAGTTCAACAGGGAGCTGCGCGAGCTTTACCGCGATTACGCAAACAGACCATCAATGCTTTATTACGCTGAGAAGATGACAAAAGATCTCGGCGGCGCTAAGGTGTATATCAAGAGAGAGGATCTCAACCACACAGGTGCCCACAAGATAAACAATGTTCTGGGTCAGCTGCTGCTGGCAAAGAAGATGGGAAAAAAGCGTATCATCGCCGAAACAGGTGCAGGTCAGCACGGCGTTGCTACCGCTACCGTATGCGCACTGATGGGTCTTGAATGTGAAGTATATATGGGCTCAACCGATATGGAAAGACAGTCCCTGAACGTTTACAGAATGAACCTGTTGGGTGCTAAGGTGACAGGCGTTGACAGCGGTACGGCAACTCTGAAAGACGCTATAAACGAAGCTTTCCGCGACTGGTGTTCAAACATCGACACCACATTCTACTGCATAGGTTCCGTTATGGGACCTCACCCCTACCCCACAATGGTGCGCGATTTCCAGAAGATAATCAGCGAGGAGATAAAGGCACAGATGCTTGAAAAAGAGGGCAGGCTTCCCGATGCAGTTGTAGCCTGCGTAGGCGGCGGTTCAAACGCTATGGGTGCTTTCTATGATTTCATCGGCGATAAGGGCGTAAGACTTATCGGTGCTGAGGCCGCAGGCAGAGGAGTTGATACACCCGAACACGCGGCTACCATCGCAAAGGGCGACCTTGGTATATTCCACGGTATGAAGTCACTGTTCTTACAGAATGAGTACGGACAGATAGATGAAGTATATTCTATCTCGGCTGGACTTGACTACCCCGGTATAGGCCCCGAACACGCTTATCTGCATTCAATCGGCAGAGCTGATTATTACAGCATAACCGATGAGGAAGCTGTACAGGCTTTTGAATACCTCTCAAAGACCGAGGGCGTTATCCCTGCGATAGAATCAGCCCACGCTGTTGCGGCAGCTATGAAGATCATCCCCCAGATGAGCAAAGATCAGATAGTAGTTATAAACCTGTCGGGCAGAGGAGATAAGGACGTTTATTCAATAGCAAGATACAGAGGAGTTGAGTTAGATGAAAAATAGGATAGATGCTTGCTTTGAAGACCTCAAAGCTCAGGGTAAAAAGGCACTTGTAACTTTCATAACGGCGGGCGACCCAGACCTTGCCACCACAGAAAAGCTTGTACTTGAAATGTTCGATAAAGGCAGTGATATCGTTGAGATAGGCGTACCTTTCTCCGATCCCATAGCTGAGGGCGGCACGATCCAGCGTGCTTCACTGAGATCGTTGAAACACAACACCAACCTCGACCAGATATTCGAACTTGTAAGCAGGCTCCGCGACAATACGGACAAGCCCATACTGCTTATGATGTACCTGAACACAGTTTTCCGTTACGGTACAGAGAAGTTCTTCAACAACTGCAAGAACGTTCAGATAGACGGTGTTATCATACCCGATATGCCTTTCGAGGAGCGTGACGAAGTCAAGGAATACTCCGAAAAGACAGGAGTAAGAAGCATTTATCTTGTCGCACCCACATCAAAAGAGCGCGTAAAGATGATAGCTGAGGAAAGCAAGGGCTTCCTTTATATAGTATCATCTCTGGGAGTAACCGGCACACGTAATGAGATAAGTACTAACTTTAACGAGCTGCTGGCTCCTCTCAAAGAAGGCAATTACTGCCCTGCCTGCATAGGTTTTGGTATATCCAACGGCGAACAGGCAAAGAAAATGGCATCCTACTGTGACGGCTGTATCATCGGTTCGGCGATAGTTAATATCGTGGAAAAATATGGCGCAGACAGCGTTGAGCCTGTTGGTGAATTTGTTGCAAGCGTAAGAGAAGCGCTTGACTCTAATTCATAATTTTTGGAAGAACGGAAAAATCTGTTTAATATACGAACAAAGCTCGTGAGTTTAGTTGCTCACGAGCTTTGTTCTATTTCGCCGTTTTTAAATTTGAACAGGCTTTTCTCGTCCCAGTCATAATTAAAAAGCGAATAGACTCTGCCTTTATTTGCACGGATGATATCCTGTGCTTCAACGGTAAAATTACTGCCGTAACAGTAGGTGACTAAAGTCTTGTCGGTTATGCGAAAAATGGCTTTTTCGGCATTTCTGGCTGTTATGGTATTCTTGCGGTCATCGTGGAAGACTATGAGATTCACCGTTTCATCGGTGATGAACTTCCCTGTCAGAGAGGCAAATTTCTTTGGCAGATATTTTTTGATATCCGAAGCGTGGATATTCTCTTTTACAGTGAATTTCATACTTCCGTACCGCTGATAGTTCCGCCGCCGATGACATATTCGCCGTCGTAGAATACCACCGACTGTCCTTTTGATACTGCCTTATGCGGCGTATCGAATTCGACCTCGACTGTATTTTCGCCTGTTGGGAAAACTGTGCAGGGTACATCCTTCTGATGATATCTCGTCTGGGCGGTGCAGCGCAGTGGTGCGGTCAGCTTTTCAAAAGTGATAAAGTTAACATCATGTGCGGAAAGCCTTTTTGAGCAGACCTGTTCTGCTGTACCCATAATTAGGCGGTTCGATACCATGTCCTTTGCGGTAACAAAAAGGGGTTCGCTGTAAGAAACCCCCACACCGCGGCGCTGACCGATAGTATAGTGGATAAGCCCTTTGTGCCTGCCCAGTACAGTACCGTCGGAAAGCACGATATCACCCTCGGGCTGCTCCCCTGCCCTCTCGGTTATAAAGCTTGCATAGTCACCGTCTGGTATAAAGCAGATATCCTGAGAATCACGCTTATGGGCGTTTATCAGACCGTTCTCTTCAGCGATTGCTCGAATCTCCGGTTTGCTCATTTCTCCCACAGGAAATATCGTGTGAGCCAGCTGATCCTGAGTCATGCCGTAAAGTACATAGCTTTGATCCTTTGAACTGTCAGCAGAACGTTTAAGCAGCCATCTTCCGCTTGCATCATCATAGTGAGAAGTTACGTAATGACCCGTAGCTATATAATCAAATCCAAGCATTCTCGCCCTATCGAGAAATCTGCCAAATTTCAGATGCTTATTGCATTCTATACATGGATTCGGTGTTCCTCCTGCGAGATAAGTATCTACGAAATTATCCATAACGCAGGTCTTGAATTCATCTGAAAAATTGAACACATGAAAATCTATACCGAGTTTCAATGCTACAAGACGTGCATCCTCAACATCATTGAGAGAACAGCATGATTTTTCACGGATACCGATATCCTCATTATTATAAAGGTGCATCGTGGCACCTGCTACTTCATAACCCGCATCGAGCAGAAGCTTGACAGCAGTCGAACTGTCAACACCGCCGCTCATAGCAGCCAGTACTTTTTTTATAGCCATAGTGTTATTCCTTTTATATTACAGTATAGTCAGTTATTCCCTCTTCTCTGCATATCCTCTGCCACATGGGTGACATACTTCGCAGACGTTTAATAGTCTCGGGAAGAACTTCAAGGATATAGTCGATATCATCCTCGGTGTTGCCGTCACCGAGTGTCAGCCTTAGCGAACCCTTTGCAAGTTCGGCATCAAGCCCTATCGCTGTAAGGACATGAGAGGGATCTATAGAACCACTTGCACAAGCAGATCCCGAAGATGCTGCTATACCGCGGATATCAAGCGCAAGTATAAGGCTCTCGCCCTCTATGCCACGGAAAGAGACATTAACATTACCCGAGCTTCTGTGTTTTCTTCCACCGTTCAGACGAGAATAAGGTATCTCGGAAAGTATACCATCAATAAGCCTGTCACGCATTTTCGCAAGACGGATATTGCGTTCATCTATAAACTCTACAGCATCGGTTATTGCAGCACCCATGGCAACAATACCTGCAACGTTTTCAGTGCCGGCACGCTTTCCACGCTCCTGTGCACCACCGTGGATCAGACTTTCAATCGGTATACCGCTTCTGACGTAAAGTGCTCCGACTCCTTTAGGCGCGTGGAATTTATGACCTGAAAGAGAAAGCATATCAATTTTCATATTCTGAAGGTCATAGTGAATCTGCCCGGTCGCCTGAACAGCATCCGTATGGAAAAGCACGCCCTTGCTGCGGCATATCTCACCTATTTCATTTATGGGCTGGATACTGCCTATCTCGTTATTGACAGCCATAACAGAAACGACAGCAGTGTCATCACGAATCGCTTTTTCGACCAGATCCGGTGAGATGATACCATCACTGTCAGCGTGGAGATACGTTACCTCAAAACCATGTTTTTCAAGATATTCACAGGTATTAAGTACAGCATGATGCTCAATATTTGTGGTGATGATATGTCGCTTGCCGTTTTTTGCGCCGAATTCTGAAGCACTTTTTATAGCAAGATTGTCAGCCTCAGAACCTCCTGAGGTAAAATATATCTCCGAAGGACGGGCAGCGCCAAGGGCTTCAGCCACCTGTTTTCTAGCATTAAGCACGCCCTTGGCAGCATCCATTCCAAGTGAATAAATACTTGAGGGATTCCCGTACTGTTCTTTAAGATACGGAAGCATAGCATTCAATGCATTATCAGATACATTGGTAGTTGCCGCATTATCAGCGTAAACAAAGCGTTTTTCCATTACGTATCAGCCTTTCTGCAGGATCAGTTTTCCACGACTTTATCAAAAGCCGCGCCGATAGATCTGGCTTCCTGCGAACCTTTTACAGCCAGCTCATCGCAGCGTTCGTTCTCGGTATGACCTGCGTGACCTTTCACCCATACAAACTCAACCTTATGAACATCAAGAAGATCAAGTATTATCTGCCACAGATCACTGTTCAGAGCCGGTTTCTTATCAGCCTTGACCCAGCCGCGCTTTTTCCAGCCCACAGCCCAGCCTTTTGTTATGGCGTCTATGACGTACTTTGAATCGCTGTAAAGCGTTACCTCACAAGGCTCTTTCAGCGCCTGCAGACCCTTGATGACAGCAGTCATCTCCATACGGTTATTTGTAGTTTTTGGATCACCGCCATAGAGTTCCTTGTTTATATCCCTAAAACGAAGAATAGTGCCGTATCCCCCGGGACCCGGATTACCCGAACAGGCACCATCTGTGAATATCTCTATTTTTTTCATATAGCATTTTCCTTTTCCAATTTATAGATACAGACAGGTTGACCTGACGATATCTTAACAATATTCAATTATACCACAGATATTCCAAAAAGTAAAGTGACCTTGTAGGAATTTAGCCGTATCCATACAGATAAATACAATTCTATATCTTTACAATTGCCTTTTTATATGTTATAATTATTATCGAATTATGTCTATATTCAATTATGTGATAATAGACAAATTTTTCGTATTAAGTTTGTGCATTATCACATCAAAAAATAATGTAAGATCAAACGTATATATTATGTCGAAGGGTGATGATAGATTTGACCGATAAGGAGTTTGACCTTTGTATCCAACGGATACTCGGTAAAGACAAAAACGGTCTTAAAGACATCTACGCCTGTTATGGCAAGCTGATATATCAGCAGATGCTGGCAGTAGTCAAAAGTCCTCAGGACGCTGAGGATCTGACAAGCGATATGTTTTTAAGATTATGGGAGACAGCGGCGCAGTACCGTTCCGGAACGGGACACAAGCGCTACATAACGGTAATGGCTAGAAATATGGCTATCGACTTCCTTAGAAAGAGAAAACACGAAGAATACACGATAGACGATGAAGGCATATACACTGAGGAACAGGCAGACCCCGAAGCCCCAACAGATGTTCAGGTGGAAAGCGGTATTGCATTCAGGCAGGCGCTGGAAATACTGAATGAAGCAGAAAGAGAGATCATCAACCTCCGCGCAGGTCTTGATATGACCTTTAAGGAGATAAGCGAAACGCTGGGCATACCTCTCGGCACTGTTGCATGGAAATACAGACAGGCTTTGAACAAGCTGAAAAAAACAGTAAAGGAGGGCAGTATTTATGGCTAACCTGAAAGAAGAATATACAAAACATATCCAGGATACTGCACCCGATATGGATAAGCTTTGGAGCAGGATATCCGAGGAGATAGACAAAAAAGAAACAGAGAAAAAGACCGAGACAACATACACACAGAACAGAGAGCAGATAAAACGTTCTGGCGGATATATGAAAATAGCAGCAGTAGCGGCAGCATTCGTAGTTGTATTTGCAGGAGTGAATATAATGAACGAATCCAAGAAAACAAAGGCTGCTATGGACAAGGTTCCGCTTTCAAGGAGCGATAGGGATGACAACAAAACTTCCGGAGGCAATAAAAAAGACGGCTCAGTAAATAACAAGGCACAACAAGACGCATCCACAGAAGACAATCATTTCGGATCAACTGACGGTTCATTTATCAGAACTGTCAAATACGATCAGCTTGATTTAAATGCTACGGATACAGTATCATATATGACAAGCTATGTACCGCAGGGTGATGAATATTTCGTGGAAGATAAGGTGTTCGCTTCAACAGATCTCTTCGCTGACGTTACGGTGCTTGAAGCTGAACTATCTGACAACGGTGCTACTTATGTACTGCAAGTTAATTCGATGTATGACAAAAACGGCGAAGTAATGGTAACTGAACTCGTTATCAATAGCAGCACTCCTTATATACTTCAGAAAAACAGAGAATATCTGCTTCCGCTGAAACATTCGGACGAGGATAATTACAGCATAGTATTTGAGAACGCCCCACAGATAGAGATAACACTTGACGGTGGTGCTGTATTCCAAAACGGATGGAAAGCTCTCTGTAGCGGATCAGAGGATCTTGAAAAAGACAGCCTTAATATTAACGATTATTACTTCGACAGAATGAAGTACACACCCGAGCTTGACATGGAAAGCTTTTTGAACGAATGGAACAACGCTTAAGGAGGCATTGAGATGAAAATTTCAAATAGATATGCTGTAGCGGCAATAGCACTTATGATGATTATGTCAGGCTGTGGAAAAGTTGAGGAGAAAAAAGAGAATGCCGCAGTTCCTGAAGAAAACAGTGAGGTAACAGTAGAATCCTGCACAAGTGAATATCCCACCGACGATGAGACCACCGCAGATGAGGAAACACCAACGGAACTCGATGACTACGATTTCGATCAGTATTACAATTATATCATAGGTGACGGTGCATTCGGATTTGAGATGTACAACAACGGTCACATTAGTCAGAGTTGGGATAACCGTCTGGAAGGTGCGAGGATAATACTCAAAGGAATGGCTACACCCGGTACGGAAGAAAAAGCTCTCGACCTGACAGTATCAGTTGAACAGCTGAACAGTTTAGAGACTGAGGGCTTTATGGCTCACATGAAATTCGAGGATACCAAAACTTTCAGGGTAGGCGATACCAAGATTAACGGTCAGGGAGTTACGCTGATAGGTTATGAAAACAGCTTCATATTCAATATCAACTATTTTGATGAGAATGACGAGTACAAAGAAACTCCGTACTACGAATTCCCTATCGACCTTATACCCGATTTGGTAGAAGCAGTTGAGTATGCTGACAAATCTGCTGTGACCGAATCCGATGATATAGGCGGTCAGGAAATAAAAGGCGGAACATCAGGCAACACCTTGATATCTGAAGGTTATGTATGGAACGATGAAAACAAGACTGGTTTCATGGGTATGTATCAAGGCAACTACATAACCGCTGACTTTGATACAGCCAAAACGCTTGATATATTATTTGAAGCCCTTGCAGATGAAAGAGTCTCTTCAACACAAACAGAGAAAACATCAACAGGTAACTTAGATAACGGGCTGGATTTACAACTTATATTTTTTGATATTTATACCGGTAAAGATCCTGAATACAAAACTATCAATATAGGTCGAGAAACCATCAACTGTAAAAGCCTATATATCTTTGGAACTGACAATGATTACAAGATAAGATGTTATGAGAATACAGGTGAAAGTATGAGTGACGAAAGATCATTTGAGATGACTCTTCCTAAAGAATATGCCGAAAGGCTGATAAATGAGATATTTGGTAGTTGATACCATTTCAGAAAGGATGATAACTATGAAAGAGAATACTAAAAAGATAACAGCGATGGTACTTTCGCTTATAATGGCAATCGGAATGATGACTGGCTGCGGCGGCAAAGATTCATCAGGCAGTAAAAAAGGTGAAATGATCGTCGGTGATAACAGAGAACAAAATATATCCAACAATGGACAACAGAATCTCGATGACGCTGATGGCTTAGAGTGGCATTACAGCGAAGAAGCGATCTCAGATATGGATATAAATACCGAGGAATACAACTACTATGCGGAAAACTCTTACCTGAGTGTTGCTGAACATCCGCTTTCCACATTTTCCACTGATGTAGATACAGCTTCATTCACCAATATAAGACGCATGATAGAGAATAATCAGAATATTGACCCCAATGCAGTAAGAACAGAGGAATTCATAAACTACTTTAAATACAACTACGAATATCCCGATGGAGATGATAAGATCGCCATAACAACGGAGCTTTCTGATTGTCCATGGAATGCTGATGCAAAGCTTATGCAGATAGGCTTGCAGGCAAAGGATATAGATGTACAGGATATTGATTCTAACATCGTATTCCTGATAGACGTCAGCGGATCAATGGCAGACGAAAACAAACTTCCTTTGGTAGTTCAGGCGTTCGCAATGCTGGCAGAGAACCTCGGAGAAAATGACAGGATATCAATAGTGACTTACGCAGGCAGAGATACGATAGAGCTGGAGGGCGAAAGCGGTGCGAACTATGAAACTATCGCCTCCACCCTTGCAGGACTGACAGCAGGCGGTTCGACCGCAGGTGCAGCAGGTATCAACACTGCTTATGAACTTGCCGAAAAATACTTTATTAAAGGCGGAAACAACAGAGTCATACTAGCCACCGACGGTGACCTGAATGTTGGTCTTTCCTCTGAAGAGGAACTGAAGGCTCTTATCGAAGAAAAGCGTGACAAAGGCGTATTCCTCTCGGTACTGGGATTCGGCATGGGCAACTATAAGGATAACAGGCTTGAAGCACTTGCAGACAACGGCAACGGCAACTACGCTTATATAGACAGCGTCGATGAAGCTGAGAGAGTACTTGTAACCGAGATGAACGGAACAATGTTCACAGTAGCAAAGGATGCAAAGATACAGGTGGAATTCAACCCAACTAATGTTGCTTATTATAAGCTTGTTGGCTATGAGAACAGACTACTGGAAGATCAGGATTTTGAGGACGATACCAAAGATGCCGGTGATGTCGGTGCAAACCAGCAGGTAACAGCACTGTATGAGCTTATACTGAACGACGGCAAGGCTGACGGCGATGACAGCAAACGTACACTTAAATATCAGGATGATGTTGAGTATCCCGCTCCCGAAAAAATAGACGAGAAGGATCTTGACAAAGAGCTGCTTACAGTATCTGTAAGATACAAGGAGAAAGATGAGAACGAAAGCAAACTGATAGACAAGGCTGTTAAACTTGCAAGCTATGTAAATAAAGAAGAGATGAGCGAGAACATGAAACTCGCTTGCGCTGCAACAATGTTTGCAAAAACACTTGGTAACTCTGAAACAAAGTTCACTATGAACGATATAAGAAACTACGCTAAAGGTCTTAAGCTTGATGCCGAAGAACTTCTCAAGCTGATCGCACTGTATGAAGACAACTATCAGGCTCCTGTGGAAATCATTGAATGAGTCTTAATATCAAATTAAAGCGAGATATTCAACGCTCAATTATACTTTTGTTTACCGCATTTTCAGCTGGTGATTTAAAAGGATAGTCATAAATAAAAAATACAACAATACTCGATACTGCCGCTGTGCTTTTGCATGAAGCGGCAGTAAGAGTATATAAAATGTAAATCAGAACAGAAAGTCAGATGACAAAAACAGTCAGACAAGATAAGGCGAGCTATTTATACAAACAGTAACAAAATGATTAACAAAAATACTGTTTAGCAAAATCAAATATTGATAAATATAGTACATTGACAAATATCCCTCTTGCTATTATAATAATATCGGAGCAATACTATACACGATGATGCAGGAGGTAACTAAATGGACAATGAGATAAGAACAGGCTGCATAATGCAGTTTTACGAGATATATCCCCTAAGCCGTAAACTGGTATTTGATACCTTTGACCAGAAGAAGTACCATGTTACGCGTACACAGCAGATAGTACTGCTTTCTCTATCAGTATGCGGACAGATGAATATGTCTCAGCTGGCATCAAAAATAAATACTTCTAATGAACAAGCTACCCGAGCAGTAGCACAGTTGGTGGATATGGGATTTATTGAAAGAAATCATCAGCCTGATAACAGACGTGTTGTCAATATCTCCCTTACAGAAAAAGCTGAAAGCTTTCTTATCAAGATGAAAGCTGATATACGTGAAGATCTGCTTGATCTGTTTTCAAATGTATCTGATGAGGATATGAAAAAACTATACAATGCACTGATACAGGTCAACGAGGTACTCAGACAGGTGATGGATATATGAACAAAAAGAAAAAAGGCAACTTCACTTCATGCGAAAGCTGCGTAAACAATGTATATGATGACGAACTTGAATGCTATTCATGTGAAGTCAATTTAGACGAAGATGAGATGTACAGGCTTTTTAATGAACCGCATTATGCCTGCCCTTATTACAGGCTCGATGATGAATATGCTGTAGTAAGAAAACAAAACTGATTATTTACAGACCTGCAAAACAGGTCTGTATTTTTTATCAAAAACGGCTCACAAAATAATAGTGAGCCGTTTAATTCTTATTCAATTACAGCTGAACCATCAGCTCCCAGGGTAATACCATCAATAACAGTATCTGTAAGGAGTACACCATAAGCATCAAAATAATACTGTTTTCCGTCGATCTCCTGCCAGCCTGTGGCGGAAACTCCACCCTTGAGATTGTAGTACTTGTTTCCGCTCCAGCTGATCCAGCCTTCGGTCACATATCCATTCTCACCGAGATTGATCAACTCACCGTTAATAAATATAGGACCCCTTAGCATGACTCCGTATTCAAGATAATAACGCTTTTCTTCGATAGTAGTCCAGCCTTCCTGCAAGGTACCGTCATCACCGAAATAATATTCTGTACCGTTGATATCTTTCCAGCCTTTATATGCCTTTCCGTCAGCACCGAAATAATACATCTTGCCGCTGTCGATCGTTACCCACTTGTTCTTAACGATACCATCTCTGCTAAGATAATAAACATTACCATCATCGTTGATCACACCGATATGCATAACGCCTTCATCATTAAAGAAATAACGTTCTCCGTTTATATCCGTCCAACCGATAGCTGCATTTCCGTCAGCATCGAAGTAATATGTCTTATTTCCTTCGGTATGGAAAACATCGGTGAGCCAGTCCGAATCACCTTTTTTGTACTTGATCTGACCGTCAAGCTTGACAATACCATCAGAAAGGACACCGTCAGAAGAAAAGACATAGTTTTCATCATTTCCGTTGAATTCTCCTGTGCAGGCAGCACCTGTTTCACCAAAGTAATAGCGTTTACCGTCAATGATCTGCCAGCCAAGCGACTTCTTGCCTGTTTTTTCATCAAAATGGAAACGATAATCACCAACGGTTATCCAGCCATAGGCAAGGGTGTTATCACTGTAAAAATAATAATTGCCAAGCACATCACTGCCGAATTTATCATACACGTCCTTCTGGAACTTATTTAATGTATTATCCTTATACTTTTCTTTCAGCTCATCATAGCGCATCCATTCATCACTGTTCAGAGCTGACAGTTTATCGTAGGATAGATTTTCAAACTTATTCAAATCAGACATATCCTTCTTGAAAAGCTTGACATCAGACGCAGCACGACCTATAGTTGCCCATCCGTACGCTGCAGCATGAGTATCGGGGTAAAAGTAGTATCTCAGCATTATTGGGTCATAGGTTATAGGATCAAACTCACCGCTTTCAAGTTTTAACCAGCCGTTGGCTACAACACCGCCTCGTCCGAAATAATACTTTGAACCGCCTATTGTCTGCCAACCTGTCCTCATCTTGAAATTCTTATCAAAATAGAAGTAGTCTTCACCTATTTTATTGAAGCCCTTTGCGGCTACACCTTTTTCACTGAAATAGTACTTGGTGTTATCTTCCTCATACCAACCGATAGTCATTACACCGTCACTGGAAAAATGATACGTCTTTCCGCCTATCTCTTTCCAGTTTTTTACCATTTCTCCACGCTTATCAAAATAATAAGTCTTATCCTCGATCTTAAAGAAACCAGTAACACAAGCTCCGGTTTCAGCATCGGCATAAAAGTAATTTCCGTCCTTTTTGATCCAGCCATGATGAAGAACACCATCCTCATTGAATAGATAGCGTTTACCGTCAATGACTTTCCAATCAGTAGCCATCTTTCCGTCTTTATCAAAATAGTAGACATTATCATCTATTTCATAAAACCCAACAGCCATCTTGCCGTCGTTTTTGAAATAATACTGAATACCGCCAACATTAACCCAGCCGCGACGCTGTTTACCATTTTCATCAAAATACGAATCTTCTGAAAAACCAGACCCCGGAAAACCGTGTTCATCAAAATAATACTCATCACCGTTGATATCAACAAGACCCGTCCTGAAAATACCTGATTCGGTGGAAAAATAGTACTTAACACCATCGATCTCGATAGTACCGCGCTGTATGATACCATCATCACCAAGATAGTAGGTATCACCGCGGAACTTCTGCCATCCTGCCGGGAGTATAATGCCTTCATCATCAAACAGATAACAGGTATTGTCGATCATCTGATAGCCTGTGACACGTTCATGTGTCTCTGGAGATATATAGTAAGTACCTTCTGAATGGGTATGCCAGCCAACAGCGTAATATGACTTATATATAAGATGTCCCGAAAAACCGATGCCTACTGCAGCCGTACAGATCAATGCCGATAGCATATTTGCGGCATTTCTGCGGCGTGCAATAATGCGCGTCTTATCTCGTACATATCTGTTTTCCATACCTTTGGTACTCATACACACTATTCCCTTTCGTAAAAGATCCACTTTGATAGTATACCACATTACAAACTTGATTGCAACCGTTTTTAACAAATCTTCACCTGATTTTCAGATAAGAAAAGCCGGAGGAAACATATCCTCCGACTTAGAGATAACTTTATTTTATCAGAATACCTTTGCAATATCAGAAAGCTCACGGCGTCTTGGCTTTTTAGGTTCTTCATCGGCATAACCCAAAGCAAGGACAGCACAGATCTCTTCATTTTCGGGTATACCCAGTGCAGCACGCAGTTTCTGTCCATCGCGTATACCCATAACAAGTGTATCAAGACCAAGTTCTTTAGCTTTAAGCATAAAGATCATATTCTGAAGACCGAGGTCATAACAGCCCCAGCCATTGCCCAGTTCGTTGATAGGCTGACAGTTATCATCAAAGCCAACATTGTTTTTTTCATAAGCGGTAACTATCAGCGCTGCATTCAAACTTCTCTGCTCATTGAACGATGGAAAGCAGGTAGTCCTTATCTCCTCACGCTTTTCTTTAGAAAGCACACAGTAGTACTTAGATGTCTGCTGATTTTTCCATGAGGGAGCTTCCTGAGCTGCCTTTATTATCTCTTCAACTTGCTCGCGGGTGACTTCTTTGTCAGCATACTTTCGCACACTTCTTCTTGATTCGATAAGATTCTGGAATTCCATAGTTTACACCTCCGTTATTTCTCGACAAAATACACTTTTCTTTTGTAATTATCAGCATCACAGCCTATATTGACCTTTGGCAGCTCGTACACATAGCACTTATCCGTTTTATCACAAGAAAGCCAAACATTAGGAACGTGATAATTATAATAGCCATACTCACTGACGATAGGTCTAGAAGCTCGAGAATAAGATATATCCTCCAACTCATATCCAAAAGTAACTATATACGTGTGCCCATCAAAATCATAGTCATATCCGGAGAATTCGCTGGAAAGTTCGTATAAATCTTCCATGTCTATCTCCGACTTCAAATCACAGTAATAAGTATAGTTTCTGTTCGGTAAAAGCTGACCCTCTGCAACCTCTTTGAAATCAATTCGGTTATTCATAAAGAAATACAGACAAAGTGAGGTCAAAAGCAAGATGACAGCGGATATAACAATACCATTCTTCTTGGCTTTCATGCCGTTCCCCGCCCCTTAAAGCACTGCATTAGCAAGCATCAGCTTGATACGGTTCTCCTGATTGACCTTTGTTGCACCTGGGTCATAGTCAATAGCAACTATGTTTGCATCCGGATACGCCTGCTTGATAACGCGGGCACTTCCCTTTGCAACTATATGGTTAGGCAGACAGCCAAAAGGCTGAGTGCATATGATGTTCTTAGTACCTGTTTCAGCAAGAGCCGCCATTTCAGCAGTGATAAGCCAGCCTTCTCCCATCTTAACGCCCTGATTGATGTATTTATCGGCACAGTGGCGCAGATGCTCAAAATCGTGAGGAGGTTGGAATACACCCTGCTCGTTGATTATCTTGATCTGCTGTTTCTGGAACTTGTAAAGAACATCGTAACCGATACCAAATATAAGTGACTTCTTTGGATTTTTATCATAGAGTCTCTTATCATTAACAGCATCTGAAGCACAATACATAACAAAATCAAGGAGCCCCGGCACATTGGGTTCGCAGCCCTCGCTTAGCAGGAATTCGTTAAGATGATTGTTTGCAAGTGGTGAATACTTAACATATATCTCGCCCACTATACCAACCTTTGGCTTCTTAACCTTAGTTCTCGGAAGCGCTGCAAAATCTTTCAGCATTGCACGATAAAGCTTGGCAGTACTCATGTAATCGCGCTTAGTATGAAAAAGTTTTCCAAGGCGATGCTGCCATCTCGCCAGAAGTTCATCTGTGGAATTTGGTTCTATTTCATAGGGCTTGCACTGATTATAAAGTAGCATAAGCATATCGCCATACAGTACCGCATAAATAAGTTTAAGGGCTATAGAAGGTGATACTTCAATCGATGCATCCTTTTCAAGTCCGCTGAAATTCAGAGAAAGCACAGGTACCTGCGGAAAAGTTGATGAAAGTGCTTTTCTCAGCAGGTGTATATAATTAGATGCTCTGCAACCACCGCCCGTCTGAGATATCAGAAGTGCAGTATGGTCAGGATCATACTTACCGCTTTTCAGAGCGTCCATAAACTGACCTATTACAAGCAACGCGGGATAACAAGTATCATTATGAACGTTTTTCAGTCCCTCATCGATAACACTTCTCGTAGAGGTCTGCAAAAGCTCCATGCGGTAGCCGTACTGTTCATATATTGCCATTATCAGCTTGAAATGTATCGGCAGCATATCGGGGATAAGAACAAGATAGTCCGATTTTTTGGACTTATCAAAGTATGACTTATGTACTCTGTCAGATCCCGAATGTGGAATGCTGCATGAATTATTCTCAGACATTTATATTCCTCCAAATAACAAGATATACCTGTTCAGACAGCCGAAGTCTGCTTTGCAGCACGCGATGCCTGAGCATCCTTTTCCTCAAGTGCTGCAGCAAGGGAACGAAGCCTTATCTTAGCTGCACCAAGATTGGTTATCTCGTCTATTTTAAGCTGAGTATAGAGCTTTCCCTGTTCTTCAAGCACAGCCCTGACCTCATCGGTAGTTACAGCATCTATACCGCAGCCGAAGCTGACAAGCTGTACAAGCTGCATATCATCGTTTTCACATACATATTTAGCCGCGCGGTACATTCTGGAATGATAAGTCCACTGATTGAGTACATCAAGAGCGGGAGTGTCCACCAGACTTGCCACGCTGTCCTCAGTAATGACCGCAAAGCCGAGTGAAGCTATAAGCTTATGGATTCCATGGTTGATCTCAGGGTCTATATGATAGGGTCTGCCTGCAATAACGATGATCTTCTGACCCTTACTGCGTGCTTCACGTATTATCTCCTGAGCCTTACCCTTGATATCACGACGGAAATCTATCTGCGCTGAGTATGCGCGGTTAAGAAGGCTCATAATCTGTTTAGCCGAGATACCGTATTTATTAAGTGCCTTTGCTATAGCCTTCGCAACATGGGTCTTATTATTAAGATCAATATACGGTGCAATAAAGTTATCTTCATTCAGCTTGTCATTATTTGCTTTAAGAAGTTCGGGATAATAAGCTACAACAGGACAGTTGAAATGGTTATCAGAACCACCCTCATCTATATTATAACTCATGCAGGGGTAGAAAATGAAATCTACACCTTTTTCAAGCAGGCTCTCGATATGACCATGAGCAAGTTTAGCGGGATAGCAGACAGTATCCGAAGGGATAGTCTGCTGACCTTTATAATAAGTATCTCTGGTAGATTCTTCAGAAAATACGATTTCAAAACCAAGGTCAGTAAAGAGCTGTGCAAAAAACGGCATAAGGTCATAATATGAAAGACACAGAGGCAATCCCACCTTAGCAATAGGCTTCATGCGAGTTTTTTTATTTTCAAGCTCCCTGATATAATTGTACTTATACTCAATCATATTTTCAGTGCGGTCCGTTATTTTTATACCTGCACCTTTTTCACAGCGGTTGCCCGATATAAATCTGTGACCGTCACCGAAACGTATAACTGTGAGGTTACAGTGTGCACCGCAGCCACCGCATTGTAAAGCCTTAGCAGTGTATGAGAAGTTTTCAAGAGCTTCCCTGCTGATTATGCCAGAATGATCAAGTGAACCCTCTGACTTTTCCTTAGCAAACAGTGCACATCCAAGAGCACCCATAAGTCCGGCGATAGCAGGACGGATAACATTTCTGCCAAGTTCCTGCTCAAATGAACGCAGCACAGCATCATTAAGGAATGTACCGCCCTGAACTACGATATTCTGTCCCAGTTCATCAATGGACTTAGCCCTTATAACTTTGTAAACAGCGTTCTTGATGATAGATGATGAAAGTCCTGCAGAGATATCTTCGACGGTAGCACCATCCTTCTGTGCCTGTTTTACAGAGCTGTTCATAAATACTGTGCATCGTGAACCAAGTTCGACAGGTGCCTTTGCAAAAAGACCCAGCTGTGCGAAATTAGCGATATCATATCCCATAGCACCTGCAAAAGTCTGTATAAATGATCCGCAGCCTGAAGAACAAGCTTCATTAAGCATAATGCTGTCGATAGCATTATTTTTGATCTTGAAGCACTTGATATCCTGTCCGCCAATGTCTATTATAAAATCAACATCGGGACAGAAATAAGCTGCTGCCTTATAGTGAGCCACAGTCTCAACGATACCGAAATCAACACCAAGACCAGCCTTTATAAGTTCCTCACCGTAACCTGTAACAGCCGATGCTCTGATATTCAGTTTATCTCCTGCAAGGCGATAGATCTCCTTCAGCTTAGAAGCTATGATATCAAGGGGCTGACCCTGATTTGAGCAATAATGCTGATACAGCAGTCTGCCATCAGGTGTTATAAGCACAAGTTTAGTCGTTGTAGAGCCAGCATCTATGCCGAGGAAAGCATCACCCTCATAGGTCTTGATATCCTCATATTTAAGATCGGATTTCTTATGACGCTCGATAAATTCAGCATAATCCGCCTGAGATTCAAAAAGTCTCCTGCCGACTACTATATTATCGTTAGTCTTAGCATTGGCTATCTTGTCGAGAGCTTCATCAATAGTCATCTCCTCTGAAAGGTCATGAGCATGAAGTGCAGCACCGAAAGCGATATAGCACGATGATCTTTCAGGGAGTATTGCATTATCCTCAGAAAGTGAAAGGGTCTTTTTAAACGTTTCACGTAATGCGCTGAGATAAGTAAGAGGACCTCCAAGGAAAAGCACCTTTCCTTCTATCTTCCTGCCCTGTGCCAGACCAGATACCGTCTGATCAACAACTGCCTGGAATATTGAAGCGGATATATCCTCCTTTTTTGCACCCTGATTCAGCAGAGGCTGTATATCTGACTTTGCAAAAACACCACAGCGTGAAGCGATCGGATATGTTTTCTCAGCTTTCAGTGCAAGATCGTTCATATCATCGGGAGTAACACCAAGAAGTCCTGCCATCTGATCAATAAATGCGCCCGTACCGCCGGCACAAGAACCGTTCATACGCTGTTCCACACCACCGGTGAGAAATATTATCTTAGCATCCTCACCGCCAAGTTCGATAACAACATCAGCATCAGGATAAGTCTTATTTACAGCAACGAAAGCAGAAAATACCTCCTGTACAAAGGGAATGCCGCAGGCTTCTGCTATACCGAGTCCTGCTGAACCGGTAATAGCTATACGGAACTTATCATCAGGATAGCTTTTGCGTATAAGCTTGAGCTGCTCTGCCACAGTTTCCCTTACCCGTGAAAAATGCCTTTCATATCTGTTATATATAAATTCGCCATTGTGAACGATGACTGTTTTGACAGTTGTTGAACCGACATCGATACCAAGGTCATAGGTCATGCACATGAAAAAAACCTCCGCAGAAATTACAAATTAGATTTATTATAACACATTCGGCATAAAAATACAAGTCATTTTTTTAAATTTTCAAACTTTAGCCCGATAAATGGGGAAATAAGACAAATTATGGAAATGTGATAAATGGATAAAAACTGTGTTAAATGCTTGCAATAGATACTAATATATGATATAATATCTACATATGTAGTCAAAAATAAAAATGATAGGAGATTCAGAAATGAGCAATAACCTAACTGAAGGACAACGTGCTGTCCTTGCAATGTCACAGAATGTAATCGGAGAGGTAAAAAAAGTAATAATAGGCAAGGACGAGATAATCATAAAAGTCCTGCTGTCGATCCTTGCAGGCGGTCACATACTTATCGAAGATATACCAGGTGTAGGTAAAACAACACTTGCAGTAGCGCTTTCAAAAGCACTGTCGCTGGAATACAAGCGTTTACAGTTTACACCCGATGTACTTCCTACCGATGTTACAGGCTTCAATATCCTCAATAAACAGACACAGCGTTTTGAGTATAAGCCCGGTGCTGCACTGACGAACCTGTTCCTGGCTGATGAAATCAACAGAACTTCCTCAAAAACGCAGTCTGCACTGCTGGAGATAATGGAGGAAGGCAAAGTAACTGTTGACGGAGTTACAAGAAAAGCTCCCGATCCGTATATAGTAATAGCTACCCAGAACCCCATAGGTTCTATCGGTACGCAGATGCTTCCCGAATCACAGATGGACAGATTCATAGTCAGACTGACTATGGGTTACCCATCCGTGGAAAATGAAGTCATGATGCTGAAAGCCAAGCAGAGCCTTGTACCTGTTGACAGTGTAAGACCTGTTGTCAGCGCTGAAGATATCGTAAACGCAAGACATGAGGTTGAAAATATCTACGTTGCAGATCAGGTCATAGATTATATCGCAAGACTGGCTGCTGCTACCAGAAATCATCAGTTCATCAAGCTGGGTCTTTCTCCCAGAGGAACTATCGCACTGCTTAGGATGACAAAAGCTACAGCTCTACTTAAAGGCAGGGATTATGTTATCCCCGATGATGTAGCCTATACTTTCAATGATGTAGTGCTGCACAGAGTGGTATTCAATTCAAAGGCTAAGATTAACGGCGTTAGCGGCGAGCAAGTCCTCAGAGAGATCCTGAGTACTGTTGAAGTGCCGAGAGTCGCAAGATGATGCAGGTGATGCCATGCCATTTTTATATACAGTACTGTTTATAGCTTCGGTATTTTTTTATATACTGTATGAACACCCATTTTCCTTCTATCTGTTTGCGTTCTTTCTGGTGATCCCGTTTGTAATGCTTACAATGACCATATGTACAGCAAAGAAGATAAAGGTTGGATTTTTACAGCGGCAATCATCTGCAAGCAGGACAGCAAAGCTTCCTATCAAGCTTAAAGTACGTAATGATTCTATGCTTCCATGTCCTAATCTGCTTATAGAGATAAATTATACAAACAAAATAGACGGAAAGAAAAATGTGGTAAAGATAAACACTCCGGTTTACCCTCATGAAACACAGATTCTCACTCTTTCTGTTTCGGGCATCCACTGCGGTACAGTGGATTTCAATATCAAGCGATGCAGGATATCCGATATGCTGAAACTTTTCACGATGAAAGTACGCAGCAAAGCCACTGAATTTGCAGACAAATGCTGCACAATAACGATACTGCCGGATTATATACCGCTTGAAAATGAGATAGCTAACTACGCTGATATGGGTCTTGAAAGCGATGAATACTCAAAGACGCAGAAAGGTGATGACCCTTCGGAGATATTCGATATAAGAGATTATGTCGAAGGTGACAAGCTAAACCGCATACACTGGAAGCTTTCGGCTAAACAGGATAAGACTATGGTCAAGGATTACTCACTTCCGATCGCAAACTCCATAGTGCTTATGATAGATCTTTCCAAAACAGACAACAAGACAGATGAACTCGCTGTTTTCGATTCAGTGGTAGAAGCTGCAGCTTCGGTATCCAGGTATCTGCTGGAAAACGATGTTCCGCACAGAGCTGTATTCTATGATGCTGAAAGACAAAGATCAATAGAACAAAACATAAATGATGAAGAAAGCCACAGCATTATGGTGGGGATGCTTCTTCAGGCTAAGCTGTACGAAACAAAGGATGCCGTTCTGACAGACTATATCGGCACCACTGAAAGCATGAAGTGCGGACATATCATATACATATCCACAGGATATAGTCCTAATGCCACCGAGCTTATGAGCGATGCGGATCTGGCTTATAAATACACTTATCTGCTGATGACAGACAACAGCAATACACAGACTGCATTCTATGATGAATTCGCGGAGCTTATACCTGTATATCCGGGACAGCTGGAGGGTTCTATCAGAGAACTCTGTCTGTAAGAGAGGAGAAACTAAAAGGGCGGAGAAATAACGTTCTTATTTAAAAAGGTGACAGAATGAGTAATAAACTAAATCGTGAAGCCGGGCTGACAAGCAACAGCGGTATCTGCATCGACGGAGATATTGACCTGAGATTCACACAGTTCCATTCATCGGGTCTTTATTTTGCATTCAGGATAACGATCGCGCTTCTGGCGACTCTGTCGGCAGCGCTGCTCGGAAACAGCTTTACAAATGCAGACATAAGCCCTATGCTGCTTGCTTATGACAGCTTTGTTGCAGTACTTGCACTTGGTCTGCTGGCTTCAAAACATAAAATAATAAAAATATGTGCGGGCATAGTTTGTGCGATGTACATCATCCCGCTGATCACAAAGATCAATTTCATAAAATACGGCGCTATAGCAGCTGCAAACGGATATCTGACCAAGGGTGATCTGCCTGCCCAGACTACAGGTGCATTCAAGGATTTTCTTGTTACACAAGCAGCTGTTGATCAGGGACTGTACTACTTCTTTTCAGCGGTCATATTTCTGATAGCCGCGGGTACAGTACTTGCCTGCGTAGTAAGGATAGATTTCCCTATGTTGTTTATCTTTACGTTCCCAATAGCTGAGATCGGATTATATCTTGGCTTTGATGTACCTACTTATGCAGCACTGATGATGCTAGTAGCCTGGATAACAGTGCTTGCGATGAACATTATAAATCATACGACCAACAAAGCCGGAAGAAACAATACTTTCGCGGTGCATGAAAAATCGAAGACATTCTTTTTTACATCATCTGAAAACAAAGCTGGATTCTATACTTTATATATTAAATTTGTATCGCTTGTAACTGCATCAATATTTCTTTCTATTGTACTTTTCTCAAAACTAAGCGGTTTTTACAGACCCGATTCATTCAAGGATCTGAGATATAATATTCATCATGCGGCAGAAAAATTCGATATCACACACGCTGATGATTTTCTTATAGACATTAACGGCGGGTCAAATCTTTTCGGTGTTACAACTGTCGGCGGTACAAACGGAGGTATACTCGGTACCACTAACAGTATAAGCTTCAATAATTCAAAAGCCCTTATCATCAATACCGAACGATTCAACTACACAATGTATCTGCGCGGCTATGTTGCTGGAGAATACACCGATAATCAATGGCAGCCGCTGGAGACAGATTCCGTTATTAAAAAGATCACGGAAGGAGTAGAGGATAACGGCAGATGGATACAGGATTATGACAACCTTTTGCTGAGTGATTCCGATGATTATACAGGTTCTTATGATGCCGAAATGGATATCAACGTCAAAGGCGCCTGCTCAAAATTCATTTATGCACCATACGCTACAGATTACAGCTATTCGTACGCTATACTTGGTGACGACAGCGGTATGACGCCATATAATGATTCCTATGTGCGCATAAGCCAGTCACAGAAAAAATACAAGGTATATTACAAAAACTTTGATACACCTAACTGGCAGATGAGGTGCGATCAGCTCCGTCAGGCAGGTCTGGAAGAATTCTCTCCCAGGTTCAGGACGTATACTGATCTTTACAAGGAGTATGTTGAACTTAACTATACCAAAGCTGCGGATCTTGATTCACTTGATGCGGTATACAAAACGATATGTGATAACTATCTTATGAACGATCCTGAATACTGCTCATACAACGAGATCTATTCTGCTATAAAGAGTTATTTCAGTGATAACAAGTTCACCTACAACACAAGTCCCGGAAAGACCCCTAAGGGTGAAGATTTTCTTGATTACTTCCTGACCAAGCAAAAAAAAGGCTATTGCACGTACTTCGCAACAGCAGGTACTCAGCTACTCAGAAAATTCGGATATCCTGCTAGATATATCGAAGGATATATGATACTGCCGTCACAGCTCAGCAACGCTGAGCAGATGGGTGACAGGTACGAAGTCGTTGTAAGGGATAAATGTGCTCATGCATGGTCAGAAGTATTTATAGAAGGCGCAGGATGGCTGCCTGCAGAATTCACTCCCGGATATGACGGTGATAATCCGAACCTTACCGATGAAGAAAAAGGTAAGATCAAAAAGGACAGCAGTTCTATGAACAGCTCATCTTTATCAGAGAGCAGCAAGGCTGATAACAGTTCTAAAAAGCCTTCAAATAACAGCAAGGCTTCCGCAAACAGTAAGGTCAAGCCGAAAACTGACAGCAATAATTCAAACAGCAAGCCTTCGGGCGGCGGTACTGTCGGGAAGAAATCAAGCAGCAATAACAATGATAACTCTGCAAAGGACAAGAACTCAAGCAGCAAAGCTGAGGGCAGTGGAACTACAAGTTCACCGATAGCAAAAACTGTAGCGATGACACTGATAGCAATCGCTGCGGGTATTGCGGCTATAATAATCAACCGAAAGAGAAGTCTTGACAAAATGCATGATAGCTGCACACAGAAAGATCTTGCGAAAAGGATCACTGCGATATATACATATTCACTGAAATATCTGTCTGTGCTCCACATTGAAGAAAAGAAAAACCTCTCTGATATGCAGTTATGCAATGAACTGATAAACAAGTGCCACGAGCACAGGATACATCAGCTTGATGACAAACTAACAGAGCTGACTGTCATGGCAGTTAAAGCTAATATGAGTGCTGATAGTATCACCGAGGAAGAAGCAGAATCTGCTGAGAAAATATTGAAGCTTATATCAGACGATATAGTTGCATCTAAGCTCGATATCATTTCAAAGATTTCAGCAAAGTATATTTACTGTCTGTATTGATACGAAAGGATATGATTCAAATGGCAAATAAGATGAAAAACAAGTACGGAAATCCACAAAAAAACATAGATGCTTTTAAGACAGCAGAGTCCGCCAAACTTGCTAAAGAGGTGGACAGACAGATAGTACGTAATACTGTTCAGACAGATAAAAAGCCCATGATAATGAGGATCATAGTACTTGCAATAGTTGCTGTGATGGTACTTGGTATAGTTATAGGCGCTGTTGCCGGTGGCATATTCTGATGGTAAATATCGGTAACAGCTGGGATAATATACTGGCAGAGGAATTCAAAAGTGATTACTATCTGCAGCTGCGGGAATTTCTTAAACGAGAATATGCTCAGCAGACAATATACCCGAATATGTATGACATATTCAATGCACTGAAATATACAGCCTATGAGGATGTCAAAGTAGTTATTATTGGGCAGGATCCTTATCACGGAGAGGGACAGGCTCACGGACTTTGTTTTTCAGTAAAACGCGGTATAATGCCTCCGCCGTCGCTGCAAAACATATTCAAAGAATTACAGAACGATGTCGGTTTCAGAATGCCCGACAACGGTGAACTGACAGATTGGACAAAGCAGGGTGTACTGCTGCTGAATGCTGTGCTGACAGTTCGTGCAGGGCAAGCAAATTCTCACCGCGGTATGGGCTGGGAAAAGCTTACTGATGCTGTTATCAGCAAACTGAACGAACGTGAAAAACCGATAGTATTCATGCTATGGGGCAGGAACGCAAAAGAAAAGCAGAAGCTGATCACAAACAAGAATCATCTTGTTCTTACTGCTGCTCACCCTTCTCCCCTTTCGGCTTACAATGGATTTTTCGGTTGCAGACATTTTTCACGTGCAAATGAATTTCTTACACAAACTGGTCAGGAGCCAATTGACTGGAGTATTTCAGATAAATCCAACTGACCATATAACAAAATCATAATTAAAAGCTGCGTAACTCAATGAACTCTTACGCAGCTTTTATATTGCTTACAAAATTATCCGAGAGTTTTCAACACACTAAAATGAAACCCATATTCATCCTAACCGCAGAAAGCTGACTTCCCTGCCGAGCGTATCAGGGCGGCGATTGGTGGTGCGGCTGTCAAGGAAACGGCAGAGCACGCCATACAGGTGTTAGGCAGAACCGCCGAGAACATCACAGGCAGTTTTCAGACCGACTACATCAAGAAGAACGCAGAGTTCAGGAACAAGGCAGGGCTTAACTGCTACATCGAACGCAAGGACGGTCACAATTGCTGTGACTGGTGCTCGAAACTTGCAGGGCGTTATCGTTACCCTGATGAAGTCCCGAAGGACGTTTACCGCAGATACGACAACTGCACCTGCGATGTGTCCTACGTTTCGGAGAAAGGACGGCAGAACGTTCACAGTAAGCGGTGGGCTAATGAACAGGCTAAGGCTCAGCGGATAGCGTATGCGGCTAGTCTGCCTAAGCCTATGAAGCTGACGAAGGCTGAGGCGATGGCGAAAGAGTCCGAGATTTTGGCTCAAAGACGGTTGACTTATGACAAAAAACGTTGTATAATAAACGAGAAAAGTAATAAACCTATTATTGCAATAACCAATAGTGCAATTCAAAATGTTCAGTATGTTGGCATTTACGGTTATACGGAAGAACAAAGCAAAGCAATCCAGCGGCAACACAAAGAATTGCTTAAGATTGCTCGTGACAAAAATAATAATTTTGAAGTAGCTTTGGTTTTGAATAATAATTTGGAAGCAGGAAATCCTTTGTTCGGGCGTGACAATGATGTTGAATTCGGATTGCTCAATGGAACAAATTTAACAATTCTGCACAATCACCCAAGAGGAAGTGGTTTTTCTGCAAATGACCTTAAATTTTTCTGCCAATGTGATCAAGTTAAGACATTGACGATTGTAAAAAATAATGGGCAAGTTGAATATATTACAAAGTCTGAAAGTTTCAACCCGAAAATTTTATCACTTGAATTTGCGAGGATGCACAAAAAAATGATAAAAAAAGGGACTAGTGACGAATACGACAAATTAATCAATAAACTTCTTGTAACAACTAAATCGGGGGTGATATGGAATGAATGAAAATAAAAAATGGCAGCTTGATGGCGATCAAAATGAGGCTTCTAAAACTTGGATCGCGAGCCTTTCAGAAGAAGAAATAGAACGTTCGATGTCCGATGAATTTAGTTATTTAGACGAAGACTAAACCGCCCTCACCCGAGAGCGGTTTTTTCATACCCGAACGGAGGTAAAGACAATGCCAAGATCACCCGAGCCGACCTCAAAGCCACCTCCTGCGGCTGATGAGGAAATAACCGCTATGTTAGATATTATTGAACGTAACACAAGCGGGTTCATAGACGACTAGCATCAAGCGAAAGCAAGGTGCTTTTTTTATACCTATAAGGGAGGTAGAACTGTATGCCCGAAGCTGAAAAGCGCATCGGCAGACAGTTTCCTACACAATCGGTGGTACTGCCGTATACCCAGACAAAAGGCGGCGAAGCTATACTGCTTTATGACCAGTCCAGTCGTAAGACTATGGAATGGCAGCAGTCCATGCTCTATGATATCATGGCGACCGATGATGACGGGCTGTGGGTACACATCAAATTCGGGTACTCGATACCACGTCGAAACGGTAAGTCGGAAATAGCTGTTGCAAGGGCTATCTGGGGTCTGCTATTATTGTCTACCTATTATAGTTATAAGGTTGACAAATATGTTTTTCAGTGCTATAATAGGGTAAGAAGGAAGTGATAATGATCAGAAATAAAAGCAAAACACAAAACATGGTAATAACAGCCCTGTTTACAGCCCTTATAGCAGCAGGGGCTTATATACGGATACCAGTTTCTGTCTGTCCTTTTACACTGCAGTTCTTATTTACCACGCTGGCAGGACTTATACTCGGAAAGAACAGAGGTGCTGCTGCAGTTTCACTTTATGTGATCATCGGACTTGCCGGCGTTCCCGTATTTACCGGCGGAGGAGGGATAGGCTATATCTTACAGCCAACATTCGGATACCTCATGGGATTCATAGCAGGCGCTTACATCACAGGAGCGCTATCCAAAACCAGAAAGAATTCTTACATCGGGATACTTGCATCCTGCTTTGCCGGGCTTATAGTTGTATACGCATTCGGTATGCTGTATTACTATATGATAAGTGCATTCTATCTCCGTAGTTCGATAAGTGTCGGTGCTTTGTTCCTGTACTGCTTTGTACTTGCTGTCCCGGGAGATATAGGGTTGTGTATAATTTCAGCGGCATTGGCAAAACGTCTTATGCCTATAATTCATGTGAAAGGAAATGTATAATGAATATAAAAGAACTTACAGAACAGATAATAAACGGAAAAAGGCTGACCAAAGAAGATGACCTTAGCTTTCTTCTTGATACAGAACTGGAAATATTATGTGGATGTGCTGATAAACTACGCAGGCATTTCAGCGGCAATAAGGCTGATCTGTGCAGTATAATTAACGGCAGAAGCGGACGCTGCTCCGAGGACTGCAAATTTTGTGCTCAATCAGCACATCACTGTACAGGCATTGAGGAATATGGATTTCTTGATATAGGTACGATAAGTGCGGAATGTAATCATAATGAAAATCAGGGTGTTGACAGATTTGCTATAGTTACTGCTGGACGCAGACTCAGCGGCGAGGAATTTGAAAAGGCACTGGAGACCTACCGCAATCTTACACGCGACAACGATGTAAGGTTATGTGCTTCTTTTGGTCTGCTTGAAAAAGAACAGTTTGAAATGCTCCGAAAAGCAGGAGTTACATGGTATCATGCAAACATAGAAACATCAAGATCAAATTTCAAAAATATATGCACGACTCATACTTTTGATGATAAACTGGAATGTATTCACAGAGCAAAGGCTGCAGGTCTTGAGGTATGTTCAGGCGGTATCATTGGCATGGGAGAAAACTGGCAGGACCGTATAGATATGGCATTGACACTCAGTGAACTTGGTGTAAGCTCCGTCCCGATAAATGCTCTTATACCGATCAAAGGAACTGAGCTGGAAAATACTAAGCGAATCACAGAGGCTGATATATTGCGTACAGTAGCTATATTCCGATTCATCCTACCTGATGTAAATATACGCCTTGCCGCAGGACGAAACCTTATGACAGAGTGCGGAAAAAAGGCTTTCCTATCGGGCGCTGATTCAGCTATTACGGGTGATATGCTGACAACATCAGGAAACAGTATACGTGAGGACATAGAAATGCTTCACAGTATCGGATATAAGACCAGGAGAGATGAAAATGAATAAGGGGCTGTTTATTACAGGTACGGGTACAGATATCGGAAAAACCTATGTCACAGCACTGTTGGTAAAGAAGCTTCATGACTCGGGTTATGATACTGCCTATTTCAAGGCAGCGGTAAGCGGGAACCGACGTGACGATATGGGCAGACTTATTCCAGGTGATGCTGCCTATGTAAAGGAGATATCTGGAATATCTCAGCCAATAGATTCAATGTGCCCCTATGTTTACGAAGCTGCTGTATCTCCTCATCTTGCATCAAGGACAGAGGGCTCCCCTGTTGAAATCGCGACCGTCAAAACTCAGTATGAAAAACTCTGCAAAAAATATAAATACGTCATATGCGAGGGCAGTGGAGGTATTGTCTGCCCCATACGTTATGATGACAAAAAGATCATGCTTGAGGATATTATAAATACACTCGACCTGCCTGCAGTAATAGTGGCAGATGCAGGACTGGGCACAATAAACAGCGTGGTGCTGACCTGTGAGTACATGAAAACTCACGGACTTGAGAAGCGTGGTATAATATTTAATAACTTCCATAAAGGTGATGCTATGGAGGAGGACAATAAGTTTATGTGCGAAGAAATAACGGGTATACCCGTTATCGCCTGTGTAGCCGAAAATGATAAGGATATAAGCTTATCCGCAGAAGACATTATAAAACTCAGCGAAAGAGGTGAAGGCATATGATCTGGTATCCGTATGCCCAGATGAAAACACTTGATGCTCCCATAAAAGTATCTCACGCACATGGGGTACACATATATACAGAAGACGGACATGATCTTATAGATTCTGTATCTTCATGGTGGAGCGTTATACACGGATATGATCACCCTGAAATGAATGCAGCTATAAAAGATCAGCTGGATAAGTTCGCACACATCATGCTGGGAGGGCTTACTCACGAGCCTGTTCAAAAACTATCCGACAAACTGGCTTCGTGGCTGCCTGGTGATCTCGACTACTGCTTTTTCTCGGATTCGGGAAGCGTAGCAGTAGAGGTCGCACTGAAAATGGCATTACAGTTCAACACAAATCGAGGTTCTGATCGTAATACGATACTAGCGCTGGAACACGCATATCATGGAGATACCTTCAAGGCTATGGAGGTCGGTGATGATGAGGACTATCATTTTGCATTCGGTGCCAAAGGTGAGAAAAAACGCGGTGTCATCCATATCCCAACTAAGATAGCAGACCTTGAAAGGACTTTTACAGAGCACGGCAATCATCTGACCTGTTTTATAGTCGAACCTCTCCTTCAGGGTGCGGGTGGGATGCGTATGTATGATATCAGCTTTATAAAAAGAGCAAGACAGCTTTGTGATCAATATGACGTATTACTGATCTTCGATGAAGTTGCAACAGGGTTCGGCAGAACAGGCAACCGTTTTGTAGCTGATCTTGTTCAACCTGATATACTTGTGCTTGGAAAAGCGCTTACAGGCGGATACATCGGTCATGCTGTAACAGTTGCTAACCGAAAGGTATGGGAAGGATTTTTAAGCGACGATCCTACACACGCTTTGATGCATGGTCCGACATTCATGGGAAATGCACTTGCCTGCTGTGCAGCTTTAAAGTCTATAGAACTGTTTGATCGTGAGGATTATATCTCACGAATTCACCATATCGAAGAAGTTACACGCCGTGAAATGTCAGGATTTTCCGATCCGCGTGTAAAAGAAGTGCGTATCATGGGAGGATGTGTATGTATAGAGGTATATGACAGTAAAGTGCTGGAAGGATTCCGAAGATTTGCTTATGAGCACGGAGTATTCAGCAGGACTTTCCTTAAATATATGTACGCAATGGTTCCATATGTAATAAACGACAGTGAACTCATAACTATACTGGATACCATGAAGGCATGGTTCTCTTTTTAGTTTAGCCTTATAACAAAAGACCTCGACTTGTGTCGAGGTCTTTTGCGAAGTATAGAAGTATATATGAAGAAAAAATATGAGGATCTGCTCGTTCATCCGATCCTGCCTGCTTTCCTCCGTCCCGCCATAGTTTAGACCATGGTCGAGACGAAAGAAGAGGTGGAGAAATTGGAGAAAAAATATATGAAAAAAAGTTATTATCATTACAACAGGACTTTCATGCCCTCTCTTTATCTTGTTATTAGGATACACTTTTTTTTTGATAATTATGTGAAAACTTAAAAAAATATAAGCGAAATTACCTAAATTTATTTCAATAAAAAAGCCAAAAATCACTTTACAAATGAAGCATTATTTGGTATAATATATGGAGAAAAAAATGAATTATGCGAAAATCGCGAAAGCTATCACGAAACATTAAGGAAGTGTTCAGATATGAACAGTGTCAGCCGTGAAAATGCCGTCAAGCATTTCAGGACAGTCACACGTCACAGACATGAGGTCATGAAAAACTGTTTCCGTGCAGGTATACCGCTGCAGGGACTCACACATGATCTTTCCAAGTTTTCAATTGAGGAATTCTCTTATGGTGTAAAATATTTCCAAGGTACACGTTCTCCACACGAAGGCGAGAGAGATGAATATGGATTCTCATACGCGTGGATGCACCATAAGGGACGCAACAAACATCATTTTGAATACTGGACTGACTATGACCCGGTAACCAGGCTGATGAGCCCTGTTAAGATGCCTCTGAAATATGTAAAGGAAATGTTCTGCGACCGTGTAGCTGCAAGCAAGATCTATATGAAAGATAATTATAACAACGGTTCTGCGCTGGCATATTTCATGAAAGGTAAAAAGACCCGTATGATACATCCTGAAACTTCAGCACTTCTGGAAAAGCTTCTGGTGATGCTTAAAAACAAAGGCGAACGCAAAACTTTCGCTTATATCCGAAAACTAAGACATTATTGATGATCAAATCAGATAACAACCACTATCTTTGCAGATATGATCTGTACTGCATTTCTGTTACACTATTTTTCCAAGGGGGCAGAAACTATGAGCAAAAAGCATAAGGTCATAGGGATCGTATGCGCCGGTATACACGATACAGGAGCCAGCACACAATGATCTCTCTGGCTCGGGAAGCCGAATCGCGTGGATATAAGACAATAGTAATATCAAATTATACATATTACGAGATAGAAGATTACAGCCCTGCTGAGTCTGAGATATTCCAAATGATGGATTCACCCGTGTTTGACGGGCTTGTACTTATGCCGGAAAGCATAAAGAGCATTTCTCTGTGGGAAAAAGTTCTTGATCGTGCAAAAGCTACCGGTATACCATTTGTATGTGTTGACAGAGATGTTCCAGACTGTGTCAGTGTCACCTTCAGCTACGGAAAGTCATTTGAAAAGGTAGTCAGACATATTATAGAGGTACATAAACCAAAAATAATAAACTTTATCGGCGGCAAGAGAAACAATAGCTTCTCAGAAGAAAGGCTGAATGTATTCAAAAAAGTACTTGCTGAAAACGGCAGAGAATTTGAGCCCGAGAGATTTGGATACGGTGATTTCTGGGAAACTCCGACACTCGCAGTGCTTGATAAATTCTATAACGGTGAGCAGGAACCGCCTGATGCAATAATCTGTGTAAACGATGCCGAAGCCATGACCTGCGTAGATTATCTAAGGAATAAAGGTATCAGCTTACCTGATGAAGTGATAATAAGCGGATTTGACGGCATCGAGGAAGAGAAATATGTAGTTCCACGGATTACCACCGCTGCCTGCGATATCGATGGTATGAGCAGAAAAACCATGGATCTGCTGGAAGAACTAATGAACGGAAAAACGCCGTCGGAAAGATTAGCTGTGATAGACTATTCCCTCAGGATATCTCAATCCTGCGGATGCAAACCTGTTGATGAAGCCGGTAGGATCAACAAGCTCATTGAACTTTTTATAGAAAAAAAGAACTATGAACGTCACGAGAGGCGAATGTTCGAGTACAACTCACATACAGGCGAACTTTACAGCTATGACAGCTTTGCAAGACTCATGCCATATTACTGTGAATTTCCTACATGGGTTTGTATCGAACCTCAGCTGCTTTACGACGGGGATGATAAAAACATAGAAAGCACTGCATCAACAGGTGAAATGACGATGTTTATGCACAGCGGCAATAACCTTGGTAAGTTTTATCCTGATACATATACGTACAATATTCCTTTTCAACAAAAGGATATACTTCCTGATCTTGATAAAGTCTTTGATGAACATAATTCACTGCTTATAGCCCCTTTAAGCTACCATGGTGGAAAAATGGGTTATTTAACTGTAGCTATGGACAGCGAAAGTTTTGATTTTCTGTTTACGCATAGATTCATAAGTAATACCAATCAGATATTTGAAACCTTAAAAACAAATATGCAGCTTCAAAAAGCCTACGAAAAAGTTGCTGATATGCATATGCGCGACCCGATGACAGGAATATACAACCGCAGGGGCTTCTATATGAGGATGAGTGAACTGACAGAAAGCGGAACAACTAATTACACTCTGTTCTCGATAGATCTTGACAGACTGAAATATATAAATGATAACTTCGGACACTATGCAGGAGACAGAGCGATACTCACTGCAGCTATGTTGATCAGCAGCACATCCGGAAAGGACTCGGTTTGTGCAAGGTTCGGCGGTGATGAATTTATCGTAGTCATACCTGAAAAAGATGATACAAACACCGCAGATGCTTATATAAAAAGCGTTGAATCCGAAATTGAAAAGATAAATTCCGAGAAAACAATGCCATTCACACTCAGTATCAGTATAGGTGGTACAAGCCTAAAAGTTACCGATCGTGAAAATATAGAAATTTCTATGAAAGAAGCCGATAAAAAAATGTACGAATGCAAACGCCGTAATCACGCAATCAGGGACTGAAATAGCAGTGGATGATAGATTTCAGAATTATTAAGAATACTCGGTTTTCCTGTACATCAAGAAAATAAATTTCATAAGAACAATAACTACCAAAAATGTCCGCACAGTGTTGTGCGGACATTTTTGGTATGTGGTTCACAATCTTATCATCACTGCATATAATATATCAAACGATCGGGACGGTTAGTATCACAGAAATAAAAAAGAACGCACCGACAAGTGCGTCCCTGATCACAGATCAACGTAATTATATATAACACCCATAGGGGTTATATCAAGCCATGCATAACAAGGCGGTTTACCGTCACGCGGCTGACCGGCACTACCGGGATTCAGTATCATCATAGTACCGCGCTGTTCATAAAAGCGCTTGTGAGTATGACCAAAAAGTGCAAACTGACATTCCTCTTCCTTGGCTTTCTCGTAAATATTCTCAACCGAGAAATTTACCCCCCACTTATCACCGTGGGCAAGAAACATACGCTTGCCGTCAGGCAGTACGTATACCATACTTTCAGGAAGTTCCTTATCATAATCACAATTGCCTTTTACGCATATCATAGTATTATCAAGATAATGCGCTTTCAACTTGCGGAATTCCGAAAGACCGTCGCCAAGAAACACGAACAGATCGGCATCACCATTGCGCTTGATTATTTTATGCATAGCGGCGTAATTGCCGTGTGTATCAGAAAAAACAACGATCCTCATAAACAGAAATCCCCCCATCCCGATAATTAATTATAGCACATTTCTGAAAAAAAATCAAGAGAAATAATGCAATAATGTGAATATTTACAATTTCTTAAGGAGGAAATACAATGAACGGACAAAAACCTTCATCTGACAATATGCGAAATCTGCTGGAAGAAGCAGCAAAAAAACTTGGTACCACCCCTGAAATCCTGGCAAAACAACTGGAAAATGGTGAGTTGAATGCTGCACTGAAAAATATGCCGACAGCCAACAGACAGATGATAAGTAAAACACTGGCGGACAAAGCTGCCTGTAAAAAACTGATAGAAAGTCCTCAGGCACAGGCAATTATGCGAAAGCTATCAGGAAAATAACACCTTACTTTTCAGAAAAGGGGTATACGGTATGGAAGATATGATGAACAAAATACAGAATGTCCTGAATGATGAAGAAAGCATGAAACAACTTCGGGAACTGGCAGGTATGCTCAGTAACGGAGAACATGAAGAACATGAAATGCGAACTGAATCAGGCATAGATCCTGTAAAGCTCGTAGAGATCAGTCAAGTATTACAGACAGCATCACAGGACGATAACAATATCCGCCTGATGTCGGCACTGCGTCCCCTTTTGAAAGAAGATACAAGAAAAAAGCTTGACATGGTAATCAAGCTGTACCGTCTTATGAATATTTATCCCGCCCTCAAACAGAGCGGGATAGGAGGAAGTCTACTTGACAACATCTGACAACAATTTCAGTAAAATGCAGGAGGATGCCATGCGGCGAGTAATGGAGATGCAACGCCGATCCCGGGATGCTGTCAGCAAGGAAAGCTCTCCCAAAACGATTAATAATAAGGATACTTCTGTCAGCGATATACTAGGGCATATAAAAATAGATGAAGAAAAGGCACTGATCGCCCTTCTGATATTTATTCTGTACAAGCAGGGCGCAGACATAAAACTTCTGCTGGGACTTGCTTATCTCCTGTTATAAAAAGCTGTCCGTTAACCATAAACGGACAGCTTTATAATTTATCTGAGAATGATCATACCTTTTTGTTCATCATCGACAAGACCTGCCGAAGTCACAAGAGTTTCACTGTCAACTGAAGTCAGACTTTTGCCGTTTTGACCATAAAACGGATCACAGCAGTAAAACAGTATATCGCCCGATTCCTCTATTTCATATCCACAGACTACTATGTACTGCGTTGCTGAATCTATTCCATAATAATCACTATGATCAAAATCAGCAATACCGTCATAGTAACGTACTGATAAAAGTATACGTTTGCCCTCATCTATGCTTGCGACCAGTGCATCTTCACTTATATCGGTACTTTTTTCTGCAATAAGATCACCGCCAGAATATTCATCTATAAGCTTTACCAAGTCATCTCCTGTACCGAGAGTACCTGCAGCTTTTTTAAGTTCATACTTATCCCAGCTATAAAACTTCTGGCTATTGACAAGTGCCGCAGCCGCGATAAAACCACTGTCCTTGGCATCACCAGGAAATGATCCGCCGTATTCGTCATTACCGATACTGTTTCCTGCTGTCGGCAGCACATTTGCAGCACCTACCTCTTCAAGATCATCAGCAGAGATATATCCGCGCTTAGAAAGGAAATCAACTTCTATCTGCTTACCTGTACCAAACTGAGAAATATCCAGCACATCGTATGAAGAAAATAGTTCTCCCTCTCCGGCTTCACCAAGATAGCTGCCGCCTTTGTCTGTCACAGCAGTATCTTCAGAGACCCGATACAAATGCCCTATGGGTATTTCTCGTTCATCCATCCACTCGGAACTATCATCGTTCTGCGTGGTATCAGCATCTATATCATTGATACCCGATGCAGGCACAGGATCCTTGTTACTCTTATCAGATTTTTTCGCCTTAGGTGCTATCCCATAAAATACCACACCTATTATAATTACCGCACCCAATACTATACCTACCAACAACCTTGATGCTTTGGCGATATCGTTGCGATTGTCATTCATTATTTTTTTCAGTTCGTTGTTCTTCATAGATCATTATCAGCTCTCTGTACTTATTTAGCCCTGCACATAAGCAAAGTACAACCGTATTTGCCGCTCCAGTAGGGATCGTGCAGTTCATAGGCATCAAGATAACGGTTGTAGGAAAGATATGTTGTCAAGCTGTCACCGTCTGAAGGCAGGTCAAACTCTACCGAATCAGTAGTTTCTGTATATGCCATCTTCGTACCGCTTTTCAGTACTCCTTCACCGTCAGCGGAACCTCCGTCCAACCTGCGGCAGCTGACTTTTACAGTATCCTCAGAAAATGTCAGCACAGGATAAGCTTCATCGGCAGGAAGCTGCTGCCAGCTTTCCATGCCTTTCAGCATTACTTTAGGAACAAGGGTGCAACCTTCAGGTGAATACTTTTCATAATTTTCCCTGAAAGTATACGAATCCCTGTCCACCTGACAAAGGGGCATAAGATCATCATTGAGATACATCACTGCCAGTACCATCTGTCCCTTGCCATCAAAATAGAACCGCAGACCTGCATACTGTCCAAGTCTGCCGGAGTCCTCAGGGAAAGGATACTTATAATCGAAATAATGCTCTGCGTGAGATATATTTATCAGGAAGGGAGTATTATCTACAAGACTTGCAAGCTGCCACAATTTATCATCATCTTCCGAAACTGGTTTTGACTTGCCGCCGTAGTATTCTTCGATATCATAGGGAGTACATTCATAAGGGGTACGATGAAAGAAACTAAGATCACGGTACTTTTCATCATTCTCGTCATAAACGCCCCAGTAGTTATATGTCCATACATCCTGACGCTCGTTCACAGTAGAGTCAAGAAAATTAAAATCATCGCCAACAGAAAAGTCATTGTATACCAATGGTCCTCCTGCGCTGAATTCTTTATCATCAGCATCAATATGAGCGGTGAGCAACTCGGGAACAACTGCCTCTTTTTCCTCATACTCTCTTGCCACGGGCTTGTTGCTGTTATTTTTTTCAGCCTGCGGAGTTACCGTACATCCGCAAAGCATGACTGCCGCCATAGCAGCCGCTGCAACTATTAACCTCATGAAGCCAATCCCCTTTCCGCTATAATATATCTTTATTATTATAACACATCAAATGGAAAAAGTAAAGACACCATACAACAAATTTAAATTATTTTCGCACATAAGCAGTAAAGATATATCCATAAGAAAATAGCAATGAAAAATATCAACTTCGATATTATAACAACAAAAAGACAGATCAGAAAAATTAACCAAACTTGTATTTACTTTTTCGGCAAATTATGATATGATATTATTATCAATGATCAGGAGGTTATTTATGCTTCACGGATATTTCGATCTGCCAACTTTCTATTTTTTTCAGGAGAAAAATATATGGACAGGCAGCCTTTATACAAATTTCAACTATCGCATAACGCCAAAAAAATCAGACGAAAAAAGCGAATTGAAAGTAGATGTGTGGTACGGCAAAAAATGCTTTGATCTGGCTGAAGAGCTTGTTGCACAGTATTCCGAGGAATACTCAGCTGAAGGTCTTGAAGCCTGCATAGCTGATCTCACCAAGGAGTTTGAGCATTTCAAAGAGATCCGTAAGGAGATTGGTATGTAATGAAGTCTATCTTTAAAACGGTCACCATTACATTGATATGCGCAGCGGCTTTGATGACTTCATCGGGCTGTTCCGGGAGCAGCGGGATAAAATACCGCTACGGTGTATTTTTAGGAGCTTCACCCGAAGATATGCCGCTGATGGAGGCTTATGAAAAGATCGTAATAGACGCACAGTATTTTTCTGCCGATGAGATCAGAGAGCTTAAAGATTCCGGTCATACAGTTTACAGCTACATCAATCTGGGATCGGTAGAAGATTTCCGCCCGTATTACAAGGACTATGAACGATTTACTCTGGATGTCTACGAAAACTGGGAAGAGGAAAAGTGGGTAGATGTTTCACAAAAAGAATGGCAGGAATTCGTGGTGAATGATCTTGCCGTCAGCATGATCGACAAAGGTGTGGACGGACTTTTCGTTGATAACACCGATGTTTATTATCACTACCCTACCGATGAGATGTTCAACGGAGTGACGAACATACTCAAAGGTTTTAAAGATCTGAACACATACGTTATCATAAACGGCGGTGATGAATACGTTAATGAATATGCCAAGCGTAATTCCGAGCTTGACAGCATTATGGATGCTGAAAATCAAGAAACGATATTCAGCAAAATAAACTGGGATGATGAAACATTCACTGCTAATGAAGATACAGAAAGGGAATATTTTCAGGATTACGCTGAAATGGTCAGCAGTTACGGCAAGGATGTATATCTGCTTGAATACACCACAGACAGTGAACTTATAAAAAAAATAGACCGTTACTGCACCGATAAAGGTTACACCTACTATGCCTCAGACAAGCTGGAGCTACTCGCCCCCGGACAGAAAAAAGGGTCGCAGATAATAGATAGTTCCAAAGAATAAAACGAACCCCGCATCACTGGTGATTCATTGGTGCGGGGGTTTTTGTTTATTCTTCCATCGGCATTCCAGCCGCTATGTATTCGTGAAGGGGAAGCAATACGCCAAAATCGTTATCTACATATACATTCTGCGGAAAATCCTGTTGCCTTATTACATGACGGACGTTTGCGGAATTCTGATAAACGATCATGATGACCGCTGCCGCCTGAAAAGGCAACTTTTCAATCGCATCTTCCCAATCTGATAAATCCGTGTCGTAATCAAAAAAGATATGCCCATCAGTAAATTCAACGCAGAAGCGATCGACTGACACTTTATAAGTTTTGGTGGCGCTGGGATGTTTCATCTTTTGAATGCTTGTAAGCATCAAATTCTTGTCGCCGAGAATACTGATATATTTCATTTTATTCCTCCATTACAACTTTTCCACACACTGAGCGCGATTTTTGAACTACCCGAATTGCAATTATAGATCAGTTAGTTTTCTGCGTCTTTCGCCGTTTCAGGATTTCTGCTTTGACATCAACACCACGCACTCCACGTGCCTCGGGACTCTCGTATCCGTATCTGATATGCCCCGACCGTTCAAGGAAATAAGCCAACCGCCTGTGTGCGTTCAGAGAAACATATCTCCGAACCGTTTTCCCCGCCGCCGATGATGGCAGTGTGGAGCCGTGTTATGTGGTTGTAATTCTGTAATTATATTGGCATAAGCTGACGTAAGCGAGCTCGCTCCAAGATCGTCTCCATCCAATGATGAATCGCAGAGAAATCATCTTCTTTGATCGCGTTTTCCAAACTATCGTTGTTGAATTTCATATCGCCCAGCCAAAAGGCAGATATGATCGCATACAGATATGGATACACTTCCTTCTGCCGCTCTGTAAACGGACGCTCCTGATGATAGCCTTTCAGAAACCCCCTCAAGATCATCTGTTCATGATTGCCAGCTATTATTTCCGGATAATCCATCAGCCGAGCTATAAAAAGAGCCTGCATTACTGCATCAAAATACAGGTTATTATCCCCGCAGCGGTTAAAGTCAAATACGCCGATCTCCCCGGTTCGGGTCATATAAAGGTTGCAATCACTTAAATCACCTTGAACAGCGTAACTCGGATCTTTTTCAAAAGCGGTTATTTTTTGTAGGAGTAGCTCATGTTCCTGACAGATTTTGCAATATAAATCCTCATCAATTTCAATAAGTTTATTTTTGTTTGCAGCAAACGCTTCAAAATCAAATAGATCATTGCTTTTCAGCGGATTAAACAGCACCTCAGATTGAACATGAAAATCCTCGGTCTCAGCTATATTATGCATTCTGGCAAGCAGCTTACCGGTCTTCTCTGCTATTTCGACATTAACAAGATGAATTTCCCCACAAACGAAATCCTCAACCGTAACCACTACATCATATCCGTATATTTGGTATTGGCGTGCATAAAACCCTTTTGAAGCATAGGCATTCGGCGTTTGAATCCCATGCACCTTCAATAAATCTGCAAACCGGCTCTGAGCTTCTATCGTCTCAATAGGTGCATCCGATTCATTCTTAAATCGAATAACAAGCGAATGAGAATCTTCCAGTTGAGCTTTAATAATCAGTCGGACCTCTTTAGATGCTGGATCATCTTTTTCATAATGATATCTTTGTAATTCGCTAAAAGAGACGCATTTGCTTCTTATTCCAAAATCCTGAAGGATGCTGTTAATATCATCAACATTGATTGTAAACATGAAAATACCTCCTAAGTTTCGGACAGCGAAACTACAGTTACAGCAGCGGATTTCCTCGATTTTGCTCTCTCGCTCTGTGGAAACTTATCTACGCTCCGACAGACGGTCTAAACCCGCAAATGCCCTGATTTCAAGCACTTTTCAGCACCTCGTCCTCATTTCCTTGACAGCAGAACGACAGTCTCGACATGGCTTGTCCTTGGGAAAAGATCGAACCCCATGACTTTATCGCAGGTGTAACCAAGCTCAGCAAGGATAGCGCAGTCGCGTGCTGCAGTGGTGTGGTTGCATGAGATCATCACGATCCTGTCCGGGGACATCTTAGCCATATATTCAAGTGAAGCCCTGTCACAGCCTTTACGAGCAGGATCTGCAATAATAACATCGGGACGTTCGCCGCGTTCATACAGGACCTGAGCTATCTTGCCCGCATCACCGCAGATGAACTCTGTGTTAGTTATATCATTAGCCTTTGCATTAGCTTTAGCATTATCAATAGCAGCCTGGATGACCTCTACGCCGATAAGCTTCTTGACCTGTCTCGCCATAGAAAGTCCAATAGTTCCAGTTCCGCAATAGAGGTCAAGCAGTGTGGAATCATGAGAAAGCTGTGCAAACTCACCTGCTTTTTTGTAAAGGAGTTCCGCCTGATGAGTATTCACCTGGTAAAAAGACAGAGGCGATATGGAGATATTATTCCCACACATGGTGTCATTTATCGTACCGTCACCTACAATGGCTTTCATCCTGCTGCCGAGGATAACGTTTGTATTTTTAGGATTTTCGTTCAGTACTACCGTCCTTATATCAGAAAACTTCTCTTTCAGAAGTATTGCAAGCTTATCAAAAACAGAAGCCTTTTTAAGATCTGTCACTACAAGACAGACCATTATCTCTCCTGAGTAAGCACCACGTCTGAGGTAAATGTGCCGCAACAGACCTGTTAGGGATATCTCATTATAAGCAGGGATATGCCGATCATTTACGTATCCCATGATGAACTCAACTATTTCTGAGAATATAACAGGCTGAAGTCTGCAACGTGTATACTCAACAACGCGGTGTGAACGTTTTGCATAAAATCCACAGACAGCTTTGCCATTATCGTCGGCAACAGGATACTGTGCCTTATTCCTATAAAGGTCTGTATCTTTACAGCCGCAGAACTCCATATATTCGGGGGACAGTTTACCGATTCTGTCAAAAGAATCACGTATGAATTTATCCTTTGCACGACACTCAGCCTCATAGCTGATATGCCTGAATGAGCAGCCGCCGCAGTGTTTGCTTACAGGGCAATCAGACTCTACCCTGTCCTGTGACGGATGTTTCAGCTTTTCTGTTCTGCCGTAACAAAAAGAGCTTCTCACCTTGACAATGCGGCATTCGATCACATCTCCCACCGCTACAGCGGGAACAAATACCGCGATACCGTTATAATGCCCGACACCGTTACCATCATTTGAGATATCGGTTATCTCCAGATCTATAAGATCATTTTTCTTGAGATCTTCCATAAAATTCCTCAATTACATCCTTTCTGGAAAGCATCAGATCAAAATGCTTGTTGTATTCCAGCGGGAACTTGTAGTTGAATACACGCTCCAGCCGTTCGGGATAGTCTACCAGTTTAGTAGAAGCCCCTGCGCCGATTGCAAGTATAGTCTGAACTTCTTCCATTATATAGATATTGTAAAGACTTTCGTATCCCTGCTTTGACCAGCCTATATTTTCAAGATTACCTACCATATTCTTCTGCCTGTACAGATAGTATGGCAGATATCTGCTGTCAAACAGACGTTTTGTCGCGTGTTCAACCATTTCATCGGTGGGATTTTTTAGCACCTCTTTATCACCCTGATTCAGCAGTGCAGCCCTCTTTATAGAAAGAGTATGAACGGTAAAATTCTCAGGGGATAAGCCGAGAAGCTTATCGATAGTATCAGCGAAGCTTTCAACCGTATCCTCTGGAAGCCCGGCAATAACATCGGTATTTATGCAGGAAAAGCCTATTTTGCGTGCCAGATCGTAGCTGTCATAAAACTGATCTACGCTGTGTGAACGACCTATAGCCTCAAGCACATCAGGATTCAGGCTCTGAGGATTTATAGAGATACGTGTACATCCGTTTGCTTTGATAGTCCTGAGTTTTTCTTCAGTTATGGTATCAGGTCTTCCTGCTTCAACTGTATATTCCCTTACCGATGACATATCAAAGCTGTGCTCGATACATTTCATAAGAGCAGCCAGCTGCGATGCTTCTATGGAAGTAGGAGTACCTCCACCAAAATACACCGTGTCCAGTTTAAGCCCGAGTCGTTTTGTTATGAGGGCAGTATGCCTTATCTCACGGCACATTTTGTCTATATACTCAGGTATCAGCTTTCTGCCGCTGTCAAGGGTCTGAGATATAAAAGAGCAGTACGAGCATCTTGTAGGGCAGAAAGGTATGGAAACATAAAGGCTGAAAGACTTCTTATCAAGCGCATCGAGTATCTGTTTCTGTGTCATAGCAGTTGAAAATGCTATATCGCATTTTTCCTTGCTGCACAGATACTCATTCTGCAGACGGGAATATATCTCTTCCCTGCAGATGCCCTCATTCAGCCATGTGTTTACTCTCTTTACAGGACGTATACCTGTTATAACTCCCCACTTAGGGACTATACCTGTAATTTCAGACAGAACCTTGTACAAAATCCTTGAAAGACAAAGTTCTTTATCCTGATTTTTGCCATCGGTCTTGTATAACAGTTTGCCCTTACGCTTTTTGATACCTTTATAGCTGCATATAACATACAAAAGAGTGGTATCGGCATACTCCCTTACCCTTGCAAAAACATAATCGTCAGAGATATCTGCCTTATCTGCATACATATGAGTGAACTGAGTAGCCGGGATAAAAAGCTTCAGCACGCCTTCCAGTTCATATTTATAATCATTTCCGCTCAGGATAAGCGTCATATAAATCCACCGCCCGAATTCTCCCTGAGATACGGATTAAACTTTCTTTCCGAATCAAGAGTTGTAATACCCATATGCCCCGGATATATGGTAAGATCTCCTCCAAGTTCAGCTATACGGCCAAGTGATCTTTTCATCTGAGAGAAGTTTCCGCCTTCAAGGTCGGTACGGCCTATCGAACGGTTGAAAAGGGTATCGCCTGTAAACATAACATCACCGCATATATAGCATACAGACCCCGGTGTATGTCCGGGAGTTTCCAGTATATCGAACTCCAGCTCGTCTAGACGAATTATATCATTCTCGGTAAAAAGCTTTACATCGCCATTATAGCTTTTGTATCCCCTTGACCTGAAATGAACAGCCAGCATCTCATCACCTGAGCGAAGCATTTTTTCGTCAAGTGGGTGTATATACACCTCACAACCAGTAGCTTCCACAAGATCAGCTACCGCACCAATATGATCGAAATGACCGTGAGTCAGAAATATCTTTTTCAGGGTGCAGTTATTGTTTTCAAGTTCTGCCAGTATATAAGGTGCATCAAAGGGTGCATCTATAAGCACAGCATTGTTCTGCTTGCTGATAACGATGTAGCTGTTTGTTTCACATATACTCAGGGGTTTTAATCTGATAACTTTCATACTGACCTACTTTCCGCTTCTTTCAACTGAGATCACATTCTTGATCTTCTGAAGCTTGCTCATAACGGTCTTCAGCTGCTCCATGCCCGCTATGCTTACGGTTATGGACATCAGCGCATTACCGTTTTTAAGTTCTCTTGAAGTTGATTCATAAATAAACACGTTTATCATCGCCAGTGCCGAAGAAACATCTGCCAGAAGACCTATTCTGTCCACTGCGATGATATCAAGAGTGGTCTTGAAGTACGTGGTATTGTTCCTGTCGCTGTTCTTAGCCCAGCTTACGTTGACCCAGCGCTCAGTGTTCTCACCCTTGTTCATCTGGTTCACATAGTTCAGACAATCCTTTTTGTGTACAGATACTCCATGACCTCTGGTTATGAAACCTATTATCTCATCCCCGGGCAGAGGGTTGCAGCACTGCGCGAACTTTATCATACAGTCCTCTATGCCATCGACCACAACACCTGAAGATGATTTTACAGGCTTTACAACAGAATCTTCTGATTCATCAGCCTTCTCTCCGTACTTCTTGTTATATGAATCCTTCAGCCTCTGCATGAGCTTGGAAAGCTGTACTCCGCCATACCCTATTGCCGCAAAGAAATCGTCAAGCGTATCACAATTGTGGCGCTTCATATCCAGCCTCAGGAATTCCTCAAGTTCGTCCTCGGGGACACGTATCATGTGCTTTCTGAACTCTCTTTCAAGCGCTGCCCTGCCCTCAAAGATATTCTCCTCACGTCTTTCCTTTTTAAACCATGAGCGTATCTTGGATTTGGCTTCATTGGTCTTGGCAATATTGAGCCATGACCTGCTGGGTCCATGCCCTGCTACATTAGATGTCAGTATCTCAATGATCTCACCGGTGCTGATCTTATGGTCATAGGACACCATTTTCTCATTGACCTTAGCACCGCTCATACGATGACCGACTTCGGTATGTATCGCATAAGCAAAGTCTATAACAGTAGAACCTACAGGAAGTGTGATCATATCTCCCTTAGGAGTGAATGCAAAAACGTCCTCAGGAGAAAGATCGCTCTTTATCGCCCTTACTATCTCCTCTACGTCATTTGATTCCTTCTGATTCTCAATTATCTGTCTTATCCATGCAAGACGCTTGTCATCCTTAGCATTACTCTTTACGCCCTCTTTGTACTTCCAATGGGCAGCGATGCCGTATTCTGCAAGGCGGTGCATATCCCATGTTCTTATCTGTACTTCAAAAGGTATGCCTTCTCTGCCTATAACAGTGGTGTGCAGTGACTGATACATATTCGCCTTAGGAGTTGATATATAATCCTTGAACCTGTTGGGTATGGGCTTGAACATATCGTGGATTATACCAAGGACATTATAGCACTCATTTACAGTATTTACTATAACTCTTACAGCGTATCTGTCATATATCTCATCTATATCCTTGCCGTCACGGTATACCTTTTTATATATGCCGTAGTTGCTCTTTACACGTCCCGATACTGTCGGTGCGGGATCAAATTCCTTGGCAAGACGCTCCGCGATCTTATCCTTGATGCTTTCTACCAGTGCTTCACGGCTGTCGCGGCGCAGTGCCATCATTTGTTCTATCTCCTCATGTGCAAAGGGATCAAGATAAAAAAACGAAAGGTCTTCCAGTTCATCCTTTATGGAACGTATACCCAGCCTGTGAGCGATAGGAGCATAGATATTCATAGTTTCTCGCGCTATGGTCCTTCTCTTGTCATCACGGCAGAAATTCAGCGTGCGCATATTATGGAGCCTGTCCGCTAGCTTGATTATGATAACTCTTATATCCTCACTCATAGCAAGCAGTATTTTTCTGATATTTTCAGCTTTCTGCTCATCCTTGGTGAATATCTCCACCTCGCCAAGTTTTGTTACACCATTTACCAGCATGGTCACATCAATACCAAACATCTTGTGCAGCTGTTCAAGAGTACAATCCGTATCCTCGACAACATCGTGCAGAAGTGCCGCACAGATAGTATCGGTATCCATACCCAGTTCAAGGAGTATATAACCGACTGCTATAGGATGAGATATATATGGCTCGCCAGATTCTCTTTTCTGATCATGATGATACTTCTCGGCTAGCTCGTATGCTGATACTATCTTTGAAAGATCATACTGTTTCTCACTGTCCAGAACCTTCTGGACGATCATATCTATAGTATATACCTGTCTGCTTGCTTTCAGTATATATGCAGGGATCTGCAGGCTTCCCTCTGCAGTTTCGTATGTACTTCTTCTCGGTGCTTCTTCCCCATTGGATCGGTTGTTCTCAGACATCAGCTATTCCACCCTTCATTCTTTTTCTTCTATCATTTTTCTAAGCTTTACAAGCGTATCGGATTCCTCCAGCACCACTTTTTTGTGGGCAGGAAGGATATTTATCATCATAGATGCTCCATCAACGGATATCAGTTCCTTATCTCTGAATATATCCGTTATTATCCTCAGCTTACAGTAGTTCATACTGTCACTGGACAATCTCATAAATAGCGCGTCAAGACTTATCTCCCTTACGCTGCTGAGATATTTGTATACGCTGACCAGCTCTTCACGCTCGGGTATGACCTTTTTAACAAAGCTGACAGGGACTTCCTCACCGTTCATCAGTTTCTCATAGGTATCCTTTGCAGCAAAGTATCTGTCCTGCTTCACACCGCTGAGTCTGTGATCTACTACTCTTACTGTCACGGATTCTCTGTCATTGAATACATTTATATCAAGTTCGACCATCATATCGATTAGATCGCCCTTAGCAAAACACAGCTTTGTGGGATCCTGCCCGAATATCAGCGCATAAGCATTAGTCCTGCCATAAGTGAAAGACAGCTTGGTGTGAGCATTATCTTTAAGCGGGATTATCTCATTTACCCTGGCACCAAGCACGGCAAACAACGGTCTTGGATTTCCCTCACCGATCGGTTCTAGAACACTAAGACCCTTTACCATCTCAACGTCAAGGTCAGCCGGCATAAGCACTTTATCAGCATAAAGTGTCTTTACCGCAGGCTTTTCGAGCCCCGCTGAGTACTCATAGACTTTTTCGGTAAATTTGCTGATATCCTCCTCTTTCAATGAAAATCCGCCTGCACATTCGTGTCCGCCGAATTTCGTAAGGAGCTCAGCACAGTACGTCAGACAAGTGTGGATATTCAGCCCCTTAACAGATCTTGCAGAGCCCCTCGCCATGCCGCCGTCCTCGATAGAGATTATGATAGTCGGCTTACTGTAACGGTCTAGTATCTTTGAAGCCACTATACCGATGACTCCATGATGCCAGCCCTTTCCTGCCAGTACTATAACTCTGTGATCAAGCACCTTCGGGTCATTCCTTATGTAGTCCTCGATATCCTTCATAATTTCCTGCTCGCATTTCTTGCGCTGAGAATTCAGAGTTATCATAGTATCAACATAGCTCTCGGCATCTTCCATATCCTCGCTGAGTATAGCTTTTACAGCAGTCAACGGTGAACCGAATCGTCCTGATGCATTTATAACAGGGCCTATCCTGAAACCGATATGATCTGATACTATCCTTTTTCGGTCGATCTTCAGTTTATCCAGAAGTATGCCCAGACCGGCATTTTCTGTGTTGGGCAGATACCTGAATCCTGCCTTAACAAGTGTTCTGTTCTCACCCTTCAGTGGTACGATATCAGCAACTGTACCTATGGCACAAAGATCGGAGTACTGCTCAACAGCTGCATCATAACTGCCTCCGTCAAGGGCTGCACAAAGTTTCAGAGCGACACCTGCTCCACACAGATCTTTGAAGCTGCTGGGGCAATCCGGACGGTGAGGGTCAACTATAGCTTCAGCTTCAGGAAGTTCGTCACCTACCTGATGATGATCGGTGATAACAAGCTTTATGCCGAGTTCACGGCAGCGTTTTGCCTCTTCTACCGAAGAAATACCATTATCCACCGTAACTATAAGCTTGACATCCTTTTCGGCAAGCTCCTCTATAGCTGCTATATTCATGCCGTAGCCTGCTTCTCTTTCGGGGATGTAGTACATTACATTCGCACCCATACTCTCAAGATAGTTGAAAAGTATCGAGGTCGACGTTATACCGTCACAGTCGTAATCTCCATAAACACATATAAGCTCATAAGCATCTACAGCCTGTTCAATGGTTTCAACTGCCTTGTCCATATCCTTTATCATCATAGGATCCTCAAGCTCCTGCTCGGTAAAAAAGCTTACGATACTGTCCTCATCATCTATCCCACGTGCGGAAAGAATCTCAAGCACAAGCCTGTTAAGATCGGTCTTTTTCAAAAAATACTCGACCTTCTCCGGATCGGGCTTGCCTATCCTCCACTTGAACATCTATACTACCCCCATTATAAAATAATTAATATATATTATATCACTTCGGAAATATTTTTACAAGAGTAAAAAATTAAATTTATTATTATATATAACAAAAGCATATCCCCCTTCCGCAGAAGAGGGATATTTTTTGTACTATTTTTTCTTTATTTCCGATATGAGCTCATCAGTAAGTTTTTCGATCCTGACAAAGTCCATAGCATCGATATAATACTTCTCGATTTCATCATGGACTGCCTTTGCCGACCTGATAGCAGAGTATACCTCATCTGACAGTGCACTGATAGTAAGCCTGTTCATTTTAAGCCTTCTTTTGCAGCGTGTTATAGCATCCTTATCATAGAAACGAGATAGCTTCAGCTTTATGCTGTCATCAGCGGCAAAATGATTCAGCTGTGTCGATGATATAAACGCAAGACCAAGTTCAGGTATGAGCAGATGTTCGTAAGAAGTATTATTCAGCCACTGACACGGACACAATATTACATCAAACCCCCTGCGGACTGCCTCAGCGGCTATTTTTTCACATATGATGTGTGCACAGGCGAAGTCCTCATCACAGAGAAGATATTTATCTGTGTAGCTGTCGATCGTTTCGGTAAAGGTCATACATCCAAATTCTGTCAGGGCTGATAGCTGACGAAGCTCACGCTTGCCGGTACCATTACCCTTTCGCGGCAGCAGCTTTTTATATAATCGCGACATAAAGGCATCCAGCTTTTTTTCATCTATACATCCTAGTGATGTACTGAAGCTGTCACCACATACATTTGAAAGTGCGACAGAGAATCTTTTCGCCCTTTCAAGAAGCGACTTGTTCTTATCTGTTACCCCGATTATTTCATCCTTATATGGCAGCAGTTTATCTTCATCCCAGAATCGTCCCAGGTCAATGATCTTCTGCTTAACAGCAGGATATACAGGATCGAAAACATGAGGAGCAGTACCATCAACGATCAGTACTCCCGAAGTTTCAAGCATAACAGCATCCAGTGAAGCAGGATCAGATGAACAATAAAACCTGACGATATGTTCACTATTTTCAAATTCTGCTGCGATACGTTTCATCAGCGAGGATTTACCCGTACCTGCTCCTCCCTTGAGGATATAAGTAAAAACACCATCCTCAGCCATAAGCCTGCCAAAACCTGTAGAAAATCCCTGCTGTGTCATGCAGCCCAAAAAATATTTTTCTGACATAAAAGCACCTCCGTCATTTCATGGTATATACTATGCATAAGAACAGAAACTTGTTAATACATCATGAAAGAGTATACCCGAAAACAGCTTTTACGCCGCTTTCGGGTATGGTGCTTATATGAAACATTTAAGTTATCAGGCTTATAATCTTTGTGCCCACTTAACAGCGGCTTCCGTCCACGCCTCACATATAGGTTGGATATGACCTTCCCAGGTAGCTGTGGACTCGTCACAGAGGCTTATGCCATGTCCGCCGTGTTCGTAGATATGTGATTCAAAGGGTATCCAGTTCTTTGCAAGTTCTGTCATATAGAACAGAGAATTCTGTACCCTTACACATCCGTCATCGGAACAGTGCCAGATGAAAGTCTGTGGTGTATGCGGACCTACGTGCTTCTCCATAGCCAGATAGTCACGAAGTTCCTTATCGTCCTCTCTGCCTCTGAGAAGATTCTGTATTGATCCCTCATGAGTAAATTCGTGATCGCTGGTAATAACAGGATAGCAAAGCATCGAAGCATTGACCTTGATATCCTCTGGCTTACAGCCAAGTGGCTTTGTTAGTATCTCATCATTCCAAAGATTTGCCATAGTTGCTGCCAGATGACCACCTGCTGAAAATCCCATAACTATTATCTTGTCAGGATCAATATCAAATCTCTCCGCATTGTCTCTTACGTACTTCACTGCCGCAGCACATTCCAGTGCGTTCTGAGGGAATGCTCTCTGACAAGTGTATTTCAGAACAAAACAGCAGATACCATGTCCCAGAAATCTCAGCGCGACCGGCTCTGATTCTCTTTCAGAACAAAAATCATACCCACCACCGGGACATATCACCATAGCACGGTGATGCTTTCTGCCGAGTTGCTCTGTGAAAGTATTATAATAACATTCAAGAGTCGCTCTGTCACCGATATCCTCAATACCGGCTTTTTCAAAATCAAAACTAAGTTCGATAGTTTCCTTCATCATAAAAAATTACTCCTTATCCACCGGCTGCAGCAGAACTATCATTACTGCCGTCCCCGTTTTTCTTCACGGAAGTATCCTCCGAAAGAGAAACAAAAACTATATAGCCGTCATCATTATTACCCGAAATAAAATTACCATACTCGCTGTCATCTGCCTTTGCAGGCACCGGTACACTGGTTGTTGCGCCATCACCGGAAGGAACAAAATATCCTGCATACTCTGCTCCGTCATCCGAAGTGAAATACAGCGGTTCTTCAAAAGTATAATCCTTTATTGCAGTTTCCAGTTTTTCAAGTCCTGCTGCACCTTCTGACCGGCTCATATCCTTTATGCAGGCAGCAGCCTCTTTTCCGATATACCTTAGTCTGCTTGCACCGCGCATTACAAAACCGTATCTATAACAGTTATTCGTTACCCAAGCATAATCCTTAATACCGGTGAAAGGCTTATATTCACCGTCTTCATTCACCATAAGATCGGCACAGGACCCTATATATGCCTCATCCTTTTTAACAGCAGTATCATCAGGGATCAGGGATGTTACCATGAGTGTATCAAGTCCTGTAGCGTTCCTGAAATCTACTGCCAATGAATTTAGTGCTATGAGCATCTCTGTCATTGCTTCATCACTTGGCAGACCCGCTGCCATGATCTGTTCACCGTCAGCTGTAAACAGGTACCGATAGAGCGTGTCAGTTTCTCCGATCTTGCCGATATACGGATGATCGCTGTCAACCTGTACAAGCAGACCCTCACCGACACTCTGCACTTCTTTATAGACATAATTTTTAGTAAGACGTTTTCCGTTAGCAGTATCGACTGCCGTATCATCAGCAGCTGAACTGTCAGCGGTACTGTTTCCTATGTTATTAGCCTTTTTATCAGTATCTCCCACCTTGCAGGACGTAGACAGAGCCACAAGTGCCAACAGCATGACAGCCATAGCCGCTGCAATATTCTTATATTTATATACCTTTATTCTGTTGATATCTGACATAAAGCTGCACCGCCTTCATAATTGTTTATTCAATTATAGCACATCTTTTTGTCAAATTTCAACATTTTAATGAACCTAAGTCACACTTTCATCACTAAATACAAATTGAAACACAACAATTTGTACAAAAGGTCAAAATTCATGTAACACCGCGAACATAATCAACAACTGACCGTAAAAACACCCTGCCTTCATTGGACTTCATCAGTTTATCAGGATCACTTGTACATACAACTACCTTGCCACTGCTTTTGTTGTATTCATACAACATCGCCAGATCATGGTTCCTCTCAAAGTTGTCTATCATACGCACTATCACACGCTTGTCTTCAGCCTTGCCATCAAGTATCTCGAACCGTGATGACATAACAATATCCCACCATGAAGGAGTTGAATACTTCCTGCACGCAAAACCTTTTAGTGCAGGATGTGATACATCATTCAAAAGTCCCATCGTACCTACAGGCTCAGGTTTTTCCATCATTCTTGAAATAGAGCTGAACATAGGATAGCACCAGAAATCCTGACAATAGAAGCCTTCAACATAGTTTTCAGGTTTATTGAACAGAAGAACCGTCCTGCCTTCATCAAGAAGTCTTTCAGCTTCACTGTCCAGTTCACGGAATATATGCACTCCTTCAAGCCCCACCTCTTTCAAATCAGGAATGATCTCGATCTCATAATGGTTTCGTATATCTGTACCTTCAACTTCAAGTGTCAGCACAGCTGATGTAATCTCATCAACATACGGCATGGTTATTGTACTTCGGCAAATATCTGTATAAACGCTGTCATCGGATATTACTGCACTGCCTGTACAGCACTTATCTTCCCACTCGAACCTATAAATGACTTTTTTACCGTAAAGGCTTACAGGTCTGTAATTTACAAGCCGTATATCAAATACAAATTCACTAGCGGATAATGGTGTATAGCTTTCAAACACAGCAAGTATCACCGCATCATTACAGAACTCACGCCATTCTTCAGCGGTGATGATACCCTTATTATCCATGAATGCATCAAGCATACCAACAAGAGCAGTTCCCTGTCCTGTAAAGTCCTGGATATCCAGTATCTGGAACCCGGCAAGCAGCTTTGAACGGAATACAGATTCAAGTTCTTCCTTATAGCAAGCCTTTGCAAGCTGACCTGAACAATAGAAATAATCCTTAGCCAGATGTAAAAGCCCCTTATTCTTCAGTCTCTCTCGGAATATCTCAAAATTCCGCGCTTTAAGCGAACCTGTATATTTTTCTATCTCATCAAAGTCAGGATAAGTTTCATACTGCCCTATTTCATGAGTAACAATAGGTATATCAGGTACAAAATCGTCGTCAGACTCAGATGCACTTACAGTTTTCATCGTTGTACCGAACTGTATCTGAACTGTACCGCCCGCAGAATTATCTTCCTCATGAACGGATCCCGCTATTTTTATAATACTATCATAGGAATGCACAGTTGAAGGTTTAAGCATCTGTATATGCCCCAAAGGTGCATCACACATAGCATAAGAGCCTCGCAGCAGCCTGTTCTTCGACAGACGTACCCCAACAAAGAAATCATCGTTTTCTACAACACAAGGGAACCACTGAAAGTTGTTTGAACCCTGAGTATACAAATGCCTTTTATCAAGCTTTTTATACATACCGATGATTTCATTGATACGTTCCTTACTGCCCCAGAGCTCATTACCCATTGACATCATACAGAAAGACGGATGATCACCGAATGCCTTCAGTATCGCAAAGCCTTCGGATATCAGGAATTCCTGCTCATAGGCATTATAGCCATCTTCATCAGGCGCTGTGACAGTTCCCCAGAAAGGAAGCTGAGGTTCCATATATATGCCGAGCATATCTGCTGCAATAAAAGCAGCCTCAGGCGGACAGCAAGTGTGAAAACGGTAGTGGTTGATCCCGAAACTGCGTGATATCATCATCACCCGAAGCCACTCGTCAATATCACACGGCGCATAAGAGTTCTTTGGAAATATCATACCGTCATGTTTGCCGCGAAGGAAAGTCTCCCTGCCGTTAACCATAAACTTTCCTTCTGAAGTTCTGAATTCTCTCATGCCGAAAATATGTCGGGATACATCTCCATCCACATCAATAACAAGCTCATACAAATATGGGTTATGTTCGCTCCATAGCTTATAGTTTTCAGCCATTGGGTATTCAGCTGTAAGTCTGCCGTCAGAAAAACTGACTTCAAAAGACTCACCGGCTTCAGAACCGTCAGGATAATTCAGAACTGTTATAACTGCCTTACCGCTTTCAGCGCCAACTGCTTCAGCAGTTACTTTTACAGTTCCAGAATGTATATCAGGTGTGATAGAAATATCTTTACAATGAACAGCACCGTAACCTATCAGCTCGATCCTGCCAAGGATACCGTTCCAGTTAGTCTGAGTATCAGGAGAAGTCATGTGACCGCCGCCGGTCTTGTACCCAACATTGGCGACCCTGATCACAAGTTCACGCTCACCTGTTCCTATAAATTCAGTAAGATCATAAATATGAGGTGCGCAGAAACTTTCCTGGACTCCAAGAGAGATTCCGTCAACAAAGACCTCAGTGATACGGGTGCGTTCAAGAAAAAGTTCCAGTGCTGAACATTTCAGAGCATTAGTATCTATAGTTCGTCTGTACCATGCATAGCCCTCAAATTTGTAGGTATCAGTAAGATGACCTGTATGACAATCATCGCTGACTTTACCCTTACGGGCATTTGAGGTTGTATCAGGCAGGAAAATATTATCGTTATAAAAAATATTTTCACCTGTACATTCGTGATCCAACGCAAGCTGCCAGTTCCCTTTTAAATCGATTTTTCCGACCATATCACCTCTCCCTTCCTCGTGTAATATAAATATATTATACCATAATCTATTTAAGATTTCAATGACATCTTTCATCTTATCAAGAAAAATCAAAAAATCTGTTGAAATCAACAAAAAGATATGATACAATAAAATAAAACAAAACACAAGGGGTGATAATATGTCAATGACCGATAAGCAAGCACTGTTTACTCTTTCACTCATCTACACACCGGGCAAAGCTGGGATAGATTCTCTGATGCAGAAATATAATGATCCTGCTAAGCTTATGGATACTCTTCAAAACCAGACCGACAAGGACATACCGCACAGCTTTTCAGCTGCGGCAAAAGCTTTTGACTACACACTGCCAGAGCAGATACAAAGCTATTGTGGAGAAAGGGGTATCGAGATCATAACACGGTATGACGAGGATTTTCCCGATGAACTCCTTGAAGTGGATTGTCCTCCCATGGCGCTTTATTGCCTAGGAGACAAAAAGCTCCTTAAAGAGAGAACCTCGCTTACAATTGTCGGCTCCCGTGAAGCAACTCCGTATTCCATTGACGTTGCTAAGTATTTTGCCCGTACCAAAGCGAGAGATGGACACACAATTATCAGCGGATTTGCACGCGGCATCGACACCGCCGCCCACACAGGTGCAATCGAAGCCGAAGGAAAGACCATAGCTGTACTGGGCTGTGGAATAGACTACGATTATCCCAGATACAGCGGAGATCTGAAAAATTCCATAGTTCAGAATGGGGCTGTTATTTCTGAATACCCACCCTTGGAAAAACCCGACAGAGAGTATTTCACCATACGAAACCGCATGATAGCAGGACTTTCAAAAGCTGTGCTGGTTGTTCAAGCAGGAGTACACAGCGGTTCGATAAACACCGCCAGCCATGCAATTTCCCAAGGCAAGGATGTTTACTGCATACCTCCCGCGAATATCTTCAACGATATCTACAAAGGACAAAGCGTACTGCTTCGCGACGGTGCTATTCCCGCCTTTGAACCACATGATATCGTACTTTAAACAGAAAAAAATACTCTTCAAAGAAACGGAGATCTTTCATGCCTAAAATGAAAAAGATATTGAAAAGAATCGTCATCGTAATATTATTTATATTTCTAATCAGTTTTATTATTCGTGACCTGACATTCTACAATCATTTTAAAGACAATATTTTTGAAATACCGAAATCACATCATATCTGGGGAGACGAAGATGAAGGATATCTCTATGAAACATATTTCTTCATCCAAAAAGTACCCGACTCACAGGAAGAACTGGAAAAAGATGTTCGATCATTTATATACGAGAATAAGCTTATCGAAGATGCAAAAATTGAGGGAACGAATACCGTATCATTAAATTTCATGATCGCTGATTTCAGAATGCCGATCTATTTCGCAGAAGATCCCAAAAGAGAAAAATATTCAGAGCATCATATCAAAACCCATATGACAGCGCATTTTCTTTATGATATTGACAATGACACAGAAAAACTAGAGTTCTATCAAGTAAAACGCAGTTTCTGAGATATCTTCTGACCATAGATAATACAAAAAGACCGCAGCATACCGAAATATGCTGCGGTCATATTTATTGAAGTAATATCAATTACTTGATCATGCTTGCGATCTCGTCTGCGAAGTTCTCTTCCTTCTTCTCAACGCCCTCGCCTCTCTCGAAACGAACAACTTCAGCAACAGTGATGCTGCCGCCCAGCTTCTTAGCCTCAGCTGCAACGTACTCCTGTACGGAAACCTTGTCGTCCTTTACGAAAGCCTGTTCCAGCAGACAGTTCTCCTTGTAGTACTTGCCTACCTTGCCTTCAACGATCTTAGCTCTTACCTGCTCAGGCTTGTTAGCCATCTTAGGATCCTCAGCCATCTGAGCCATCATGATCTCCTTCTCCTTATCGAGAACCTCAGCGGGAACTTCGTCTCTCTTGAGGTAAGCAGGGTTCAGAGCTGCGGACTGCATTGCAACGTCCTTACCAACAGTCAGAACTGCATCGTCCTTGATATCGGTATCCATCTTAACCAGAACGCCGATGCTGCCGCCGTTGTGAACGTAAGAAGCAACAGTACCTTCCAGTCTAACGAAACGACGGATAACGATGTTCTCTCTGATCTTCATGCCTGCGAGCTCAGTCAGAACTTCGTCAACAGTCTTGTCGCCGCCGCTGATAGTGGTTGCCTTCAGAGCATCAACGTCAGCAGGGTTCTTTTCAACGATAGTATTAGCAACGCTTGCAGCGAAAGCCTTGAAATCGTCTGTGTTAGCAGCGAAGTCAGTCTCGGTGTTGATCTCTACCATAACACCTACGCCGTTGTTAACAACAGTAGCAACAACGCCTTCAGCAGCAGCTCTGCCGCTCTTCTTAGCCTGTGTAGCAAGGCCCTTTTCTCTCAGTGCCTCGATAGCCTTATCCTGATCGCCGTCAGCTGCAACGAGTGCTCTCTTGCAGTCCATCATGCCGACGCCTGTAATGCTCATAAGTTCCTTTATAGCCTGAACTGTAACGTTAGCCATTTTAAATTCCTCCGATTCTGTTATATTACTCACAACAAGGCAGACAAATCAACTTATTGCCTGCCTTGAAAAATTCTGTATTCTTCAGCTGAGAAATTACTCAGCGTCCTCAGCCTCTGCCTTTTCAGCTTCCTCAGCAGAAGTAGCATCCTCGCCCTGTCTGCCTTCGATGATAGCATTAGCCATGCAGCCTGCGATCAGCTTAACCGCTCTGATAGCGTCATCGTTGCCGGGGATAACATAGTCAACATCGTCAGGATCACAGTTTGTGTCTACGATAGCTACTACGGGGATACCCAGCTTCTTAGCCTCAGCTACAGCGATCTTTTCCTTTCTGGGGTCAACAACGAAGAGAGCACCGGGGAGCTTCTTCATGTTCTTGATACCGCCCATGAACTTCTCGAGCTTCTCGATCTCGAGCTTCAGCTTGGTAACTTCCTTCTTGGGGAGCAGCTCGAAAGTGCCGTCCTCTTCCATTGCGTGCAGCTGCTCAAGTCTCTTGATTCTCTGCTCAATGGTCTTGAAGTTAGTCATCATACCGCCCAGCCATCTAGCGTTTACATAGTGAGCATTAGCTCTCAGTGCTTCCTCCTTGATGGAGTCGCCAGCCTGCTTCTTGGTACCTACAAAAAGTACCTCCTGACCGTTTGCGGAGATCTCTCTGATAAACATATAAGCCTCTTCGAGCTTCTTAACTGTCTTCTGGAGATCGATAATGTAGATGCCGTTACGCTCTGTAAAGATGTAAGGCGCCATTTTAGGGTTCCATCTTCTTGTCTGGTGACCAAAGTGTACACCTGCTTCAAGAAGCTGCTTCATTGATACTACTGCCATGGTAGTAACCTCCTGTTTGGTTTAAAATTTCCGTTATACGGATGATACATAACCTCCGGACGATATTGCCGACTCAAACCCCGCTGAATGCCGCAAGCGGCACATAGCGTCATGCAACGCCATTACGCATAGGGACCAAAAGCCATAGTTCGTCCGTGCGAATTACCATAATATTATAACACACTTTTCCCGGAATTGCAAGTATATTTATCTCGATGTTTTCACCAAATTATCAATTTTGTATTGTGGCTCTTTTGACGATTTTGCCTTATCACCTATATCTACCAATATTGTATCCTCACCTATCAGTCTTATATCGCTGCATCTTATTATCACATCATCATCTCTTCCCATAAGTCCCATAGCCCTGGAGCGGCCATATAATACTATCGATATCACCCTTCCATCATCAGTATCGAGTTCGATATCATCCGCATAGCCTATTTTTTCTCCCGTCCTTACATTTACAACTTCTTTATTTCTCAGTGCTGAAAAACTGCAGATCATCCAAATGCCTCCCTTATCCAAGATACTTCTTAGTACATGATATTCCTTTATATGATCAGGGATTCATCTTTATGATCATTTACCGTTAATTGGTGTGATATGTATTCCAGAAATATTGTGAATAACCTGTGTTTCGCAGGGCAGACTTTATTTAAACTGAAATTAACAACAAAAACGGAGGACGTAAATGCAGTACAACAAAGTCGAGATAAGCGGAGTAAATACCGGTGATCTGAAGATTCTGACCGAGAGCGAAAAGCAGGAACTGCTTAAAAGATCAGCCGACGGTGACAAAACCGCCCGTGAAAAACTCATAAAAGGTAACCTGCGCCTTGTGCTGAGTGTTCTGCAGAAATACTCAGGAGGAAAAGAAAACCCCGATGACCTCTTTCAGGTAGGAGTCGTGGGATTGATCAAAGCTATTGACAATTTCGATGTCGGATTGAATGTCAGATTCTCAACCTACGCTGTCCCTATGATACTCGGAGAGATCAAGAGATATATGCGCGATTTCAGACCAATACGCGTCAGTCGTTCGATGCGTGATCTGGCTTACAGAGTAATGCAGGCAAAAGAACGCTTTATCGCAGAAAAGCAGCGAGAACCTTCAATAGATGAGATCGCAGAGATCACCAACGAGAAGCGCGCAGATATAGTCACTGCACTTGAATCAGTTACAGATCCTGTATCGATATACGAGCCTGTTTATACCGATGGCGGTGACCCTCTGTGTATAGCCGATCAGATATGCGACAGCACAGATGACAGCAGCTGGCTGGAGGAACTTACAATGAAAGAAGCATTGAAGGAGCTGCGTCCGCGAGAAAAGAATATCCTGTTCCTGCGATTTTTTAAAGGGCACACGCAGGTCGAAGTGGCACATGAGATAGGCATATCACAAGCGCAGGTATCACGGCTAGAAAAGAACGCACTGAACAAAATAAAATCACAGCTTTAAAAAATAAGGTTCATGTCGTTTGAAATAAGTTATCTTCTCAAAACCTGCAGCCCTGGCAAGCTCTATACCTTCAGGTATACCCTTTCCAAGATCGGAGGTCCTGTGAGCATCGGATCCGACCGTCAGTATCTCACCACCAAGTTCACGGTACAGCTTGAGGATCTCAAAGTCAGGGAAAGTCCTGCCGTATTTCTGCCTTAGCCCCGATGTGTTTATCTCAATACCCTTGCCCCGGGAAATAAGTGTCCTGAAAATCTCCCTGATCATTTCTTCATACCCAGAGATATCCACCTGCCTGCCATACTCTCCGCAGATATACCTCAGTGGATATGTCAGGTGTCCAAGCACATCTATATCAGCGCTGCGGCACATTTCAAGAGTCTGCTCAAAACAATCTTTCAGCAGACTCTGTATCTCATCATCGGACATTTTTCCGTAATCAAGATAATAGAAGTCATCTACGCCCTTATTCATATGGTGAGAACCTATTATAAAATCCAGTCGCGGATCATTGACAATAAGTTCTGCCTTTTCTGTATTCTGCATCGGCTGACCAAGCTCTATTCCTACTATAATATCCAATCTTCCCCGAAAGCGCTCACGCAGTTCGGTCTGTTCCGTAATGCTCGAAAGTGCATACTTCCCAGCACCATACATCATCGCATCCACAGTATCAGGCGATGGTGCCTCCTCCCAGAAATTCACATCACAGTGATCGGTAAGAGCGTACACAGACATACCCAGTTCAGCAGCCTTCAGACACATAGCCTCAGCACTATCCTCAGCATCGGGAGAATAGCTGCTGTGAGTATGCATATCAAGCAATATCCTATCCATTAACATTCACCCTCCGTGAACATATACTCAAGCCTGTCTGCCGCCTGCTTTGCCTTTTTAACAAACTCATCGGCGGATATTTGTGTATACTGTCGGGATCTGTCCCTGAACACCTCCAGTGACAACGCACCTTCATACCCTATTGTTTTCAGCTTTTCAGCGAACAGGCTATAATCGATATTTCCGTCAAACGGCAGCATATGCGAATCTGAACTGCCTTCATTATCATGGATATGGAGCGCTTCAAGAAGTCCGCTGTGCTTGACAAGTCTGTCTTCACCTTTTGTGAAACAGTTCTCATGTCCAATATCATAGCAGAATCCTACACTTTCACTGACACCAAACTTATCAAAAAGGATATCAAGGAAAGAAGGGAGCTGAATATTTTCAAAAAGCAGCTTCACCCCATAATTTGCTGCCGTGGATATCAGACCGTCAAAATTTTTCATACCAAACAAAGATACCTGCGGCGGAACAAGACCGTCTGTGGGATGAACAACTATGCGGCTTACATTATTCTCGGCGCAAATACGTATACAATCCGCAGTACGATTATATATAGCGGTACTGTCACTGCGTTTATCCCACAAGGCATTCATTCTGTCAAACGGCGAATGGACATTCTCCACCGCAAGTCCTGTTTTGTCTGCAAGTTCAAACTGGTTATGCTTGTATTCTTCGGAAAATCCCAGCATTACACCGTCAAATCCGTTTTCTTTTATAAGAGCCAGGCGATCTTCAAGCGGTATAGCGGCAGTAAAGTCCGCGAACATATTCAGCTTCATATTCCCTCCTTGAAAAGTAATTTGTACGTATACAAAAAGAGGGGCACAAAAGCCCCTCGTGGTTTCTTAGTTTTTGAGTGAATGCAGAGGTGCAGGTATCTGACCGCCTCTGTTTATGAACTTGCTTGCAGATTCCTTTTTGAGCGGCATAACAGGTCCGCAGCCAAACAGACCACCCCAGTCAAGCTCATCGCCAACATCCTTACCGATCGCAGGTATAACTCTTACAGCAGTTGTCTTGCAGTTGACCATACCTATAGCAGCTTCGTCAGCAATAATAGCAGACAGAGTATCAGCAGGGGTATCACCGGGAACAACTATCATATCAAGACCAACAGAGCATACTGCGGTCATAGCTTCAAGCTTCTCGATGCACAGAGTACCGCTCTTGGCAGCAGCGATCATGCCGGCATCCTCGGATACAGGTATAAATGCGCCGGAAAGTCCGCCGATACGTGAGCAAGCCATTACGCCGCCCTTCTTTACAGCATCGTTGAGCATAGCAAGGCAAGCTGTAGTACCGTGAGTACCGCACTTTTCAAGACCTATTTCCTCAAGTATATGGGCAACAGAGTCACCTACAGCAGGTGTAGGTGCCAGAGAAAGATCAACTATACCAAAAGGTACGCCAAGTCTTTCCGAAGCGATAGTACCAACAAGCTGACCAACGCGGGTGATCTTGTAGGATATTTCCTTTATAACGTCAGCGATACCTGTGATATCAGCATCGGGATATTTCTTCAGTGCAGCCCTTACAACTCCGGGTCCGGATACACCTACATTTATCATGCAATCAGGTTCACCAACACCGTGGAATGCACCTGCCATAAAGGGGTTGTCCTCAACTGCATTACAGAAAACTACCAGCTTAGCAGCACCGAAGCAAGCCTGATCAACGGTCTTTTCTGCACATTCGCGGATTATGCCGCCCATCATCTTTACGGCATCAAGATTGATACCTGTCTTGGTAGAACCTATATTTACCGAAGAACATACTCTCTCGGTCGTAGCAAGAGCCTCGGGAATGGACTTTATAAGCTCAACATCGCCCGCAGAGAAGCCCTTGGGAACCAGTGCGGAATATCCGCCTATAAGGTTAACACCAACAGTCTTAGCAGCCCTGTCCATAGCATGAGCGAACTTAACAGGCGAACCCTTGCAGGCAGCTGAGATTATAGCTATGGGAGTAACAGATATACGCTTATTGATTATCGGTATACCAAGTTCCTTCTCGATCTGTTCACCTACCTTGACCAGATCCTTAGCCTTGGTAATTATTTTCTCATAGACTTTTTCGCAAGCTTTATCTATATCACTGTCGATACAGTCAAGCAGGGATATGCCCATAGTTATGGTACGTATATCAAGACAATCGTCCTGAATCATGCGTATTGTTTCCAGAATGTCATATACATTTATCATATTACAGATATCCCCTTATCAAATATGGTGCATACAGTTGAAAATATCCTCATGCATTACGTGTACCTTAACACCCAGTTCATCACCGAGTGCGGTCAGAGTATCGCTGAGGGTAGCGAAATCAGAATTCAGCTTGGAGATATCAACTACCATTATCATAGCAAAAAGTTCCTGCAATACGGACTGAGTGACCTCCTCAACGTTTGCATTCAGTTCAGCACACTTAGTGCTTACTTTTGCAAGTATACCAACAGTATCCTTGCCGATAACAGTAACAACTGCTCTCATATATAAAACCACCTTTCAGTCATATCTTATTTAACCTATTAATTATAACACAAAACAAAGCTTTTGCCAATAGTTTATTTTATAAACATTCTATTAACGTGACGATTATGTGGTCAACACGATCTTTCTGGTATACTCGCTGACGAATTCCGGTCTTCCGCTGACACACATCTGTTGGAATGCTGCGGCATTTCTTTCAAGTTCTGAAATCCTGGCTGCTCGAGGCGAGAGCTTTTCAAGTTCAGCCAGAGATGTAGAGTATTTCATTGTCATACCCCTGCAGGCGGAAAATATTTCTCTCCCCTTATCATTTAGAGCAAGTATGCGTCCGTATGGTACATCAAAAAAATCATGTGACGTAACACCAAGTGCAAGATACATTATCATACGTCTTACTCTGGCAAGAGTAATTGCCTTATGCTTGAACTGCTCGGCAAGATCTGAGACCGAGTGTATGAGTTCACATTTCGCTCCCCTCGTATTTACGAACCGTCTTGCAAGGTGTGTAGACATATCCGGAAGGCGCTGTATATCAGAAACAGGAGAAGTCATAATCTTCAGAAGTAATGACTTATCGGCATATTCCATAAGGAATGGCTCACTATCCATCATCTTCGGAACATACGCAGAATAGTCCGTACCTGCTTTTATAAGCTGACGTATAAAAGATGCACTTGCTATACCTTCACACACCTCATCGCTGTCATGCGAAACACCTTTTCTGCCAACGGCTGTCGGAGTGATCCACGGAGCATACTTTTTTAATGCCTTTATATATTCGATCGCCAGCATATTATTGGGTCTGTCAAATACAGCCTTTATATCGGGTATACCGGACGCCGATGCTACAGCCGCAGGGTAAGGTACTCCATTCTCCAGCAATTCTTTTACACGTTCTGAGTCTTCAAGCTCACAGGAGATCTCTGCAGCCCTGTTCAGAAGGGATATGTCAGCATCCTCACAGCCGAAGGAAAGCATTGAAACTCCGTCTTCACCAAAGCCTGCAAGTATCTGCACCGCACCTGAGGCAAAACGTTCCGCACTCGAACAGGAGTAAGGACACGGAAGCTCAATAACAAGATCAGCTCCGTTCTCAACTGCAGTTTTAGCCCTGAAATACTTGTCAGCAATTGCAGCTTCTCCGCGCTGGACAGCTGCACCGCTCATAATGACTACGATGTGAGTTGCACCTGAACGCCGCGTTTCTTCCAGATGATATTTATGCCCGTTGTGAAAGGGATTATACTCAGCTATCACTCCAGCTATCTTCATAACTCGCCTCCTTCACAATTTGAATTAACTAATTCATAGAATAAATATTGTGCAATATGTATATTTAATCAAAACAGACTTGCAATTTCTCACAAAAATTGTTATACTAATATTATATGATATCAGGGCAGGATTGTCAAGCCCGATATAATATCTATTTATATTTGAGAGGAGAATTTCCCAATGAAAATTCTTGTTGTAAATGCAGGTTCTTCTTCGCTGAAATATCAGCTGCTGAACATGGAGGACGAAAGTGTTATTGCAAAGGGTAACTGCGACCGTATAGGTATCGACGGTCATGTCAGCGCCAAGACAGGTGACGGCAGAAGCTATGAAGCTGACTGCAATTTCCCTACCCACACAGAAGCTTTTGAGAAGCTGGTTGAGATACTGACAAGCGGTGAGACAAAAGTTATAGATTCTATGGACGAGATCTCAGCAGTAGGTCACAGAATAGTACAGGGCGCTGAGATATTCAGAGAGACCTGCGCTGTTACCGACGAAGTTATCGACAAGATCGACAGCCTGGCTGAACTGGCACCTGTTCACAATCATCCTCACGCACTGGCACTGAGAGCATGTAAGGCAGTTCTTCCCGAGGGCACACCTCAGGCAGTTGTATTCGATACTGCATTCCACGCAACTATGCCCAGAAAGGCTTACCTCTATGGTCTGCCCTATGAGTGCTACAAGGATCTGCACGTAAGAAAGTACGGCTTCCACGGTACATCTCACAGATTCGTTTCCGGCGAGCTGGCTAAGGTAATGGGCAAGAAGCCCGAGGAACTGAAGATAGTTTCCTGCCACCTTGGCAACGGTTCTTCCATCACTGCTGTTGACGGCGGTAAGTCCGTTGATACTTCCATGGGCTTCACTCCTCTGGACGGTCTGGTAATGGGTACACGCTGCGGTGCTGTTGACCCCTCTGCTGTTGAGTTCGTAGCTAAGAAGAAAGGCTTCACTCCAGATGAGATGACAGCTTATATGAACAAGCAGTCAGGTTTCCTGGGTGTATCCGGCATAAGCTCAGATAACAGAGATATCCAGAAGGCTGCTGCTGAGGGTAATGAGCAGGCTCAGGCTGTTAATGAGATGCTGACATATCAGATCAAGAAGTACATCGGTTCTTATGCTGCTGCTATGGGCGGCGTTGACGCTGTTCTGTTCACAGGCGGTATCGGTGAGAATGCTCCCGAGGTAAGAGCTGACGCTTGTGAGGGTCTGGATTTCCTGGGCATCAAGATAGACGCTGAAAAGAACAACTGCCGCGGCAAGCTGGTAGAGATCTCCACTGCTGATTCAAAGGTAAAGGTATATGTTATACCCACAAACGAGGAACTTCTCATCGCAAGAGATACTCTTGCACTTATCTCAAAGTAATATAGCATAAAAGTTTGCTCCCCTGTGTGATAACACGCAGGGGAGTTTTTATTCATAAAATAAAAAGCACGGAGAAATCTCCGTGCTGTAATCGATTATCTCTGTTCGCAGATCAGCTTGATAGCTGTTCTCTCTTCACCGTCTATAACGACATTAGCGAATGCAGGAACGCAGACCATATCTATCCCAACAGGTGCAAGATAACCTCTGGCAATGGCAATTGCTTTGATCGCCTGGTTTGCAGCGCCAGCACCGACAGCCTGGACTTCAACAGAGCCCTGCTCTCTTATAACGCCAGAAATAGCGCCTGCTACAGAATTAGGTGCAGATCGTGATGAAACTTTCAAAACTTCCACCATCTATACCTCCTTTTCCCAAAAACAAGATTTTACACTTTACAGTAATACCATTATACTACAGAATGGTAATTTTTGCAATAGGGATTTTTCTTTTTTGTTACTTGCGACTAATAACCCTTATAATATTTGTAGATTTTCCCGATTTTTCATCGAAACTGACCACTACTCCATTCAAAAAACACGCAGAATCACTCTCTGTGAACTTAACAGGCTTGTGGTATCTGAACTTTTCGATTACGATATCACTGTCAACACCAAGCACTGAAAGCTCAGGTCCTGTCATACCAACATCGGTTATATAAGCTGTATGCCCGCCCAGTATGACTTCATCAGCAGTCTGCACATGGGTATGAGTACCAAGTACTGCTGTAACACGACCTTTAAGATAATGACCCATAGCTTTTTTCTCACTGGTTGCCTCAGCATGGAAATCAACAAAAATATTCGGTGTGTCGATACTCTTGAGTATCTCATCTATCTCGGTAAACGGATTGTCAAGAGCTTCCATATACATAGTTCCCATAAGGTTCACCACTGCGATCTTCACAGGACAAAGGTCAATGTAAGCCACTCCCCTGCCTGCAACCCCATCGGGAAAATTTGCAGGACGTATCAGGAACTCGCTGCTGTCATAAAGATCAACCATCTCGCGGCGGCGAAAACAGTGGTTGCCTGTAGTGACAACATCAACACCCATCCGCATAAACCTCTCAAAGGATTCAGGTGTTATCCCGTTTCCCTGAGCAGAATTTTCACCGTTGACTACTGTAACATCTATATCATACTCTCTTTTAAGTTTATAAAGCTGTTCTTCCAGAAAATCTGTTCCGGAACAACCTACCACATCTCCGATAAATAAAAGGTTCATATTATACCTCATTCTATTATAATTGCCTGAAAGGCTTATATTATTATACAGCATTCCCATAAAAAAAGCAATAGCTGCAAACAAAAAAGCCGATACCGTTTTACGATATCGGCTGAATGTTTTATTATTCGATGCTGTCCTTATTAACTTTTTCAAGAGAAACATCAGGATCATCAGAAATATCTACCACATCAACGGTATCTTTAACTTCTGAATTATCGGTGATATCATCGATTCTATCCTTGACCTCTTTCACAGGCTCATCGTCAAGCAGCTCACCTTTCATAAGCTTATCGAATTTCTCGCCGTCGATCTTCTCATTCTTAATAAGGTACTGAGCTACCAAGTGCAGCTGATCTATATGCTCCTTCAGCAGAGTTTCAGCCTGCTCAAAGGCATTCTCAACGATCGTTCTGATCTCGTTATCGATCTCAGCAGCAACATTATCGGAATAGCTTGGAGTATTTGTATAATCCCTGCCAAGGAACACTTCATGTTCACCCTGACCATATACAACAGGTCCGAGATTATCACTAAAGCCGTATCTTGTAACCATATTCCTTGCAGTAGAAGTAGCTCTTTCAAGATCGTTTGAAGCACCGGTAGAGATATCATCAAGTATCAGCTTTTCAGCAACACGTCCGCCAAGAAGTACAACGATGTTATTATACATCTCATTCTTGCTGACATAGGTCTTATCCTTTTCGGGAAGGCTCATAGTAAAGCCGCCAGCCTGACCTCTCGGTATGATAGTTACCTGATGTACCTTATCACGCTTCTGACAATAGAATGTGCATATAGCATGACCTGCCTCATGGTAAGCAGTAAGCTTCTTCTCATCCTCGGTAATTACCTTGGATCTCTTTTCAGGACCTGCAACTACCTTTATAGCTGCTTCTTCCATATCAGCCTTGGTAATGGCTTTCTTATTCTTCCTTGCAGCCAGCAGTGAAGCTTCATTTGCAAGGTTCTCAAGATCGGCACCTGTAAATCCTACAGTAGTCTTAGCTATAGTTTCAAGACTGACATCAGGTGCAAGAGGCTTATTCTTTGTATGAACTTTCAGTATATCCTCTCTGCCCTTGATATCAGGATAGTTTACAAGTATCTGCCTGTCAAATCTGCCGGGTCTGAGCAGAGCCGGATCAAGTATATCACGTCTGTTTGTAGCGGCCATGACTATAACTGACTCGTTATCCTCAAATCCGTCCATCTCAACGAGAAGCTGGTTCAGGGTCTGCTCACGTTCATCATGACCGCCTCCAAGACCTGCACCTCTCTGTCTGCCCACAGCATCTATCTCATCAATAAATATGATAGCAGGAGCACTCTTCTTCGCCTGCTCAAACAGGTCACGTACACGGGATGCACCTACACCGACGAACATCTCAACAAAGTCTGAACCGGATATTGAGAAGAAAGGAACGTTCGCCTCACCTGCAACAGCTCTTGCAAGCAGTGTCTTACCTGTACCGGGAGGTCCCAGAAGCAGAACGCCTTTGGGTATCCTCGCGCCTATCTCAGCATACTTTCTGTTATCTTTCAGGAAATCAACGATCTCCTTTAGTTCTTCCTTTTCCTCGTCAGCACCTGCAACATCGGCAAAAGTTGCTTTCTTGCTGCTGGGTGCGAGCCTTGCATTAGTCTTTCCGAATCCGGACATCTTTCCGCCACCGGCACTCTTCATCATAAATACAAAGAAGAATATCATAACGCCCAGCATAAGGAATGTGGGGATCAGATTAAGCCAGAAGCTGTTGTCGGATATTGGCACAAGGTCGTATTCCAGAGGTTCCTTGGGATTCTCAGCATCATACCTCTTACGGTAATTTACTGCTTCCTCACCGCCGAGAACTTCATTCACAAACAGTGAAACGTTTGGCACTTTGTATTCGATCTCTGTTTCTGGATCTTCCTTGAGCTTATATTTAAGCTCACCTGAACCAAGATCAAGCTTGAATTCACTGACTTCCAGCTTATCAAAATGACTCATGACCTCGGAATACTTTACTTCATCACTCTTGGTACTCATACTCATCAGCATATAGACAAGACCTGTTATTATGCAGATCGAAACTACAAGATAGATCAGCAGAGATCTTCCTCCGTTTTTCAATATATCACGACCTTTTGTTCTAAATTTGTGTTATAAACTGCTTTATCAGATAATTATAGACCCTCTCTGTGAAAACAGCGTGAAAGTAATGTCAAGATATGGAGTTATTCTGAAATAACTTCATAAGTCAATACTCTTCGCGTTGTGCTGTCTATCCTTACTCTGTCAGCTGCACCGAAATTCTCTGCAAGGACAATACCCTCATCATCAGCGAGAAGCACTGCGCTGTCACGCTTATGTAAGGGAAAAGCCTGTTTCATCAGTACCCTGACATCAGAGCTGTGTTCGCGGTTCACAAGACGTATCCTATCTCCAGCCCTGCGTTTTCTTAACACAATAACACCTTTTATTTTATCATAATCCAAGCAGGAATTTGCAAACTTTTTATTAACATTTTCAAATTTCCCGTCAATTTCTATAATTCGGAATTCGATATTTCGTCCCTGCCAATAGATAACTCCTTCAGAAACTTTTACCTGATCATCTGAACATATTTTAAGATCACTGTTTTCTGAATAAATATACAGAGTATCCGACTTTGTATATGCAAAGCAATTTGACTTGACAGATATTTTTCCACCATTACAGATGAGATGTTCTATCATCTCTATTTTATCCTGACTGACCTCGACATCATATTTAGCCAGTATACGCATAATGACCCTTCGCCTGATCGGGTAATCAAGCTTTCTTATCATTTTACATGAAAAGCCGTCATTGTATACAGCTTCTGCGAAAGCATCATCAGACATTTTTTCAAGAAATCTGCTATCCTCACGGAGAAAGCCGAGCGTATTGGCAAATGTATCCATCAGCGAAGGATTTATCTCACGCATTACAGGAACGACCTTATGCCTCAGCTTGTTACGGGAATATTCATCAAGCAGATTAGTTGAATCAGTAACAAAACTCTGTCCTTTTTCAAACAGATAAGCTTCAATATCTGCACGGCTGCACTCTATCAGCGGACGTATTATATTCTCCCTTACAGGCGGTATCGAAGCTATCCCTTTAAGGCCCGAACCTCTTGCGAGATTGAACAGAGTTGTTTCAAGACAATCGTCAAGGTTATGAGCAGTGCAGATTTTATCTGCATTGATTTCCTGTAAAGCTTTATATCTTAACAACCTTGCGCCCTCTTCTTCAGATACGGGATTAGCCCTGCAATAAGCCGGAACATCTACTACTTTAACAGTAATGTCAATATTCAAACCTTTACACAATTCTTCACAGAAATGCTGATCACGATCTGCTTCTTCACCGCGTATACAGTGATTGACATGACACGCACATATATCGTACCCAAGCTCATGCAAACACAAAAGGAGCGCAGCGCTGTCTGCCCCGCCCGAAAGCCCTATCAACAAGCGCTCGCCCTTTTCAGCCATATGATACTTTTCTATAGTTCGTCTAACTCTGTCTGAAAGATCACTTTTCATCTTTTCTGAATTCCAATCCTCTGAACAATGTGTACTCGCCTATCCAGCTGAGTTTTATCGTACCAAGCTGACCATGTCTGTTTTTGGCAACAATGCATTCTGCCACCGTCTGATCTTCCTTTGAATCGGAATAATAAGCATCACGGTACAGAAACAGTATGATATCCGCATCCTGCTCGATAGATCCTGATTCTCTCAGGTCAGAAAGCAGAGGGCGCTTATCGTCACGCTTCTCCGCATTACGGGAAAGCTGTGAAAGTGCGATGACAGGTACACTAAGTTCCTTAGCCATCAGCTTTATCTGACGTGTTATCTCAGAAACTTCGTTAACACGGCTGCTGTGCTTGTTAGGCGATTCCATCAGCTGTATATAGTCTATGACTACAAGACCCAGATTATTCAGACGTCTGAGTTTTGCTTTCATCTGAGGTACTGTAACTCCGCCCGCACCATCATCGAGATATATAGGCAATTGTGAAAGAACGTCTGCAGCCTCAGCAAGCTTGGTCCAGTCCTCGTCCTTCATCTCACCGTTTCTGAGCAGAGTATTGTTAACCTTACCCTCGGAAGCCAGCATTCTTCCCACAAGCTGTTCTTTGCCCATTTCGAGTGAGAATATGGCAACGTCCCTCTTTGTGGCTTTGCAGCAGTTAACGGCGATATTCAGTGCGAAAGCCGACTTACCCATCGCAGGTCTTGCTGCAAGCACTATCAGGTCCGTCTTCTGAAGACCGGTAGTAACGTGGTCAAGCTGAGAAAATCCAGATCTCGCACCCTGATGCTTTTCTGCATCGGGACCAGATATTTCTGTCAGATGATGGAAATTCTCAACAATAACATCACTTATCCTGGTAAGTCCCTGAAGATCTCTGCCCTGTCTTATGCTGAATATCTTCTGCTCAGCACTGTCAAGCAAGGCTTTCGGATCAGAAGCACCGTCACCAACGCTTGCGATTATCTCATTTGCTACATTCATCAGTGAGCGAAGCTGAGCCTTCTGCAGGATTATATTGCAGTAGCTCTCTATATTCTTGGTTGAAGGTACATTATCCATCAACCCATAGAGGTACTTCATCGCCATTGATGAGTTTTCAAATATGCCCTCATTTACGGCTTCATCAACAACAGTAACTATATCCTCCGCTTTACCTGTGGTGAACATCCTCATCATAACGGAGAATATCTGCTGATGCTTCGGACGGTAGAAATGCTCGGGTTTGAGCATTTCCATCGCCTTTTCGCGGCATTCTACAGGATCAAGAAGAATACATCCTATTACGGCTTCCTCAGCCTCCTGGCTGTACGGCAGAGCCCTGCCCGGAAGATCAGAACCGCTGACAGCATTGAAATCGCTAATGTCAGCCATTTATTCCTCCACTACCTTGACCTTGATGCTGCAGGATACACCGTGGGACATCTTAACAGCGGCAGTAAAATCACCGAAAGCCTTGATATCTGTACTCAGCGCGATCTTTTTCTTATCAACGTCAACACCGTACTGATCTTTAAGGGCATCTGCCACAACGCCTGAAGTAACTGCACCGAACAGCTTTCCTCCCTGACCTGCCTTTGCCTTTATAACAACTTCTTTATCTGCTATCTTATCTGCGATAGCCTTATTGTCTGCTGTTTCAACATCTATCTTGTGCTGTGCAGAAGCCTTCTTGCCTGCCAGATCATTGAGGTTCTTTGAATTAGCCTCAACAGCCAGACCTTTTGCCAACAGGAAATTTCTTGCATATCCGTCAGCTACATTAAGGGTATCTCCCGCCTTGCCCGAACCTTTAACATCTTTAAGTAAAATAACTTTCATTTTTTTACACACCTTTCTGATCAACATTATTATTGATGAATTCATCAATGACCGTTCTCAGCTGCTTGTCCGCAGATTCGATATCGGTCTTTATCTGAGCCGCAGCCATCGTAAGATGTCCGCCGCCGCCCAGTGCCTCCATGATCACCTGGACATTGAACCTGCCCATACTTCTCGCGGAGATATTTACAGTATCACCCTGCTTATACATAACAAACGAAGCGCATACTCCTGTTATGCCAAGCATTTCGTCAGCCGCCTGCGATGCAGCGACCCTGATATTGGTAAAACTGCCGTCAGCCCTTGCTATGGCGCATTTGCGGTATATCTCAGCCGAATTGATGATCTTGGATTTCTCGTGATAAGTTTCGATGGAGTTTGCGAACATCTGCTTTACAGCTATTGTATCCGCACCCATCTTTTTAAGGAAAGCAGCCGTTTCAAAAGTAGTAACGCCTGTTTTCATAACAAAATACTTGGTATCAAGCATAATACCCGAAAGCAGTGCCTCTGCAGCTCGTGCATCAATGGAAGTCCTGTCACCCCACATCTCTATTATCTCCGTTACAAGCTCAGCTGCCGACGAAGCGCCGGGTTCCAGACACTGTGCTATCAACGGTTCTATGCCGTTTACCATTCGCCTGTGGTGATCTATGACAACTATATTCTTAGCACGTTCTATCATTTCCCTGGATTCGACAAGTTCCGGATTGTGAGTATCGACCACTATCACCAGAGTATCGCTGTCGAGTCTGTCAAGACCCTGCTGAGGAGTGATATAGTAAGCCATATCCTGCTCATTATCGTCGATATAGTCTATCAGCGATCTGGCAAGGTTCTTTTCCTTATCTACCACAACAAAGCACTCGGATACCAGCTTTCTCAAAGCACAGCAAAGACCCGTAGCTGAACCGATGCTGTCCAGATCACCGAATCTGTGACCCATTATCAGCACACGGCGGAAGCCTTGTCCGTCATCGCTGTCAGACCTGTAATTGCCCATACTTTCAATACTTCCGGGCTTAATGATCTCAAGTAATGTTTCAGCAAATATCCTTATCTTGACTCTGTTATTGTTATCTGCACCGGTAGAAACGCCGCCGAAGAATCTGAACTCACCGTTATCTCTGTAAGCCGCCTGATCTCCGCCTCGTCCCTGACAAAGTTCAAGCGCCTGTTTAGCCAGCTTCTCGCATTCTTCCAGACCTTTTCCTTCTCTTCCGATACCGATAGAAAGTGTAACATTGGATCTGCCGCCAATGCGTATCTGTCTTGCCTCTTCCAGTATCCTGAACCTGTTCTCTATCTTCCTTGCGAGGTATCTCTCCTCCATAAATACATAGAACTTATCATCAGAAACTTTCTTGGCAATAGCATTAGTATCCTCAAGAAAGCTTTCCATAAGCTTCTCTATCTCAACTGCTACGTGAGCCTTCTCACTGTCTCTTATATCAGACATGAGAGCATCATAGTTATCAATAACTATAATTATTACGCTGTTATGAGATTGATATGCGTCATATCTCAGTTCGGTATAATCTGTTATATCCTTGAAATACACCATTGATAGACCGTTTTTAAGATCTGTGCGTACAGCCTTGGCAACATAGTACCTTTTCCTGACACATATCTGACAGCCATCATCCTCAAAGGCACGATCAAGATCAATATTCATTATATTTTCCAGATGATCTCCGTAGGAATCCTCGGAATACACCTGTCTTTCAAACAGCCTGTTGTACCATACGATCGTTTCATCGCTGTCGAGTATAACACATGGCGCCGGAAAATGCAGCATTGAATCGCGCTGTGTCCTTATAAGCTGAGTAGCCAGCTTTGTAGTGTATTTAGTTGTCTGATTTCTGAAGATGAAAGCCTCCAGCAAAAGCAGCATGACACCTACTACACATATAAGTATCAGTACACTTCCCGCACCTTTTTTTTCCTCGGTCGAGCGCAGCATAAAAGCTCCTATCAGCGATGTCAGTGAAATGATACCCATCGTCACCGACAAAAGCACGAGAAAGCTTTTGTTCTTTTTCACTGCCTGTCAACTCCTTTACAAAGTCCCTTTGCTTGTTCTTACAGCAGTTATATTTCCATAATTATGGGCAATATCATCGGACTTCTCTTTGTTTTGCCGAAAATAAAATCGGAAAGATTATCTTTCATCTTGCCCTTGATAGCGTTCCACTCATGCATATTGCTGTCAAGACAGCTCTGGAGCGTTTCTGTGAGCAGTTCCTTTGCTTCATTCATAAGCTCCTCGCTCTCACGCACATACACAAATCCCCTTGATACAAGATCGGGACCCGCAAGTATCTCGCCTACTGACCTGTCTATTGTAGCAACTGCGATTATAAGTCCGTCCTCAGCAAGATGCTTTCTGTCTCTCAGTACTATAGCGCCTACATCACCGACGCCAAGACCATCAACAAGGACCTTGCCTGCAGGAACTTCACCCGTAATCTTCATATCCACACCGTCAGTTTCTATAACATCACCTATTCCGGCAATTATTATATTTTCCTCGGGTATACCCACGCTCATGGCGGTCTGCTTATGCTTCATCAGATGCTTGAATTCACCATGAACTGGTATAAAGAACTTGGGCTTGGTTATGGAAAGCATCAGCTTCTGTTCTTCCTGACAAGCATGACCCGAAACGTGTACCTCGTACATCTTTTCGTATACGACTTCAGCGCCCAGCTTCATAAGATCATTGACTACCCTTGTTACCAGTTTTTCGTTGCCGGGTATGGGGTTAGCTGAGATTATTATGAAATCCTGTGGAGTTATGCTGACCTTGCGGTGTTCGTTCATGGACATTCGCGAAAGGGCAGACATAGGCTCACCCTGGCTGCCTGTTGTCACAAGAACTATCTGATCCGGGAGATATCTTCCTATCATATCAATATCAATAAGTACACCGTCAGGTACTTTAAGATATCCCAGTTCTATGCCGACACTTATAACGTTCACCATGCTCCTGCCAGATACAGCGACCTTACGTCCTGTATTGACAGCATTATTGATTATCTGCTGTACCCTGTGGATGTTTGAAGCAAATGTCGCTATGATTATTCGCTTGCCCTCAGCCTTTGAAAACAGCATCTCCAGGTTGTCACCCACCTTGCGTTCACTGGCGGTATACCCCGGGCGTTCGGAGTTTGTAGAGTCTGCCATAAGAGCAAGTACGCCCTTATTGCCAAGCTCTGCAAATCTGGGCAGATCGATTATACCGCCTTCTATCGGAGTATAGTCTACCTTGAAGTCACCTGTATGGATAAGAACACCTGCCGGTGTGTGTATAGCCATGCCCACAGAATCGGGTATAGAATGGTTGACCCTGATGAATTCCACCGCCATACAGCCCATCCTTATGGTCTGACGAGGTGTCACGGTATTAAGCTTTACACTATCCAGCAAGCCATGCTCACGAAGTTTGCCCTCAATAAGTCCGACAGTAAGTCTTGTACCGTAAACAGGAACACCGGGGAATTTCTTCAGAAAGTACGGAAGTCCGCCTATATGATCCTCGTGACCGTGAGTTATTACCACACCACGCATCTTTTCAAGATTCTTCTCAACATAGGTGAAATCAGGTATAACGATATCAACACCCAGCATCTCACTGTCAGGGAAAGCCAGACCACAGTCGATAACGAACATATCGTTTGAGCATTCGATAACCGTGAAGTTCTTGCCTATTTCGTTAAGTCCTCCAAGAGGTATGATTTTTACAGGGGTACGGCGCTGAGCTTCTTTATTGCTGCGCTGCTGCCTGTTATTCGGACGAAGCTTCGTCCTGGAACTGTCTGCCTCCTGCTTGTTTCCGTTCTTTCTGTCAAGAGGAACACCTCTGAGTTTGCCTTTTCCCTGTACGTATCGTTTTGATGCCTTTCTTTTACCGTTGTTAGAATTGTTATTATTCATAGTCTGCAAAAATGCGCACCCATATACAGCCGCAAGACAGCACAAAAAAATGCCGTCAAGAGCATAAAGGGCGCAAAAAGCTCCTTTCCCACGGGAAAACGTTTCCCGTCCGTTATTTGATTTTTCCGTTAGATAGGTGTGTCCCTATATCTATAAGGGCATGGGCAGCGGTCTTGGGTGAATGGATGACCCCTAGATAAATGAAAGCTGAGATGAGTCCGCTGACTTTGTCCGCCATATTACAGGCGGAATATTATCCGAACAAAAATATCTTATTATATTTTACTCTATTTTTGACTGAATGTCAAGTGCTATACTTCCTGTATTGCAAAAACTCGATCATCAAGGTCAATAGATCGTAGTCATCATAATTATCAAGATTTTCAAAAAAAGCTTCACCTAGTATTATACCTGAATTTGTAAAAATATAGGCACATACAACTAAGCTTGCTAGAAATTTTAATATTCGTTTATTTTTAATCATATTATCTCACCTATTTATTTGTTGTTTTATTATTTCAAGATTACATTCCCTATTATTACTTAATCTCTCTCTTTTATTGTTGTATTCGTTTTTATCTTTTTTAGTTTCATCAATAAAACTTAGATAATCAGTTATTCTTTTTTCAATTTTTTCAATATATTCATCATATTTTTCGGGAACTTTTTGATTCAATCCATTTTGAATAGAGTATTCCAACTCTTGTATCTTTCTTTCCTTTATTTTTTCAAAAAATGCTTTTGGATCATCAAGTTTAAGATATAATGCTCTTGAAAAACTCGGAACTGATATGTTATCAAAATAATATAATGTCGATTCGAGATCCAAACTTTTATCAAATAAAGGTAAAACGATCTTTTCAAACACATTCAAAGCATTACTCATGGATTGAAGCAATGATTTTTGTTCATATGATTTGAAATAGAACTCTTTAATTTGCCTTAAATATTCATCATTACGTCCATATATACAATAATTACTAATATAACAGTGGCAAAGTGTTTCAAATCCAGAGCAACAAGAATCTGGCTTAATTAATAAATTATTGCTATAAATTGAAGATACTCCATAGTAGATATTGTATCTCACATCACTACCATCAGAAAAAAAATACCCTCTCATGGTAGTTTCTTTAATAAAGGAAACTGTCTGTATTATCTCATTATTGATCACTCTTACAAAAGATCTTCCACCTATGTATTTAAATCCTATGGGTATCAGTTTTTCACCAAATATCTGTTTATATGCCGAATCCAGTGTAAGTTTCTTCTTTCCTGCCCTTTTGAAAAAAAGCCGTTCAGCATTGCCGGAAACACAGTAGTAATCCGCCAGAATATTCTCACACCCGATGACTTCGCCAAACTCGCACAGTGCATCTTCTGCAAATGTGTGATCGCCCTGCTGTATCTCTTCGACTTTTGCCCAGTCAATACCGAGCATGGTCTGCCATTTCAGCGGCGAGGGCTCGGGCACTTCATCGAAGTATGGTTCGCCTAAAAACATGGTATCGACAGGTGCGCCGTTTAAACCAAACAGCGTAAGTTCGGCAAAATCGCTGTCTACCAGTTCAACACTGAGAACCTGCATACCCAGATCTCTTGCGAAGGCTGATGCTTTATTTTTGGCTTCGGTGTCGTCCTCGAAAAGTATCGTCACCCATTTTCTGTCAGCCGAAAAGACAAGTTCATAGCAAAGTTCAGCATCCTCTTCCTTGGCGGAAGTATAGCCTTTCGCTTTCATCATATCAGTGAACTGCTTTTTGAACTGCGCTTTTGTCAGCTTATCAGCATTAAGTACATGGTTAATGTTAAGTGATCTGCCCATTACTAGACTCCTTATTTTTCATATTATAATTCTTTTGATCAAGCGAATACTAATGTGTTAAAATGATTATAGCATTATATCATTTTGATGTCAATGGAATTTCATTGCAAATCATCATTTCTTATCAGACAAGGGAAAATAATTGTACTCATACAAGGAAGCTTCAAAAATTTTCAATTGACCCCTTTTCAAAACTCTGTCGATGTGTTATAATATATGTCTGAGATAACGGAGGTATACAGATGAAAGATATCGATATGATAAAAAAACAGGCTCTTGAAAGATTTTTCAGCCGTATGAACCCCATGCAGCAGAAGGCAGTGTTCCGCGTAAACGGACCTCTGCTTATACTTGCAGGCGCCGGCAGCGGTAAGACTACTGTACTGGTTAACAGGATAGCAAATATGATCCATTTCGGTGATGCTTATAACACAACAGGGCAGATCTTCACCGACGAAGAAGCCGCATTTATCAAGGATTATGCTGAGGGCAGAACAGATGACGGCAAACGGCTTGCCGCTGTCATCGGTGTTAGACAAGTACGTCCGTGGAACATACTGGCAATAACCTTTACCAACAAAGCTGCCGGCGAACTCAAAGAACGTATCGAAAAAATACTCGGAGATGAAGGCAGGGGCATTGTTGCTGCGACTTTCCACTCAGCCTGCGTACGTATATTAAGGCGCGAGTGCGGTAATATAGGTTTTACCCCCAGCTTTGCCATATATGATACCGACGATTCAAAGCGTGTCATCAAAGCTGCCATGCGTTCACTTGACATAGATGAAAAGATGTTCCCTGTAAAAACTGTAATGAGTGAGATATCCCATGCAAAGGATTCAATGATAACTCCCGAGGAATTTGCAAAGGAAGCTTCAGGCGACTATTACAGGATGAATGTAGCAAAGATATACAAAAAATACCAGAAAGAACTGCTGGCAAACAATGCTATGGACTTTGATGACATCATCTGCCATACCGTTACCCTGTTTGAAAACTGCCCCGATGTACTTGATCACTATCAGAACCTTTATAAGTATATTATGGTAGATGAATATCAGGATACAAACAGAGTACAGTTCAGGCTGGTTTCCCTGCTATCGCAAAAATTCGGAAATATATGTGTCGTGGGTGATGATGACCAGAGCATATACCGTTTCCGCGGTGCTACTATAGAGAACATCCTGAACTTTGAAGATGAATTCGGATGCCGCCCCGAGGACGTTATAAAACTGGAACAGAACTACCGCTCGACCCAGAACATACTGACCTGTGCAAACAAGCTCATCAGCAACAACGTTGGAAGAAAGGGCAAGAATCTGTGGACAGACTGCGGCGACGGTGACAAAGTCATAGTACATAAGTCAATGAACGAGCGTGATGAGGCTTCCTATATTGCAAAGACAGTAAGTGAAAACAACGATAACGGCAGACGTTTCGGTGACCACGCTGTACTTTACCGTATGAACGCCCAGTCCAACGCTCTTGAACAAGCTATGATAAAAGCAGGTATCCCCTACAAGATCTTCGGCGGACTGAAATTCTATGACCGCAAAGAGATCAAGGATATCCTGGCATATCTTGAGGTAATTAACAATCACGCGGATATGTTCAGACTACAGAGGATAGTCAACGAACCGAAACGCGGTATAGGAGATGCAACAGTGCGTACCATAGGTCAGGTTTCATCCGATCTCGGAGAGGATCCGATATATGTTATGGCACATTCCACTGAATATGTGCCTCTTGCAAAAAAATCAAAGGCACTGACTGAATTTGCGTTCATGATCGAAGACCTCACAGATCTTTCCGAAGAAGCCAGCCTGCCCGAACTGCTTGATGAGGTAGTTGAAAAAACAGGCTATGGCGCTATGATGAAGCAGCAAGGTGTCGAGGGCGAGATGCGCCTTGAAAATATTGCGGAACTGAAATCTACAATGACAAAGTACGAGGAAGAAGCAGAAGATCCCTCTCTTGAAGGTTTTCTTGAAGAAGTTGCTCTATATACTGATATAGACACCCTCGACGAAAACAGCGATTACGTTGCACTGATGACTATGCACGCTGCAAAGGGTCTTGAATTTCCGGTAGTTTTCGTGGCAGGTATGGAGGATAATGTATTCCCGTCAAGCCGCAGCAGAGACAGTGAAGCCGAACTCGAAGAAGAACGGCGTCTTGCTTATGTTGCAATGACCCGTGCCAAGGAACAGCTTCACCTTATTTATGCAGGTGAGCGTATGCTGTACGGCAACACCCAGTATAACCGTGAATCACAGTTTATAAAGGAACTTCCACCCGAGAATATTGAAAAGCAAGTACCAAAGCTTGACACCGCTGCAAGTTCAAGACGTTCAGGTGATATATCTCTGGGCAGACAGATGGCAATGTTTAATTCAGCAAAGGCTGCCCCGACTGAACCTGCTGAGTCCTACAGTGTAGGCGAAAGAGTCATGCACAAAAAGTTCGGTGAGGGTACGATAATAGGTGTAACACCTATGGCAGGTGACACTATGCTGGAAATAGCCTTTGAAAAAGTCGGCACTAAAAAGATATTTGCTAATTTTGCAAAACCAAAAAAGATATAATAATTACAGCCCGCGGATTTCATTTCCGTGGGCTGTTGCTATATGTAAAGTAAAAAGTATTTACAGCTATCTGTCATAGATATCAATGATAACATACTCGGATATGCACCCGGTCTTGAAAGGGATAGCCCAGCCCGAGATGCCCGATGTAACAATAAAGGTAGTATCCTTGCGTACTTCCTTTCCGTAGACCCTGTCATTGAAGCCCATTGCCAGACCGACCAGACCTGAGGGGAATATATGACCTCCGTGGGTATGTCCTGACAGTACCAGATCGACTTCTGAAGCAGCTTCAGCTTCGTAATCACGCGGCTGATGATCCAGCATTATTGTATATTTTTCATTATCAGCTTTTTCCATAAGCTTTTCAGCCGAAAGCCTGTCCGTTTCGTGATAATCTTTTCTGCCAATGATATTGAACCCTTCTGCTGAAAACACTTCATCACGGAGGATCTTAACACCATTCTTTTCAAGTTCGGCATAAAGTTCATCTATCGTGAAATCACGGCTGTTACCATATCCCTTATCGTGGTTGCCGTCCGCATACACCACACCATATCTCGCTTTTGTTTCACCCAGCGCTTTGCAGGCACGTACCATATCGACACGTTTAGTATCATCGTCTACAAAATCACCTGCTATCAGGATAATATCGGGATCCTGCTCATCAAGAAGTGCTATCTCTTTCGCAAGACCTTCACCGTCAAATGTCACACCTATATGTGAATCGGCAAACAGCGCCACACGCAGAGGCGAGCCTTCAAGATTCTTATCGGTTTTAAGTCGATAGTCGGTCTCAAATACATGGTGAGCGAAAAACCAACCTGCACCCATATAAACCGCCGTTATGGCTATTGCTGCGACACCTGTCATATATCGTGATGACCAGCTGTGCCTGCGCTTACGGTGTATAAAAGTCACCAGATCACACAAAGCCCATATAAGCGCAAGATGAAGCGTGACTATAACTGATATATATACATTGATCATAGCAGTTCCGCCAAGCACCCCAACAGGCAATACCGACAACGCCCATGAAAGTCCCTTGTGATTTTCAGCAAGCTTCTGCATAAAGCCAAATTTATGAAACCTTGTGACAAGATACACAAGCGCAAGCAAAGCACCCAGACCTGCCGCTACAAACAATACTATCCAAAGCAACATACGCACCTCCGCTCATCAGGCAAAAAACATAATACTATTACGATTATACAACATGAGAATGCATTTGTCAATTCACAATATATTAATTTTTATCTTTAGGAATAAAAAGACCGCCCAAGATAAGGCGGTCAATATTTATTTACAGCATACTTTCTACTGATATGTCATCAGTACCAGGGATCAAAGCCCGGAAGCACTGCAGATGTCACCAGCCGGCGTGATACTATCCTGAGATCATCTGTATTTTTAGCAGCATTTATCTCTCCTATGATAGGACTGTCGCTTTCACGATTGGCAACAGGTGCCGCTATATCTCCGATGCGTTCGGGAGCAATGGCAAGCACTTCGTATTTTTCAGTGTAGTCACCGATAAAGCTAAGATTTGCAGGAGTACTCTCGGGAAGAACATAGCCCTCCGAAAGCTTTATCTCAAATTCAAATTCCTTGAATCCGAAATACTGTCCGCAGCCAGATATTGAGATCGTAGCAGTACCTGCAGATATATTATTGAAATACTTAACGATATAGTCAACATCCCGTACAAGCTTAGCACCATTAAGAGTAACGGTGATATCAGGTTCAATACGCTTGCCGCTGAATTTATAAACAGGTCTGATATCGCAGGTACAATTGCTCAGAGATGCCCTTGTCCTGATATTGAGAACAGACGAACTGCTCTCTGTTACAGCTTCACCTGTATCCAGAAGTGAATCCACTCTGTACTCAAAACCCGTATTTGAAGGCAGATGTTCATCAGAGAATGAGGGTGTCGTTACCTGTGCAACTTCGGTAAAATCCTCCTCACTGCCTGCAAGTCTGCGCTTTATGGAGAAACCGTCCGAACCACCCTTGCTCTTCCATGAAAGCTGTACATGGTCACCGTATACACCGTCAGCCGAAAATGAGGTAACAGGCATAGCATATATCAAGCCTTTATATTTAACACTATCATCTGTAAAGTTATTGGCATTTACAAAAGCAGAAGAACCTTCTGCTGCGAATATACCTGAATCTGTACAGCCTGTAATGGTATTATCGGTTATGTTTGCGCCTTTGGCACCATCGACAGTTACACCGTTCTGGCTTGCTTTCACTGTATTTTTACTTACATCAGCCTTAGCACCTGACGTGATCCTTATTCCGCTCAGCGCAGTATTTTCAATTGTATTGCCAGATATATTTATCACAGCGCTCTTATCAGCAGTTATACCGTTGCCCGAACTATTAAGGCAGGAATTTTTCTTTACTACCCCACCGGTACCGCCAAGGACGGATATGGAATCATAAGGACTGCCTATGATACTGTTTCCGCTGACTGTGACATTATTTGAAAATTTAACACTGACAAGGCTGCTGTCAACCTTATCACCTTCAGTTGGGGTACTGATGATATTAGAGTCTACCAATACCCCGGATGCATCATTCATCTGTACAGCAGCACCGGCACTGGTAATATTATTTGAGCTTATATGAATACCGCTCACCTTGTAGTCATGGTCGGGAAAACCAGTATTCTGTACAAGCTTGCCATAAAGGTTTATACCGAAAGGATTCTGACAGTACCCGGTAAATCCCGAGAAAATACTGTTTCCGCTTATAACTATATCAGAAAAATCGTTTATTCTGTCGTAAACACCTTCATAACCTGCAACAGGCGCATTATAGCCCGAGTATTCAAGATAGGTCATATTCTTGAAATCAATGCCGCTGCCAACATTTGTCATGGAATTGTTTTCAATAGAACAGCAGCGATAATTCTGCATGATTATGGCAGTATCATATATATTATTGAATGTATTGTCAGCAATATAGAAATTGGTATAGTACTTGCCTACAGTTGCCGAATGCGAACCAAGCCCTCTCATAACATCATAAAAACTGTTGTTCCTGATTATAACATTATCACAGGGTGTATCATCAAATGGCTCATAGCCATAAAAGAGGTTCACATTGTTCAGGATATCGAACTGGATAGCCTCTTTATATTTCTGACCGTAATACTCATGAAAACTGCAGCCCTCGATAGTAACATTCTTTATACCGCCCAGTTCCAGCATATGGCAGTTATAGTTATCCTTGAAATCAACATCCTTTACCCAAAGGTCATGCAGATGACCCATACGTATAGTAGAAAACGCTTTGACGTTTCCGCCGCCTGTATTTCCGTCAAGGCAACCGCCCTCGATGATGATATTCTTAGCACCATCAAAACCACCGTAACCTGCAGTGTTGTTCATTATAAGACAACCGCCCGAAAAATCCTTGCGCAGCGTTGCATTGTCAAGATAAAGCCATGTATTCGAGCTTACATACAGACACTTATGTATACTGTATGTACCTGCCGGTACTATGACCTTAACCTGTACAGAATCACTGCCCTTATCCTTGGCATAGTCAAGAGCTTTCTGTATAGCGCCCGATGAATCCTTCTTGCCGGTAGGGTCGGCTCCAAGGTCGGTAACACTGACCGCGATAGCTGAATCATAGCCGCTGATGTTCGCACCCGAAGCATGACTGCCGCTTATGACGCTGTAATCGTAGGCATTTGCGGTAAGTATAAAGCGCCCCGACATAAGCAGAGCCGCTGCCGAAAAAGCAACAGTCCACACAGACAAGACGCGCACCAAACTTTTTAAGTTCACTAAGCCTCTATCCTTTCGCTTATCTTCTCCATATTATCATATCACTCAGCCTGCGCATTTTTTGTATATATTTGTCACGCAGATATGTGAATATAGTTACACAAATATATTATAACACCGGTATCATCGTTTGTCAAGTAATATATTTTAACGAATAGCTTCACTGTTGTTAATAGTTAAGAAAGAACTAAAGCAATCAAAGTTTATGTTCATTAATAGTCAATACCAAGTTAATATATTAGGGGTATAATAGTTAATGTATTTTATTGAAAGGTCAGTGCAGAATGGCAAAGAAAAATATCAACATCAACAAGATGAATATTGATTCAGAAGACTATGAATACGAAAAAAAACTGGCGGAGGAAGAAAAGCTTAAACAAAAGCAGGCTGAAGAAAAAGCTGCTGCTGAGAAAGCAAAGCGCGAAAAGCGTGAGCGCGAGGCTGAAAAAGAACGCAACCGTCAGATAGAGGAAGAACGCAGAGAGCTACTGAAAATGAAATCCGGTCTGACTTCCGAAGAAGGTTCGGAGCTTACAAAAAAGGATGAAGCATACGAAAAGCCTCACGGAATGGCAGCAGTGGCAAATTTCTGGTATCACTATAAATTCATAATAATATTCTCATCTATAACCCTGCTGGTACTGGGATACCTGTTCTACAGCGAAGCTACAAGGAAGCGTGACGATATCAGCGTAATGGTAATAACCGACAATGACCTGACACAGCGTACCGCTGAAGTTGAAGAATTTTTTGAAAAATACACCGATGACATTGACGGCAACGGATATGTTCATGTGGGCATAATACCAATACCACTAAGCAATAATCTGGATGCAGTGACCAAAAACACATACACCCAGAAATTCCTGGCTGAGATACAGACAGGCGAGGGAATGATAGTCATTACCGATTCACACACCGAGGACGATTTCATGTCGGTGATGAAAAAAGACCTGGACAAGGATTTTCCTGATAACAAGTACATTGACGAAGACGGTTTCAGTTTCAACTCAAAGGTGATGGCTGAAGAACTGAAATATGAGCTTATGCCCAATGACGTGCATATGTCCATAAGGATACCGCAGGATACCATGGGGCTCAGCAAGGAAGAAGCACAGAAATATTACGATGAAAGCTTTAAGGTATACAAGCGGATAGTCGATGATATCACAGCTCGCTGTGAGGAAACAAATGATCCCGGTCTTGATACCGAACCTGTAAAATATGATACAGAAAGCAGTAACGATACCCCTGACGTATCAGATCAATAATACTGAGTACAGCAAAGCTGCTGCCATAGGGGCGGCAGCTTTTTTTAAAAGACAAGGAGATGAAAATGAAAAAGAAGATAATATTCGCGGTGATGCTGGCTTCCCTGCTGACCGCTTGCAGTAATAACAACAGTGAAAGTAAAACAAAGGATAAAGTTTCATCTGAAGCAGAAGTATCTGCAGGAAGCAGTGAAAAAAAAGTTCAGGATACGAAAGAGATACCCGTAAAAGACAGTTCATCTGCTGAACTTACAGAAGAACTTATAACGGAAATGAACGAAGCAGCCGAAGAGGAAGAGGGTATACTGATAAGCTCTGAGGATATACAGCTTGCAGATACCGACGGCATGGGAACAAACTACACATTTCAATACGACGGTGAGACCTACAACGCCATATACACCCCCGACAACTGGAAAATAATCGACTCTTACAAAATAACCAGCGAAGCGGATATGATAATAATATGCACTGCACTTGCCTCGATACACCCGGTACGAGGCAGCGACGGTGAAAGTTTAAGAGAGCCCTGGGATATGGCTTATGAATGGGTACAGCACAACATCGCTTATAACATACTCCCGGATGGTGATAAATGGAAAGATAACGCTAAAGACGTTGATATCAATCCGGCAGATCAGAACAAGAGCCTGTATGAGATGTACAAAAACAAAACAGGCGGAAATCTGATGTGAAAATAATTTTCTGATATATAGCAATATATTTATATTGACACACAGGTCTATATGTGATATATTGTAATAAACCAATAGTTATTATCTTTTAGTTACAATGAGAGGTGAGCAACCTGTATTCACTTGAAAAATATGACAGACCATCGGTGGCAGCTGATGCTGTGGTATTCGGCATAGACAGTATCAAGGCTGAGGACAAGAAAAATCTTGACCGCAAAAAACTGAAGCTACTGCTGGTAAAGCGCGGCGAAGAACCATTCATGGGAAGCTATTCCCTGCCCGGCGGATTTCTGCGAAAGGGTGAGACCATAGAAGAAGCCGCCATCAGAGAATTGCAAGAGGAAGCGGGAGTGAATGAACCCAAGCTGATAAATCTGGGAGTGTACAGCAAACCTGAACGCGACCCGAGAGGATGGATAATCTCCTGCTGTTTCATAGCTTTGACAAACACGGTCGAACTATCCACGGCGGTAGGCTCGGATGCGGAATCAGCCCACTGGCTCGACCTTGAAGCCACGGATACCGATGAGGGGCTTTCGCTTAAACTTCACGATGATGGCATGATAGTATACGAGTATTCATGCGGTCGTATGCAGTCGGATAAACTGGCATTCGATCATGGTCAGATGATACTAGACGCATTCCTGAAACTGCGTGACGAGGTGATAAACCACGATATGATATTCGGACTTATGCCAGAATACTTTACCATATCAGACCTCCAGCAGCCCTATGAAGCCATCACAGGTATACATATTTCCCCCCAGGGATTCAGGAAAAAAGTGATAGGCAAGCTCACGGAAACAGAGTTTTTCGATGAAGCCGCGGCACACAGGACATCAAAGCTTTACCGAAAGGCGTGACCCGAAAAAGAGGTGTCGGTATGATAGACAGATTCACGGACGAATATTTTTTCCTGAGCAATTTTTACGAAAGCAAGGTGACCTTTGAGGGTATCACCTATCTTAATAACGAAGCCGCTTTTCAGGCGATGAAGACCCTCGATGAAAGCGAGCGCAGGTCTTTCGCGGGACTTGACCCTGACTCCGCAAAAAGGGCGGGGAGAAAAGTCAGCCTGAGAAGTGACTGGGAAGAAGTAAAGACAGATCTGATGTATGAGATATGCAAGGCAAAATTCACGCAGAATAAAGACCTTGCAGAAAAAGCTTCTGGCAACGGGTGGCGAAGAACTCGTTGAGGGCAACGACTGGAATGATCGGATCTGGGGAAAAGTAAACGGACAGGGCGAGAACCGTCTTGGTATAATATTTATGAAAGTCAGAGAGGAGCTTAGACTATGAGCAATTTCGATGCAAAAAAGGTCAAGGACGAAGTTATCAAATGGATAAGAGAGTATTTTGAGGCGAACGCAACCCCCACAACAAAGGCTGTACTCGGTATCTCGGGCGGCAAGGACAGTTCCGTAGCTGCAGCGCTTTGCGTTGAAGCACTGGGCAAGGACAGAGTTATCGGTGTGCTGATGCCACAGGGTGAGCAGTTCGATATTGACTGCAGCAAAAAACTGGTTTCACATCTGGGTATAAAAAGCTACGAGATAAACGTGGGAAGTACAGTTTCCGCACTGCTGGGCGAGATCGGCAATGCTCTTGAAGTTTCTGAGCAGGCTAGGGTGAATACTCCCCCGAGAATAAGAATGTCCACACTTTACGCAGTTGCTGCCTGTGTTGGCGGTCGTGTGGTGAACACCTGCAATATGTCCGAGGACTGGGTGGGCTACTCCACAAAATTCGGTGATGCCGCAGGCGATTTCAGCCCCCTCTCCGAACTCTGTGTACGTGAGGTCATAGCTATTGGCGATGAGCTGGGTCTCCCCTACGAGCTTACACACAAAACGCCTATCGACGGTCTTTGCGGAAAGACTGACGAGGACAATCTGGGATTTACCTATGCAGAGCTTGACAGCTACATCAGAAAGGAGACAGACCTCTCCGACAAGCCTGAGCTGAAAGCCCGTATCGACGGTATGCACGCAAGAAATCTGCACAAGCTTCTGCCCATGCCGAAATTTGAATATGACCCCGAATAAGTTCATGATAACATCAAAGGCACTTCCCTGCTGTGGAAAGTGCCTTTTTGCTGTTTATACGTTCTCGGTCAGCATGACCAGAAGTTCACATATCTTTTCCATAGACTCAACACAGCAGTATTCGTATCTGCCGTGGTAGTTGTGTCCCCCTGTGCAAATATTCGGGCAGGGCAGACCCTTGAATGAAAGGCTTGAACCGTCGGTGCCGCCGCGGATAGGCTGTATCTTCGGTTCGACCCCCAGCTTTTTCATGCAGTCGGAAACATTCTCCACAAGGAACATGAAATCGGGCTCTATCTTCTCGCGCATATTGTAGTAGGTATCCTTGACCTCGGCGGTGACGGTGCCCTCGCCGTATCTCAGGTTCAGGATATCCGCAAGCTTCGTGATAAGGGCTTTTTTCGCTTCAAACTTCACCCTGTCGTGGTCGCGGATAAGGTATGAAAGTGACGCGCTTTCGGTGCTGCCCTCGATGTTCATGAGGTGGAAGAACCCTTCCCTGCCCTCGGTGAATTCGGGTTTCTGTTCGGGGGGCAGAAGGCTGTCAAACTCTGCCGCGATACGTGCGGCGTTTATCATCTTGTTCTTGGCTTCACCCGTATGCACATTCACGCCCTGCACAGTTATATCAGCAGATGCCGCATTGAAGGTCTCGTATTCAAGCTCGCCGATACCACCGCCGTCAACGGTGTAGGCATAGTCAGCCCCGAACCTTTTAAGGTCGAAATTATCAGTACCTGCGCCTATCTCCTCATCGGGGGTGAAAGCTATGGCTATATCGCCGTGCTTGATGCTGTCATCGGTAAGCAGGCGGTGAGCCATTGTCATAATCTCGGCTACACCTGCCTTGTCGTCAGCACCAAGCAGAGTCGTGCCGTCAGTGACTATCAGCGACTGACCGATATAATCCTTTATCTCTGGGAAGACAGAGGTCTTCAGCACTATCCCCTGTTCCTCGTTGAGTGTGATATCACCGCCGTCGTAGTTTTCGATGATACGTGGTTTTACGTTCTCCCCCGATGCTTCGGGTGAAGTGTCAATATGCGAAATGAATCCCAGCGTATGCGAACGCATACCACCGTCATTGGCAGGAATACGAGCATATACGTAGCAATACGACTCATCGAGGTACACATCTTCCGCACCCATATCGCATAGTTCCTTATACAGCAGTCTTGCCAGGTCGAACTGCTTTGCAGTGCTGGGCTGTGTATCCGCGTCCTCATCGGACTGCGTATCTATCTTTACGTATCTTAAAAATCTTTCTATAACTTCTGTCATATATATCCTCCATTATTAACCAACGAACTGCGGTGCAAATGCAAGCTTGCTAAACTGCCAAAGAGGAAATTTTTCGCCCCTCAGCTGCGACTGCGTCGGCAGCGACCTCGGGTCGAGCCGTCAAAGACGCTTACGCTGTTTGACGGCGGGCGCGGCAATAATCTACGCGGATAGTTTGAGCGTGGACGGTCGTTTGTCCACGCTCGATTTTTTATTATTGCCGCGCCTTTTGGGTCGGTAGTTTGTTTTGCTCTTACAGTTCGCTTTGCATTTTGGTTTTGCGCCTTGGTGATTGAGGGCTCTGCCCTCAAACTCCCGCAAGCTTTTCGCGAAAAGCTTGACCAAAAGCTCTCTTCTTTGGCAGGTTACAGTTGATTGTTACTTATCTCCAAACGATACGCCCAGTGCTTTGGCGTATTTTACCATCTGGTCGTCCTCGGGGACGAACTTTGTTTTGCCTGCAACGTCTTCAAGCTTATTCTCGGATACTACTTCCTTTATCATAGCCACTGCGTAGCCGTACTTTTCCTTGGCTACGAGTTCAGCCGCGTGTACGCCGAACTTTGTGGCGAGTACTCTGTCGTAAGCTGATGGGCTACCGCCGCGGAGCATATGACCGGGTATACACACTCTGGTCTCTCTGCCTGTCATTTCCTCTATCTGCTTGGCGATACGTGCGGTGGCAGTGGTTATGCCCTGTTCAGCACGGAGTTTAGCTCTCTCCTTCTTCTTCATCTTGGCTTCTTCCTTATCGAAAGCGCCCTCAGCTACAGCCATAATGGAAAATCCCTTGGAATCACGGCGTTCGCAGGCTGCAGCAAGCTTTTCGATATCGTAGGGTATCTCGGGGATAACTATCATATCAGCACCGCCTGCTATACCCGAATAAAGTGTCAGCCAGCCCGCCTTGTTGCCCATTATCTCTGCCACAAGTATACGGCCGTGGGAGTTGGCGGTGGAGTGAAGTCTATCGATTACATCTGTTGCTGTATCAACTGCTGTATGAAAGCCGAAAGTTACGCTGGTGCCCCAGATATCGTTATCTATTGTCTTAGGCAGACCGATAACGTTAAGTCCCTCACTTGACAGCAGATTGGCGGTCTTATGGGTGCCGTTTCCACCAAGAGTTAACAGGCAATCCAGCTTCTGCTTTTTATAAGTGGCTTTCATAGCCTTTACCTTATCGACCTTATCATCTTCAATTACCTGCATCATCTTGAACGGAGTTCTCTTTGTACCAAAGATAGTGCCGCCCGTAGTGAGTATTCCCGAGAAATCAGACTGATTCATTTCCTTGCACAGACCGTTTATAAGCCCGTAGTAACCGTCATGTATACCAATTATCTCAACATCCTCACCGAATTTTTCATAACACGCTTTGGCAACGCCTCTGATTGTAGCGTTGAGTCCGGGACAATCTCCGCCGCTGGTGAGTATGCCTATCCTTCTCTTCATTTATGATCAGATCCTTTCTCTATCTTTTATCAATACTTATCGTCGATATCGTCTGTAAAACCGTCTTCATCATCCATACCCATATTTGTGATCTGGAGTACTCTGTTTTTCAGTAAGGAAGAATCTTCTTCGGGAACAGAATAATCATACTTCATCACACCGCTGGTAGGTTTGGTATCCTCGCCCAGTTTGAATCTTGCGATCATGTTCTTGAGTATGAGTGACTGGCTGGAAAGCTCCTCACTGGCAGATGCAGTACCTACCGAAGCGGAAGTATTTGCAGAAACGACAGAGGATATCTGTACAAGTCCTGTGTTGATCTGTGCGATAGCTTCAGTCTGTGTTTCGGAAGCTTCGGAAATATTCTTAACCAGCGACTGTATCTCCTCAGAACCATGTACTATGCTTCCAAGAGATTCTGCAGTCTTTTCTGCTATCTCAGAGCCTTTAGAAACAGCAGCCGATGAATTCTCGATAAGTGAAGCTGTCTGTTTTGCGGCTTCTGCGGAACGGGATGCAAGCCTTCTTACTTCGTCAGCTACGACACCGAATCCCTTTGAACCCTCACGCGCGGCTTCTACTGCAGCATTTAGTGCCAGTATATTGGTCTGGAAAGCGATCTCGTCTATTACCTTGATTATCTTGGATATCTCCTCTGAAGATATCCTGATCTCATTTATCGCACCTAGCATATTCGTCATATCATCGTTGCAGCTGCCGATAGCATCAGCATTTCTGGTAACTATGGTATTAGCATTCTTCGCATCGTTTGCATTACGCTCTACCTGCTTTGCAACATCCTTCAGAGTAGCGGAAAGCTCCTCTATAGCCGATGCCTGCTGGGTCGAACCCTGTGAAACTGACTGCGCTGAATTTGACACCTGTACAGCGCCTGTATTAACCTGCTCTGCCGCATTATTTATAGATGCGAATGTATCAGACAGAGAGTTGAGTATATCATTGAAAGTGGTCTTGATCTGCTGGAAATCACCCTTGAAAGTGCCTTCCATACGGTGACAAAGATTGCCCTCCGATATCTGGTTCAGGGATACAGTTATAAGGTTTATATACTGTCTCAGACATACTATCGTTTCTTCAAGTGAAGATGTAAGTACACCCAGTTCATCCTTGGAATACCATACATCAACAGGGGAAGAAAGATTGCCCTGTGCAAGTTCACGTATACGTGCGGTCGCAGAAACGATAGGCTTTGAAAGACGCCTGGAGAAGAACATGGAGCTTATGATAGTGAAGGTCAGCAGTATCAGACCGAGTATTACTATGCTCCTGAAAGTATCAGTAGTAGCATCTCCAAAATCCTCGGGAGTCATGGCATAGACAAGATTTGCATTGAAATAGTCTGAAGCATCTGAACCGAATACATAGTGCTTTCCGTCAAGAGTGAATTCACCGGAGTCCTCTCTGCCCTCAGAAACAGTTTTGATCGCCTCAGCAAAATTATCATAGCTGTCATTTCCTGCTGCTTCATCTACAGGATTGAAGCGCTTTATACCAAGGTCATGCTGAGTATGCATCAGTATATTTGAACCTTTGTCAACCAGCATTACGAAACCATTGCTTCCGACAGCTGAGTTTACAAAAACGTCACTGAGCACATCAGAATCAACTATGGCAGCAGCAGCCAGATATTTACCGTCCTTGAACACAGACTGCAGTATATAGAAATACTGCTTTCTGCCCTTGCCGCTGTCAGCAACGTAAATATCACTGATAAACGGCTCATTGGACTGAACTGCCTTGTCTATATCATCACGTTTGATGACCGCTGAAAGGGATTCATTAGCACTATAAAGGGTCTGTCCGGCATCACCCATCACTGCGCAGGTGATATTATCCCTGACATTTTCAGGAAAATTACTTTTAAGGATCTCAGCCATTTCCTTTTCGCCGGAGGCATTACTGAAATTTGCTGATCTGACCGATCTGGAAACATCAGTTACAAGCTGCTGAACAGAAGCGTCAAACCTCTTTGAGCCCTGAACCGACAGCGGTTTAGCAGAACTCATCAGTGTATCCTTAGTTGTCTTGCTTATAGCAGTAATGGCAACAACATCGAGAACTGATATGATCACCATCGCAGCCACGAACATTATTAACATCAATTTTGAACTGATCGATTTCATATCTTGATCCTCCCGTTAAAAAGTTTATCAAAATGCTTAAATTCCCATTTTAACTAAATAAAAGTATATCATATTTGCACAAATTTTTCAAGAGTTAATTTTCAATTTTTTGAATTTTTTTTGAGGATACGGCATATATACTAAAACAAGCATCAAAAATATATAACAGTTGACATGGAGGCGATCTTATGTTCAGGACTATCAAGCTTAATAAACTATTGCTTTTTATACTTCTTCCCATGATAATAGTGATATGTACACAGGTGACAAGATCATTCGCATCAAGAGAAATGCAACAGGATAACACCGAACAGCATGGCATTCCGGTGCCGATAATAATGTACCACAGCATTACACTGGATAACGACAGATGCAGCGAATATGTAGTCAGTCTGGATCAGATAGAGAGCGATATAGCCTATCTCAAGGAAAATAACTTTACACCTGTTTTTGTAAACGATCTGATAAGATACGTGAACTATAACGGCGAACTTCCTGACAAGCCGGTAATACTGACATTCGATGACGGTTTTTACAACAACCGTGAATATCTTTTCGGGCTTCTTAAAAGAGAGGATATCAAGGCTGTTATATCTGTTGTGGGGGAGTATACTATCAATGCTTCGGAAAGCGGGGAAAGACCATCTGCAAAATATTCATACCTCAGCTGGAATGATATTAACGAAATGAGAGAAAGCGGAAGATATGAATTCTGCAATCACAGCAGTAATATGCACTGTCTTGATGAAAGACGCGGGATACTGAAAAGATCAGACGAGACCGAGGAAAGCTATCGTCACGCGCTGATAAGCGATATAGATGGTATGCAGATGCTGCTTGAAAAATACTGCAGTTTCCGACCTAATGTATTTACTTATCCATACGGCTTTACCTGTGAAGAAGCAGAGAAAACCATAAGATCACTGGGCTTTGAAGCTACTATGGGTGTAGAGGAAAAGCCTAATTACATAACAAAGGGCAACAGCGAGTGTCTATACAGATTAAACAGATATAACCGTTCAGGACTTACAGATACATCTTCCTTCATGAAAAATATGCTGAAAGACTTTTAAAAAGGTTGACCGCAGCGCACCAATGTAGTATAATAGTGGTGATATATTATCATAAAAAGGAGACGATAAAATGAAAATCAGATCATTCATCATAGCACTTGCTGCTGCATCCATGATACCTCTTACTGCACACGCGGATACTACAGACACGCTGACAGTGAACGGCTCACCATCCGTTGGTGATACCTTCACCGTGACTATTAGGATAGACTCTGACAGGAATATAGGTTATCTTAATTCATCTCTTGAATACGATGAAAATGTCATCGAATTTGTTGACGGAGATGCAATAGGCGGCGGTGGTCTGATAACTGTATATTCAGTTCCCGACGAGGATAACAGTTTTATCAATTGTGTACTCACCTTTTCTGCTGTTGGTGAGGGTGACTGCAATATCTCACTGACCAACGGATATGTTTTCTCAAATGACGGTGACGTTCTGGAGCAGCCTGATTCAAGCACATCCGTCCATGTTGATGCATCAGGTGAAGCTGACGATAGCAGCGAAGAACCACAGCAGGATATTTCCCGGGAAACTGACGATACTTCTTCAGCGCCTGTTGTAACCGAAGCACCTTCAGACGATAGTGACATACAGCAGACCTCCGAAACGCCATCGACTGCTGCACCTGTTGTACAAGGATATCTGATCAGCCTTTCATGCAGTGCAGGCGCACTTTCTCCGGATTTCTCATACGATGTATTTGAGTATACCGTAAATGCAGACAGTTCATGCGAGTCAGCAGAATTATCCGCAACAGCCGCTGCATTTTCAGACACCGTGTCTTTCAACGGAGGGAGCAAACTAGAATACGGTGAAAACATCCTCACTGCTACCGTAACAGCAGAGGACGGTACGGAAAATGTATATACAGTTAAAGTAATCCGTGCCGAGGGCAATAATAATGCAAGTAACACCGGAAAAAACAATGCTGAAAACAAAAAAAACACCGAGGATAAATACAAGAAGTTTCTTAATCCCGCGCTTGCTATCATACTCGTGACCCTGATAGTAGCACTCTTTATTGTTTTAAACTGGACAATGAAGATCGGGAAACGCAAAAAGAAATGATTTTACATTCATCTTTTTTTCCTGTGCTGTATAGACTATTTCAGTTGATGTGAAATAACGGCATGAATACATATAGCATTAATTATAAACCCGACTATACCATTAACACATCACTACAAAGTGATATATAACAATGAAATATCATGTTGATGTTATCTTAACCGCCAAGTATTTCATGTTCCGATATAACACCAATTGATATACTGTATCAGCGGGATGATCATAATTATAAATATTTTGATAACAAGAGTGCGCAGTACAATTTCATACTGCGCACTCTTACTGTATCAGCTGTCATTCTTTTAAATAAATTCTATCTTGCCTGTAGTACGTGCTTTTTCCATAACGGCATTGAAATCATTGCATAGTACGGAATATTTCAGGTGTTCACCTATCCTGATAGCGCCACAGCGAACAGATACGCTGACTTTTCCGCCGCTGTAGGGGACCTCTGCACCGTTCTGAGAAAGAACCTTTTCTGCAAGTACTGTTACAACATCGGGATCGCTGCTTTCGGTTATCATCGCAAATTCATCCCCGCCCAGACGCAGACAGATCATATTATCCTCAGCTGCTTCATTGATACGGCGGAAAGCTTCAAGTATTGCCTTATCGCCTGCTTCACTACCGAGGTCGTGATTTATTACCATAAGATTCTGAATGTCGAAGCAAAGAACAAAAGTTCCTGTCTGTGTTCTGAGATAATCATAGAACTCACTGATATCATATTTCTTAACTCTCATAAGATCATTCCTTTCGATATACTCCGGGTTCAGGGGCGGATAAAGCCCGCAGTCACCTTTCCATTGTTTTTTGAACTTCGAGGGTGATATCCCCCACACCTTCTTGAATGCGCGGGTGAATACCTCATGGGAGTTGTAGCCGAATCTCATGGCAGCATCAAGGACAGAAACTTCCTCTGACTGTAGCAAGCGTCCCGCAAGGGTCAGCTTTCGCTTTGAGATATAGTCTTTCAGGCTGAAATGGGTACAGTATCTCCACATTTTCTGCAGCGAGGACAGAGAAACAAAGCAGGCTGCTGCGATATCCTCCTGCGAGATATCCTCGCACAGATGGGATTCTATATAATCCAGTGCTGTAACGAATGTTGTAAAACCGTGTTCAAAACTCTCTTTGCTTTCAGCTGTCATATCGGCACCTCCCTGTTATAAAATACCAGTAACGTTACTATGGTCATATTATAACACATATCTTTTGTTTTGTCTTGACTTTTTGAGCATTTTATTTCGGAGGTTGCTCTTTATCGCACAATTAAAAGGGCTATTTAATAAGGAAACATCGTGTTGATATTATTATCTCCTACAAGTATTTCAAGGTCAGATATACCAACAATTTATTGTGTGAACCAGCGGGATTATCATATTTCACTCAGAAAATAAATCTGCCAACGCCCTGCCAACAAGCTCCCCCGAATACTGCGCCTGTGCAAGGGTGTTGCCGTGGCTGCCCACTTCTATCAGCAGTGAACCGCTTGAAAGATCCTGATTGTAGAACCTTGTGTCAAAAAGCACAGGGCGGGTCAGACCTTGAAAGCGGTTTTCTATTTTTGATTGCAGTACACAGGCAAAACTGAAATTCTCCCTGAAATCCGGGATATTACCGCTTCCGTCATCAGCACAGGATATTATCATTATCTGCGCCGCTTCTTTTCCGTTTATCTCGGCTACGGGGGCGATGCGTGTTCCGTCACTGCGCTCGATGCCGTCGCGGTGGATATCAAGACAGACTTTAATGGAAGGATACTCCGCAAGTATCTTCTGCACCGCATCTCGGCTTGAATAATAGGCATTATCATAGCTTGGATAATCGTGGACAAGGGTATCATGTATGTAGGGTATGCCGGCTTTATCAAGCTGCTCACATATCCTGTCCCCCACGGAGATGATGTTCTTGTCACGTTCGGTTGTCTTCCCGTTAAAATCTCTGTCGTACCAGTCCTTATCCTCAAGTTCAAAGCTTTCGGTAGCATGGGTGTGATAGATCAGTATGACGGGCTGGCCTTCAGGATAATCAATATCAAAAGGAAGTCCCTGCCTGCTGAGCGCAATAAGTTCATTATTATCATACAAAGTGCAGTTTCGTACCTGTCCGCCGCCGAAAATATTGAAGAAAGACGGTTCGTCACTGCGCTGATAGGTGTATTTTTCTATAGCGCCGTCATGGTCTGTAAGGTCAGCAGGATAAGGGATCATACCGTCTACATCTTCAGAATGTAACGGACTTGGGACTGCAGTACCATCAGCCACAGGCTCGCTGTCATTTTCTGCAAGTGCTATATCCCAATAGCTTTGAGTAGAGATCTCCGTTCCCGGAAGAATTTCATCCCTGCATATTTCTTTTCTGCCGCGTCTTATCATTAGCAGTTCCGAAGATCCCTCTGCGATATCTGAAAGATACTGTGAATGCTTTGCTGCACTGAATATACACATCGGAAGGACAAACACTGTGAATATACAAAACAGTGCCCGTCTGCAAACTGTTTTAAGTCCCATATAACCACCTCAGTAATATATATTCGGGACAGGCTGTTTTATACATTGAACTATGTAAACAACTACACAACTGCCGAATGATTGCATATCTCCTCGAAAATGTATACTTTATGCTGAAAATTACGTGAAATACTTGACTTTACTTTGTGAATGTAGTATAATATATTAAACGATAAGAATTTACTCAATATTCCTAAGATGAAACGGAGAGGTTCAAAATCGTTTATTCCATTATTCAGAAAGGACGTGCATACGATGTCTAAGAAATATTCAGAGAAAAAGTCTTTCTGGGCTTTGATGAGCGCACTGCTGCTGGTCGTAGGATCAACTGCGTATATAGTATACAGATACTTTGAGGAAAAAGAACACTACGAAAAGTGGAAGGATTATGACGAGTGCGGGATCTGATAAAGGTCAGACTTGTTATACTGTTTTCGTAAATATGAAGATCGGTCGGCAGCGTTTTGCTCCGACCGTATTTTTATGTATATAAAACAAAAAGGCAGTCTGTTGACTGCCTCCTGCTTGTGTAAAAATTTTGGAGAGGATGAAACGAGCTAAGAGTAATTTCTTAGTGTTCATTCTTTTCTTTCTTTGTTCTACAATGAATATTATAGAACAAAGAGGTCATTTTTACAAGAACAAAGGTATTACATATAGCTACATTTATATTACAAATGATTTCAAAATGTAACTATTCTGTTTACAAAGGTATGTTACCATCAATTACAATGGATCTTAATAGTCTTCCTGTCATCAAATTCGATACCATCCGAAAGTGTGATCTTCAGCTTCTGATCCTCAGTGAAGCCTATGGTCTCACCGTCATTCAGTATAACATCGCCCTCTATAATATAGCTGACTATAGCCAGCATAAAACTCAGAAATTCATGGGGCTGTCCGCTGTAATCAAGAAATTCCATCTCAAGCTTCTTGAAGTTTTCCATACCCATGGTATATCCGCGGAGTTTTCCCTCGGCATTGGAAAGACCCAGCCAGACAAAGTCCAGCAGAGGAAGGGCATCGGACTTCATTACCTCAGCGTTTTTCTGATAGAAATCAGGAGCATAGACCGTACCGTTTGTGTAAATGCCTATGGTATTATCATCGATACAGCTTTCGCACACCTTTACAAAGAGCTTAGCACGTTCCATAGTATCCATTCCGTTGCCGACGCTAACTACTATCTGAGCGGTATGCTTTGCGACCTCCTGCTGTGCATCGTGCCAGAGGAAATTGAAAGCCGCATTCTGCTCGGCTTCACCATCGGGTATAGGTGAGGGATAAAATGCAAGGGAAACAAGATATCCGTCTGTATTGAACACAAAGATCTTATCATCATCTTTAGTATCAAGATCCTCAGGCTCGATACCCCATTTATCTTTCAGTCTGCTGAAAAAAGCTTCCTGATCCCATTCAGCTTCACGCAGAAGCATGAAACCGAGTAAAAATTTATTTCCTATCATATCAGTACTCCGCACCATACTGCGCACGGTAAGCGCGCATAGCGTCAAGATACTCCTTACCCTCAACAACACCGTCCTCGATAGCCTTGATGATATCGTTGATATTTACGATGGAGTATACCTTCACGCCAAAGTCCTTATACGCCTGCTGAACTGCTGAAAAATCTGTATCAAGAGCCTTTTCCATACGGTCAACAGTAATGACCATACCGGTTACATTTACATCAGCGGCACTCTTCAGCTTGGGCATGGATTCACCCAGTGCCTTGCCGGAAGTCATAACATCGTCGATGATAACTACCTTTTCGCCGTCTGTCAGCTTCTTGCCGACGAACATACCGCCCTCACCGTGATCCTTTGCTTCCTTTCTGTCGAAGCAGTAGGATACATCATAGCCGAACTTATTGCTGAGAGCAACTACTGCAGATACTGCCAGCGGTATACCCTTGTAAGCAGGTCCGAACAGAGTTTCAACGGGAATATCGTTGTCCTTTATACACTCGGCATAGTACTCGCCCAGCTTTGCAAGCTGTGCGCCTGTCTTGTAATTGCCGCAGTTGATGAAGTAAGGAGCCTTTCTGCCGCTTTTAAGTGTGAATTCACCGAAAGTCAGCACTCCGCTGTCAACCATGAACCTGATAAATTCTTCTTTGTAAGTCATAAAACACATTCCTTTCAGATAAGGTATTTTTAACTATTTCATTATAACACAAAACAGAACCAATATCAAGCACTTTATATTAAAAATCAGATCTTTCCCGATATTACATTATAATACGCTCTCGATCCGGTCTGCACCGAGTATTGCTTTTCGTTTGATACTTTCATTGACAGCCCATATAAGCTATGATATAATTATTTCAAAAACAGGCATAATAAGGTAGAGTAGGATATGACCGTAAACGGGATCATCGTTCAGTAGTATGTTGATAATACTTATAAGAGAAGAGATCGAAGAATATATAGCCGCAAGAGAACGATTCATAAAAACACATCCTCCTCTTACGCTTGAAGTAGGAGATTTCGTTATATTCAGGCTTCATGAGATATTTCTTTGATAAATAGTATACCATTAACAAAGCCCCGGAGCGATATTGACTTATCGCTTCGGGGCTTAATTTATTTATCTGGACAAATGACGATCAAGATATCATCATCCGATAGACCTTATGAGGTTTATCATCTCTATGGCGCCTTCTGCACACTCACTGCCCTTGTTGCCTGCTTTTGAGCCTGCACGCTCGATAGCCTGCTCGATATTCTCGGTGGTTATAACACCGAACATAACGGGTATGCCGCTTTCAATAGAAGTCTGTGCGATGCCCTTTGCAGCCTCGTTGCATACAAGGTCATAGTGAGAAGTGCTGCCCCTGATTATCGCACCAAGGCAGATAACAGCGTCATACTTGCCGGAATCAGCCATTTTCTTTGCAATAAGAGGTATCTCAAAAGCCCCTGGCACCCATGCGGTGTCGATAGCGTCCTCAGATATGCCGTGACGTACAAGAGTATCAACAGCGCCGCCCAGCAGTTTTGATGTGATGAATTCATTGAAACGTGCAACTACGATACCAACTCGCACGTTCTCGGGGATAAGTTTTCCTTCAAAAGTGTTCATAATAACAGCTCCTTATAAATTTATCAGTAGTCAAGAATATGACCCATTTTATCACGTTTTGTCTTTAAGTAGAACAGATCGTATGCGGTGGCAGACATCTGGATCGGTACACGTTCCTTTATCTCAATACCGAAACCGCTCAGACCGTATATCTTATCGGGGTTATTGGTGAGAAGTCTGAGAGTCTTACAGCCCAGATCACGGAGTATCTGTGCGCCGATGTAGTATTCTCTCATATCTCCGGGGAAGCCAAGTGCTAAGTTAGCTTCAAGGGTATCCATACCGTTGTCCTGAAGTTCATAGGCACGCAGTTTGTTTATAAGACCTATACCTCTGCCCTCCTGACGCATATAAAGCAGTATACCCCTGCCCTCATTCTCTATCTCGGTCATAGCCGCCGCAAACTGCTGTCCGCAGTCGCATTTCAGCGAACCGAAAGCATCACCTGTCAGGCACTCGGAATGTACACGGCAGAGTATATCCTCGCCGTTTCTGATATCGCCTTTTACAAGTGCCACATGGTGCTCGCCATTCAGCTTGTTGATAAAGCCTATTGCTCGGAAATTGCCGTACTTGGTGGGCAGCTTGGTATCAGCCACACGCTCCACAAGCTTATCGTGTACCTTGCGGTACTCTTTCAGCTGTGCGATCGTTATGAACTTCATGCCCCATTCCTTAGCCTTTTCCTGAAGTTCCTCTGTACGCATCATGGTGCCGTCGTCGCGCATTATCTCACAGCAGAGACCGCATTCTTCCAGTCCTGCAAGTCTCATCAGGTCAACGGTAGCCTCGGTATGTCCCTCACGTTCAAGAACACCGTTTTTCTTGGCTGTCAGCGGGAACATATGCCCGGGTCTACGGAAGTCCTCGGGCTTTGAACCGGGGTCTGCAAGGGCTCTTGCGGTATAACCCCTTTCCTCCGCAGATATGCCTGTAGTCGTATCCACATGGTCTATGGACACAGTAAACGCAGTGGAATGATTATCGGTATTGTAATCCACCATCTGGGGCAGATGCAGCCTGCGGCAGATAGCTTCGCTGACTGGCATACAGATAAGACCTTTAGCGTGTGCAGCCATGAAGTTCACATTCTCTGTGGTCGCGAACTGTGCCGCGCATATCATATCGCCTTCGTTCTCTCTGTCCTCATTGTCGGTGACGAGTATCACTTCACCGTTTCGCAGAGATTCAAGCGCTTCTTCAATAGTATTATATTCAAACATATACCCACTCCTCAGATAAATCCGTTCTTCATAAGCTGCTCCATGGTCACGCCGCTTTTTTTCGGCTCCGCCGGACGCAGCAGCTTTTCCACGTATTTTCCTATGATATCCGTTTCGATATTTATTATATCCCCTACTTTTTTATACGGCAGTATAGTCTGCTCGGCAGTATGAGGTATCACGGATACAGTAAAGTCCGTATCAGTCACCGCAGCAACAGTAAGACTTATGCCGTCCAATGTTACAGAGCCTTTTTCGACTATATACCTCAGCAGTTTTTCGTCCGCCGATATGGTATACCTAACAGCGATGCCGTCCTGCTTGATATTGCTGACAGTGCCCGTACCATCGATATGACCCGAAACTATATGCCCGCCGAAACGACCCTCCGCCGACATCGCCCTTTCAAGATCCACCTTGCTTCCCTGTTTCAGTGTTCCAAGAGAAGATCGGCTAAGAGTCTCGTTCATAACATCAGCCCTGAAGATCTTGCCGTCGTGCTCTGTGACGGTCAGGCACACGCCGTTTACTGCGATACTGTCACCGACTTTAGTCCCCTCAAGGACTTTCTCAGCGGCTATGCGTATAAAAGATGCATTTCCGTTTCGGCAGACCTCGCATACAGTGCCTGTTTCCTCAATCAGTCCTGTGAACATTTCTTCACCCGTCCTTCTATAAGTATATCGCCGTCAAGTTCGGTTATCCTGCGGTCTTCCAGCATGAATGCATCATCGGGCACAGCCACGCCCTGTCCGCCGACAGGAGTTTTCGCGTTACTTCCGCCGAATATCTTAGGTGCAACATAAGCCATCACCTTATCGACTATCCCGCTTTCCAACGCAGACCAGCCCAGCATTCCGCCGCCCTCGATAAGCACACTGTCTATCTTTTCTTTTCCGAGATATGCCATAAGTGCCGAAAGATCGGTACTTCCATTTTTATCAGGCAAACTCAGCACCTTACAGCCGCGTTTCTCATACTCACCGATACGGCCGCTGTCCGCATCACCGCAGACTATCAGCGTCGGAACTTTTTCCGATGTACGCACGATATTGCTGTCAAGAGGTGTGCGCAGATGAGTATCACATATTATCCTCAAAGGATCTCTGACGTTCTTGATGCGGCAGGTAAGCATAGGGTCATCAGCCAGCACCGTACCAACGCCCACCATTATCGCCGCATGATGCAGTCTTTCGCGGTGTACGTGCTTTCGTGCCGTCTCACCTGTTATCCACTGAGATTTGCCTGTATAGCAGGCGATCTTACCGTCAAGGGTCATGGCATATTTCAGGGTAACAAATGGCAGACCTGTCGTGATAAACTTGAAGAATATCTCATTCAGGCGGTCGCATTCATCTTTCAGCACGCCCTCCGTGACTTCTATACCGTGCTCTCGAAGTATAGCCGTTCCCTTGCCTGCAACAAGAGGATTAGGGTCGGAAGAGCCAACAAACACACGTTTTATACCGTGTTCGATCACCGCATCGGTGCAGGGCGGCTGCTTTCCGTGATGACAGCAGGGCTCCAGGGTGACATACATATCCGCCCCTCTGCAATCTATGTCCTTTGCATCACATTCCGCAAAAGCACTCCGTTCGGCATGGAGGTCGCCGTACCTTTTATGATATCCCGAAGCGATAATATTACCGTCACGCACTATGACAGCACCGACCATAGGATTCGGTGAAACATGACCCATACCCTTTTCCGCGAGTGCCAGTGCCTCACGCATAAAGTCTTCATGCCCCATGATGATGCTCCTTTCAATAATATAAAAAGCCCCCGTATACTACGGGGGCTTAAATAGACAAAAATGGTATAACACTTTTTAAGCGTTGTCATCTTCTACCATCCGGACTATACCGTCGGCTCCGGGATCACACCGGATCAACCGCTGAATGCGGCTCGCAGGCTATAACTGCCGGTCAGGAATCTCACCCTGCCCCGAAGACAAATATATTATATCACAGCATTTCGCTGTTGTCAATAGTTATTATAATATTCATACACAATAAAACAGACAGATCCAATACGCATCAGCATACGTTTGAACGCCTGTTTTCGGATAAAAATATCATTATTGGATTCAAAAATTGTAAAAATCTATAAATGTTCGATCAGACCGTTGAAAAGCGAGAAAAGATTTGTTATTATATTAACACGAATACAACAGACCCGTTAAGGAGGTACAACATGAGAATTTTGCTTATCGGCGGTACGGGAACCATCAGTATGGCGATCACAAAACTGCTTTTGTCAGGCGATAATGAGGTATATCTGCTCAACAGAGGAAACAGGAACACAGGATTTCAGGGTAATATCAATTTCATAACAGCTGATATCAGTAATGAGGAAGAAACTGCTGAAAAGATCAAGGATATGGAATTTGACTGTGTAGCTGAGTTCATCGGATTTGTTCCGTCACAGGTTGAAAGAGATTTCAGACTTTTTTGCGGAAAGACCAAACAGTATATCTACATAAGCTCAGCATCGGCATATCAGAAACCGCCTCAGGGCTATCTCATAACCGAGGAAACTCCCCTTGAAAATCCTTACTGGGAATATTCAAGAAACAAGAAAGCCTGCGAGGAATATCTTCTGGAAAGATACCGCAAGGACGGTTTCCCTGTTACTATAGTACGTCCCAGCCACACCTATGATGAACGCAGCGTACCTCTCGGAGTACATGGAACAGGCGGCAGCTGGCAGGTAGTCAGACGTATAATGGACGGTAAGCCTGTAATTATACATGGTGACGGTTCATCCCTGTGGACGATAACTCACAACAGCGATTTCGCCAAAGGATTCGTAGGACTTATAGGCAAAAAGGAAACTATCGGTCAGGCTTATCATATCACTTCCGATGAAAGTGTCAGCTGGAACAGCATATACAAAGCTATCGCTGATACGCTGGGAGTTGAACTGAAGCCTTATTATGTTTCATCTAAGACGCTTGCTGATATGGGAAGACAGTACGATCTTACGGGCAGCCTTATCGGTGACAAGGCAAATTCTGTAATATTCGATAACTCAAAGCTGAGATCAGTAGTACCCGATTTTAAAGCTGAGATCAGCGCAGCCGAAGGAATAAGGAAAACAGTGCAGAATATCCTTGCTCATCCTGAATACCAGAATGAAGACAAGGATTTTGACCTGTGGTGTGATAAGGTCATAGCTGCTATCGAAAAGGCAAAGGAGAATATTTAATGGTTGATGTAAAAGGACGCTGGGCATTTATAACCGGCGCAGCAAGGGGTATAGGATACAGAGCAGCTATATTTATGGCAAAGCACGGCTGCAATCTGATCCTTCAGGGAAGAACAGCAGCACACTGTGAAAAAGTGGTTGCAGAGGCTAAAGCACTTGGTGTTCAGGCTTATGCAGTAGGAGCAGAATTTTCTGACTTGGCACAGGTAGAAAAAATGCTTGCCGATATAGATGCTTTGGGTATAACAGTTGATATCGTTCTGAACAATGCAGGCATTCAGGTTGCATACAGGACAGAGTACCTTACTACTCCCGCTTCGGATTATGAGGAGAGTTTTAAGATAAATACCATAGCCCCTATGATGATAACTTATCATTTTCTTTCAAAGATGAAAGAAACAGGCTTCGGACGTATAGTAAATACCACAAGCGGTATACGTCTTGAACCCGAACAGGCAGGATACAGTGCTAGCAAGGCTGCACTCGACAAGGTAACGATGGATCTGGCATCGAAATTCAACGGTACAGATATCTGCATAAACATTACCGATCCGGGCTGGTGCAGAACTGATCTCGGTGGTTCCCATGCGCCAAATGATCCTGACAGTGCGATCCCGGGTGTTGTAGTAGGAGCGTTCATTGATGATAAAAAGTCCGGCAGAAATCTGGCAGCCTGTAATTTCTATGGTATGACTCTTGAAGAAGCTGTTATTAAGGCAGAAAATGAGATACCAGTTTATACCGGCTCGATAGGACTTTGATAACTTAGGAGGATTAATATGAATAATTTCAATTTTTACAGCCCCACAGAATTTGTATTCGGAAAAGACAGAGAAAATGAATGCGGAACATACGTAAAAAAACACGGCGGAAACAAGGTCCTCATACACTACGGCGGAAGCTCTGCAAAAAAATCGGGATTACTTGACAGAGTTAAAAAGTCTCTGGAGAGCAACGGTATAGCTTACTGCGAACTGGGCGGTGTTCAGCCCAATCCCCGCGACGGTCTTGTATATAAGGGCATAGAGCTTTGCCGCAAGGAAAACATTGACTTTATCCTCGCTGTCGGAGGCGGTTCTGTTATAGATTCCTCAAAGGCAATAGCAGCTGGTGTTCCATACGACGGTGATTTCTGGGATTTCTACAGTGGAAAGCACATCGAAAAAGCGCTCCCTGTCGGCACAGTACTTACTATAGCTGCAGCTGGCAGTGAGGGCTCAGGTGATTCAGTTATCACTAAAGAAGACGGTATGCTCAAAAGAGGTGCAGGCTCTGACGCACTGCGTCCTAAGTTCTCTGTAATGGACCCCGCACTGACCCAGACTCTCCCAGCTTATCAGACTGCCTGCGGTGCCACCGATATCATGGCACACGTTTTTGAAAGATATTTCACCAATACTACAGAGGTCGAGATAACCGACCGCCTTTGTGAGGCTGTGCTCATGACCATGGTGAAGGAAACTCCCAGAGTTATAGCAGACCCCAATAATTACGAAGCAAGAGCAAATATCATGTGGGCAGGTATGGTGGCTCATAATAATATTGTAGGCGTTGGCAGAGAGCAGGACTGGAACAGCCACGGCATTGAGCACGAGCTTTCAGCACTGTATGACTGCGCTCACGGTGCAGGTCTGGCCGTTATTATGCCTGCATGGATGGAGTTTGTTTACAAGCATAATATCATGCGCTTCTGTCAGATGGCAGTAAGAGTATTCGGATGCAAAATGGATTTTGAGAATCCAGAGAATACAGCACTTGCAGGCATCAAAGCATTCCGCAGGTTCCTGCATGACATCGGTATGCCTATAAACTTTGCAGAACTCGGTGCTAAGGAAGAAGATATTCCCGCACTCACAGAAAAGTTCGGGCTTGGTGACGGCCGAACCGGCGGTTTTGTTCATCTGTCATCCGAGGATGTTTCACAGATCTACAGGATCGCTGCAAAGGCATCACTTTAATTAGCTTTCCCAATTCCTTTTACGGAATCTCCCCCAATACCAACACCCGACAGAGTGTTTTGCTCTGTCGGGTGTTGTTTTATGTATATTCATGTTCATTTCTTTTTTGCTGTCAGGATATAACCACCGCAGTTGTCATATGATATATCGCAGGTGTAATTCTGAGGTATAAGAAGGCTGTCTCCTTTCTGCCTGGATATTATATAATCTTCATATTCGTAAAAGCTGCCGTATTCCAAACCGTCGATATATTCTTCAAGAGTAAGCCTGTTATCTGTAATTATCTTCGCATGAGGCTGACCCACATACCTGAAATGCCAGGGTTCGTAGTTTATACCGGTCACCATTCTGCCGAAAGATGGGTATCTCACGATAAAGCCATACTCGTGAGCGTGTTCCGTGAGGTATTTTCCCGCAGGACAATCGTTGATATTCTTGCCCGCAAACCCGCTGAAATACAGATCCTGTGCCAGACCCGTTTCATGCTCCGAACAGTGGGGCGGCATAGCCTCGCTGCTGCCCTGATCTTCATACAGTTCCTGCTGTTCCTCAGGTGTGCGGTATGATGACATCACGTACAGCGGTTCTCCGCAGTTATCCATAACCGCTTTAGAAAGAGCCGCATAGCTGTCCACTGAATCTGTTGACATCATCACACCGGAATCCTTATATTCGCATATAGAAGGTTCAAAATACTCACCAAGAGGGTGATCTTTGTTTATCAGCATCATGGCAGTACCTACTTTAACATCCTCTACATCCACTGTCCTCAACTCAAGTCCGTCATCGGATATCTCTTCAGGATGATACTCAACTCTGCCGCGGAAAAGCGCTGTGACCTGACCTGCAACGTTTAATTTGTCATGCTTGATGAAAACTACAAACACCGCCATTAAAACAAGTACAATTATCAGGACTGCAATAAATGGTGTTAGAGCCGATCTTCTTTTTTTCATAATGATGTCTCCGTTTCTGTTTTATATTATCTCTTTTTCTTCTGCCTGTTCTTTTTTTATCAGAGGCATCGTCATAACAGCCTTGAACATATCTCCTTCAAGTTCTATATCAAAATGTCCGCCGCAGGCTTCCGTAAAGCTTTTCGCTATCGAAAGTCCAAGCCCGCTGCCGCCGTCCGTCCTCGACTTATCCCCGCGGACAAATCTTTCTGTTATCTCGTCCGCGGTAAATTCAATAGGATATGATGACGTATTCTTGACAGACAGAACTACGTCATCTTCAGTGCGTTTAAGTTCCATGAAAATACGTGAACCGTCCATAGAATATTTAAGCGCATTGTCTATGATGTTCTGCAGTACGCGGTAAAGCTTGTTTCCGTCACCCATAACAGGTGCGGTATCTGCTGTCACTGACAGCTTGACTACTTTTCCGCTTTCGTTTATCTTATCATCTGCATCTGCCAGACACTGATTAAAAAGCCTTACAAAATCTAATTCCTCCATATTTACATCTATGCCGCTTGTCGCCTTTGCCAGGCTGAAAACATCGGCAACTATGCTTTTAAGCTTCTGTGATTTCTTATCCAGTATCTGAACATAGCCCATAGCCTCATCGTCAAGCTCCGTCTTTTTCAGCAGGTCGATGTAGCTTATTATGGAAGTCAGGGGCGTTTTCAGGTCGTGTGATACATTCGCCACCAGTTCGATCTTCATTCTCTCGGACTTTATTTGTTCCTCCACCGCATCACTGACGGTATCGGATATATTTTTCAGCATATCCGAAGGTCTGCTCAGCTCCGAAAGAGGGGATATCTCTACCTCAAAGGGCGTGTTTCGGTTTAGTTCCGTGATACGCCTGTCCAGTTTAGTAAGGTCACGGGCAAGAAGTATCGCCCTTATCTGTGAATATATAAAGTATACCGATGCCGCCACGCATACAACAGCGGCAGCTATCTGTAAAGCATCTTTGCTTCCATAAAGTGAGCTTGGAAGCATTAACGTCGCCGCAAGAAATGCCACAAGGCTTCTCACCGAGCGCCTCATAAGACCGCTTCCCGCAGGTCTGTTTCTCCGTGTCTCGTAAAGTGAAGTGGTGCGGTATCTCTCACTGAGCTTTTTCATAAGCTTTGGAAGTGCAAAACTCCTCCTGCATCTTCCCTGTGATATCAGCTTTATAACGTGAATGATGCTGTGTACAGCTATACCTGTCATAACCGCAAATATCGCACCGTATGTCAGATACCAGTAAGCCGAGTCCCCTGCCCGTTCATCAGCGGAGTAGACCATACCCCAATACATATGACCCATCACTGCTGTCCCCATAAGTATCAGCAGCCATGCCCCAATGTACAGTTCAAATGGCAGCTTATCAGCAAAGGAACTTTCATGCTCTCCTGCCAGCCCTCTCACAACAGCCCCCGCGATAAGATAAACTATAAGCAACAGTGCCAGTATGCCGCACTGCAAAGATAACGATCTTGTTTCGAGATACTCGCTAAACAGATCCTCGTACTCCCTGTATATCGAATGGAAATAATAATCCTCCGGTTCAATATATACCGTCAGCCCCTCGGTATCCCCTGATGTCGCTTTATAGTCGGGCATATCGCATATAGGCAGAGTAGAATAATATATACCGGAACCTTCTGCTGTGTTTGACTCTATATCCACCCATTCACGCCTTGCCGTAAATCCTTCCTCGGTATTTTCGGGATATTCATAAAACTTTATCGGCGAATCATTGCAGAAACTGAAAACGTGCCTTCCGTAATTATCACTGTACCAGCCGCCCATAGGCAGATAGTTATCGGGATAGGATTCATTCACATCCCTGAGTTTTCCGTTCTTCTCCGCTACCTGATAACTGTAATTGTCCATCACCCCAGATGATACCATACTCGATGATATCACATCTCCCGAGCGCAGGATATATCCGTATTTATTTGAAGTCAGCGCATTTATACGCTCCTGTTCGGTCATTTTATCATTTATGATATCCTCCGATATATTCGTGACAAAATGTGTTACCGTCCTCTCAGCCCTTTCCTCCTCTGCTGTCGTTTCATCATCGGTCAGGACTTCATCCGCCATTTTTTCGGGAACAGTATAGGAAACATAGTAGTCGAATATATCTGAATATGGCACTATGCCCTCGCCTGTCTTTTTGTAGCGGTATTCGTTGAAATCAAAATAGTACAAAAGATCGGACTGTACGTTTTTATTACCTATGTATTTACCGTTTTCGTCCATATTCGCAAGTTCGCACACGCCAAGTATGCAAAGCTGTTCATACATATTTTTCAGTTCGGTGCGATATATCTCGGGATATTCCAGATTTCCTCGCATATCTCCGCCCATTTCGAATATCCTGTCTTTAATGCGGCTCACATCCATCTCACCGAACAGCGCTATACCCGCCGCCACACAAGCCGTGATGAACGCCGTCACCCTGACAGCCTTCGGAAAAAACTTAGATATTTTTTTCGATCTTGTACCCAATGCCCCACACCACTTTCAGATATCTCGGCTCCTTCGGGTCGATCTCTATTTTCTCCCGAATATGCCTTATATGTACCATTACTGTGTTCTCCACCGCGTAAGCGTCCTCATTCCACACCCTGCGGTATATCTCCTCTGCCGAAAATACATGACCAGCGTTCTCCATAAGCAGTTCAAGTATCTTCAATTCCGTAGCTGTCAGCTTGACCGGTTCGCCGTCCACCGTAATGGATTTTGCACCTTTATCAAGTTCAAGACCGCCTATTTTTATAACGTCCGTTTTGTTTATACTGCCTATATCACCAAGCTGCATATATCTTCGCAGGCTGCTCTTCACACGGGCGGTAAGCTCCATGGGATTATAGGGCTTTGTGATATAGTCGTCAGCACCCATTGAAAGTCCGAGTATTTTATCTGTATCCTCGGATTTTGCTGATAATACTATTATCGGGATATTCCGCTTGTCGCGTATCTTCATTATAGCCGATAAGCCGTCCAACCTCGGCATCATCACGTCTATCAGTATAAGCTGTATGTCGTTCTCCGAAAGCTTCTCCAGTGCTTCGATACCGTCATATGCCCTGACAGTTTTATACCCTTCAAGCTCCAGCAGCTTCGCGATGGCTGCCACGATGTCCCTGTCATCGTCTACTACAAGAATAGTTGCTGTGATATAATCCATAACGTTATGTCCTTTCCTTGTATGATCATATGATAATACATCATTCTTAATTTAAGTTGAATGTAATTCTTAAGATTAACTTAATTCTTACAGTCATGCTAAATACCGATGAATAAAACTTCACCGGTATTTAGCATATCACATTTTGATCAAAAATGCAACTTCACTTGCTATTCGTACAATTATTTTATAAACCGGTTTTCAATACATGAATCCTTTAACACTTGCAATAATCAGTTAGAATACTTACATAAACATCGTAATATGATAATCATTAACTGAAATTATGTTTTTAAGAGGCGGATCATAATAGCACAGACCTTTGCAAATATGACAATAAAAAAAAGAGCTATCCGATTCAAATACGAATCAGATAGCTCTTATCTTTTCAGACAAAATATTTATAACTGTTGCCGATGATCGAGAATTGTTGCCAAATCGTTGCCACTTAGCTTAACTATGCCTTGAAAAGCACGGTATTACGACGTTTTGGCAAGTGTTTGTATTATTCCCACTCAATAGTTGCGGGTGGCTTTGTGGTAATATCATAGCATACGCGGTTGATATTCTTTACCTCGTTTACTATCCTGCGGGAAGCAGTTTCAAGTACATCATATGGGATGCGGCTGAATTCTGCGGTCATGAAATCGGTGGTCTCAACAGCTCTCAGAGCAAGTGTGTAATCGTAAGTACGGAAATCGCCCATAACACCAACAGATCGATTGTTGGTCAGCACTGCAAAGTACTGGTTTATACTCCTGTCAAGACCTGCCTTTGCGATCTCCTCGCGGAAGATCCAGTCAGCGTCCTGAAGTATCTCCAGCTTGTCATCGGTGATCTCGCCGATTATTCTTATAGCAAGACCGGGACCCGGGAAAGGCTGTCTCCATACCAGAGTCTCACTAAGACCAAGTTCCTGACCGAGTTTTCTTGTCTCGTCCTTGAACAGCATTCTCAGAGGTTCGATGATCTCCTTGAAATCAACGTGATCGGGAAGTCCGCCAACGTTGTGGTGACTCTTTATAACGGCAGCATCTCCTGCACCGCTCTCGATAACATCGGGATAGATAGTGCCCTGCGCAAGGAAATCGACCTTGCCTATTTTCTTTGCCTCGGCTTCAAATACTCTTATGAATTCTTCACCGATAGTCTTGCGCTTTGTTTCAGGGTCGGATACTCCGCGAAGCTTGCCCATGAACTGCTCTTTCGCATTGACTCTTACGAAATTGATATCCCAGTCCTTGAAAGCAGCCTCGACCTCGTCGCCTTCATTCTTTCTCATGAAACCGTGATCGACAAAAATGCAGGTGAGCTGTCTGCCGACTGCCTTGGAAAGCAGAGCTGCCAGAACAGAACTGTCAACACCGCCCGAAAGTGCCAGCAGTACCTTGCCGTCACCGACCTTTTCTCGTATATCCTTTATTGCCTTTTCAGCGTAATTCTCCATTGTCCAGTCGCCTGTGCAGCCACAGACATCCTTCAGGAAGCTTGCAAGCATTTTCACACCGAACTGAGTATGATTCACCTCAGGGTGGAACTGTACAGCATACAGTTTCTTATCCTTATTGCACATTGCAGCACAAGGGCAGTTAGAAGTGTGCGCTGCGATTTTGAAGCCTTCGGGTACTTCGGATATAAAATCAGTATGGCTCATCCAGCTTACTGCGCGGGTAGGTATCTCAGCATCAGCAAAAAGCGCACAGGACTTGTCGTACTCTGTTTCTGTCTTACCGTATTCCGAAACCGTGCAGGTCTCGACTTTTCCACCTAGTACATGAGCCATCAGCTGTGAACCGTAGCATATTCCCAGAACCGGTATGCCAAGTTCAAAAATCTCCTTGGATACGCTGGGTGCATCTTCACCGTAAACACTCTGAGGACCGCCTGTAAAAATAATGCCCTTGGGAGCAAGCTTCTTTATTTCATCTATGCCTATCTTGTTGTATGGCTTGACTTCACAGTAAACATTACATTCACGCACACGTCTTGCAATGAGCTGGTTGTACTGTCCGCCGAAGTCAAGTATGAGAACATATTCGTTGGTCATAGCGCAAACCTCTTTCCTGAAAAAATATATGTTTATTATAACACATAGCCTTGCTGTTTGCAAGTGGCATAATGTTAATTTTTCATTTTTAGTATTTATTATAAATTTACTGACTGTTCTATGCAAAAGCACTTGAAAAAAAAGATAGGATATAGTATAATAAAATATATGTCGTCTGACGGACGGCTTGGGTAAGGATAATGAAGATACAGCTATGGAGGATATGGTTATGAAAACTCTTTCACTGGGCAGGATATATTCGGAAGAAGATATGGAAAGACAGCTTCAGCGCTACGGCAGAACTGCTGTTGAATTCAAGAAGCTTTTCGGTGAAACACCGCAGTACTTTTTCAGTGCACCCGGACGAACCGAGGTCGGTGGAAACCATACTGACCACAATCTTGGATGTGTACTGGCTGCAGGAGTTTCGCTTGATATCATAGCAGCAGTTATACCTATGGATGATGGCTATATCACAGTGAAATCAGAGGGTTTCCCTACTGATGTAGTGGATATATGCGATACACTTCCCCGTGAAGACGAAAAGAACACATCTTCCGCACTGATACGAGGTATGGCAGACGGCTTTAAGAATAACGGACACAAGCTTGGCGGTTTCAAGGCTTATATGACTTCTGAGGTACTGCAGGGTTCAGGACTTTCCTCTTCGGCAGCCTATGAGGTCATAATCGGTACAATACTCAACGGTCTGTACAATGACGGAGAAATTGATGATGTTGAGATCGCAAAGCTGGCACAATATGCCGAGAATGTCCATTTCGGCAAGCCTTCGGGGTTAATGGACCAGATGGCTTCCTCAGTAGGCGGACTTATCACCATAGATTTCAAGGATAAGGAACAGCCGTTAATAAAGAGCGTAAAATATGATTTTGCCAAAAGCGGACACAAACTATGCATTATCGATACCAAAGGCAGCCATGCAGATCTTACACTGGAATATGCTGCTATCCCGCCTGAGATGAAAAGTGTAGCCGAGTATTTCGGCAAAACAGTGCTGCGCGAGATCACCAAGGATGACGTAATGAAAAATATAGTCACACTGAGGGAAAAATGCGGTGACAGGGCTGTACTCAGAGCGCTGCATTTCTTTGATGAGAATGATAGAGTAGCTAAGCAGGCTGAGGCTCTTGAAAACGGAGAGTTCGGAGAGTTCCTGAGGTTTATAAACGAAAGCGGAAATTCTTCCCTAGCCTATCTGCAGAATATATTTGCGGCTGTGAATGTTCGTGAACAAGGTCTGACAGTAGCACTGTATCTCGCAAAGCAGATACTCGGTGATGAAGGCGCTTGCAGAGTTCACGGCGGAGGATTTGCAGGAACGATACAGGCATTCGTACCCGAAAACAAACTGGAAGAATTCAAAAACGGTATGGACAGAGTATTCGGCACTGGTGCCTGCCATGTGCTGACAATAAGGAACTGCGGCGGAACAAAGGTGCTGTTTGAAGTATGAGTAAAAGCAATAACAAAAAGATAAACGAAATAAAAGAAATATTAGGTGACCACGTAGCATCCGGCAAACCATACCTTAAAATGGTAGGCTGCGGAGAGATAATGATAAACGAGCTCCCCTTCTCTTTCAGTATGCAGAATATCGGTGCAGCCTCTGATGCAGGAATATGTATCACCATATCAGGTGATGCAGTAGACAGCGGCATTGTGCGTTTTACCGATCTAACATATATGAAAAATGTCAATGGCAAAACCGTACCCGAGAGATATGATCTTCCGCTTGTAAAAAAAAGTGACGGCAAGATGATATACCAGGCAAAATTCACAGATATCAAGCTGCCCGAATTCGACTCAAGCGTTGCTACCACAAAAGAGGAGTTCTTAGGTGTACTTGCTACTCAGCTGACATTCCGTGTGACACCGCTATATAAAGGCAACGGTCTTCCTGAGATCATGCTTTCAGTATACCCCTTCGGTGATCCGCTGACAGGTTCAGCCACCGAATGGAAACGTGTTACCGCAGATCAGGATTATTTCCTCCACAAGCTAAAAAAAGGCAGAAGAACATCCGCTTTTAAGAAAAGAAGATAACTCAGTACATTTTATTGTACAGTAAGGAGAAGTAATATATATGAGAATGAGAAGAAAAAATAACCTTGAAGAAAGACTTGCAGCCTGCGGTGACAAAATACTCTATCTCGACCGCGATGTACTGGATTTTTCTGTCAAGGATGACCGCGACCTGCTGGATATCGCAGCTATTTTCGGCAACGATAATCCTGTAGAACTTGAGATAGGCTGCGGCAAAGGTCAGTTCATATGCGAGCTGGCTAAACGCTATCCTGATGTTAATTATCTTGCAGTGGAAGTAAGTTCTAATGTAATAGTCGATGCTGCAGAAGCCGTAATATCACAGGGCATTGAAAATGTTCGATTTATGAGGGGAAATGCAAGATATCTGGACTGCTTCATACCTGCAGGACTGATAAGGCGGATATATCTTAATTTCAGCTGCCCATATCCCAAAAACACCTATGCCAATCACAGACTCACCCACGGAGAATTTCTGGAAATATACAAACGTCTGCTTGCTGAGGGCGGCGAGATCCATCAGAAGACGGATAATATGCACTTTTTTGAATTCTCACTGGAGCAGTTTTCCGAAAACGGCTACGGTCTGAAAAATATATCACTCGACCTGCATAACAGCGGATTTGAAGGCAATATCGTCACCGAATATGAAAAGCGATTTTCAGATATGGGTATGCCCATATACAGACTGGAAGCTTATTTGAGAAAATAAATATACAAATAAAAATACCGCACTTCTCCTGATTTTAGAAGTGCGGTATTTTTTATGGATACTTTATCTCAGTTACGTATTTCCACGGTATGTCATCACTCTGCCATACTCCGTTTTCCGAAATACGGAATACAAAACCATCTGCCGACATTTTTGCAGTGTCAATAACAAGCACAGCAGGCTTCCCGTGACGACTGCCTACTTTAACTGCTGAGTCCATATCTTCGGACAGATGTACGTACTGCCTTGACATTTTAGATATCCCTTTCTCTTTTATGCTTTCAATAAAAGCTTCAGATGTACCATGATAAAGCACTTCAGGCGGAGACATTATCTTCATATTTATGACAACATTGATACTATGTCCCTGATTGGCACGTATCTTTGTTTTATCTTCATTGAAAGAATAACGCTGCTTGTTGTTCTCACGCACAATGCGTTCCAGGGTTTCCATATCCAGCTTTCTGCCAGTGTTACATATACCGTGTATCAGTTCATCAACGTCAGCCCACCCCTCCGCATCAAGTACTATCCCTGCAGCAGAGGGTTCATGCCGAAGAACAAGACTGATAAATCGTCCAAGAGATACATCATCGTTTTTTATCTTTGACATTCTATCGACCTCTTTTCCTTTATATGTTTCCGTTATCTGTTATCACATTATAAGAAGTATAACACCACCAAAAAGAAAAGTCAACATCTGAAAAGCCGCAAAACACGCAAAGCAACAACATTTTTTGCTTATCAAAATAATTTTATTGTTTTACGATAAAAAAGTATTGACAAACAAATCCAAATGTGATATAATACATTCAGCTGAGGGGGACGCCCCGCAGTATATTGTTCAGGAGGTAATTACCATGGTAAACGAATTGACAGGCTGGTCACAAATGAAATCGCTGAAGCTATCAAGGCTTCTAGTAGCAGGAATGTTTTTCCTGCTGATCGCGCTGATGTTCACATCAAATATTGTAGCAGAATGGTTCTGCGCCGTATCCGTAGGTAATGGGATACTGACCTCAGGACTGGAGATCGCGGTAACAGTTATGATATGTATATGTGATGCTTTCGCTCTTACTGCCGTAGCTGCGCTTAATAAGCTGCTTACAAACATATCAAAAAATGAGGTATTCATCCCACAGAATACTAAATGCCTGCGTCTTATATCCTGGTGCTGCGTATTTGCCGGCATTACAATGATCATTTTCAGTCTTTGGAAGTACATCTTCCTGTTCGCTGCTTTTCTCGCATTATTCATTGGATTGGTGATGCGCGTTATGAAAAACGTGTTTGAAAAAGCAGTAGAACTTAAATCTGAAAATGACTTCACTATATGAGGAGGCGGTATCATGGCGATAATCGTAAATCTCGATGTGATGATGGCAAAAAGGAAGATATCTTCTAATGAACTTGCAGAAAAAGTCGGTATCACAGCAGCAAATCTTTCTATACTGAAAACAGGCAAAGCCAAAGCTGTACGTTTTTCTACCCTCGATAAGATATGCGAGGTGCTGAAATGTCAGCCCGGCGATATACTGGAACACTCAGACGAATAAAAAATCTGACTATCCCTTTAGCACACCGGCTGAAATGCAGCAAACAAAAGGATAATTAAGCGTTGTATATCTCCCCCTGCGGCGGGGGGAAGATACACGCCAAGTACCTTAAGTTCTGTAAGCCGCTATTTTTTTGTGGAGTGTCAGCGGGATAACCACGATAAAAAATATCAGCCTTATTTCAATTGCCTGATTTTATATCATTAAGATATTCTTCACATCAGCCGTATTTATTTTGATCGGTCTGATCCTGCGCTGTCAGCTTCAGAAGTGCAGAACACAAATCGGGAGGAAAACATAATGGATGATAATAACCCTATAAACTTAACGGACAAGACTCCGGAATCCGTTGGAGATACGCTGGCTAACAGTGTCATGTCATACCGGGATTATCCTTCGGTAGTCAAAGAGAAGACAGTATTCACAAAAGCAGAAAAAATACTTGCATTAGGAGCTTTGGGCACCGGCTATGGCATAGTACAATTTGCACTGATGAATACCACAGGATTCTTTACAACTGCCTTGTTTCTTATCATCATCTCACTAACGATAGCATATCTAAAAAAGACAGGACATAGTTTCAAGACATCGCACAAGATCTGGTCAATAGTGATGATAACTTTCTCAACAGTCTTTTCGCTTACTGCAAATGATATGATAAAAACACTGGATCTTATATTCCTTATTCTGGCAGGCGCATACCTTGTGTATGGTGTGTGTGCTGAAAAAGATCTTTTTGGTCGTTTCACTCCTTCTGAGATATTAAAAAGCTCCGTCACCGATCCCCTCCGTGATTCTGTAAAGGAGTATTCAGCCTTAGCAAGCATCTTCAAGCGAAAAAACTGCGGTGCAGCCATGAGATCCGTTTTAGGCGGTATCATACTTGCATTTCCGCTCACAATTGTTGTATCAGTTCTGCTTGTTTCAGCCGATCAAGGATTTGAAAACTATTTTGTAAGTTTTTTCTCATTTCTTGAGATATTTGATATTATGTTATTCAGCGGGAAACTGATACTCAGCTTTCTTGTTGCGGGATATTTATTTGGCCTATTTTTCTACCACACACGCGCTGAAAGGATGCAAATTCTCGATGAGGAGAGCTGTATCGACAGCATACGCAAATTCCGTATTGTATCAAACACGACCGTATACGTAGCAGTAACACCTATCTGCCTGCTTTATGTACTGTTTTTCATTTCTCAGGCAAATTATTTTCTTGCCGCTTTTATGAACAGACTTCCCGCAGATCTAAGCTATGCAGAATATGCAAGACGCGGATTTTTTGAACTGTTCGCAATCGAACTAATAAATGCCGGTGTCATATTCTTCATCAACTTTTTCTCTAAGAAAACAGGAGAAGAAAAAACTTTCACACTGAGTTTCTACTCCGTGATGATATCCGTTTTCACACTGCTCATCACAGCTACCGCGATAAGCAAGATGGTGTTATATATCCGCAATTACGGGCTTACTCAGCTGAGAGTATATACAACATGGTTCATGGTACTTACAGCATTCAGTTTTGTATATGTTATCATCAGACAATTCAAGCAAAACTTTGCTTTCATGCGAGCATCTGCTATTACCTTCACCCTCATGTTCGCACTGCTTTGCTTCTCACGTCCTGATGCAATTATAGCAAGATATAATATGGAGTATTGTTCAGAGCATCTTACTTTGCATGATATCATCGAGATGAATGATCTCTCCTCTGATGCAGCAGCGGTAATTACCGAAGACCGTTACAAAGACATAATTGATAAGAAATATATGGATGATAAATATGCATCCAAGAACTATGTAAACAAAGGAACTACAGGCAGCGAATACATCAACAATCGCTGTGAACAACAACTCGGACGTTCAGAATATAATAATTACAATATCTCAGCATTAAAGCTGAAAGGTCAGATCTCAAAATAATGTGGTTGTTTCCATTATATATATCCGTACTTCTCGCAGTATCTGTATTACGAAAAAGAAACCGAAGATACCAACGCTATATCACACCTCATACAATAATCGGATACGCCATTCTGAGCATAATCAGGATCCTATTGGCTCTCTCACTGGTTTATTTTGGATTGATCACATTTATACATTCCTTCTATAAGATACCGAATGGTTTTCAATAAAAAAATACAAAGACCTCACATCATCCGTAAGCACGGATGATGTGAGGTCTTATATTCATTATTATTTGAATTATCAGATCAACAGATTATTCAATAGGTGCACTCTCTGACTCCTCAAATGCAGGATCACCTTCTACACTTGTAGAAGCCTCAGCCTCAGTATCGTCTGTCCAACCCTCGAGGTCGGGAAGCACGATCTCACCTGCATCAAGAGTGAAGCTCTCGAAAATAGTTGTCTTAACCGTACCGTAAGCGCTCATAACTACCTTCTCGGGATATGTTCCATCAGGCTTGAAGTAATACTTGTATTCAGTAACATTACCATCCTCTGCGTTTGTGGGGATCTCACCTGAGAACAGATCGGGAGCGTAATAAGTTTCGCAGATAAGGCCGTCATCAGTAGTTTCGCTGCTGATGAACTTATAGCCTTCCTCAATACCCATTGCATAATCGGTTGGTTTGATACTCATTAACAAACTATCAGGATGCTCCTGCTTGCTGTATGTCTTATCTGCGTATTTGAGAACATACATTACACCATCGATGACGTACAGATCAGTCTTCATCTCTCCCTCACTGATGCTGAGACTGTAGTTATCACCGTTCATCTCAACAGTAGCAACGGAATCATCGCCATTATCGGATGTAGTTGACATTTTGATCTTGAATTTCCTTGCTTCGAGTGAGTCACAGTAAGCCTTGGTAAGAGTATTCTCTCCCTCATCCTTATCAGCCTCGGAGGAATCAGCCTTTTCGGAAGTCTCTGCATCAGTAGTTACCGACTTACTGGAATCATCCTTTTTGGAATCCTTCTTGCCGCATGAAGCGAACATAGCACATGACAGAGTCAGTGCACAAACAACTGCTATAAATTTTTTCATTATTACATTTCCTTTCAAGTTTATAAAGATACAATAGCATTTTACCACAGTAAACACCTGCCGTCAATAGCACATTTGACCAATTTTTTTACCAGTCGAAACAACTAATGTAGACATTTTTCAACCAAAACCCTTTATTATAGCGTATTTCAATATTTTATTAATACTTTTCACAAAAAACAAAACAGCCGAAATTAGCTCTCGGCTGCCTGTCAGAAGGAATATATAATATGAAATAAAAGGAGAATGGATAGCATTTTCAAGATTCGGGTTCCGCAGACAAGGCGGGCAGCGGGGTAAAACTGGCCGTCTTGTCAGGGTGTACCGGAATACCCGAGGTTAGAAAATAAGGTGGAAATTGGAGTATATTCAATTCCAATGTAGAAAGCTTATTTATTGGGAACGCTCTCCCAGTCCTTCAGGAAACGCTCTATACCGTTGTCGGTCAGAGGATGCTTGATCATCTGTCTGATAACGCCCATAGGAACAGTAGCGATATCGCAGCCTGCTCTAGCAGCATCAACAACGTGTATTGGGTTTCTGATGGACGCAGCAATGATCTCGGTTTTGATACCCTGAACTGAGAAGATATCAGAGATCTCCTCGATCAGATCCATACCGGTCATGCCTATATCATCAAGTCTGCCCAGGAAAGGAGAAACGTAGGTAGCACCTGCATTTGCAGCCAGTATAGCCTGTGCAGCAGAGAATATCAGTGTAACATTTGTCTTTATGCCCATCTCTGTAAGACGCTTGCAGGCTTTCAGACCTTCAGCGCACATAGGCAGTTTGATAACTATATTCTTGTGTATCTTAGAAAGAGGTATAGCCTCTTCGACCATCTTATCAGCCTCAAGAGAAATAACCTCAGCTGAAATGGGTCCGTCAACGATCTCAGTGATCTCCTTGACTACTTCTTCAAAAACTCTGCCCTCTTTAGCAATAAGTGAGGGGTTGGTAGTTACGCCGCAGATAACGCCGAGTGATTCAGCCTCTCTGATGTCATCTACATTCGCTGTATCAACAAAAAGCTTCATATTAACAAACATCCTTTCATGCTTTAGCGCTTTTGTATTTTCTGATATTATTATACAACCGCACAGTGAATATTTCTATTCATTTTTTGCTTATGTATAGATAATAATTGCGATTATTGTTATATCATTTAATTTCATAACGCATCTGTTTTCAGCCCTGAATCAGCCTATAAACGCAATATTTGAAAGTTTTTAAGCAATAAATGATTAGTGACGATAAGCCCTTTTGGTATATAATTAAATAGGTATAAAACAACAATTTTTGAACATAGTGTTTTATTCATTCTGTATGGGAATATTGTGTTGTCGGGATATTTTGCGTCAAGAGGTGACTTGCATGAAAAAACAAATTCTATTGATCATGTGTGCAGCTTTGATGTTGAGCGGATGCGCATCAGCTGCGGATAAGGACAAGAAAACCGAAAACAGTTCAGCTTCATCGCAGTCCAAGTCAAGCAATACAACAATAGATTCAAAAACGTCAGGACTTCCCTCTCTGAAGGATCTTTACGCTGATGATTTCTATGTTGGTACTGCTGTATCACCTTACCAGCTTGGTGATATAGACTGTATGCTGCTCATAAAGGAACAATTCAACAGTATGACCTGCGAAAATGAGATGAAGCCTGATTCAATACTTGATAAACAGACTACATTATCTGACATAGATAAATATCGCGAAGCACCTGCTGTTCATTTCGACAGCTGCAGATCACAACTTGAATTCGCAGAGGAAAATGGCTTAAAGGTTCGCGGACATACATTGGTATGGTATTCTCAGACTCCTGAATGGCTGTTTTACAAAGATTACGATACCAACGGTGAACTCGCTGACAGAGAACTCATGCTGAAACGCATGGAAAACTATATCAAGGCTGTATTTGAATGGGCAGATACAGAACATCCGGGACTTTTCTATGCTTGGGACGTTGTTAACGAAGCTGCTGCAGACCAGGGGCAGGCAAAGCGCGATTGTCTCTGGCTTCAGACCATAGGTGATGACTATATCGAAAAAGCATTTGAGTTTGCAAGAAAATATCAGCCCGAGGGTGTAAAACTTTATTACAATGACTACAATGCATTCCAGATGAACAAGCAGCTGGAGATAATAGACTTCCTCAAACCCGTTGCAGAGGCAGGAAATATCGACGGTGTAGGTATGCAGTCGCATATAGGTACATGGTGCGATACCGAAAGCTATGGTGAGGCAGTACGCAGATACAACAAGGAACTTGGTGTAGAGATATCTATAACCGAACTTGATATCAGCAAGGACAACTCCGATGACTGGGAAAAGAAACAGGGCGATTATGCTCAGAAATACATGGAGAAGATAATTCAGCTCAAAAATGAAGGCGTGCCGATAACCAGTTTTACCGTATGGGGAGTGACCGATACATCAAGCTGGAAAAAGCAGGAAAGCCCATTGTTCTTTGACGGCAATCTCAATCCCAAACCTTCATTTTACGGTCTTGTTGCGGCTAAAGACCCCGAAGCTGCCAAAACAGAATAAATTAGGCATATCGATCATCAAAAAGCACTTCTTTCTATTAACGGAAGTGCTTTTTTGATATTGAAGATGTGCACCTGAAGTAGTTTGCTATTTTCATAATGATCCGAATGTTCCACGCGGAACATTTGTTCTTTTGTTTGAATTTGATTTTTGGCTGTTATTTGATTTAACAACATTTTTTCTGCGATATATCTTTACTTTTCGGGAATTATATGTTATAATATTACATAACAGTTAAGAATAGTCAAATTTAGATGAAAGTATTTACCAATTACCAGATTATCTGAAACGGAGGTAAGAGCTTATGATGGACACAGAGCTGATCTACGGCAGGATAGCAAGTGCTTTACTGTGCGATTATTCAAAGGTTTACTATGTTAATGCAACGACTGACGAATACGTTTCCTACTCTCTCGATCCCGGATCCAGGACCCTCATCACAAGTTACAGGGGCAAGGATTTTTTCAGTGATATAACAAGAGATATAAATGATGAGGTTTATAAAGAAGACCGTCATATATTCACAGAAGATATACAGAAGAAAAACTTAGTAAATATGCTTGATAACAGCGCCATGAAGAATATAGTGTACCGTCGGATGATAGACGGCAAGCCTGTTTACCACGAACTGAGACTTATACGAGGTGTGAGCAGCAACGACGAATACTTTATCCTTGGCGTTACAAATATAGATAAAGAAGTAAGAACAGAACAGAAAGCTGAAAGACTCAGCAAAGAGACGATAATATACAATCAGATAGCCAGCAGCCTGGCTTCATACTACAACACGATATATTATGTTGATGCAGAAGATGATACATATATCGAGTTTTCGGCAAACACCGAATATGACGAACTTGATATACCCAAAAAAGGCTCTGATTTCTTTGATGAATCACGAAGGAATATCCTTAAATACATACACAACGATGACAGGGACAGTATCCTCGAAATCATGAGAAAGGAATATATAACAGAAAAGCTGAAAGACCAGAAGATATTCAGCATGAAGTACCGTCTGCTGCTAAGCGGAGAATTCAGGTACACAAGGCTGAACGTTATGTGGTCAAGTGATAAGACACATTTCATCATAGGCGTTGAGAATATAGATGAACAGATGCGAAAAGAACTTGCAAGCAAAGAACTGGAAAGAAAAAATATCACCTACAGCCAGATACTGAATTCCCTTGCTTTCAGATACGATTCGATATACTACGTTGATATACAGACCGGTGCATTCACACATTACAGTTCAGAGGGCGAGAACGGTGTACCCGTACATGAAAACAGCGGAACAGATTTCTTTGCTGAGATGCCTCAGATAATTAATGATCTGGTCTGTGATCAGGACAAGAAAAAAGTGCTTGAAGCAGTTACCAGGAATAATCTGCTTGATAGGCTGACAACAGCTGATTCATTTAACCTGACTTTCAGAAAACATATGAAGGAGAACTGTCCTTATATGAGCCTTAGAGTAGCATGGGCGGAAGATAAGCGCCATGTCATACTCGGTAGCGCTAACATAGACGAAGACGTTAAGCGTGAAAACAAATACAAGGAAGAACTTATAACAGTAACACGAAAGGCAATGAAGGATGAACTTACCGGAGTAAAGAACAAAAATGCGTATCAGGAAGAAGAATATGCACTGCAGAACGATATAGACAACGGCAGTACCAGACCCTTTGCGGTGCTTATATGTGATCTTAACGACCTTAAACGTATAAATGACACGCTTGGACATAAGGTCGGGGATGAATATATATGTGCAGCCTGCAAACTGATATGCGGAATATTCGTTCACAGTCCCGTGTTCCGTATCGGCGGTGACGAATTTGCGGTAATACTCCGTGATAATGACCATGACCACAAGGATGAACTTCTCACAGAACTGCGCAGACAAGTGATGGAAAACCGCCAACGTCAGAGTGCGCCTGTAGTAGCATCCGGTCTGGCAGAATACGAACCGAATCACCACAGAAAAGTATCTGATGTGTTTGAGCTGGCAGACAGCAGGATGTACGAAAACAAAAAGGAACTCAAACAGCTGGCATACGCATGACACAGTATCTGCAAAGAGAAAGTAAGCGTTGACAAATTTCACTAAATGTGTTATGATAGCATTTGTGAGCATACTATACGTCAGCGGAAGCGGCAACGCTTATGAGGAAAGTCCGGGCATCACAGAGCAGGATAGCTGATAACGTCAGCCGAGGGCGACCTCCGAGCCAGTGCAACAGAGATATACCGCCGCAGTAATGCGGTAAGGGTGGAAAGGCGGGGTAAGAGCCCACCGGAGTGACAGAGATGTCACTGCCATGTAAACCTTATCCGATGCAACACCAATGGCGGCAGAAGGGTCAATGGCTGCTCGTCAGACCCAAAGCCGTAGGTGGCTTGAGCTGTGCGGCAACGTACAGCCTAGATAGATTGACGTACACGACAAAACCCGGCTTACAGGTAAGCTCATGCCCCGCTTCGGCGGGGCTTTTTTTATAAAAAAAGACTTGACAACCGCACAAAAAAATTGCATAATTATACCGCTGTAGACCAATCACATCTCTATAACTGAATTACTGACGAATATATCATTTCACAGAGAGTTGACTGGTTCTCGTTCTGCGCGACGATGACTGGAAGCAGGAAAAGAGCTTCAATGTACTGTATCCCGATATTATACATCACACAGACAAGAAGAGCGGATTTGAACAATGACGGCAGAACGGATGTCACAGATCTTGAAAAGATTGCAGCATACCTCAAGGGTAAAACAGTATTATAATAAACTTTTGCAGAGCCCTGCACTTCGGCGCTCTTTTTTTGCGGGCAAAAAATTGTCCTTTTAACTAAATTTGCCCTAAGAAACACTCTAAAATTTCACTTGACATAAAGTTTGGCGGGGTGTATAATTAATTTGTGTAGCTGTGAGAACTTTACATATAAATCGAAAGGATAAAAACAATGAAAATAAATAAACTCGCCGCTTTGCTGACAGCTGCGGTGCTGGTATTTTCCTGCACAGCCTGCAGTAAGGATAAAGACAAAAACAGCAAGAAGACGAAAAAAAATAAAAGCAGCAGCATTGTAACTGATGAAAGCACCATAGATGAAGTAGTCACGGACGGTGAATCCAAGACAAGAACAGCATCAAACGGTGTACATATAAAACAGGCTTATGATCTACTGCAGAATGAACAGTATCGTATAAAGCTCAGATATACCGATGCTTCGGGAAATGAAACGGAGATCCTCAGGATAAAAGACGGCAGCGATTATTATGAACTGCAGACCAATGAGATAGGTTCCAGCGGATCTATCTGTACAGGAGGAACAGCATACGATTTTGACAACGTATGCGGCATATACCGCAAAAGATCTGCTGAATTACCGGTTAGCATCATAGAAACTGTAGTCGATCAGGATCTGCCTGCTACTGAAACTCATATCGATGCGGAAAGCGCAAAGATCTATGATGTGGAAGAGTATACATATACAGGCGGAACTTACATCACGGTAATTGATTTTTATTTCGATAAAGAAACAGGACTGCCTGCAAAGTATACCACAAAATATATGGTAGAAGGCGTGAACGGTGACGAGGGCATGACAGAGACCAGAACTATCACCGAGATAGCTTTCGGCTCAGGCGGAGAGATGGTAACGACAGACGGAGAGACCCAGCAGATCGACAGATCTGTATTTGATTCGTCATTTATTTCAAGAATGGTTGATTTTGATGTTATGTCACCTGAGCAAAAGCTTGGCTACTGTCAGGCTATATTCATTACAGCAAATGTAAGTGCGGAAGAACTCTCATCAGCAGGAATGAATGATGAAAAGCTGAAGAATATATCCTATGAGGATCTGACTTCGTTGGTATACACATACGGCGATAAACCTGAGAGGAACTAACACAATAATGAATATCCTGAAATTGCTGCACCCTAAAGCGTGCATAGAATATCTGTATTCTGACTGTACCGCAAGACAGACTCTTGAAAAGATGAAGCATCACGGTTATTCGGCTGTACCTGTTATAGACAGGGAGGGCAGATTTGTCAAGACCGTATCCGAGGGCGATTTTCTGCGTTTTATGGTAGAAAGAGGTATGTATGATATCCGCGAGATGGAAAGCTATCCTCTTGAGAAGATCCCACCAAAGACCAGGATGCGTCCCGTCAACGTTTCATCAACGGTAGAAGAACTGATACTGCTGAGCATGGATCAGAACTTTATACCTGTCATTGATGACAGAGGGATCTTCATAGGAATAGTCACAAGAAAGGACATACTCGGCTACTGCTACAAAACCATAATGAAGCAGAATGACGATACTGAAACCAAAGAATGAAATAAACTGTATAATCGAAAGGAATGGTAAGGAGAATGAAGAACAGTAACCATAAGGGCGGCGCAGCAGTTGTCGCGTTGCTGGTAATGATCATCATTGTAGCAGTCGGATGTGCATTGATGGTAGTTACAGGCAGAAAAACCATCAAGCCCAACGAAAGCGTCGGTGCTCCGCCTCCGTCAGATGAACTGCCGACCGAGGACGAGGAAACAACGATCGAAGACGAGCTGGCTGAGCTCATACCTGAACCCAAGCCCTCTCAGCTCCCAACGATTTCAGACAGGTATGAAACTATCAACCTGAAAGATATAACCTGTCAGACCGGAATTCTTCTGGATTGCGATTCCAATGAGATACTTGCAGGTCTGAAGTACGACCAAAGGATCTATCCTGCATCACTGACCAAGCTGATGACTTTGCTGGTAGCCGTTGAGAATATTGACGATATGCAGGCAAAATACAAGTTCACCAAGAAGGATCTTGCTCCCCTGACCAAAGAGAATGCAAGCTGCGCAGGCTTCGTAGCAGGCGATGAAGTAACTATGGAAGATCTGCTGTATGCAGCTATACTCCCCAGCGGTGCTGACGGTACCCTCGGCCTTGCAAATGCAATTGCCGGAAATGAGAAAAACTTCGTTAAGCTGATGAATGACAAGGTTGCTGATCTTGGTCTTGCTAATACCAATTTTGCAAACGCAAGCGGTCTGCACCATAAGCAGCATTACACCACTGCACAGGATATGGCAGTTATCACCAAAGCTTGTATGGAAAACGAGACCTGCCGCAAGGTACTGTGCACCGAAAAATGGACGACCAAGCCCGCCAAGGAATACAAGGAAGGTATAGAGCTCGAGAGCATATTCCACTCCCGTTTCGGCGGCTACTTCGTAGATGCTGACCAGGACGGTGCAGAGGATGCGAAGCTTCTGGGCGGTAAGACAGGCTTTACCGACGAAGCAGGATATACTCTTGCGACAGTTGTAGAGTTCAAGGGCAAAGAATATATAGCTATCACCACAAAGTCGGATACATACCTCGCTTCTGTTGAAGATGCGATACTGGTATTCGAGAACTATCTGCCCGGCGCTGCAGGCACTCCTGATGACCGCAAGGAAAAACAGGATGAGGACAGCAGCGATGAATCCGAGGAAGAGAATGACACCACCTTTATTGAAATAAAGGAAAAGGCCGACAGCAGCAAGAGCGATGACGATGAGGAAAGCTCAGCAGTCGTTCCTGATGAAGACGTTGAAGCATAAACGATATTTGTCCGAGGACGTTATGTCCCCGGACATTTTTTGTATACATTCCTGCACATCATATCACAGAAAATACACAATAGTATGTTATTATAAATATGGTATGAGCTGGTGTTTTCAAGGCAATAAACTAACAGCTTCACCTTAAGAATAAATATGCGAGGAGAGTATGCATGGGCGATACTTTGGGCGTATGCTGTGATATATGAGCAGGCATAAAAACGGCACTACTGCTTTTCGTGTAGCACTTGGCGGGATATGTGCAGCAGTATGTCTTCTGCTGATGTTTTCAAGTTCCTTCCTGCCCGGGCTGAGTTATGCGATACCTGTATTTGCAGGAGTGCTTATGGTGGTAATGATAGTAGAAACTGACAGCAGATGGGCGATAGCCGATTACTGTGCTGTCAGCCTGCTTTGTCTGTTCATAACACCAAATATCGAGGCTTCCCTGCTGTTTATACTGTTCATGGGATATTATCCTATATTGCAGTTCTGGCTGACTAAATTCAAAAGCAAGCTGCTTAAATGGATAGTGAAACTGGTAGTCTTCAATATAGCAATAGTGATATATTACAATCTGTTCAAGTTTATTTTTACATCCGTCGATATGATGGAAGGTACAGAATTTTTCGGTAAATATGCATTGCCTCTTTTATGGGCTGAGGCACAGATATGCTTTATCGTATACGATAGGTTCCTGTCGCTTACAATAGACGTATATATCAACTGGTTCCGTAAAAAAATACTTAGGAGAAAATGATCTGTTTTGGAGATAAGCAGAATGAAAGAAGAAAAGAAACAACACATTTCTGATGAGATAGAACATATCAAGGAGAAAATAGAAGAAAAGAAAGATGCTATCCACGAACACCGTAAACGGCGCAACAAACGTAGGGTACAAATAGTAACAGTGATAGTTATACTGGCTATACTCACCCTTGCTACCATAGTATCCATACCGCTGGTAAAGGCGCTGAGGACAGAGGAAGGCATGGACAAGCTTAAGGAAACTCTTGAAACAAGATATTCAGGAGTTGAGAGTATGCTGATATTCGTACTGATACAAGCTTTGCAGGTAATAATAGCGGTAATACCGCCTGTACAGATAATCGGTGGAGTACTCTTCGGATGGTTCATAGGACTGCTGCTTTCCTTTGGCGGTACGATGCTGGGTACATTCGTAATATTTATGATGGTCAGCAAATTCGGAAAACCCCTGGTGGAAGCCTTTGTCGATGAGAAACATCTGACGAAATACAAATTCCTGCAGGACGAAAGCAAGCTGATCAAGGTACTTGTGATACTCTACCTTATCCCGGGTATACCAAAGGATATCATATCCTATATAGTCCCGCTGACCAAGGTAAAACGGAGGGACTTTTTTATGTACGTTATGCCCTGCCGCCTTCCTGCCATACTGATGTCAACAGTGCTTGGCAGCAACGCAATAGATGGAAATTTCAAGACTGTTCTTTGTATTATATTCGCCGCTGTTGTACTGGGTATATTCGGTTTTCTGTTCAAAGACAGCATTGTAGAAAAGCTGAACAAGCACAAACATAACTCATAAAAACAAGGCACTTCCGTTTTTTGGGAAGTGCCTTTGATCATATGTATTAATTACTCCGGGTAAACGAATCTCTTGTTCTCGGTGAGATCATCGAGATAGCGCCTTATATAATACTTAGCCATATTAAGGTTCTGTTCGGAATAGTTTCCGCATTCCTCCGGCTTTGCACCGGGGATATCCCCCTCAAAGTCAAGGATGAATCTACACATATCTACAATAGTGCTATATACACTCTCAGATGTCTGAACACCGAAGAATATCACATAGAAACCTGTACGGCATCCCATAGGTCCGAAGTATACAACGTCATCCTTTACCGAACAGCCGCGCAGGAATGTTGCGCCCAGATGCTCTATCGTATGCATCGCTGGCGTGTCCATGACAGGCTCACGGTTGGGAGCGGTCATCCTCATATCAAAAGTGGTAGTTACTGCCTCACCCTTGCTGTCTCTGCGTGAAACATAAAGTCCAGGGAAAAGTTCCAGATGATTTACCTGAAAGCTTGCTATTAATTCCATATATTTCCTCCTTTAATTTTTCTCTGCGCCGAGCTTTTTAAGAAAACCGACGAGTATATCAAGTTCAGCTTTTGCTGCCTTTGCCAGTGACTGAGCATAATCATTGTGAGAATCATCATCACCGTTATCCGATACTGTTCTCAGCACACAGAATGGCACTTCATTGACATAGCATACATGACCTATGGCACCGCTCTCCATCTCACAGATGATAGCACTGAATTCACTCCTCAGCTCGTCTCTTTTAGCGCTGCTGTTTACAAAACAATCACCCGAAGCGATTACGCCCCTGACATTGTTTATACCGAGTTCATCAGCCACATCTGCAAGTATATCGGCACTGTGAGTATCACAATCAAAATACACCTTGTTGATACCTGATATAAGACCCTTGGGGTCACCGAATGGTGTGGTATCCATATCATGCTGCACTACTGCGGAAGCAATACCAGCATCACCAATATCCAGCTTGTCCGTCAGCGAGCCGCCAACACCTGCATTTATAATGACATCCGGTTTGAATGTTACGATCATAGCCTCAGCACATATTGCTGCGAATACCTTGCCTATGCCGCAAACTGCAGCCACTACGTTCATACCGAAAAGCTCACCGTAAACAAATTCAATACCGCTGACAGTATATGTATCACCGTCTTTGAGAAGTTCCTTTATGGCATCAACTTCGGGCTTCATGGCACCGATGATACCGACGGTATAAAGATCCTTGTTTTTAAACATGATTACCTCCGTAAATACTGTATAAATTTCAAGATAAGCATAATAAAACTATCCTGCTTGATAACTATGCTCACACTAAAGGATTATAACATATTTTTACACAAATGTAAAGATGCAATAAACTTAGCTCACGGAAATCAATTTTCAAAAATCACCCTCGAAATCATCTGCGGCTCCATAAGACATTCAAACATAAGTTTGGATATGGCAGCTTTAGAATTGTTCCGATTTTTAAAGTTCTTGATTAAATTTATCGCAGCTTTTCTGAACATATTCAGGCATTGCTGAACGTCTTTGTTTTCGACTCTGCACCAATCTTCTTCAAAATGAACATCAAGCAGCCAGTGCATTGACTCAACCGACCATTCCATTCTTGCATGATGAAGGAGCTGTTCCGCTGTCATTTCGCGGCTTGAAAGGTAATAGTGCCATTCGCTCGAAGTGCCTTTTTCGTTGAAAATTCAGTATGAATGGCTCCTATGCACTTCAGATTTTTCCACTCTTTTTCTGTTCCAGCCAGTTGATATCTGTTGTTACATACGCTGTCCTTGTTTCAACTCTGCCACGGTTTTTCTCCGTTCTTGAAACTGTTTGCATAGTGTCTCTGAGAGAACTGTCCTGCACATAATCCTCGATATCTTTCTTCAAATTTGGGTGATTATCCTTAACGCAAAGCAGATAATCTGCCTTTTGTTTTACGATAATCTCAGCAGTTTCTTTCTGACAGTTCAGTGCATCCGCAACAACTATATTACCCTTTATTTTCAGTTCTTTCAGAAGCTCCTGCACCGCAGGTATCTCGTTGCTTTTATCGTCCGTGCTGCGTTGTGCCAGGGTCAATCCAAGTTCGCATACCTGTGCGCTGATGATGTGCAGAGGACTTTCGATCTTACTCATTTTAAGTGTCGAACAAACAGTTTTCCCGTCAAGAGAGATCGTCATACTTTTGGACTTTTCGGGCATGAATGAATAGACCCAATCCGCAAAACAGCGGTTGAGCGATTCGGGCTTGACATATTTCAGCAGGCTCAATATCCAATAATAGCAAGGGACATGATCGATTCCGAATTTCTCCTTTAAGAATTCGCTTACTCTGTCATTTGTCGCCCATTGATGAATCTGATTAATGTTTCTAAGTCCACAGATACTTCCAAGAATTGCTATTGTAATGATATCGGGGATACTGCAAAAATAGCCGTCATATTCCTCATATAATTCAATATCTTCAAAATACTCGGTTATTCCATTATTCATGCCTATATTATATCATTTTCCAGGTGCTCTGTCCAGTAATTTGTACAATCTGAAATATAAATGTAACTTTTGAAACCTGATTTTTTGAAAATTGATTTCCGTGAACTTAGCTGCCTATCCTGATGAAAGCCTGCCTGCACCATTCTATGACCTTAGGGAATACTTCATCAAAATCCTCAGGAACATAGTTTTCAGATAGTTCTAGTATATACCTGTCAGCTGAGCTGACCTTTTCTTTCAGTTCACGTCTTGAAAGAAGAAATTCTCCGCTTTCAACATAGTGAAGATTCTGTATCAGGAAGAAAAATCCTTTCAAAGTAAACTTGAGTTTAACAGCACTGTTTTCCTTATCAGAATGTATATATCTGTGACATAGTTCATGATACAGATTTCCAAGGCTCAGCTTTATATAGTTTATCTCATCCTCTTTACCGGCATAAGGCAAAAGATCAGAGAGTTTTCCGTAAAGGTCTTTGGTAGTGTATCTCAACTGAATAACTTCAAGCGGATTCCAGCGCATAAGTTCATCTCTGCCGCATATAAATCCGCATGACCTTTCATACCAACCAACCGTTTTAAGTATACCACGGTAGATATCCATATCGGCAGTGCAGAAGCCGTCTATGACTGCCATTATGTCAATATCGCTTTCTTCGGTTGCTTCACCTCTTAGATAACTCCCCTGCAGACCAAGATAAACAAGCCTTTCACCATAAGCGCTCCTGCACTCATTTATCAGCTTTTCCAGATATACCTCAAGTATGAACATATATATCTCCTGTATTGATAATTTTTTGACAACTATATTATATCACATTTCAATTAAAAAGTAAAGACATTTATATAATGTTAGCCACAGCTTAGATCACCACACGGAATATCCTTAAACTACGGCGCATATTATGAACAAACAAGAGATATAAACAGGGGGTCTGTTATGAAAAGACAAGGCTTTTTAAAAAGCAGCGCCATACTTGTAGCTATGACAGCCGTAACAAAAGCTATGGGACTTATCTACAAAATACCGCTTGCAAATATACTTGGCGGTACCGGTATGGGACATTTTTCGGCAGCATTTTCAGTATTCACTCCTGTGCTGGCACTGGGTGTATCGGGGATATGTCCGGCTATGGCCAAGCTATCCGCTGAAAATTCAGCACTTGGGAGATTTACCGACCTGCGTCGCAGAAGAAAAACAGCTCTGGCAGTATTCACTATTACAGGGCTGTTATTGTGTGCAGCTGTTATTGGTGCTGCTTATTTTACAGATAACAAAAGCTGTGTCAGACCTGCAATCATATGTCTTGCACCGTCTGTTGTATTCTGCGGAGTTATGAACGCCGAAAGAGGATATTACGAAGGTCTTGGAAATGTACTGCCCACAGCTTTCTCAGAGATCGCTGAAACTCTGTTCAGACTTATACTCGGACTAGGACTGGCTGTATACATTAAAGACTACGCCGAGCAAAGCTATATCCATAACAGTACCGTATTCGGAATGGTATGCAACGATGCCGTACAAGCAGAACAAACAGCCCTCCCATACATAGCAGCAGGTGCGGTACTTGGTTCAACGATCGCATCAGCCATCGCCTGCATAGGACTTATCCTTTACACAGCTATACACGGTGACGGTATAACAAGTGCTATGCTTACGGCTGATAAGGTGATATCCGGACGCAGACAGCACGCAGAAGAACTGCTCAGACTATCATTCCCTATTGCTGCAGCGGCTGTGGTATCCACACTTACAGGTATGCTTGATATGCTGACCCTTCCGCCTTTTTTGAAAACAGCTATAACCAGATCACCGCAGCACTATTCGGAGTATATATCCGCTGCAAAAGGTGATCTTCCAAATTTTCTGTATGGTTCCTACGAAGGACTTGCTGTGATGCTTTACGGGCTTGTACCTACTGTAACAGCCATGCTTGGAAAAAGCGTGATACCGTCACTGTCAGCCGCTTTGGTTGAAAAAGACAGCTCAGCTTTGATACGGAATATGCGCAGACTACTCACGCTGACGGCATCAGCCGCAATACCATGCGGACTGGGGATCACTTTAATGTCAGGAGAGATACTCGGTCTGCTGTTCTCGGGAAGAGGAGCAGAATGTACAGCAGCACAGGAGCCATTGATGATACTGGGAATATCTGTCATCGGATGTGCAGTAACTTTGCCATTACTGACAGTTATACAGGCTTTGGGCAAGCCTTCGGAAGTTACTTTGATAATGCTTGCAGGAGCAGGTATAAAACTTTGTATGAACATCATACTTGTACCACTTTTCGGGTTGAACGGTGCAGCACTTTCAGAGCTAATAAGAAGCATATCCGTATGCACGGTGACGCTGAAAAGGATCAATGAACTTATCCCCGGACGGATAGGTATTGCAAAGCTGTGTATAAAACCATTTTATGCCGGGATCATGTGCGCTGTTTCAGCAAAACTTTTCTGTGACACAGCAAAAAAACTGCAGCTGAGTGAAAAATGCTGTGCTGTTTTAGGTATTGCAGGCGGCGGTATAATATGCATTACTGTTATGGCACTTTTGTTTGAGGAAAAGCTATCAGAAATATTCACTATAAAATACTTCAAAACCGAAAAAAATCGCTGTTAAAAACGCATTTTGACGTGTATGTTAAGGGTAAATTTTGTACTTTATTTATAAAAATTCTTGTGCGAAATGCCGAAAAACAATGTAAACGGAGTTTTTTCAAAAAAAAATCGAAAAATCTATTGCTTTTTTTCGGAAATTGAGGTATTATATTAAAGCACCCCTGTGAGAGTATCTTCAGGGGAAAAGCTGTGAGGTGAAAGTATTGGATAAAAAGTCTGTTGATGAACTGATAGCAGAGCTCCCTAAAAAGGAACGCTACGATATAGACGATCTGATAGATCTGGTCACAGTGCTGAGGGATCAGGAAAAGGGCTGTCCATGGGATAAGGTCCAGACTCACAGCACTATTAAAAAGGATCTGCTGGAAGAAGTCTATGAAGTAATGGAAGCTATCGACTTCGATTCTCCCGAAATGATGAGGGAGGAGCTTGGTGATGTTCTTTTACAGGTTATCTTCCATGTTGTGCTGGAGGAAGAACGAGGCAGTTTCGTACTTGATGATGTTATAACCGAACTATGCCAGAAACTGATAATCCGTCATCCCCATGTATTCGGTGATGTACAGGCTGATACGGTAGATACTGTCCTTTCAAACTGGGATTCCATAAAGAAGGATACCAAGGGACAGGAGAGCTATACGGACACTTTGAAAAGCGTACCAAAGAATTTCCCCGCACTTATGCGTGCGCAGAAGCTTGGCAAACGTGCTGCAAGAGCTGGTATTGATTTTGAAAAGTGTGAAGAGGACGGAACTGAGCTTGATCTGTATTCGGCAATAACAGATGCACTGAACAGAATAAAGCAGGCTGACCTTGAAGAAGAGGACGCATCCAACGACCTCGGAAAACTGCTTTTCCTGTGTTCAAATCTTGCAAGAAGACTTGACTGTGATGCAGAAGAATGTCTGGCAGACAGCTGCAATAATTTCATAAACAGATTCGAGGGACTTGAAAAGCACAGCGAAAATATATCGGAAGTTTCAGCTGAAGAGCTGTACTCATATTAAAACGAAATTAATGAATAAGCAATTGTTCGTTAAGGATAATAAATTTTGGAGGTTTTAAAAAATGAACAAGGCAGAACTTATCAATGTTATCGCAGAGAAGGGCGGCTATTCTAAGAAGGAAGCTGACAAGGCTCTTGCAACAGTTCTTGATTCCATCACAGGCGCACTGGAGAACGGTGAGAAGGTTACTCTCGTTGGTTTCGGTACATTCGAGGTTAGAGACAGAGCTGCTAAGGTAGCTATGAACCCTGTTACAAAGGCTCCTGTTGACGTTCCTGCAAGAAAGGTTCCCGCATTCAAGGCAGGCAGCGCTCTCAAGGCAGTCGTTGACAAGAAGTAATATATGCTTATTAAGGCGGGCAGATTGTCCGCCTTTTGTTTTAGGAGGACTCATGAGATTAGATAAATATCTTAAAGTCACAAGATTAATAAAGCGCCGCACCGTTGCAAACGAAGCCTGTGATGAAGGCAGGATAATGGTCAACGGCAAGGTAGCAAGAGCTTCGTATGATGTTAAGATCGGTGATATCATCGAGATCGGTCTGGGACAGCGTCCTATTAAAGTTAAGGTGCTGAATGTCACCGAATATGTCAAAAAGGAAAACGCTGCGGAAAATTACGAAGTTATAGGCTGATAATATCAGATAATAGTATCTGATAAAATAAACGGAGGTGTTTGAATGAAACAAATTACAGAAATCCTGAAAAAGGTAGGCGTATTCTATATCGCTACTACCGATTCAAACGGTGATCCCCATGTACGACCCTTTGGTGCGGTGGCTGAGATCGATGGTATGACCTGTATCTGCACAAGTAATCAGAAGAAGTGCTTCAAAGAAATGATGCATCACAGCAGAGTTGAGATAAGCGGTATGTGCGGCGAGATGGAGTGGATAAGACTCACTGCTGATGTTGTTGAGCTTGACAGCGATGAAGTAAGAGCTGCTTTTCTGGAGCAGTGCCCCCAGGTAAGAGGTCTGTACAGTGTGGGTGACGGTATTTTTGAGGTTTTCGAACTTCAGGATCCTGAGTGCATCAAGTATTCGTTTAATGCTCCTCCCGAGAATATCTGACGAACAGAATAGTTTTCTTAATAATATACAACAAACCGCAGTAACCTTACGGCTCCTGCGGTTTTGTATTTATCAGAAAGGTGCTGCGTTATCGTCATCGGAAGACTCACTGACGGGTGCAGGTGGTATTTCCTCTGTCGGCACAGACTGTGCAGGTGCGTTTGCGGGCTTCTTGTCTACAAAACGCATCTCAAGACCATTTATAGATATCTCAGGGTCATCAAGTGCTATAACAAGACAATTTCTGCCGCCTATCATCTGGGTCTTTACCTTGTCAGCACCGCCTTTGCCTATATTTACAGTTATGCTCGGTACTGCGACAACTGTCTTTTTCTCCACAAGGTTAACTGCTGTCAGAGGCTTGTTCTCGGTGGCCTGTTCAAACACCTTATCAAGGTTCACAAGCTTCTCCTGGCTTACCCCTGCCTCCCATAGTATGGAATTCATCTTCTGGCTGTCGATAGTAGCTATCTCGGTTTCATGTGCAGTCTGGTCTATGAAATTCTGTATCTTATCGTTTACCTTTGTTATCATATCGTAGTCAAGTTCATCAGCTACTACCTTGCCGAGTATGGAGTGAAATACTTCTTTTTCATTCTGACCTGTCATAGTAAACTCACAGCCGAGAAATTCCTCGATCATGGAAGTATTTGGCTTTTTAGCGTTCTTGCAATAATAAAGTACGCCGTTCACATCAGGTGCACGGTCATTGAAAAGCGGGAACAGGAAACCGTCCGTAGGCATCTCAACGATCCTGTCAGAGCCCTCCTTCTTTGCTATGGCATTCTCCTCCTCGTTGTATATAAGACCGTCTATACGCAGATTTACAGGGCATATTGCTGTGATGATGAAGTTATAATCCGATGAATCGCTGTCTTCATCTATCTCATCCATCTTGGTCTTTTTAAGTACAGAGTAAGTGCAGTGTGCTGTAAAGATACTGTATGTAGATACATACTCGACTTTTTCAACTATAGTATTCAGAAAATTGTCAACGATCTCCTCATCTGCAAGCTTGCTTTTAAGAACGCCCCACAGGAACTGCTGCTGTCCGCCCTCAAGTATAGCATTTTTCGGGAAAGGATATTCAAGCAGATTTGCCCCTATCCTGCCGCTGAGAGTTTTCTTCAGGTTCGCCAGGATAAGTTCGCTTTCATCCTGAGGCATGATATTGTAAAGCTGATTGGTTTTGCATTTAATATTTTTCTCTGCATCAACAAATGCGGTAACTACCCTGTTTATCGTAAAGAAATTGCAGTCATCGCTGAAGTTTTTCTTGATCTCGGCTATTTCCTTCTTGTTCATTTATGTACCTCCGTTAAGAGAAAAGAGGGCCGCCACGCAGCAGCCCTCTATCCTATAATTTGTCCTCGCCTAAAACCATTCGCCCAATGGTTTCCGCCATATATAAATATAGCACATTTCAACTGATTTGTCAAGTGCAAAATATTGTTTATTGAAATATCTGAAGCATTTACAGAATGCTTATAATATATTATAACTCATGTGGATAATGCACTTCATGAATAGTCCTCCCTCAGTTTTTTTAGGAACAACTCCGCTATCGGTGAAAACACCTGATACTTTTTCCAGATGATATACATATTCGTTTCAAGTTTCGGTTTGATCGGTCTGAAACATAGTCCGCTTTTCTCACTTGTGTCGATAAGGTGCTCAAATGTCAGCAGATATCCCAGCCCCTCTTTTACGAACACCGAGCCGTTGTAGGCAAGATTGACAGTTCCTGCGAAATTCAGCTTATCCATATTTTCGCCGCACCAGCGTGGAAAATCCACTCGGATAGACTGCTCGGAACAGAACAGCTGCAATCCGTAAAGATCATCAAATGTAACATAATCCTTTTCAGCAAGGGGACTGTCACGAAGCATTACAAGTCCCCATTTATCGCTTTCGGGGATAGAAAGATAATTGTATTTTGAAAGATTCGGTGGTTCAACGATAACTGCCAGGTCTAGGATACCTCTGTCAAGACGTTCCGCAACAGGCTCGGTATCTCCACTGAATATATGAAATATGAAATTCGGGTACTGCTCCTTGAATGCTTTGATGCTCCTTGCAAGGTATTTGATAAGATAGCTCTCAGCACAGCCTATGCGAATCTCACCACCGATGATGTTGTCAAGCTGGCTGAACTCCTCAGTGGTCTTGTCCACCATAGCGAGGATATCCTCGGCACGTTTGCGCAGTAGCATACCTTCATCGTTAAGAATCATATTCTTATTAGTGCGTATAAACAGCTCATGTCCTAATTCTTCTTCGAGCTTTTTGATCTCCTTAGAGAGCGATGGCTGCGAGATATGCAGGCGCTCGGCTGCTCTTGTCATGTTTTCCTCTCTGGCGATCGCTAAAAAGTAGCGTAGTATCCTTATTTCCATGCTGCACCTCCGTAATAAGATACTTCTATTATACCGCAGCTTGTCATTCCTGTCAAGAATGACAAGTCATTACATATAGGTATTTTACATATCAGAAAAGATGTGTTATAATGTAATTACAGAAACACGGAGGTGATGACAATGCCAAACGCAGCCGATAAAACAGCGGTAATGACCGAAAATCTGCGTGACATAGGTTTAAATGATGAAATGACAGCTAAATGTCTGATACTGATCGAAGAAAAGCGTTACAAAGAACTTGAAAAGCTGCTGAAAGCCTATCGGAAGTCGCTTCTTGAAAGCGTTCACAAGTATAACGACCGCATAGACTGCTTGGACTTTCTCACCTACACATTAAGAAAAAACGGAGGTATCTGAAATGAAAGATGAAATGCTCAACATGACACAGGAATGGGACAAGACCTTCCCGAAGTCCGACAAGGTCGATCATAAGAAAGTGACATTCCACAACCGCTATGGTATCACACTCGCTGCCGATATGTACACTCCAAAGAATGCAGGCGGAAAGCTTCCTGCTATCGCCGTGTGCGGTCCTTTCGGCGCAGTCAAGGAGCAGTGCAGCGGTCTTTATGCTCAGACACTTGCGGAACGCGGATTTCTGACTATTGCCTTTGATCCTTCCTTTACCGGAGAAAGCGGAGGTGCTCCTCGTTATATGGCTTCTCCCGATATCAACACCGAGGACTTTATGGCAGCGGTTGATTTCCTCTCGATTCAGGAAAATGTTGATCCTGAGCGTATCGGTATTCTCGGTATCTGCGGCTGGGGCGGTATGGCTCTTAACGCTGCAACATTGGATACACGTATCAAGGCGACTGTTGCATCGACCATGTATGATATGACCCGTGTAAATGCAAATGGCTATTTCGACAGCGAGGACAGCGAAGAAAAACGCTATGAAAAGAAGGTAGCTCTTAATGCTCAGCGTATCAGGGATTATGTAAGCGGTGAGTATGAGCTTGGCGGAGGAGTTATCGATCCCCTTCCCGAAGATGCGCCGTATTTTGTAAAAGACTACCACGCTTACTATAAGACCGAAAGAGGTTATCACCCACGTTCGCTCAATTCAAACGGCGGCTGGAACAAGATCGGCTGTATGTCGTTCATTAATATGCCTATCCTGCAATACAGCAATGAGATACGTTCCGCTGTTATGATAATGCACGGTGACAAAGCACATTCTTTCTACTTCGGGAAAGATGCGTATGAGAATATGATAAACGGAAACAAGTACACCGACAATAAACAGCTTCTTGTGATCGAAGGCGCTTCGCATACCGACCTTTATGACGGCGGTGAGAATAACGCTATACCATTCGACAAGCTGGAAGCATTTTATAACGAATATCTGAAATGATCTTACATGGAGGAAACAGTAATGACAACAGCAGAATTTCTTGAATTTATGAACAGCGGAAAACAGGTCACGGCAGAGTGCGGAGTTCATCAGACAATGCATAAGCTGAGTCAGGAGGCTATCCGCATAACAATGGAGATCAACAGCCGCTATCATACCCCCGATGAGATCAATGCGCTGATGTCGGAGCTGATCGGTGAACCTGTTGAAGTCGGGCTGTTTCCTCCGTTCTACACAGACTGCGGCAAGAACATTCATCTAGGAAAGGGCGTATTCATCAATGCAGGCTGTAAGTTTCAGGATCAGGGCAGTATATTTATAGGTGACGGAGCTTTGATCGGGCATAACACGATGCTTGCTACGCTTAATCACGGACTACTCCCCGAAGAACGACATGATCTGATACCGAAGCCTATCCATATCGGAAAGAATGTTTGGATCGGCTCAAATTCAACTATCCTTTCCGGAGTGACTATCGGTGATAATGCAGTCATTGGTGCGGGTTCGGTCGTTACAAAGGATATTCCCGAAAATATGATAGCGGTCGGCACTCCTGCAAAGGTGGTGAGGAGCATTTATGAATAGATCCAAGTTAATGACGGTTATAGCTTCGTTTCTGATGCTTACCGGGTGCGGCAGTTACTCAGAGAATAGTTCAGCTGTGACGGTGCAAAGTGAAAACTCGTCTGTTATGATTCAAAGCGACAGCAGCGTTTCATCTGTAATCTCCGACCGACAAGATGTCACAACCGCCGAACAACACGAAGAAAAGGAAGTTGACGGTATGAAGATCGTTATAGGAGATAAGCAGTTTCCTGTCACATTGGAAAGCAGCAATACTGTCACAGCTTTTACGAAAATGCTGCCATTATCACTTGATATGTCCGAACTGAACGGCAACGAGAAGTATTATTACCTTGATACTCCTCTGCCTTCAGCACCTGAGAATGTTGGACATATCAACGAGGGCGATATCATGCTCTATGGTGACAGCTGCATAGTGATTTTCTATAAGAGCTTTGATACTTCATACAGCTATACAAAGATCGGGCATATTGATGATACTTCAGGGTTTGCTGATACACTCGGAACAGGCGATGTGACTGTATCATTAGAATGAGGAATCATTATCCGTAAGGTGGGCTTTGTCAAAAAAATACTTCATGCCGCAAAACTATAACAAGACTTACAGTCAGAAGATCTACTCCGCTGAAACGATCGCAAATATCCTCGGCGGTGTAGCTATAGACAGATCTTTTCCTACAGTATTCAAAATGTTTTAAATCGGAATGGATCAATTTCGTTCGTCCGGAAGGAAAAAAAAATCGGGCTTAAAAAGCCCGATCTTACTTTATTCTATAGTGCCGCTGACCGGACTTGAACCGGTACGGTATTGCTACCGAGGGATTTTAAGTCCCTTGTGTCTGCCTATTCCACCACAGCGGCTTACTAGATTATTATATCACATTATGAATGCATTGTCAAGTAAAAAATAATAAAAATGATAATATCGGACAGAACAATAAAAAGAGTGCCGTTCTCCTTTACATCGGAGAATGACACTCATTTTGTTTTAATCAATAGATCCTTATTTTATAACTCTCTCACAGTATACCAGGTACCTTCGGTTGTTTATACCATAGGGATGACAGGTATAAAGTGTGAGCATATCCTTGCCCGGCTGTATAAGTACGGAATCCACTTCATCAGGATCAACGATCACATGATCTACGACTTTGTATTCCAGTGTATACCAGTAATTCTGTACACGCACCACATCGCCGCTTTCAAGCTTTTCTACATATCTCAGAAAATCAGATCCGCCAAGTCCCCTGTGCACAGCAATAACACAATTTGTGTTATAACCGCCTATGGGATAAGTTGTATAAGTCAGGTGACCACAACCCGCTGTAAGGTTATAATCGTTTGCACCCAGAAATACAGGCAGCTTCAATCCCAGTCTTGATATTTCAAGAGTACCTATACTTTCTGTATTAAGACCGTAAGACTTCAGATCGAATTCAGGGTACTTATATGATTCCTGCGAATCAAGCTGCGACTGCGATGACTCAAAGAGTTCCCTGTTGCGCCTGCGCATATACTGATAAAGGTCATCGAGGTAAGGCTGACTCTCCTCCTCCTCTATATCATACTTTATCCTTTCATACGGTGCGGGTCTGCCCTCTTCATCAAGAGGCAGGTCTTCAATATTGAGATCTCCGTTTTCAATAGATTCGTTTATGATCCTGTTCAGGTCATCTTTGAGATTCTGTATATTTTCATCGACTTTTTTGTTTATAAAGATCCTGCTGATAAACGGGTAAAGGAACAAGACCAATCCTATCAGGAACAGGAGCAAGAGCAATATAATGCCTAATCGTTTCTTTTTGTTTTTCTTCTTGCCCAACAGTTTTTCCTCCTATTGAAAAATTATAAGTGCCGCCGACAAAGCAGCGGCACTTATAGCGTTCAGTTCACGGAGAACCTTATCATTGTTTTAACTAATTAATTATGCTTTGTTCTGCTCTTCTTCCTCTTCGTCCTTCTTCTTGAAGAGAACTATGATGAAGAATGCAGCGCCTGCCATTATAGCGATACCGCCTATGGTGAATACGATAGTTGCAGTAGTACCGGTGAAAGGCAGCTGGAAGTTATCAGAAATTGGATCATTATAGAATATTATTTTTTTATTTGTAATTTCTTTTGTTGAATCAGCTGTGTCACCTTCATAAACTTTACCATTCTTGTCAATAAAGATAGTCTTAACGTTTTCATCGATTTTGTAGTTTTCCTGTGTACCGAGCTGAGTGATCTCATAGACACCGGGTGCGAGGTTTTCAAGAGTAACAATATCACTGGCATCGTCATCATCATGATTGCTGCAACCTGTTATACTATATTTACTTTTTTTCAGTTCAGTGGTTGTTCCTGTCGCATAGTTTGAAATTGTAATAGTTGCAGGTGTTACTGTTTCGGTATTATGGAGTTCTTCTTCAGTACCATCAGGATAACTTACAACAGGAGGATTATTGGGATCAGTGGGATCGGGATCATCGGGATTGGGATTGGGTATATTTGGTATGTCATTGGGTATCTGAGATGGGATCCTGCTATCATTATCAGGATCATAAGCATACTGATAATCTATCGAAGATGTATTTGTAGCCTCAGAACCTGATGTGAAACCATCAACTAATTTTGATTCTACCTTTATAACAATATCAGCATCCGATTCAAGTGATGAAGGATCATCGATCTCAACTGTCAATTTATTACCATTTGTCGAAACAGTATAATCAACATCTTCATCCAGTTCATCACTTCCTGAAAAGACGCTTACTACATTAACTTCCTTAAGGTTTTCAAAAGTATCGGTTATGGAGTAACTCATCAGGTTTTCAGAATTTACAGGAACATCAGCTGTGATCGTCCAGTTATAGGTATGTCCCTTACCATCAACATCTATTGCCTTTGAAACTGTAAGCTTCTTATCATTTGTAAGGTCAGCCTTCTGAACCGAGCTCGCTGTACCATCGAGGACGAACTTTACAGGACTGCTATTCTTAAGATAACCAGTTACAGCAGATGTTTCATACATATAGTATGTACCATAAGGCAGACCATCAACTATGACTTTACCATTAGCATCAGTATCATGTGTACCGCCGTCTACCCAGTTGCCCATAGCATCCTGAGAATATAACTGGAATGTAGCACTCATACCACTAGTCCACGCTGCGTCACCACTAAGTTTCTTGGTAAGCTCTATCGAGTGCTTATCCTTTGAGGTAGGATCAGTTGCATCATGAAGTGTACCAGGGGTGTTATGATCACCATTATCATGGTTATCTGTCAGCTTAGGATAAATGTACACATCTCTGTTTGAACCCGAAGGAAGCTGGATGAAGAATGATTCAACTTCTTTTAAGTTAGCATCTGTAGAAGTATTATTAGGTGTTATCTTGTAGTAACCATCAGGCAGAGATGAAAATGACTTTGAAGGAGTTGTAATTTTAATACCACCTTGTTTTGCAGCACCTGTACTGGTAACCTCAGTAAGAGTAAATGTAACATCCTGTGATTCAGTTGCATCGTAATTATCAGCTAAATCTGTATCAGCTGCTATAGCATCGGTAGTACCTAAACCACTAGGAGTTTTGTTAGCTTGCTTTGCTTCTGCATATTTTGCGTCACTCAGGATATACGGATGGATAGTCAGCGAGTTAGGACCGGTTGGATTTTCCGATGCAAACACATTGTAAGGAATCATCTGCGACATCATTAATGCCGATACTGCTATTGCTGTGGAACGCTTGTACAATTTTTTCATAATAAGAACCTCCTAATTGTTTTTTATTCTTTTTTCTTCTGCTTTACTGCGCATATTAAGGAACAGCAGGAAAACAGCAAGTAACATTGTGGATGTACCAACGACGGTATAACCTGTCATCGGTGTGCTGCCTGCGAAAGGCATTCTGAATTTGGTTTTGCCGAGGAACATTTCTTCATAGGTCTCTGTACCCTGAACTGTCACCTCTATCTCACCGGGAGCATATCCCACGGGTGGATCTGTACACTTGACTGTGTATTTTTCACCGTCTGTCAGGCGAACTTCAACATTTGTCCATGTAACAGAACCATCAGTGTTCTGCTTGGTGCTGATGCATTCACCGCTCGAGTTGTACAGCTCGAATGTTCCGCCTTTAAGCTTGTGAGCATTTGCGGTATTACTCAAACTGCTCTCGCTGTAAACATCAACTATGATGCTTATCTCACCTGAGCCGTCTTTATAGTATACCTTTTCGGTTTTATCTTCCAAGGCTATACCCTCAACAACTCCGGGAACAGCTTCGTAATAAGGTATATGACCAGATACTATCTTATAGCTCTGTCCGTAGAGATACTCTTTTGTGAATGGTGTATCTGCCTCAGTTCCGCGAATCGTTTCATTCTCAACATTCTCAGCGTATCGATAATCAACGTGTATAGTAACCTTCATTGATGCCCATTTAGCGTACAGCTTTATTCTAGTACCATCCTCGCCCTCGACTATCGTATCGTCCTCGATAAGCTTGCCGTCTTCGGTTTCCCAGCCAACAAGTCTGCAGTTATCCTTTACGGCTCTTGGGAGAGAATCAAATTCTTTAAGATCAGCGTTATAGCCATACTCTCTGCCAACCTCACAAGTCTTGGATTTGTCAGGTGATGCATCATCACGCTCTTTGTAGAACTCAACCGTAACTTTTCCGGGTTTTGCTCTATAGTAAACGTAGTATGTTTCGATCTGATCTGCATCTGTGATAGTACCCGAAACGGTAGTCACCTCTTCTTCGGCCGTATCTGTTTGTCTTGTACGTTTGATTATCTCGTATTCATCATTAGTAATATTGGATAGTATTTCCGATTCCAAATCATAGTCAACGCCAACACCAATTGCCTCTGTGATTCTGGTTATAGTATTGCCATCATTTTCGATCGGAACTCCTCTGACATCACACTTGACGAAGTGTACGATCACGTTATCAGGGTTTGGTTCATAATATACATTGATCGTCTTGCTCTTGTATGTCTTTTCACCAATAGTGATAGTTTCATTAAGAGAATCGATAAACGCATTATCTACCTTGCCCGAAACGTACGGGGTATCTGTTACGTAACCCGTGATATCGGGGGACTTTATAAAGAAGTCTGCACCCTTTGTAAGTGCTATATCAAAGGTATCAGTATCTTCATGGTATTGTGTCCTGTCGGGTGAGGTGTACGTTTCGAGAATTTGGTTATCCGTATCTTTTAGAACGTAGTTTATCACCAGCTTATAGGTTATGGGAACGTAGGTACCTATTATGTAGATATCCTCCTGACCCATTTTGTATTTGCCGCTGTCATCATCGTATTCGGTCTGTCCGAAATCCCAGTCGTAGTCATCGTATCCCACGGGATACGCACCGGTTACGTTCGGGAAATTCAGACCCTCGAGGAAATCACCGTTTTTATACTCATGCGTATCAACTACACTTTGTACCGAGATCTGCTCTGACAGCGGATCGTAGTACTCGTACATATAATGTACCTTATGTGTTACCTGCACTCCTGATGCTGTTATGGTGACCACACCTGTTATAGTGCTTCGCGGGATAGTAACGTAAATATTACCGTCGCGCTTTTCGATAGATGCATCTGCACCTGTCACTGTAACATCGTCTGCAGCGGGCAGATCATAACCGTCAACTGCACTGAGTACGATCGTCAGATCTCTGTCATCCACCGATGTGGGGAAGAACTCACCGCTTGACGGGAATTGAGTTCCGTCAGCCTTAGCAGCTGTAACGTTAGTCAGGGTAGTTGTGATAGGATACTTCACGTAAACAGGTACGCTGAAGTTTCTCTCTGCCCTGCTTACGGGATCGATCACCGTTGCTCTTGCTGCATTATCAGATGTTGGTTCAAGCCCTGCTGTAACAATAACATTTGTATCCGCTGTTATTGCATTATTCAGATCCGGCTCATATCCAAAATCTGTAAACCGTGCATAGTCATCTGCAAGATTGCTGCTTTCAAATGTCTTCTTTGTATTAGTGAAATCACTTTCCGAAAGCGTTCCGCCGTATTCAACGAATATTGGCGATGTATCTACAGTTATGTAGGTTTCATCTGCCAGTGTTTCGGATGCAAGTCTGACATTTGCGAAGTCGGTTGCGTTGTCAGCTACGATAGACTTTGTATCATCATCTTCAACAGTATTGTTATGATGTGTCAGTGTTGCGCTGTTTAGCAGTGGTACATCGTTACCGCCTAAGAAGCCGTTTATCGGTTTTAGTTTGAATGTAACTGAATCGTTGCCTTTAAGCTTGTACACATAATCATACTTTTTAAATGTATAGCCCGGCAGAGTACTTTGAGTATACCCGTTAGTAGTTGTTGATGCTGTTGATTGTACATTAGCATTTGAAAGAGCAAACTGATGTGATCCAATGTTATCTACGATTGAGTAGTTTGAATTAGCCTGCAGATCAAAATAATCTGTAAAGTTGCCTGTTAACGTAAAACTGTCATAGCAATTAGCGTTAGCATAATCATTTTTGATCTGTTCTTCAATGTTTGCAAGTGTAACAGAATTAGAAGTATCTACTCCAACTTCAGTACCACCATAGTTATGTCTGGTGCGTACGCCAAGCCTGGTGATTTTTACCGCTCCTGTTGTTCCTATAGAAGTCTTAGTTGTACCTTTATAGGATGAAACACGTTCGTACTCATCATCATTAGAAACGTATTCTGGATCTCCACTCTTGTTTGTCCACTGGCTTATATAATAATTGCTAACAATGCCACTATTAAAATAATTAACATATTCATATAGACCAAGATCAACTGTAATATCATGCACACCATTGTCAATATACATTATATCAGCAATCTCAGTTTGAACACCACTACCTATTTCGCTGTAACCACCCTTAGCAAAATAACTGGCAATATTATTATTGAAATTACTAATTCTACGATAAGGATTTAAACCGGTACTTATACTAACAGAAATAGCATCTGCTCCATCATATTTACTTACATCGTAATAATCATTTCCATTAGAAGAACTACCTTTATAAACTGAGGTTCCACCAATTCTATAACCATCATTACCAGAGTATCCCATATGACTATTCTGATCGGTTCCACTATATTTCAAATAGGTAGAACCTCCTCCACCTCCGCCTGCAACAAAGGTCATATCATCAGACTCATCACCAATATTTACATATGTTGCTTTACCTCCTTTGCCTGCAGGATTTGAACTATCACCCTTAATTCCTTTGGGACCTAACACAATTTCCAGCTGCTTCTCGCTAACCAAAGTGACATATCCACTAATGAAACCACCTTTTCCTCCATAACCGCCATATGTATTATTACTAACAGCACTTGAAAGATTATTGGTTGGATCATTGAATCCACTTCCGCCATCACCGCCCCATACCTCAACATAATAGATACCGGGTTGAAGCGTACCGGAATATTTAGTATTATTGCTATTATTATCTTGATTTCTGCTTATACTAACATAATCATTAGAACTACTGAGATTTGAGGTTGCATTATAAACAATATCAAGTACATTTTCACTCTCAATAGGATCTATAATACTGAATGATTTAGCATCCTGATTCTCAACGTTCATATCAACGGTAAGATCGTAAGTATCATCGGTTTCATTATAAGCCAATGACTTTTCTGCATTGATCTCATATCCGTCAACATCCAGCACACTGTCACTTATGCATCGAACATATACTGTCTTAGTTACTGTCGGGTTGCCTGCTTCACCAACTTGTGCCGCAGTACCACTCTTTGGAACAAGTGTTGCTTTCACCGAGAATGCTTTTCTGCCGTTTGATACATCAGCAGATGTTATAGTGTCGCTGAAACTATTTGCAGAAATATCATCTATTCTATAGGTTATGCCGCTTATGAAATCCTGCATCGGATCATCTGCTTCATAAGCTATCTCCTGCTCAAACAGATCACCTTTTAATACAGTATCGCCTGTCTGCTTTGTTGAGTTCTTAGCAGTTATACTGATATTGTAAGGCACGTTTACATGGGTAACATTATCGGTATAAGATATAGTCGAATTCTTTGAATTATCACTGTCCTTTACAGCAAAGTCACCTGTGAATACAGGTACGTTAAGTCCGCCGAAGAATGCTTTCTTCGGTCTTACAGTTATTGAAACTGTAAGGGTATCCTGCGCCTGACCTTTGTCAAGACCATCGGGTACAGGTGCTACCGAACCGTTAACTGTGAAGTTATTATCTGTTTTTGTAGATGAAACATTCAATAACTGCATTTTCTTGCTTGAAGCATTATACTTATTGTTTGTGCAGTTCATTGATACGATATCGAAATATTCTGAAACTCCACCGCTTACTGTGATGTTATCAAGATAAGCGTAATCGCTGTTGCTATCGGGAAGATATCTTATAACTACAGCACCGCCCACATCAGCGTTTGTGTTTCCGTCTCTCTCAACAAAGAGATCATCAGAACCTTTCGAGTTCTCTTCGAAATAACTGTAAGCACCTACATAGGAAGAACCGCCGCCGCCTCGGAAGTTACTTGCACCGCCGATACCTCTGTCAGCATCTGGGTGGTATGACTTCTGCCAGTCGTTAGGATAGGATGAAGCTTCAAGGAAACCTATGAAACTTTCTACCAGTTCACCGGGACGGTCTGTACCGCCCTGTCCTACATAGGCTGCCTTAGTACCCGAAGTCTTGCCGTTTTCACCTGCGTAATAAGTACCGCTTGTAAATGCTTTGATATTCGGGGTATCGCTAAGGCTGCTTAAGAATGTTCCGCCTTCGCCGCCGTTTGCACGTCCGTCACCGCCGAATATACCGGGCAGTGTGTGAAGGGCTGCGCCTGCGCCGCCGCCACCGCCGCCGCCTGCACCTACCGAGAATACAGCTATATCGCCAGCACCGCCGCCGATACCGCCTGTACCGCCGCCTGCGATACTTCTTGTCTGGCTAAGTCCTTTACTTCCTATTTCGTAGTAAAGCTTTTTCTTAGCATCCACATCTTCAGGAGTAACAGTAAGCACACCGTACACGAAACCGCCCTTACCGCCTGAACCTGCTTTAAAGCTCAGTGGGAACAACGAACTTCCGTCACCACCGTCACCGCCCCACAACTCAATGAGATATTTGCCGGGCTTATCGAATTCATAAGTATCCGACTGAAAACGAAGTCTGTCGCCGCTTTCATCGTGATATGAATAAGCTGAAGTAATATCAGAAGTAAATGTGTAAGTACCGTCACCGTTATCTACCAGCTGATCTTTATGTTCAAGTGATGCGGATACACCGCTTGAAGTCACTGCGGGAAAATCTGACGATCCATTAGAAGATGCCGATCTGGCAGAATATGCTATCATCGGATCTATGTATGCAAGCTGTTCAATAACTATCATCGCTGCCATAGAAAGTGCCGACACACGTTTTTTGATATTACTGCCTCTTAAACTTCTCACTGTCCTCACCTCTTTTAACTATAATAGACAATCATTTAAGCACTATGCCTATTTATTGTAGGTTAACTTCAATGCTTTTTGTTCCAACTTACTATAAAGTATAGCATTCGAAATTTCAAAAGTTTTCTGTTTTTTGTTAGAAATTCACATCTTATACATCTGTATTTATTCATTTTGCTGAAATAGTTTACTATAAATTTTGTTATTATTTTTTATTATAATAGAAATAATATTTAAACAAAATACAGGTTCATTAATTATTTACATTTGTTTTTGGGATATCTTACAAGTTTAAGACAAAAAATTACCGCCGCCCTTGCTGTTCACGCAAAAGGCGGCGGTAATTTTATATAAGGCCCTCAAGAAAGCATTTTCAAGCACCCGAATGAGATCACTCTGCAAGAACCTTCTCTATTTCAGAGATCTCTTCAGCAGTGAAATCAAGGTTATCGAGTGCACCAACATTATCAATGATCTGCTGAGGTCTGCTGGCACCTACAAGTACAGTGGCAACAGCCTTGTTATGTAACAGCCACGCAACAGCCATCTGTGACAGCTTCTGTCCGCGTGAAACACCGATATCATTGAGTGAGTTGAGTTTTTTCAGCATTTGTGGAGTAAGCTGATCTCCTATCCAGGTATTGCCCTTTCCCACACGGGAATCTTCCGGAATACCCTTTAAATATCTGTCTGTCAGGAAGCCCTGATAAAGCGGCGAGAACACAGCAAGACCAATACCGTTTTCCACACAGAAGGTATCAAGCTTATCGTCCTCTACCCATCTGTTTAGCATAGAAAAACTCGGCTGGTTCACTATAAAAGGAGTTCTCAGCTCACGGAATATCGAAAGCATCTCCTCTGTCTGCGCCTTATTGTAATTTGATATACCAACATAAAGTGCCTTGCCCTGCTTTACAGCATTATCAAGTGCAAGAGCAGTCTCCTCCAGCGGAGTATCAGGGTCAAATACATGATGATAGAAAATATCCACATAATCAAGACCCATGCGCTTTAGGCTCTGATCCAGTGATGCTGTGAGATACTTACGTGAGCCGTTCCTGTCACCATAGGGACCATCCCACATCTCATAGCCTGCCTTTGTAGATATCACCAGCTCATCGCGGTATGCCCTCAGTCCCCTGTCAAGTACTCTGCCAAAGTTTTCCTCAGCTGAGCCATTATAGGGATGACCGTAGTTATTTGCAAGATCAAAGTGAGTTATACCAAGATCAAAAGCAGTGCGGCACATTTCCTCAACATTCGCAAATACTGAACCGTATCCGAAATTCTGCCATAGTCCAAGTGATATAGCAGGCAGTTTCAGGCCGCTTTTACCACAGCGGTTATATAACATTTTGTCATATCTATGTTCATTTGCAGTATACATATCAAATTATCTCCTTATCATTTATTACCCTATCAACGTTATGAGTATACCATACATCCGTAACTTTTGCAATCTCATATACTATAATCACCTTAACATATCCTATATAATATTTAGTCAGACTTTATTCCCTTTCTCCGCATTCAACTATCAATGCAGAGTTTTCAAAAACGCGGTGAAGCACCTCTCCTGCCTTTTCAAGCAGCTTTATACATACATCAGGCTCCTTGAAAAGAAATGTCACCCTTAACTCTATCCTTTCTACATCGGGATACTTATCTTCATACTGTTTTGAATCTATATACCATATATAGGTATCCAGTTTCTCACGCAGCAGCGAGAAATGTCTTTCCATGTCGGACCAGTCCATACCATCAGCTATCTGCAATATCATCATCTTAGTCTGTTCCCTATAAGCCAATGTATCTATCGTATCTGTGTTTTCGATATTAAAATTAGTTCTCATAAGCTGTTCTCCTTTAGAAAAAGCAGGAGGACGCGGCTGCGCCTCCTGCGAAAAAACATATTCTTATCACTTTTCGGGGATAAGCCGGAAATTTTGACCGTTTACTCTTATTTGATATCTTCCGTCTCCGACTACAAGATCATCGCCCTGTGCTGAAGTAATACTGTTGAACCCGGAATTCAGGACTATCTTCATATCAGCTTCAGTGCAATCAAATACAGTGTTTCCGTTCAGACCGCCTATAATGTAAGCCTCCTGACCGCCTGCCTCAATATTCATGGAGATATTATGCACCGTGACGATGCTCTTGTTATAAAGCGAGCCAAACACTGTCATTTTATCAGATCTGACATCTGAGGCAAAGTTGGAATTTTCGATCGTAACATTTGTAGGACCCTGCAAAGAACCTACACAGACCGTTTCCTTGCCGCTGACGCTGCACCTCAGGCTCATGCTGTGCAGGATAAGCTCAGCAGTACCATCACGGCTGCCGACAATAGTACCTTTAAGACTGTAGCAGTTGACCTCGATACCGCAGTAGCGTATATCAAGATCAGTATTACCCGTCATAGAACCGATCGCTACACCGTTATTACAATTCATGGATATATTGAAAATACCCCTGTGTATGTCTATCTCACCGCCAAGGCCCGAACCGATACAGGTGCCGAACTGTCCGTAAGCTTCAATAACGAAAGTAACATCCGCACTGAAACTGATCCTGCCATGACGTTCGTCAAGATGTGCACCTATTCCATAGAAGGAAGGATCATGAACCTTTATATTAAGCGAACCAAGTCCTGTAAACGTCAGTTCGGAGCTTTCGGGAACGATGATACCGCCGTTTTGCAGCTTGCAATCACCAAGGACAGATAACTCCACCACGCAGTCCTCTGCCAGCTGAATGCACGGACGATTCTTGGTATTGGAAAGATTGGCGCTTTCAAGATTGACTCTGCCTTTGAATCCGCTGTCGATCTCTATATGCACCTGAGTTTCAAGAGATGAATTGCCAACAATGGAAATATCCCCGTCATCTTCGGTTGCCAGTATTCGTATACATTTGTATCCGTGCTTTTTCATTTTTTCCAGCAATATACGTTCAGTACCCTCGACCTTATATACATGGGTCTCCTCGCCGTCCTGACGCTGCTGCTGAAAACGCCTTATCTCCTGTCTTATCTCATAAGGTATTGCAGAGATCGGTTCAGGTGCAGGTCTGGCAGTATAATAACCCTGGATGAGATCGATACCCATTATTATCAGGGTCTTCATTTCCATATCGGTCTCAACGCCCTCTGCAAGTGCAAGTATATCATTATCGTGGCAGAATTCTATGATATCACGTACAAAATGCTTCTTATTGGAATCACAGTTGATTTCGCTTATAAGCGAACGGTCGATCTTTACAAAATCGGGTTTGTACCTGAGTAGATTGCTAACATTTGAGTATCCTGTGCCATAATCATCGACAGCTATTTTAATATCCATACTGCTGAATGTATCCTTCAGCCTTATGAGTTGAGCTTCGTCAGCTTCAGCGCTTTCTATAAGTTCTACCACTACCATATCCGAATATTTACTAAGGATAGCTGATATCATCTCTACATCAGCCTCGCCCAGACAAACATTGGGAATACTATTTATGAATACTGTTTTTCCGCCGAACTTTTCCTTATCGCTCTCGATTATCTTAAGTATATTAAAAAACGTAGCTCTCTCGATATCATCAAGCCTGTCATTAAGGCCTGCATATTTGAGTATATGAAAAGGGGTTATTGACGGATCGGCAGCTGAACGCATGAGTGCTTCGTATGAATATATATCGCCGGTGGATGCACTTATGATAGGCTGGAAATAGTATTTAAGTAGATTTTTATCAATTATCTCCTCGACCTTCTGCATCTCCGCTTTTTCCGCATCAGTCAGGCAGGCAATACGACGCGCTCTTAATGCATCCCTGTTTTCAGCATCGACAGTGAGCATTCTTTCGCCAAGCAGATAAAGGGCTATTTTCAGTTTGGTGATATCATGATCACCAAAAATACCTATATTATTCTCCACCGATCTTTCCAGTTCAGCTTCATTATGCACTTCTGATAATTCATTAAAAAGCGCACAAAGAGCATCTATATCCTTTTTATCCAACTACAATCCCCCCTTTTATGATAGGATCGAACATTTTAATTTATATTATTTTAACAGAAATTTTGAGCAAATTCAACGTTTATTTATGAATATCAAAAAATTTAAAACTAATACCCCGCAATTTTTGGTAAATATCTATCATATTTGACGCATATGATCACAGTTGTCCATAAAAACGTCTTGTTATTATTGAAACGGATTTGTTTCGGGATTTTTTGAGATTACCTGTCATAAAAAAAGCTTATTGTACCTAAAAAGCAGGTACTATTACCTTGACATTTGTTTAAATCAACAAAAATAATTAATAACTCTTGACGAGGTCGTTTTTTTATGTTAAAATATGCATTCGAGAGAAGCGAAAAGTTAAAATGTAAAAATTGTGAACTGATAATTCGGCGACTAATGAAAAGGGAGAAATAGTTTCACAGGAGATGATAATATGAACAGAAACGAATTAATGATGAAGCATCCTAGCGTAGAGCCTGACTGCTTCAGGAGAGGGAAACTGCGTATTCACGCGGAAAAATCAGACGAGTTAAAAGGAATTACGGAAATATACATGAAAGCACTTGATGAGATCGGTGCATGGGATCTTGCTACCAAAAGTTTAAAAGAAAGTAAAGTAAGGATAGTGAGTTTCAAGTACAACGGCACCATCGCTTCAATGCACGCGATATCAAAACTTCGCTTCCCTGCAAGGTACACTGTCCGCACAGAATGGGATATATGACCTTAGTCGATTATTGCGTGTGTAAAAAAAATATTTTGGAGAGATAAAAAGAGCTTTAAGTACCGCAGGTGCATCCGACGCACCTGCGGTCTTTTTGTTCTCGGGCGGACGGCTAGATACGTTTCTTTCAAGGCGGGTATCGGTTGTTTGATGCTCGGTATCCGTTGTTCGTGTTGACGGATAGATGCTGTCCTCGGGCGGACGGCTCGATACGTTTCTTTCAAGGCGGGTATCGGTTGTTTGATGCTCGGTATCCGTTGTTAGTGTTGACGGATAGATGCTGTCCTCGATAGGTATTTTTCTGAAATTACTGTGATATCTTCTTTACTTTTTTAAATATTAATGGTATAATTGTAAAGCTGATGACCCTACAGCCAATAAAAATGGATCTTATATTATTTTGTCAGTATTACCAAGTCTATTATCACTAAATTACTGCTCATTTATTTAGGTATTATTACATTAGCTTACTATTATATGAACTTCCATTTTTATGCACAGTTAAGGCATTGAGCCTTATATTTATACGTCAAAAATTATGGAATAAATTTCCTGCATTATAATTATATATATTAGTATATTTATATGATTGTTACTTATTTATTTCAGGAGGGATATACTTACCATGTTAGAAAAATTGATCGGGTTCGACGAACAGATCCTTTTGTGGATACAGGAAAATGTCAGAACAGATCTGTTAACTCCCATAGTCAAAGTCATAACCTACTCGGGAAATGGTGGGCTAATGATGATAGCGGTTACGCTGACACTTATCTTTATACCTAAAACACGCAGGCTCGGCATTTTATGTGCTGCCGCGCTGGTGATAAATACGGTAATATGCAATCTCATATTAAAAAACCTTGTAGGCCGTATCCGCCCTTATGAAGTCATAGACGGACTTCATCTTATGATAGGTAAGCAGAACGATTCGTCATTCCCTTCAGGTCATTCCTCGGCAGGCTTTTCAGTAGGAACGGTCATTCTGCGTGAAACGCCGAGAAAAATCGGTATACCTGTACTGCTGTTCGCTCTGCTTATAGCACTTTCAAGACTGTACGTAGGAGTACATTACCCTACAGATGTGATCTGCGGTATGCTTCTGGGAGCAGCTGTAGGATTCTTCACCTGTACAGTATATCACAGATGCATTTTAAAGAGCCATGAACGTCTGCACAGATAAAACAGAAAGGTGACTTACTATGAGAATAATCACACTTGTTGAAAATACCTGCGGAAGAGAAGGTTGTTTAGCAGAACACGGACTTTCCGTTTACATAGAAACAAATGATCACAGGATACTTATCGACGCAGGTCAGACCGATGCCATCATCAACAATGCAGCTGTGATCGGTATAGATCTGGATACAGTTGATACTGTGATACTCAGCCACGGACACTACGATCATTCGGGAGGGATACTTCCCTTTTCAGCTGTCAACAGCCATGCGGATATCTATATGCAAAGATCGGCAGCTGAACCTCATTACAATGGCGACAGATATATCGGTATTGACAAAGACATACTATCCCTGCCTAATGTCAATCTTATCGACGGTGATCTGCGGATCGACGATGAACTTTTCCTGTTCAGCGGTATACACGGTGAACGATGCCGTCCTCAGGGAAATTCAAAACTTACAAAAATGCAGGATAATGAAAAAGTTCCTGACGATTTTGCCCATGAACAATGCCTGGTCATATCCTGTGACGGTGAAGATCTGCTGATATCGGGCTGTGCCCACAATGGTATACTCAACATACTCGATCGTTACAAAGAGATATTCGGCAGACTCCCCGACCGCGTTATAAGTGGTTTTCACATGATGAAAAAAGACGGAGAACACACTGCTGAGGAGATAGCAACCATACGTCAGACAGCAAGAGAACTTGCAGCAACTGATACCATATACTACAGCGGTCACTGCACAGGCATACCTGCTTTTGAGATCATGAAAGAAATAATGGGCGAAAAACTCATCGCCATGCACAGCGGAGAAAGTATCATCTGATATACAGACAGTGTCAACTTCAGGTCGTGAAACATATACTATCGTATAATACAGCGCAGCTGAACTTTGTTGCAAAGAACAGTGCAGACGCTAATATCACAGCTAATCCAGACCCGAATAAAGACGAGGTATATCATGAATATAAAAGGCATTGACGTTTCTCAGTGGCAGGGAGAGATCAACTTTAACAAAGTAAAGTCAGGAGGAGTGGACTTTGTAATACTCCGCGGCGGATACGGAAAGTATATCTCACAGAAGGATCCGTATTTTGACAAGAACTATTCCCATGCAAAAAAAGCAGGGCTGAACGTGGGTGTTTACTGGTTCAGCTACGCTGAAAGCGAAACCGACGCAAAAGAAGAAGCCCGTGTCTGCCTTGAAGTTATAAAAAACAAAAAGTTTGAATATCCTGTCTATTTTGACCTGGAAGAACAAACACAGTTCGATAAGGGGAAAGCTTTCTGCTCATCACTGGTAAAATGCTTCTGCGGAGAATTGGAAAAAGCAGGATATTTCACAGGGCTGTACATCAGCAGCGCCCCTCTGAAAAAATATATCACCAAAGAAGTTGCCGAGCGCTATGCACTGTGGATAGCAGAATACGGCAGCAGATGCACTTATAGAGGAAGCTACGGTATGTGGCAGTACAGCTGCAAGGGAAAAATCAACGGTATAAGTAACGATGTAGATATGGACACCTCTTATGTGGACTATCCGGATATCATAAAAAACGGCGGATTCAACGGATACAAAAAGCACTGAAAAGAACTTCGGAAAAATACATGAAAAACAGTCTGTCTGACCGACAGGCTGTTTTTCATACTTAATATATCCATGCAAAAGACAGCTCCGCTTAGCCAATGTAACAAAAGTTTACAAATATATTTAAATAAATATGTTGACAAAAACGAAATGGTGTGATATAATGTTTTCATAGTGGTAAATATTTATATTCGAGGCAGAGGTGTACTTTTGCCCGAATAGTCTAAAACTATCAGAATTGGAGTGTTAAGAGATGAAAAAACATGGAAGAAGATCTTCAAAGATCGCAGCATTCGCAACTGCACTGGTATTATCAGCCGGTGCAATGGTATCAACGGCAGTTCCCGCAATAAAGGCGAGTGCAGCCGGAGGAGATGCCAATTATTCAGATGCATTGGCATTATCCCTTTATTTCTATGATTCCAACCAGTGCGGTACAGGTGTCGATGACAACCCTCTGGCATGGAGAGGCAATTGCCACGTAAGTGATGCACAGGCAAATCTTTCAAATGCTGTCAATCTCGGCGGCGCAAGAAGTATCGTAGATCCTGACGGTGACGGTAAGGTGGATGTTTCCGGTGGTTATCACGATGCAGGCGACCATATTAAGTTCAACCTGACCATAGGCTTTGGTATGAACAGCCTTGCTCTTTCGGATTATCTCAATCCCGGTGCATATCAGAAGGCAGGCTGCCGTGATCATCTGCTGTACATCCTGAGAAACGGCGCAGATTACCTGATGAAGACTACATTCCTGGATAACAATGGTGATGTAGGTGCTGTATGCTATATGGTATCAAATGAGGGTGACCACAGCTACTGGGGTTCTCCCGAAAAGCAGAACGGCGATCGTCCTACATACTGGCTGACAAATTCCGGCAACAACTCAGTTATAGTACTGGAAATGGCAAGCGCCCTTGCAGGTACTGCGGTAGCATTCAAGGATACAGATGCATCCTATGCAGCAAAGTGTACAAAGTATGCTAAGGCTCTTTATAAGTTCGGTACGCAGCATACAGGTAACTATATGGAAGGTATGGGTTCCATGTATGCAACAAATTCCCAGTATCAGGATGAACAGGCTATGGCAGAAGGCTGGCTGTATATTCTGGGTGAGCGCGGTGAACCTTCCTTCAAGCCTACAGGCAACGGCTGCTACAATAATCAGTACTACGATTATTATCTGTACAGCTGGGATAAGGTATGGTCAGGTTACGCTGCACTGATGTACAAAAAGACCGGTGATTCCGCATACGCTAAGGAGCTTCAGTTTGAAGTAAACAATATGGGCGGTCTGAATGAGGGTACTTACAATTCCTGCAAACAGGAGTGGGGCTGCACACGTTACAACTGTGCTGTTCAGATGGAAGCACTTGCATCTATCGGCAACGATTCAAATTCTTCTCTTGCAAAGGGTGCTAAGTATCAGATGAACTATATACTCGGCAACAATCCCTATAATAAGAGCTTCCTGACAGGCTACGGCTCATCATGGTCACCCAAGGTACACCACAGAGCTGCAAATCCAGGCAACGGAGATGCTTCCTCCAATCCTAATGCTACCTATGTAAACTATGGTTATCTCATCGGCGGACCTGATTCCTCCGGTACATTCAATGAAGTTACCGACAGCTACCGCTGGACAGAAGGTGCACTTGATTACAACGGATGCTTCGCTCTTGCTTGTGCAGCACTTGTAAATCTTTACGGCAGCAACGGTGATGGCGCTGCAAGCATTGTAAACAGCGCTTCTGAATTCAAGAAGAATTATTCCTTCGGCAATAATAACAACAACAATAACAACAATAACAATAATAACAACAATAATAATCCCGGAGTTTATCCTGAAATTACAGCTGTCAACTACAACAAGCAGTATCATCAGGTACAGTTTGTTTGGTCTCCTGTAAACGGCGCTACAAACTACGGCATCGCTGTTTATCTTGCAGGCAAGTGGAGAGTTCAGAATTCCTATATACCTGCATCTTCAAGAAGCTTTGTTACCCCCAAGAACCTTACACCCGGCATGACCTACAAGGTTGCTATCGCAGCTAAGGTTAACGGTGAATGGACATCCACAGAGTCTATCAAACACGCTGTTACAGTAACCATTAGATGATCAAAAGGATCATACTAAGTCCAATATCGTTCTATCTAAAAGTCTACCTGCAAAGGTAGACTTTTTTTATGAAGTATAAAGTCAGGCTGTCGGTTTAAATATTTGAATCATTTTATTTCAAATATTTAATTTGCTTTTAAAATCGCCCGTGTTTACGGTGGGATTTTCACTTTGAAGATTTCAAATTGCAAAATCAGCAGTTGACAATAAAACAAATATATGCTATCATACCAGTGAGGTGAGCAACATGACAGCAGCTGTTGAATCCAATATCTATCCCTATGCTGAAAAGACTGAAAACCTGCCCGTGTGCCTCAGAGGTATAGGCGGGACCGAGTGGCAGGGATATTATCAGGAGAACGGAGAAGGCTGCTGGTTCAAGATATTGTGGTGCATTAGCGGTATGGGCTGTATAAACTATGATGAACAGAGCGTGGAGATATCCAAAGGCGATCTGATCTTCATGCCTAAGGCTTACCCTCATGAATACTATCCCTATCAACCCAAATGGACTGTTCGCTGGATTGTTTTCGATGGGTATGATATCGAACGAACTCTTGGTGAGCTTGGGCTGGACAAGCCGGTATTGCTAAAAAGCTGTGATACCACTGAACTTAACAAGCTGTTCAACAAGATAATGCTGACTCTCCGGACAGACAGGATAAACGGTATATTCCGATGCTCAGGACTTTGCTATGATATCATACTTGAACTGCACAGCCTTATACTAAACGCAGTAAAATCCGGCAGCAACGTTAAGAATGATATTCTCCTGCCAGTTATAAATCACATTGAGGATAATTTCAACCGTGACCTTCCGATATCAGAGTTAGTCGGACTCAGCGGTGTTTCACACCAGTACCTTGGCAGGATATTCCGTCAGGCTATGGGATCTTCAATAGAAAAGTACATAAAAAAGCGCAGGATACTGGAAGCAAAGCATCTGCTGCTTGAAACAGATGAGCCGATAAACGAAATATCAGATAAGTGCGGCTTTCGTGAACCAGGATATTTCAGCACAGTATTCAAGCGCTCAGAGGGTATATCACCAATAGAATACAGAAGAATGAGCAAAAAACAATTACTGCATAATCGCAGTGGCAGAAAATGACAGCATACAACGATAATACATAGTCGATATATTAGCTTATATGTAATAACTGACTATGTTTATGATGTACAATAAGCATACAGTAACCGATCACATGAAAGGAAATAATATTATGAAAACTCCGCTTGCAGCAGTACCACCTATGGGCTGGAACTCATGGAACACATTCGGCTGGAACATAAACGATGAGCTTATCAGAACTACCGCTGATTTCTTTGTTGAAAGCGGTCTTAAAGATGCAGGCTACGAGTACATAGTCATTGATGACAGCTGGTCGGAACGTCAGCGTGACAGCAGCGGAAGACTTGTTCCTGATAAGAATAAATTCCCGAATGGCATGAAAGCTCTCGCTGACTATATCCATTCAAAGGGACTGAAATTCGGTATGTATTCCTGTGCAGGTACTCACACCTGCGGTGGTTTTCCCGGAAGCTTTGAGCATGAATTTGTTGATGCTGAAACATTTGCAAAATGGGAAGTTGACTATCTGAAATATGATTACTGCTATAAACCGCTGTCGGCAGACGGTGCGACGCTCTACAGAAGAATGTCCATGGCACTTCGCAGCTGCGGAAGAGATATACTCTTCTCCGCCTGCAACTGGGGAAACGATAATGTTCTCGACTGGATCCGCTCCTCGGGTGCGCATATGTTCCGTTCTACAGGAGATATACAAGACAACTGGTTCAGTATAAAGAGTATATTTGACTCACAGGTCTCACATCAGCCATACAGCGGATCATACTGTCACAACGATATGGATATGCTTGTAGTTGGTATGCACGGCAAGGGTGACAATGCGGAGGTGCTTGGAAGTGTTGTTGGCGGCTGCACAGACATTGAGTACAAGACTCACTTTGCACTGTGGGCAATTATGAATTCTCCGCTTATGATAGGCTGTGATATCAGAAAAATGGATGCTGCCGCTAAAGAGATACTTACCAACAAGGACATCATCTCAATAAATCAGGACATTGAGTGCAGAGGTCCTTACATCATAAGACAGTGGAACAACCCTGAGAATGTCTTTGCTCTGGTAAAGCCACTTTCTACTGGTGATTATGCTATAGGTCTTTTCAACCTGAGCGATAAGCGAGCTGAAATGTCGCTGCAGTTTTACGATATCGGTCTGCCGGTATTCTCGGGCAGAGGTCTGGATATGTATGACTGCTATTCACATTCATCAGTAGGAACATATACCGAGCGCTATGTAACACAGCTCGATTCACACGATTGTGCCATGTTCATAGCGAAAGTAGTAAAACTCTGATGGCAAACTTCAAGACCTGCAAGGAATGCGGCAAAACGCTCTATGCTGATGATATCGCGATCCACCGAAAACTGATAAACCGAGGTGCCGATGAGTTTTTCTGCATAGACTGCCTGGCAGTCAAACTTGGATGCACCCGTGCCGATATAGAACGTCTGATAGAATACTATCGGAGCACGGGACGCTGTACATTATTTGTATAGCTGAAAATTTCATTTTATTTAATAGGATTTCTCCAAATACACCTAACATTAGCTTAAAAGCACAAAGGCTGCATTTCTATGCAGCTTTTGTGCTTTTCATAACAAATGAAAACATTCTTATTATTGACATAAGTCAGAAATCGTGTTATAATTGACATAAGTCAGGAAGGAGATGCTGATATGCCCAGACCACAGAAAGCAAGACGGATCTGCTGTTATCCCGATTACTGGAGCTTTGCACCTGATCAGGATATGGCAAATGACACAGTTACAATATCACTTGACGAGTTTGAAACTATACGTCTTATTGACTATAATGGAAAAACTCAGGAGGAGTGCGCTGCTGATATGAACGTTGCAAGAACAACTGTAACCGCAATATATGAAAGCGCAAGAAAAAAGCTGGCTCAAGCTCTTGTAGAAGGCAGACGCATCATGATTTCCGGTGGAAACTATACTCTTTACAACACAATATCAGAAATGATCAATCAGAAAGGAAGTACGATAATGAGAATCGCAGTAACCTATGAAAACGGACTTATATTTCAACATTTTGGCAGGACCGAACAATTCAAGCTCTACGATGTTGCCGACGGCAAGATCCTCAGTGAACAGGTAGTAGGTACAAACGGCACAGGACACGGCGCTCTTGCAGGATTCCTCAAAAATGCAGATGTTGATGTACTTATCTGCGGAGGTATCGGCGGTGGCGCTCAGATGGCTATGCAGGAGGCAGGCATCACTCTCTACGGAGGCAATATGGGAAGTGCCGATGAAGCAGTAAAGGCATTTCTTGCCAATACACTTTTACAAAACTCTGCCCCCACCTGCGATCACCATGGGCATGAACATGGCGAAGGACATTCCTGCGGTAATCACAGATGCGGTGATCACTGACAAAGCAAGAAATACATAAAATGCAGAAGGCTCACATTTTAGTGAGGCTTCTGCATTTTTAGCACATACACAATAATTGCAACTATAAACAGCTTAATGTATATAATGTCACATTATTTCATAAATGATCGCATTGATAATATCAGCAACCCGTTTTTTTGCCGTAGAAATATTTGCCTATGTTGATGTTTTGTTTATAATGATCTCTGCATTACTTTCTATGATCGATTCTTCTTTGATTATCTCACCTATGCTGTCAGCGATTATCCTGCACGATCTCGGATTTTTTACCGAATCGATATGTCCCTTGATATCAGCTTCCACATCAGAATATTCAAAAGAAAGATCACAGTCTGTCATTTCGCAGTCTATAAGTTTCAGATCCTTGCAATAGCACAGCGGCTGTGTGCCGATCACCTTACACCTTATCAATGTCAGACCTTCAGAGAACCATGCAAGATACTCGCCCTTTATTACAGAATCCACTACTGTAACATTTTTTGCGTGCCAGAAAGCATCTTTCGTATCAAGTACCGAATTTGTTATTCTCATATCCCTGACATACTGGAATGAATACTTTCCTTTGAAGTCGAGCCTGTCTATCTCAATATCCATGGCATCTAAGAAAATATACTCCGATACGATCCTGCTCTCAGATATTTTTGTACCCAAAGTTTTCCAACCAAATTCAGGTGACTCTATCCTGCAATTTTTTATTACCGTATCTTTACATTCTCTGAGCGCCTTAACTCCGGTAATATCAGTATTTTCAATGATCCCCTCATCGGAGTACCACAGTGATGCTCTGGTTTTTTCGTCAAGCTTTGAGTTCCTCAGTTCATACTTTTTGGCGTGCCATATAGGGTAACGAAGCGAAAAAGTACAGCTGTCTATAATAATATTCCTTGTTTCTTTCAGAACAGATTCACCATCGGCAGCACCTGCAAAGGTACATCCCTTTACAATAGTATCACGGACATTATATAAGGCTCTTTCCTTATCAAAAGTCTTATTTTCTATACTATTCATTGACCTCACTCCTTGGATCATTTTTTCTGCAGATATATTTCATATTACTACTGTTTTCGATTATAGCACTTACCATTCTTGTGATATCAAACAATTCCAAGCTGATATTAGCCACACTAATTGTACATCATCACGTTATTTAAAGCATTACTTTAAATACTTATTGACACACTTTAATTCTTGTGATACAATATACTCACCGGCCGAGGAAAACTTAAAATAATTAAAGTGTTACTTTAAAAGGAGATGTTGTTATGAACCCCAAAATATCCGAAAAACTAAAAAAACGTTCTATCATTAACTCAGTAGTGATCGGTCTTTTATGCTTTACATCATTAGTTGTAGCTATATGTGAGTTTATCAGCTACATCAACAATCCTCAAATGATCGAACTACTGATAAATGGGATCTACACTTTAGCGATTTTTTCAGAGTTGGGACTTCTCGCGATGATACTGCTTGAGATACGCAAAACAGGAAAGCCTTTTTCAAAAAAGATAATCACAAAGCTGCGTATTATGGGATTTATCCTGTTTGTTACCGGTGCATTAGTTCCGCCCTATACTACAACACCGATCTCAGAACATGAATATTGCAGAGTGCTTAACTATAATACAATGAACATCCTGGTCATCGGAATAAGTATAATCATCGGTTTAATATCCGAAGTTTTCGTTTACGGTCTCAAACTTCAGCAGGAAAACGACCTTATTGCGTAAAGGTGGTACTATATGGCTATAATAATCAGACTTGACAGAATAATGGCTGACCGCAAAATGTCCTTGAATGAGCTGGCAGAAAAAGTCGGGATGTCAAACGTCAACCTATCCAACCTTAAAACCAGCAAGATGAAAGGCATACGTTTTGAAACTATGAACGCTATATGCGATGCACTCGATTGTCAGCCAGGTGATCTTTTTGAATTTGTAAAAGAATAACAAATAAAAAATTTCGCACATATATCCCCATATTGTACATCAAGCATGGAGTCCCGATTTGTGACTCCATGCTTTGTTGTGTTTTATGAAATTTTCGGTATCAGTTGTTAAGTATGCAGATTTTTCATATTACTTCGATCCGGCAGCTCCATAATAGCTGCGATGTCATTTAGTTTCTAAATAATACTCTTCTGAATCTGTGAATTCGTAGTCCGGTTCGGTTTCGACCACAAATTTAAAACGGTTATGTCCCATTTCATACGTGTTGTCAACGATGGCTATGCCGCAATTACCGTCACAGGTCACAATTATGGAACTCTCTCTGAAACGTGAACTGAGATCAAAATCTTCCGGAAGCTTAAATTCTTTAAAGATCACTTTTCTGACAGCCTCTTCAATTTCCGTCCGATTACGAATATAATTCTGATAAACTTTTTCCTGGTTCTCTTCAATGATCTTTTCATCTTCATCAGCATATACATACAGATCAATAGTTTTTTCTTCACCAAACAAAGAACTTACCGAATCTCCTTCCCAGGCACAGTCAATAAATTCAAGATCTCCAAAAACTGAATTGGTTATTTTTTCGTTTTCTTTTTTTTCCTTTTTGGGTTTTCTAAAAAACATAACTTAATTTCCTTTCATTAATCCGATAAAACAGCCTGCGTACCATTAATTAATGTACTTACACCACTTCTCATAAATAAATGATCAATATTCCTGATTTTACTGATTTCATTCACTAAATGAGAAGTACCGCCACTATGAGATATTATATCATGAAGTTCAGTAGGAACAAAATGTTCATACATCATGTTATAATTTTCGTGAGCAGTAAATCCGGAAGAGTTAAACAAACCTGTTTTCTTACTGGTTGAAGTATATCTTACACCATTTGTGCCAAAGACATCATTAAGAGTAGTATTGACTCTTGAACCGGCATTACCATATATTTCATTTCTAATTGAATTACCAAATCTGTCATAATCTGTACTTATAAACTTTTCGACAGCATAATCATAATCCTTTCCTCTAACACCGCCAAATCCCAGGTTTTTCATATCAAAGCCCTGATCCTTACCAAGGTGTGTTATTGTACCTCCCCCATCAGGCAGGTCTATCTTCATACTGATCTTATCCCAATCAACATCGATCAGTTTACCGTTCTTAGTTAATGGAACAGAATCCAACTTCGCATTCAGATTTAACTTGTTACTAGCATCTTCAAGTGCATTCCGAGCTTTATCCGTTTTAGGTGTCATACGCATATTGTCAAGATCTACATCCCAGTTTTTACTCGAAAGAGCTACTAAAGAATTGTTCTTTATCTTTCCGATATTCTTCAGTTCTGCGATATCATCAAGTCCTGTTAAGCTCTTGAATCCGCCCCATGCAGTTTTGCCTAATGTTTTCATAAAGCCATCAGACTTACAAGCAGTTTTAAAGGCGGCAAAACCATCTTTAATACCCTTGGGGATACCTTTGATACTCTTCCATGTATCTTTCAGCATAGCTTTAGAAGCCTGAGCAAACGTTTTTTTGCCGACTGTCATAGCAGATTTTATACCCGCACCCACAGGCAGGATCATAGAAGCGACATCTAATCCGGTGCTTGTTCCTTTCCATATCTTTGCTAAAGTACCATGTCCGCTATCAGCCAGAACAGGAGCAATATCCTTGCCGCCGTGAGTAGCCATGCATACAAGATCTGCAATTCCCATCACTGCCGATAGAGCGCTCACTACTATTCCGATGATCGCGATCGCAGTCGCAGGACAGAAAACACATATGACTATTGCCGCAATAATAATTACTGCAGCAATGATCACATCAAGATGATCCAGCATCCATTTTCCAATGGCTTTTGCAGCACCTGAGATCTTATCTCCCATCCTCTCCCAGAAACTCTTCTCAGAGTCCGGTTTGAGGTAATCGTATTTCTTATAGAATTCTTTTTTCTTCTTTACTATCTCATCTGCCGCATCTTTTTCACGCTGAACTGCAGATTTAACAAAGGTATCCAGCTTGGATTTAAGTTCTTTCGCCCTCTTGACCTTTTCTTCTTTGCTTTCTTCAGAATTGGAAATATCATCAATAACGTCTTCCAGATTGCAGGTAGAGCTGTCAACACCACCCGCAGAACGCTTGAGTTCCTTCATAGTAGCGTCATAATTTCCAAAGCTCGAGCAAAGCTTGTCAAGTACGCTTCCCAATCCGTCAAATTTACTTTTTCTCAATGTTATGGTAGCCATAATTTCACCTCGATCAAAAACCGGCTAAGTTTTTCTATAGCCTTAATCTCTTCATATCGTTAACTTCCTTATAAACAATGCCTTTCCGAAAATTCGTTATGGGCAGTAAGGATCTTTTCTTCATCATTCGATATACGGGCAGCAAGATCGCTCTCCACTTCGACTGATAAAGCATTAGTTTTGAATCTATTTACTCCGATATATTATATCATAATTTTCTTGAACAGTTCAATATATATTTATGAATTGATATATAATATCAAACTTTACCATATTACCATTTTCAGCGTTGACAAAGAATGAACAAAATGTTATAATAGTAATCACTAGTGCAGATATGCATCATTTGATGAAAAGGAGTAAATACTGCTATGAGTAAATTCACAGGGCTTTCTCAGGCTGAAGCCGAAAAACGTCTGCTCGAAAACGGACGAAACTGCCTGAAAGAGGAAAAGCAAAAAACAGTATTGCAGATGTTCCTCGCACAGATACTTAATTTCACTAATGCGATACTGGGTGCGGCTATCATCATATCCATAATACTGCATGACTACGGCGAAGCGATAATCATGCTCGTTATCGTCATAGCCAATGCGGTGATAGGCGTAGTACAGGAAGGCAAAGCACAGAAGGCACTTGATGCACTGAAGAAAATGTCTGTGCTGAAAGCCACTGTTATACGTGACGGCGAGACCAAGGAAATATCCTCGGAGGAACTTGTTGTAGGCGATATCGTTGTACTGGAAGCCGGAAAGCAAGTCCCTGCCGACCTGAAACTGCTTGAAACAGCACGCCTGATGATGGACGAAAAGGCGCTCACAGGCGAATCTGTTCCTGTCGAGAAGGATGAGAAGTTCGTAGCTGATGAAAAGACAGGTATAGGCGACCGCCTTGACCTTGCATATATGACCACTGTCGTTACCTACGGAAGAGGTATAGGCGAGGTAGTACATACGGGTATGGATACACAGATAGGAAAGATAGCCGATATGGTTGGACAGGAGAAGGAAAAGCCCTCACCCCTGCAGAAGGGCATGAACGAACTCAGCCGTACCCTCGGCATAGCAGTTATCGTTATATGCGCCATAGTGTTCCTTATAGGCATCGTACAGGGCAGAGAGGTGCTTGAACTCCTGATGACAGCCGTTTCACTTGCTGTTGCAGCTATACCCGAGGGTATACCCACTATCGTTACCATAGTGCTGGCTCTGGGTATGCAGAGAATGGCTAAGATAAACGCCATTGTAAAGAATATGCCCGCCGTTGAGACTCTTGGTGCTGTAAGCTATGTTTGTTCCGATAAGACAGGCACACTTACACAGAACAGGATGACCGTTGTAAAGGCATTCGAGAACGGTGAGTACATCGACCTTGATACACTTGACAAGGATAAGCATGATACCCTCATCAAGGGTCTTATGCTTTGCAACGATGCTTCGATAGCATCCGACGGCACCGAGGTAGGCGACCCTACCGAGACTGCTCTCGTAGCCTTTGCCAAGAGATACGGTATAGAAAAGTCCGTTACAGAAAAGTCTGTACCACGTATCAACGAGAAGGCTTTCGACTCGGAAAGAAAGCTTATGACCACCGTCCACACCACCGAGGACGGAAAGATAATATCCTACACCAAAGGCTCCACCGATGAACTGCTCATGCGCTGTACCCACATCAGGGTAAACGGCACTGTGCGTGAGATAACAAATGAGGATATGGCTCTTATATCAAACGCTATGTCTGAAATGTCCTTTGAAGCGCTGAGAGTGCTTTCACTTGCTGTACGTGAGGATAACAGGGACGCTGTTGAGCAGGGACTCACCTACATCGGCATGATAGGTATGATAGACCCCGAAAGACCCGAGGTAGTGGAATCTATCAAGACCTTCAAGCGTGCAGGTATCAAGACTGTAATGATAACTGGCGACCACAAGGATACCGCCCTTGCTATCGCCAAAAAGCTGGGCATAGCAGAAAGACCCGATGAGTGTGTAATGGGTCACGAGCTTGACGAGATGAGCGATGAAGAACTCCGTAACAGAGTTTCTGGTCTCTCCATATTTGCAAGAGTTTCACCCGAACATAAGGTAAAGATAGTCAAGGCGATACAGGCTAACAACAATATCGCTTCTATGACAGGTGACGGCGTTAACGATGCACCCTCGCTGAAAGCAGCTGATGTCGGCGTTGCAATGGGTATAACAGGTACCGATGTTGCCAAGGGTGCCGCAGATATCGTGCTTCAGGACGATAAATTCACCACCATAGAAAAGGCTGTCAAGGAAGGCAGAAACATCTATGAGAACGTAAAGAAGTCTATCCTCTTTGCCCTTTCATCTAATATCAGCGAGGTAGTTGTGATGTTTGCGGCTATCGCTGCAGGCTTTGCAGCACCGCTGAAAGCTGTACACATACTGTGGGTAAACCTTCTAACCGACTCCCTCCCTTGCTTTGCCCTGGGTGTTGACCCCAACTCGTCATCTGACGTTATGAACAAGAGACCCCGTAAGAACGGCGAATCAATCTTCGCTGACGGCGGATATTTCAAGGTAGGTCTTTACAGCGTGATAATTGCTGTGGTAACTCTCATCGCTTTCCTGTACGCTCCTATCAGGGATCTTTCAGCTTCGGGAACAGCATACACTCTTAAAAATATCATTGATCGTTTTTCCGATAAGCAGATACTCATGCAGTCACAGACACTTGCATTCTGCACTCTTGCCGTATCCGAACTTTTCCATGCGATAGGTATGCGTGATACAGAGACTTCACTGTTCAAATTCAATCATCTGGATAACAAGATAATGATACTTGCTTTTGCAGTAGGTCTTCTTGGTCAGCTTGCAGTTACCGAGATACCGTTTTTCAGAAATATATTCGATACAGTTCAGATGACACTTCCTATGTGGGGACTGGTACTTGTGCTCTCCATAATGCCGCTTTTGGCACACGAGATTGTTGTGCTTGTGAAAAAGGTAAAGAAAGCCTGAACACATTATAAATTTGATAATACGGAAAGAAGTCTGCGAGCATGAACTCACAGACTTCTTTTTATTATTATCGGTAAACGATCACGTCTTTCTTATGTAAAAATCGCACCTGTCTGCACCCTTGCCCAGCGTTCCTTTACGTTCAAATACGATACCGGGCAGATCCCCGTAAACTCGCTCATCATTCTCACAGAATATCTTTGTAAGCTCGGGGCACCCAAGTTCAGTAAAGTATCTGCAGTACGGGCATTCAAGGATATCCATACGGTAAGCACCTTTTTCTTTAGGGTAAAATCTGTTTTCAAATCCACAGGCAGACCCAAAGCTTTTCTTAGTCACAATGTCCCACATCTTTATGAATAATCCTGGCATAAAGGGTATCTTCATTAAAGCTTTAAGCGGACCTATCTTATTACATATCTTAATGGATGAATTCTCAATGACCGAATAAGCCTGTTCATCAGTCATGAATTCTTTAGCGCTAAGGTACATCGCAGCCGCAGGGAATATCTTTTCATCTGTATGTGATCGGACACCCTCAGGGAGATCCTTATATCTTTCAAGATAGCTGTTAAGCCTTGATGCAGCCCTGTGCCATAATTCTTCACATTGTTTCTTTTCAAGGATCTTTTCGATCTCTTCTCTGAACTCCTTTTTGGAATCAAGTATTTTTATTGCTGATTTCATAAACACTTTCCTTTTGTTGATTAGTATTGACTAACTACATATATATTATATCACACTAAATATAAAACGTCAATATTTTTTTCTTACAAAAAGACATTCCCCCGTGAACATACACGGGGGAACATCTTTAGAAGGACGTGAAATTTATGGTAAATCTAGAAATCATTATTTAATGGCCTTGCGTCCTTTAACGTGAGCAGACAGGAGAGATACATCAGAAATGTTGACCATACCGTCGCCGTTAACGTCAGCGCGCTTGATCTCTTCATCTGTCAGTGAGCTCTTGCCCTTTACGTAAGCTGATACCTTAGAAACATCAGTTACAGTTATCTTACCATCGCCGCTTACATCACCCTTGACAAAGTCATCATCTTCAAGAGCTGCCACAGCTGCTGCTGCATCAGTAAGCTTCTTAACTACTTCAGGATCGATCAGAGCCTTCTGTTCGTCGGTAAGTTCGTCATAAGCCTTCTGTGCTGCTGCTATAGCTTCAGCGTTATCCTTAGTAACATCTTCTGCTGCAGGGAGAGCACTTATTGCGTTCTTTACAGTATCTGCCTTATTCTTATCATCTGCAGCCTTCAGATTATCGTATGTTGTCTTAGCATCATCAAGTGTCTGCTTGTTCTGAACAAGTTCTTTCTGATCGTCAGTCAGTGCATTATAAGCTTCATCTGCTGCGTCGATCTTAGCCTTGCTTGCTTCATCGAAAGCAACTTCGCCTATACCATTGATAAGCTCATCAACTGCGCCTGCCTTAGTATTGTTATCAGCAGCGATCAGATTATCGTATGTTGTCTTAGCATCATCAAGTGTCTGCTTGTTCTGAACAAGTGCTTTCTGTTCGTCGGTCAGTGCATTATAAGCTTCATCGGCTGCGTCGATCTTAGCCTTGCTTGCTTCATCGAAAGCAACTTCGCCTATATCATTGATAAGCTCATCAACTGCGCCTGCCTTAGTATTGTTATCAGCAGCGATCAGATTATCGTATGTTGTCTTAGCATCATCAAGTGTCTGCTTGTTCTCAACAAGTGCCTTCTGATCATCGGTCAGTGCATTATAAGCTTCATCTGCTGCGTCGATCTTAGCCTTGCTTGTTTCATCGAAAGCAACTTCGCCTATCTCATCGATCAGATTTTCAACTGCATCAGCTGCTTCGTTGTCAGCTATATCCTGCAGTGCCTTTTCGTCAGCTGCCAGCTTATTGACCAAGTCATCCTTAACTGCGGACTTCTGATCTTCTGTCAGTGCATCATAAGCTTCGCGTGCTGCTGCTATTGCCTCAGCATCGTCCTTGGTAACTTCTTCTGCTGCAGGAAGTTCATCTATGGTTTTTTCAACTGCTTCTACTGCTGCAATATCTTCTGAATACTTCTTCAGTGCTTCTTCGAGATCTTCCAGCTTCTGGATATCTTCGGGATCAACCTTAGCAGCCTGCTCATCTGACATATTATCCAGAGATTCGCGTGCCTTTTCTATTACCTTCTTATCTACAAGAGCTATATCTTCAGAGGGAGACAGAGTATCCAGCAGATCCTTGATCTCTTCATACTTCTCCTTAACGATCAGGGTACCAGTGAGAGCAGTATCAACTGAATCGTCTTTTACCTCGATGGTGTACTCACCAACCTGGTTGATATTATCAATGTTGATGACCTTGCACCTATCGGTGATCTCAAGATCGTTCTCATCGTAAGCCTTGAAGTAATCCTCAGGATCGATCGTTTCGTCCTTATCGATGTAAGCTGTGGATACTTCGATCCTTGCAAGCTTAGCATTTGCCAGATTGAGTACTACATCATATTCAAATGTGTAGTTATTGCCCAGTGCTTCTGTGATCTCGGGCAGATCTTCATTTGTGATATGATCACCGTTCTGCTTGCCTGCTTCTATGATCACTTTACCGTTAACAGAAACTTCACCGCTTGTTATATCTGCGTTCATTATACCAGAAGAAGTATTATGACTTGAATACCTGTTAAGTGTATAGCTTACTTCTGTATCCTTATAGCCAACTACTTCAGGCAGTCCGGTCAGAGTTACCTTTACAGTTCTCTTGCTGATAGTAAATTCGTTGGAGTATCCGACACCCTCATCGTAGCTGTTTGCGTTTGCTGTTACAACTGCTCTGTATGTGCCTGCATCCTTGGGTGCATCGTCAAATGCTTCACCGAACTCGCCTGTTTCCTCATCCTTCTTCTGATACTGTAACTTAGTGGTAACTCCCTTTACAGATTCTTCGTTCTGGTTTACTACAGTAATGGTAGGATTGGGAACTGGTTTGCTGTTGTAGACCTTGTCAATGATATTACCGACAGTAACGTCAAGTGTACCATTCTTAATGTACCACTTGAACTCCACACCCTTTTCGCCTGCGGTGAAGTTACCGCTGGTTGTATCGTCGGTCTTGACAGATATATTCTTTTCACTTACAGTATTATCGTATCTAACACCTTCGATGAACGCATCCTTGCCGTCATGGCTTTCAACATTACCAAGGGTCAGAGTATAGTACTTGGTATCATCGGAATTCTTAACGCTGTAAGGTGCAGTTGCTGTTACCTTAGGTTCCTTAGTCTTGGAGTCATACTGATACTCGGTTTCTACGATAGTGATATCATCCTTTGTCAGCTCATAAGGAACTATTGTCAGGGTATCAAGCTTTACATCTTCCTCAGCATCGCCGTCATTGTTCTGCTCATCGTTATTATTCTTGGGCAGTACCAGCAGGTAGTTGTTAGCAGCCTCGTTATACTCTGCGAATATTTGGCTGGGAACCAGTTTGTACTCGCCTGCATCGTTTTCTTTTGCATCTTCAAAGTTATAACCCTCAGGTGTGAAAATCAGACCGAAGTTATACTCGCCACCATTGGGCTTATCCTTTTCTACTACGCCGTCCTGGGTATACAGAACATCGCTGTCCTTGATGAGTTCGCCCCATGTTATGGTGTTCTTCTCATTGTCCTTGATGCCGTTGGGTGCTACGGTTACTTCCTTCTTGGCGATCGCAGTATTAAAGTCGATGACCTTAGTCTTATAGTTATCGGAAGTTATAGTAACCTTACCCTTCTGCTCGCCTGCGCTGGTGATGTCGTAATCATCATCGCCTGAGGATCCGGTCTTCAGCTCGTAAACTTCATCGTTGAATATGTGTAAAGTAACTACGTTATCTTCAAATGTTACAGATGCTCTATCCCTTACATTTTCTTTAATATAGAATCCATCCAGAGGTGATTCACCAAGTCCATAGATTACCAAAAAGTCATGATCCTCTATATTTTCAATCGAAATTCTCGAAATTACTTCATTACTAGGAATTACTTCTGATTTAACTTCATTATTTTCAACACTATATTCAATTGCTTGATAAGTTACATTCTCACCCGTTGGCACGTTATACGTAAATCCAACAGTTGGTGTCAGCAGCTTGCCGTTATCAGCCTCGGTCAACTGGTAAGGAGTTTCTGCATCATCGGGTGCAATATACTCATAACCCTTACTGCCTTCAAATTCAAGCTTGATATTATCATCATTAAGGATATCATCCTTGTCATCAGCGTTGAAGTCGTTTATATCCAGCTTCTCACCGTCATAAACGATATCATCCTTAGGAGTCAGTTCCAGGGTGTTCTCAGCCTTTTCAATTCTCCACTTAATAGTAGCTTCGCCTGTGTATTTTTCAGGGTCGGTCTCAGGATCTGCAGACTCTACTGCGGAGATCTTGAACTCATAGAACTCATTATCAGGAGTAGCACCCTCCTTAGCTTCAACTGTGCTGGTGATATATTTCTGAGTAAGTTCGGTAACTGTGCCGTTTATGGTGTTCTTTACAACGATAGTGGGCTTCTGCTCTTCACCGTTATATGTAAAGGTATTTTCGGGGATAGTTACAACGCCGTTCTCAACTTTCAGAAGAGTTTCATCATACTTAGGTGTCTGCTGTTCTTCGGATGTAACTTTTGTTTTCAGGAAGAACTGACAACCTGTGTAACCAGGATCGGTTGAAGAACTGTTCTCATCGCCTGTCAGTGAACGAGGTGCGTACATAACGGTCTTTGTGATAGTACAAGGTACATCCTTTCCGTCGTATCCAACATTTACTACAGCTGAGAGCTCATATTCACCGAAATCGGTAAAGGTCTCCTGAGTTGTTGCCTTGTCAGCTTTTCTTATAGAAAGGCTCAAAGGTTCGATCTTGGTTATACCATTAGGAACCTGCTCGGGCTTGATAACTACATCTTCAACTACAGGCAGATCACCGTAGTGGTAAACCTCCTTGGGCTGGAGCAGTGCAAGCTCTACTGTGCCGACATTCTCGCCGTTCTCACCTATGCATTCAGCAAGGATAGTATCGGGCTTGTTAACGGTATCAACATGAGGATTGCCATATTCGTGAACGTGGGTGAAAGTAACCGTATCACCGGTATTCAGTGTTTCCGGATAAGTAACATCGTATTTAAACTTATAATTCTTCTCATTATAAGTAAAGCCGTCTTTTCTTATGCTCTCCACAAGCTGTGCCTTGCTGATATCTGTTGTGATGCTCTGGTTGGAGTAGATAACAGAACCGTCCTTGACATAAGCATAATCAAGTCCGCCCTCAACTACATAATCCATGCCCTCAACCATATCGTTGAATTCCAGATCAACGTTCTTCTCAGCTATGAAAGTAGCAGTGCCATTTTCTTCAAGAGGATAATTAGGGAATGTTACATGATATTTGTACAGATATGTGTTTCCATTAAATATAAAACCACCGTCCTGTGTTCCCCAGTCATAATGGATATAATCCTTATTTGTATCATTAAGGTAGAAACGCTTGTTGGTGTATATATCAACATAGTCGGTAACATATACATCGTTGCTGTCATAATCTACAGCATAATCTGTTTCTGTCAGATCCTGGAAGTTCAGAGTTACCTTATATTCTTCGATAAAGGAAATGACTTCGTTTTCACCGAAAGTTGCCTGATCGTTAACGGTCATTGTGCACTTGTACTTGAAATCTTCATAATCACCCTCTGTATCAGGATTCTTTTCAAAATCAAGAGTAGTATAGTCCTTGTCGGTTTTGAACTTCTTATTGGAATAGATAGTTACAACATCTCCGGGGGATACTTCAGTAACATTACCTACAACCGCATAGTCATCACCTTCTACAAAACCACCGGGTGATAAAGTGGCTGTTTTTACAACATCGGGGATATAATAGACAGTGTTGCCTACTTCCATATATTCGGAAATTTCTGTTTCAGTTTTACTGCAGTGATATATAGATTCTAATGAGGGATCATACCAATAAACATCGTAGTCATCCTCTAATTTTCTTACTATTACCAGGAAGTCTGAATCGTGACCGACCTCATTTAAGTGACTAAATGCCCATTCATATGCTTCATTTTCATTTGGGCATTCAATCATTTTATTAAGATCAGAAATAGATTCTGCCTTGACATAATTGGGCACCTGATAAGCTTCGATAATTTCTTCAATTTTGTCATACCTAAACTTGAAAGTGTAGCCGTCATTTGGAATGAAAGTAGTTGTATATGGATTACTACCAGTACCAACATAAGCCTTGACATTACCCTGATCATCGACATATATTCTGGTAACACCATTCCACCAGTTCGTATGACTAGTAAAAGACCCGTCAGAATACATGTCGACTTTTGTATCAGTATAGAAGTGGCATCGATTGTTCGTACCTGTTAAATCGATCGACTCACCTTTTTTTAGTATTACGCCATCAACAAGTTCGGGGCTGTCCTTGGTGTAGGTAGCTTCAATATCAGTAGCCGCCGCTTTGATAGTGCCGCCGAAATTAACCAGTGGCTGCAGTGGAACTGCTCCGCCTACGATAAGAACTGCACACAGTCCTGCTACCATTCTCTTAAGATCTTTTGACAAATTACGTGCCATAATTAAATTCACCTGTCCTTTCAAATTTTTGACTAACTCATTTTGCGTACGTTCGCGGTACGCACCGCTACATTTGAATGTTCGATCTCTGTCATTCAATCGTCCTCCTTTTTATGAATAAACAAAACGCTCTGAAAGATAAATCATCCAAAGAGCGCATCTATCAATAGATATCGCGAAAAGCACGCATCAGCATATGAATCACCGTTCGCATAGCAGAACTTTAACATCATATTTACGCACTCTCCTTTTTAATGAATCTTAATAATTTTGACAGATTATGTATTTCATATTAATAGTTATATCACACTTTCACAGCATTGTCAATAGTTTCTGATTAATTAATCTGTATCTTTGTAAATATCATACAACGTGAATGTCGATTCTATATGAAAATTTCCAAACTGTTAAGTATATGATAAGATTTTTTACTTTCAAAAGACTTTGCTACCACTTAATTAGCGAATTTATTAACGTTTGATTAAGCAATTTGAAAATCTATAACCTAACAATAAATTATCCGAATATAACCATCCAGCACGCATTAACTACATATAAAAGGCAGCCTGCACACATCGCACAGACTGCCTTCAGTAATATTATATTTATATACATTTTGTTTTTAACACATAGCTAATGTCGGCTGATGACCGGCATTATGGTTTTATTTTTTCTATCTTTATATTGTAATTAATTTTTTATATCTGATCTAGTGGTCATAATGCTCTGCACCTTTATGATACACCAGGCAGGACAATCGGTAGGACAGATAGTACATCACAAGGTTTATCAAAACCACCACAGACAGCGTTATGTATTTAGAATCTATCAGACTCTTACCAAAATCAAATAATTTATCCATGCTGTCTGAATACACAATAAGATATAATATTAATATAAAAGCACCTATTGACATTATTATAACTTTTATGACACTGCCGATCTTTTTGCCGAATAAATAATAAAACGGAATATCTATCGCACGAAGGAATAACTGCAGAATGCTCAGCGGAAGTGCGACAGCCATGATCTTGTAAAAATCTGTTTGCTCTGCATAAGAGAGATATTTGCGATAACCTGTATCAAAAATCAGCAGAGAAAGCAAAAACAGCGCTATCATACCAAATATCATTATATATTTGTTCCTCAAAAAGCCCTTGTGACCGTCAGCTGTGGATGATACCCAGTAACTCCAGAGTTTTTTGTCATCACCGTCAAGCACACTGACCTGCAAAGCACCAGCCACAACAAAGCCTATGATAAGTGCTATTATGCAAACCATAGCAGAATCTTCACCTTCCAGGAGCGTGATCAGGGCAAAAGGGGCAAACGCACAAAGTATCATTGAAAGAATGGAACGATGGTTCTGTTTCCATTCCTTATATACAAGTCCTTTCACTATGGTTCTCTCCTTTCGTGCAAACGCCACATTGTAAGAAAATACGATCCAAGGGAGATCACAAAGGATGATACTGCAACGGCAGTTACCTTGCCTGATGCAATAAATGATGCAAATAAGTACGAGCTGTCACCATATAAAGGATGTCCGAAAGGTACAGGAGAATCCATTTGTATAGTAAAATCCATGGTGCAAACTTTGATTATTATGATCACAGCGCATACTATAGCAGCAAGACCCATTAACTCCAGCTGTGCTCTGGTTTGGGCGAACCTGACAACAAAGCTGTATACAATATCAATGATCACAAAGAGCGTTGCGAAAAACAGGAATATATTCACCGCATAGCACGTCAGATGCTGACCTAAATTATTTTCTATAAAGAGTGAGTATACTATTATAATAGTACCGTAGATCAGTATGTAGATCAGCTTTATCAGAAGATCTGCTACTGCCTGCTGCATAGGTGTCGGGGGAAGAACGCGGATATAATGGTTCCAGCCGGTATTAGCATCCATTCTGTAAACGCCGTTATTTGCACCCGCAAACATACCGCAAAGCATCGCAAGCATAAAAGAAAAGACGCAGAACACCAGCATATGATCTTTCATTTTAGCCGGATCAGAAACAGGCACTAAAAACAACACTGAAAAGAAAGCATCCAATAACAGTATCAAAAATAAAAACAATCTGTCTCTGGTACGCTTTAACCTTAAACTTCTGTATATCAAAGAACGGTACATTTTCATCTTAACCACTCCTCATCATAACGATGAACATAGAACAGCATTATATCATCAATGTTAGCAGGATCTATAATGCAGTCACTGTACTTGCTGAGAGCCTGCTCTTTATTATTCACCATTACCTCCGCGCCAAAGTTATTGGTACGGATGCTGACGATATCATCAGGATCTATCTTTGTCAGTTTATCGTAGCCGCACTTTATGATACCATGTCGCTCGATCAGTTCATCCTTGTAGCCTGTTAGCAGTATCCTGCCCTTATCTATGAATGTGACCATATCAGCTATCTTTTCAAGATCAGAAGTGATATGCGATGACATAAGGATAGAACGCTCACCGTCCTGAAGATATTCCATAAAAATGTGAAGTATCTCATCACGAACTACAGGGTCAAGACCTGCTGTTGCCTCGTCCATTATAAGCAGCTCCGCATTATGTGACAGCGCACAGGCTATCTGCAGTTTCATTTTCATACCCTTGGAAAACTTTCCTATCTTCTTCTTGTAAGGCAGTTGAAAAAGATCTAAATAATACAGATATACATTATTGTCCCATTCAGGATACAGACCCTCAAATATCTTTGCTATATCCTTTACTGTAAACATATCATGAAATGGCAGATCGTCAAATACAACAGCGATACGCTTTTTGATCTCTGCTTCGTTCTGTACATGGTCAAGCCCCAGCAGACTTATCTCTCCGCTGTTTATCTTAGTGATATTCAGCATACTGCGTATAGTAGTGGTCTTGCCTGCTCCGTTCTGTCCTATAAAGCCCATGATGCAGCCTTTGGGAACTTTAAAGCTGACATTTTCCAGACCAAAGTCCTTATAAGTCTTGCTTACGCCGCGTAACTCTATGGCGTTTTCATATTCATTCATTTTATTCTCCTCCATTTACTAGGTCAAGAAGCTCGTGTAGCTCCTCCATAGTGATACCTGCCTTACGAGCTGTATCTCCTGCCTCCATAAGCAGTGATTCTACACGTTTGATCTGCTCCTCACGATATATCTCTAAATTCTGCGCTTTTACAAAAGAGCCTCTGCCCGTATACGACTCGATAAAGCCGTCTCGTTCAAGCTCCTCGTAGGCTCGCTTTGTCGTCATGAAGCTGATACGAAGTTCCGTAGCGAGGAGCCGCATTGATGGCAACGCTTCACCCTCTCCCAGCTTCCCTTCAAGTATCAGCGTCTTTATCTGGTTCGCTATCTGCAAATAGATAGGTTCACCTGATGAGTTGCTGATGTTTATATTCATAATACTCGTGCACTCCTTGTGGTCATATCACTTTGATGCACACTCCGGATTGTAACATCAAAGTCTAAATTGTATAACTACTATGTATACAATTATAGCAGCTGTGTTACACTTTGTCAAGAGGTATTTGTAAAAAAATTAAAAAGCAGATGTTTGCTTATGATGAAGCACATCTCAGCCGGTCAAAGACTTGACTTTCAGCAACTGTTGTGATATAATAAGTTCTGCCGGTTCGGAGGGCAAAACATTCGATGGAAATGTAATGCCGGATAAGACCGCAGGCTGAAATGCCTGCGGTTTTATCCGGCTTTTTTATGGAGGTATATAAATGAAAAACAATAACTTTACTGAGGGCGCGATACTGCCGAAGCTGTTGAGATTTATGCTGCCTGTGTTATTTGCTATGTTCCTGCAGTCGCTATACGGAGCAGTCGATCTGCTGGTCGTGGGACGATTCGGCACAGACGCAGATGTTTCAGCTGTATCTACAGGTTCACAGATAGTACAAACCCTTACAAACCTGATAGTCAGCTTTTCAATGGGCATCACTGTAGCTGTCGGGCAGAAGATCGGACAAGGCCGACCTAAAGAAGCCTCTAAGATAATTGGTACAGGACTAATTATTTTTGCTTTGACAGGTGTATTATTCACTCTGATAAGCATAATCGGTGCAGGCGGACTTGCCTTTGTTATGCAGGCACCAAAAGAAGCCTTTGACCTTACCAAAAGCTATATACGTATCTGCGGCGGTGGTTTTCTTATCATAACAGCCTATAATCTTCTCGGAAGTATATTCCGAGGACTCGGAGATTCCAAAACACCTTTGATAGCTGTCGGTATTGCCTGCGTATTCAATATCATAGGAGATCTGTTCTTTGTATCGGTAATGCATCTCGGAGCATCGGGTGCTGCAATAGCTACTGTTATCGCACAGCTTATCAGCGTAGTGATCTCGTTTTTTATAATAAAAATGAAAGAATTGCCGTTTGAGCTGAACAGAACTTACCTGAAAATAGAAAATCACTATGCTATGAATATTATCCGTATAGGTTCACCGATCGCTTTGCAGGATTTTCTGGTCGGTATATCCTTTCTTGTAATGCTTGCTATAGTCAACAATATCGGCGTGACAGAATCAGCAGGAGTAGGTGTTGCTCAGAAAGTATGTGGATTTATAATGCTCGTCCCTGCTGCATTTATGCAATCGATGTCAGCATTTGTTGCTCAGAATTATGGTGCAGGTCACAATGACCGTGCTGTAAAAACACTCAGAACAGGAATAGCTGTATCAGTATTCTTTGGCGTAGTTATGTTTTTTGTGACATTCTTCCGCGGAGACCTGCTTGCAGGTATATTCTCAAACAAGCCCGGAACAGTTGCTGCTGCCTATGACTATCTGAAAGCATACGCTATCGACTGTCTGCTGACCTGTTTCCTGTTCTGCTTTATCGGCTTTTATAATGGTATAGCCAAAACCGGCTTCGTAATGATACAGGGTATAGCAGGTGCATTTCTTGTAAGGATACCTGTTGCATTCGTGATGCAGCACTTCGGAGGCGGTTCATTGTTCCTGATCGGACTTGCAACTCCGTGTTCTACAGTATTGCAGATAATTATGTGTTTCGCAGTATATGTTCAGTTCAAAAGAAGTATCGATCGAAAAGCGGAAAAAACTTCGCTGTGAGCCGAATAAAACAAGTTCTGCATCCGTTCAGGAGATCATAAAACCTTGTATTTCCTGAGTAATTCAAGGTTATGCTCTTTTCTCCTTTCAAGTTCTTCCATTGTCTGCTTGTGTATTTCTTCATCTTCAAGAAATGTCTGCACTCTTTTGCGGGCTTCATTATATCGATGTTCAAATTCTAAAAGATTTTGTGATATTTTCTCCTGCGAACGTGAAGCTCGTATGCTCGCTTCATTTCGACGTTTCAATTCAGCTGAGTATCGCTTTTCAAGATCAGCTAGCGGATTATCTAAAATATACCTGATAACCGTATCACTGAATGGCGCAGCAAGAGATTCATTTATTGGCAATGAAATAATAGCAATATGTTCTTTAAATGTTCGTGCATCATAATCTACTACATCTTTAAGCGTTTTAACATTATCCAGAACAGGAAGTATCCATGTCATTGTTTCATTCAATGAATTCTGAACAGCGTCTGATAAAGGCATAAAATCAGCATAGTATTTAAATCCGCCCTTATCAAATGGCTTGTCTGTTATATGCCACTCATGATAGAAATCCCATAGATCTTTATACCATATTTCGTTTTGCCTGAATGTACGGTCAATACAAAGATCTTCGCGGTAAACAGTAGCGATCGCTCCAAAAGGCACCAGATGCGATTTCATATCATGGATACCGACAATATGTATGATCTCATCGTTGATAACACGAACGTATAGCGGCATACGAACTTTTGGCTTTTTAAAGCCTAATGGTTCAAGTGCCTCACCATAGATCTGAGTAAACAAAGTGTTTAATGTTGGCTTTTTTTCTTCAGCCTTTTTAAAACTGAGTCTTAATATACTTTCGTCATTTCTTATGCCGAGTTCATCACTATCAGCAAGCATATCCACGCCAAATAGCGATGATATTTTGCTAAGTCTTTCATCAGCCAAAAGATCACTTTCACCGGTCAACTCAATGAGTTTTTCGATGTCTGCTTTGTTATTCAGCAATAGTTTCCAGCATTCGGGCTTTATTTCATTATTTCCCATGCCGTAGATCTCACCATCGCCCACAACGATCCTATCTGCACTCTCTCCTGTTTTGTCAAAGAGTTCAAGTACTGCGATATCGCTGTCTGTTACTTCCTCGGTAATACACGGAAGTTTCATGCTTTTTGAAATAGCTTTGGCATCATTAAAAAGCGCTCTTGAATCATCACTGCTGTCCATATCAGCAAGAGTTGCCCACTGCTGATCAACAGATAACGCAATGATATAAGTTTTCACGGCTTCATCGTCATCACATGGCACGAAGCCTTTCTTTTTCATATATGCGTTGATACCTTTGATAAATTTTTCTTTGTCCTTGATTTTAAAATGCACTGTATTTGAAAAGTTTCCCATTAATGTTTTCTCCTCCTTTATATCAGCCATACTTCACAAAAAGTACTCGGTTGATCGGATATTCATTTCCATATTATATCACGGATAAATTACTTTGTCCAGTTATTTGCACGATCGGTTATATATGATCAATTACTATGGACAGAATGATATCAGCAAATACGATAAAGCGGCACGTAGAACACTCTATGTGCCGTTTTCCTTTTGGGATAGTATTCTTGTTACAGAATACCTTTGTGTGATATGTATCAGAATAATATTAACGTTTTGTATGTATTGCCGAAAATAGAAAAATTCATCGCAATATATTGACACAGTGTCAGAATAGTGTTATAATATCTATAGTGACACAATGTCAGAATAATATTGCTGATTCACAATAAACAGCATTTACGATTGTAAATTCAATCCGCACTATAAAAAGAGAATGTACAATGCCAAAGGGTTCACCCGAACTTACCGCTTCACGCAGAGAAGAGATCGTTAATGCCTGTGAAAAGCTTTATCAGACCATGAGTTTAAAGGAGATGATCCTGCAAGACCTTGCAATACTGATGTTCTTTGTGCTTGTGGGGTATGTGCTGTCTGAGATCACGCAAAAAGAACAATGTTTACAGTTCAAAGAAAAGTGAGGTACAGAATGAAGATAGTAATACTGATGGGGAGTCCTAACCGAAAAGGCTCAACGAGCATTCTTGTCGAAAATTTCAGAAGAGGTGCAGAGGAAAGCGGACACAATATCGAAGTGGTAGATGTCTGTCATGCAGATATCCACCCATGTACCGGTTGTATTGCCTGTGGTTACGAAGGCGACTGTGTTCAGCGTGATGATAATGAGGGTATCCGCAAAGCACTGCTTTCCTGTGATATGGTGGTGTTTGCAACACCGCTTTATTACTACGGCATGAGCGCACAGCTCAAAATAGTGCTTGACCGTTTCTGTGCATACAACAGCAGTCTTAACAGCAGACATTTGAGATCGGCACTTCTGACAGTTGCCTGGAATTCCGATGACTGGACATTTGATGCACTGACAGCACACTACAAAACACTTGTGCGCTATATAAATTTTGAGGATAAAGGTATGGTTCTGGGATACGGCTGCGGAAGTCCGTCTATGACAGCGTCGAGCATTTATCCCAAACAAGCATACAAATTAGGAAGATCATTATAACGGAGGTAATAAACTATGAGCAAAAAATTAGTTGCGTTTTTTTCAGCAAGCGGCAACACAGCCAGACTTGCAAAGAAACTGGCGGAAGCAGCAGAAGCAGATCTCTACGAGATAAAGCCTGCTATTCCCTACACAAGTGCAGATCTCAACTGGCAGAACAAGCAGTCTCGCAGCAGTATTGAGATGAGCGATCACAGCTCAAGACCCGAACTTGCTGACAAAAGTGCTGATATTGCAGCTTATGACACCGTCTATGTAGGATTCCCCGTATGGTGGTATATTGCCCCTACGATCATCAATTCATTTCTTGAAAGCTGTGATTTTTCTGGTAAAAAGATCATTCTCTTTGCAACATCGGGAGGCAGCGGTTTCGGAAAGACTGTTGAAAATCTGAAAAACAGCGCACCGAATGCCGAGATCGTTGAGGGCAAAGTCAATCCGTCGGATATGGATATCAGAGCACTTGCAGATATGAATTAAAACCTGATGGAATAATAAAATAGAATCATATATATGTAATTATTTATCAATGACCAAAAAGACCTGCTGTGGGAGAATATAAAACATAGCAGGTCTTGTATTTTACATACAGATCGCGCACCAGATAACCATACTCATAAACATAGGAGCTTATGACGTATAACATCCGTAGCGGTGTGCCTGATGTACCTATGAAAATCAGCACTCTGATCTTGCCGGGATCAAAGTGCTGATATATTTAGGTTTTGAGTTTATTATCAAAGTTAAGAGAAGGACAATGATTTTTTTGATGCGCTGCATTGTATTGTCTTTCCTGCTTTCATGTGATATAATTTAAAAAGATTTTGAAATATATGCAACCAATGCACTCTGTTTGGGTAGTATTATAGTAGAAGCTTCTGATAAAATATGAGAGGAGATACATAGTGGAAGATCAGCAGATCATTGAAATGTATTTACAGCGAAATGAAAATGCCGTTGTACATACCGAACGGAAATACACAAAATATTGTCGGACGATCGCAAAACATATCCTGCATATCCCCGAAGATGCGGATGAAGCAATTAACGAGACCTGGCTTGCAGCATGGAACAGTATTCCACCACACATACCCGAATGTCTGCAAACATTTCTTGGCAAACTGACACGAAACATCAGCTTGAAACGTGTTCGTTCTGACAAAGCTATAAAACGCGGTGCAGATGAAGTCAGAGTCATATATGATGAAGTTGCTGAGTGGCTGAGATCTGATCAGAATGTTGAACAACAGGTATCCGAGCAAGCCCTTGCGGAAGAAATTGAGCATTTTCTTGAAAACATATCTGATACAGAACGTAATTTATTTGTCCGTCGTTATTGGTATATGCAGTCAATTTCCGAGATTGCTGAGAATCACGGTTTTTCTGAAAGCAAGGTAAAATCCATGCTGTTCAGGACACGAAAAAAACTCTATGCCAAACTAAAAAAGGAGAATTATCTATGAATGCTGATACATTTATGAATGCGGTCGGAATGATAGAAGACCGTTATCTTGATGTTGATATACCGAAAAGAACGATCACACATCGAAAGTGGACAAAAAGGATAGTTTCAGTTGCAGCTGCTGCAGCATTGATAACTTGTCCGCTCCCGACACTGACAGCATTTGGTGTCGATCCTGCGTACAATATCCTATACCATATTGCTCCTTCTGTTGCACAGACATTCAAACCGGTACAGAAAACGTGTGAAGATAATGGAATTGAAATGACGGTCATCTCCGCTGAACGTAATGGAAGTGAAGCGAGCGTATATCTTGCAATGCACGATACAACAGGTACTTGTCCTGACGGTGATTGGGATCTGTATGACAGCTATCACATCAATGTTCCCCATGATATGACAGGTCATTGCAGCTTCTCGGAATATGATGCTGATTCCCATACTGCCTATTTTGTGGTGCATTTGGAAACGATGGACGGCAGCGCTATGCCAAATGGTAAGGTCACTTTCTCCGTTCATGAGATGATGACGGGCAAAATTAAAACGAAGACGGCACTTGAAGCTATTGATATGAGCAGTATCCCTTATGAACCACAGACCATGACACGAAATGAAATCAGTGGCGGATTTTCCTATGACGAGCTTCCCGATCCCCATGAGTATCGTTTTTTGATTCCTTCCGAACAAACGCTTTGCACTCCCGCACCAAATGTCTCTGTAATGAATATCGGATACATTGACGGTGCGCTTCATATCCTGACACGATATGAAGACAATTCGCATACCGACAGTCACGGCTTTATCAAGCTTTGCAACACCAATGGTGTCCAAATAGGTGAAACCACAGAATTTGGATTTGATTATTCTGATGATACTAACAAGGACAATTATACGGAACAGATCATACCTGTTTCTTATGATGAGCTGTGCAAATGCACTCTGCAAGGTGAATTTGTAACTGCACAGGATTATACTTCCGGAGATTGGGAGATCACTTTTACGCTGGAATAACGTTTCTTACATATCCCTTATCCACAGCAGGAAAATACAAAGCACCTCCAACAATCTGTCAAGGAGATCAACTGTAAGACTTGTAGCTTTGCGTTCAGCCATAGCTAGTGTGTTATAAAAAACGATCAGGAGCCGCGATGCTGGATCGCGGCTCCTGATATTATTATTAAGTCGATAGCTTATTTTTCTAATGTATCTTTTGTTGATTTCTTTTCAGCCGGATCAAAGTGCCCTTTGCTGACAACCAACATAACTCGTTCATTAGGTCTGACAGATCTGGCTGAGCTAGGTTCGGTGAATATAACAGTCCCCTCTGGAACTGTATCGGAGTACATCCAATATATAGTAGTATTAAATCCCTGAGATTGTATCTCTGATACAGCATCATTTTTATCTTTGCCAACTACATCAGGAATTGAAACAAGCTGTTCTTTAGAAGCCGTGCCACTGAAATATATTTTCACTTGACTTCCAAACTCAATTTCATTGCCTGCTTCAGGTTTAGTTATTAATACAGTATCCTCAGGAACGTCTTCATATTCTATCGGATGCACGTCTATTTTGAATCCCAGCGATTCTAACTCTGATATAGCTTCGGTTTTGTTTTTGCCTGCAACATCGGGAATGGTCACGGTCATTTTTCAGTTTTATTCTCATCGGGATAATCAAAGCGTTCACACTTTCGGTTGCCGTTTTCATCATATTCAGCACTTTCATCATCGAATATCTCAACATATACCCTTTCGACTCCAATGATATTACCGTTTTCGTCACGTTTGAAATCCGCATCGAAATTATTGCCGTCTTCAATAAACTGTCTAGTTATGCTGCCATCCTTCATAAGTTCACGCGCAAATTTCATTTTATCATTTACTTCTAAGCCCTCACGCTCGTAATCACAGATCAAATATAGGTATTCTTTTGAAGTATCTGCTTGAATACTATCTATATTTAAGGGCTTACCGCTTTCGTTATATTTTATGATAGCTGCCTCTAATTCTTCATACACCTTCTTTGCGCAAGAACTATCATAACTTAATCTTTTGGTGATACCATTTTCCCTTACACCGCCATTCGATCCATACGACGGATAAGTGTTAAAGTATTTGTGTTCATCATCAAGAAATATGTATACATAGTTTACACTTACTGTTTTAGTACCACTCTCATTGAACATGAAGTCAACAGCAAAATCATACTGTTCTGCATTAAATCCATCTAAATCAGCTAAAGACTTGTTGAGTGCTGCTGCAAATTCCATTGCAGAACATTTGCCATCCTCATGAACTATATTGTTTTTGCTTGACTGTCTGACCATTTCAGCGGTTATGATCTTTTCTTCACCAAGAACAAACTCATCACCTGTGCTATCGATAAGATCCGCATATGCTTCAAGCGCTGAGTTATATATAATTTTTATATTTCTGAGAATTGTCTTATCTGCTATTTCGATATAACCCTCTTGAGGTGAATAATCTTCTTTTACAGAATCTTCTCTGTCTGTTGTATAATTATCCTCTCCCTGACCTGCGGGCTGGATCAACGCTTTTTCGGTGTACTGATCTCTCGCCAGTTTCATTCCGCCTATCACAGCCACAACAGCTGCCGCTGCAATTACTGCACCTGTTCTCAGCTTGCTGTGTACCTTTATATGTCCGTTGCTTTCATGTACTTTATTATCATTCATTCCAATGACCTCCGTTTTATCTTCCATGCTGTCCGCATATCGAGGAAATCGCTGACCGAGCTCATTTTTCAGTTCGGCTTTTTTCTCATCGGAAAGCTTTGCTTTGCCGTACATATCTTTTATCGCGCTCATAAGCTCACTCCTCTCTGTAATCCGAAAGCACATCTTTCAGCCTGTCCCGCGCCCTTTTCAGCCGCGAGACCACAGTTCCTTTCGGCAGGCTGAGTATACGTGCTATCTCCTCTGTTTTGTACTCCTCATAATAGTAAAGATAAACGATGGCTCTGTATTTTTCGGGAAGCTTATCTACCGCCCGTTTCACATCAAGTTCGGCTTCAGTCCACCCGAATTCTGTTTTATGTACATCTTCCAGAGTGGAAGTGTGCTTCCAGCGGAATGACTTGCGAATGTCCTTGCATCGGTTTATAGCCGTACGAAGCAGCCACGCTTTAAGATGTTCCGCTGTTTCGATATCAAGTGTTTCGCACATGGAGAAATACTTCATCAGCACATCGCTGACTACGTCTTCGGCTTCATGCGCATCACAAAGATATGCGTAAGCAGCACGATAGATATGGTCGGCATAATTATCAACCACTTCTTCTATGCTCATCGTCATCTTTTCACCTCCCCGCGGATAATTTTGAAAGCTTTCACTTATAAAACGAATGTCATAACAGTTTGATTGCATTTTTATAAAAAAATTTTCAGCGACCATCTCAAATAAATAAGAATGGTATCTGCAAAATGCTTCATCAGTATTTATTATAGCATACGATCGTATCATTATCAAGATAGATCATTTTTTCACAAGCCACAGTTTCTGCAGTGTCATCGGTATTTGATGCTCGAAAAGCAGCAAAACAGAAATATTTATCGAATTGTACAATACATATAATTAGATTTTGTTTATATGTTAAAATTGTAGTTGTTTTTCATAATTAAATATTGACATTTTCCGGAATACGTGTTACAATTCTATTATTGAAAAAACACTTAAAGTATAAATGCGATATATTTAAACACGTAAAAAAGATCATTTGATGTTATCGCATAATTCCCGGGAGGTGAACAGTTCTGATTATTTTTGACCAAATGCAGTTCTGTTGAGTAATGCATTAGGTCTTTTATTCATTCTTAATATTAGTATAAGTTATATACCGTAAATGCCAAAAGCCCGTATCAGTACGGAATATAACTTTAAACAAAACACTGATCCGGGTTCGATACAACTATGACAATCAACGAATATTTCAAATCTATCAAAACAAACAAAGCAAAACTACGCCAGTTTATAGCAGCAATGCCCAAGGGCGGTGATCTTCACAACCATCTGACCGGTGCTGCTTATGCAGAACTGTACTTCGAGATCGCCTGCAAGAAAAAATTATATGTTGACTATTCTACAGGAAAATTATACACTTCAATGCCTGATCCGAGCACAGTTAGTGACATCTCCAAAGTCAAACAGCTTCCGCCTGACCCTAAAGATCTGCACGAATCACGCATGAAACTTATCGACAAGTGGAGCATCCGCAATTATCAGCCCTATAAGTACTCGCTGGGTCCTGATGAGTATTTCTTCTCCGAGTTTGGTATGTTCGGTGCTGCAGCGTCAGATGATGATCTGCCTGATCTTCTTCACGAGGCAATGTTAAGAGCAAAGGAAGAGAACGTTCAGTATCTTGAGATCATTGGTATTTCTCCGAAAGCACCTGACTATGCAGGACTAAGTGAAGCGGACTATAATGACTTTAACAGCAAATTCATAGATCTCTGCGATCGTTATAATGATTATCCACCGAATATGCAAGTAGCGTTAGAAGATCTTTCCAGAAGGGTCGTTGATATCTTTAAATCTACAGGTTGCCTGAACACCAGCATAGATAATTATGTTGCAAGAAATGTGGCACTGGCAGATGCAGGACGTAATGCAGATGGCTGCAGCAAATTCCTTACCAGCAGATTTGATACCGCACAGGTCACTGCAGATGACGTAGTGTTCAGATTCCAGGGCTATGCATCACGCACAGGTGATCCTGTAATGGTACTGGCTCAGCTGTATATCGTTTATGAAGCAATGACTAAAATCCCTGATATACTCGTAGGCTGCAATTTTGTTGCCGCAGAGAATTCTGAGAACTCAATGCGTTTCTACAGAGCACATATGGCTATGTTTTATCTGATGCGTACTATGTATACCAAAGCTCCGAATACTGCTCTCCATGCAGGTGAACTTACAATGGGACTGATACGCCCTGAGCATCTGACCTATCATATAGGCGCTGCAGTCAACTATCAAAGCAACGCAACTACTTATATTTCCCTTGCAGACAGGATCGGTCACGGTGTGGATATTGCATTTGAACATAACAGCTTCAATATCATCAAGCTGCTGAAAGAAAAGAATATCGCTGTCGAGATCAACCTTACAAGCAACGAGTTTATACTCGGTGTTAAAGATGACACACATCCGTTTATGCTCTACAAGGATAATGAAGTTCCGATGGTAATCAGCACAGATGATCCAGGTATACTGCGTACATCTCTGACAGAAGAATTCACACTCGCTGTACAGCGATATGACCTTGACTATACCTTCGTCAAGAAGCTTACGGAAAACAGCATTGACTACAGTTTCCTTTCAAATACGGACAAAGAAGCTGTCAAGAAAGATTACCAGGATAAATTTATAGCTTTTGAAGATATGCTCGTAAAAACCCTTAACCTGACAAAGGAATGATCTAGCATTCGGTAATCAAAAAAATAAATGAGATAAACCCCTCAGAACAGTCACATAAAAGATGTGACCTCTAAGGGGTTTATTATATGTATCAGATAAAAACCAAACTTATAAATTACAGGAAACGATCAAATCATTTAATAGCTGTACCACCTGTCAGCGTACCGCCGTATGCAGCAGGCTGTGTCTGGTCAAGCTGCTGGAAATATGTGGTGTTACTGAGTGTTCCGCCTGTAAAGAATGATGCACCAATGGTTTCACTGCCACCTGCTTTAAGCTGACTTACTGCCTTGTCAACTATAAATGATACTATTACCTTACCATCGTTGCCTACAAGCGAAAGTCTGGTATTAGAGCTTATATTGGAAGAAGCTGTGACCGAAGCGGTCATATTACTGCCGCCCATGCTCATTCCTCCCGAAGGACAATTCGATATCCATGTTCCGCCATTTACGATTATAGAGTTGCCTTGATCTCCGCAGTCAAACGGCTCATTTCCGTTTGATATTATATAACCGCCGTTTATCTCGATATTACCGTTGGAATCATAGCCATCATGGTCACCGTTTGCGGCATTTACTATAGCAAATCCCCCATTAAACTGAATTACATAATCTCCAGAACTGCTGCTGCCGAAGTTTCCTCTTCCCTGTCCCCATGGCATACCTGTGTTTACGCCTGATGCATCGTTTCCGCCTGCTGCGTTGTAGCCGTCATCAGTTGAGTTCACGATGACCGAACCACTGTTCTGATATATTTTCTCAGCCTCTATACCCTCATAACATTTCTCGGCATATATAACAATATCATCATAGCTTCCGTTCTTGTTACCGATCGTGAGATCGTGATCTGCATGGGCGGCATCATCAGCAGAGGAAAGAATGAGTTCTCCGCCTGAAAGGTACATACTTCCGCCGCAGTGAATGCAGTCATCTGAAGAATCAATCGTTATTTTACCACCGTTTACAACAATATCGCCAGCACTCTGCCATGTAGTACCTGCTTCGTCAAAAAGACCTACAGCCTTTATTCCCTTTGCAGAAATATCTGTCTTATTTGGATTTCCGTCCATACCGAAACCGCCGCCGGGTCTTCCGCCTGTGCTGACCTGCTGACTGCCGGCTGATGTACCTGTAAAGCTGCTTCCTTCATAAGTACGGATGTTCAGATTTCCTCCATTAATAACGACATACTGTTCGCCCGATATGCCGTCTGCATATGATTCTATATTTATCGTGCCGCCATTTACGGTGACGATACCCAGCTGCTTCGATGCTGAAGTTTCATCAGAAGTTGCTTTAATGCCGTCTCCCGACTTAGTTTTAACAGTAACATCAAGATTTGAATAATCTTGTTCATTGCCGTCATCTGATGCATTTCCGATAGTTACGCTGTCCTTGCCGCGTATTCCATCGTCAACTGCGTTTATTGTAAGGGTTCCGTTATATATCTTGATATCATCCTTGCCAACTATTCCGTCAGATGAGTTTCCATTTACAGTTAGCTTTCCCTTACCCTTGAATTTTAAATCGTCTTTGGAATATATTGCTCCTGTATCGCCGTCAGCATTCTGATAGTCTGTTCCGTCTGAAATGTAATTATCAGTTCCTTTTTTAACGCTGATAACGACCTCATCTCCTATAGATGATACATAGATCGGTGAATCGCTGGTATTGGTAAGGCTCATTCCACTGAGTTCCAGTTCAACTACGCCTTCGGGATATTTTGTCTTGTCAACATCAACAACTATCTGACCGCCTGTCATTTCACCTTTAACTGTGAAAACTCCGGGCTGAGTAATAGTGCAGATATTGTTTTCTATCTTAGCTTCGTTAACTGCATTCGTGGTCATGCCTGAGTCTGACAAAGTTATCATAAGGTCCTCAGTTACAGATGGCTGTGCAGTCCCGGTCTTTCCGGTGCTGAGATCTCCATTATGCATGAGGTACATTTTCAGTGCCTGTGCATCATCAGCAGTAACACCGTCTGCTTTGCCGTCACAGTCTGCATTTATCCAGCCCTGCTTAGTCAATGCCAGCGCACTTGTTCCGCCTAAGCCGAACCTATCGGGATCTTTCAGTGCTTTCATGATAAGTACTGCATCTGAAATATCCACAGTGCCATCGCAATTTGCATCTCCCGGTAATCCCGATGATGCATTTTCTGCTTCAAAGCTCATAACAGGAGTTGCTGTTAAAGCCAGGCAAACAGCTGAAATTCCTGCCAAAAACCTACGTAAACCATTGTTTTTCATAAACATCATTCTCCTTTTATATCGCTCATTCTTGTCAATTATAATATTGACAGTATCCATTATATCCGACCATGCTTAAATGAACCTTAAATTTATGTTGCGATATCAAAAAGCGGCACTCTCGATCCTGAGAATGCCGTTTACGTTATCTGTTTGATCATAGCTTAGCAAGTTCAATGCGAAATACACTGCCTGCTCCGACCTCCGACACAGCACTGCACAATCCGCCGTGCTGAGTGACAGTCTGTTTCACAATAGCAAGACCCAGTCCCGAAACACCTTTACCGCCACGCTGTCGGTTAGTATAGTATTTATCCCATATCCGTTCAAGCTCATCTGCTGGAATTCCCTCCCCGTGGTCGGCTATCTCGATGACTGCTTTGTTGTTTTCAGCTTTCAGAGTAACGCCTATCCACTTATCATCGCCAATATGACGCACTGCATTATCAATGAGATTATATACTGCTCTTGTAAGTCTTGATGAATTCCCGCGGACATGGATATTCTCTGCAACACTGCGTTCAAAGATATATCCGTCTTTTGAGAAAAGGCTCTCAAAGTTTTCCGTGACAGAATTTACAACTTCACTAAGATCGCAGTCGGTAAGGATATCTTCTGACTCCTTCATCTGCAGTTCGGAATATTCAAGTATCTCACCCACAAGAGCGGTCAGCCTGTCTGCTTCTCTGACGATGACTGCAACGTCCTCGGCACACTGCTGTTCGTCCTCATGAGATATATCACGTATCATCTCGGCATAGCCTTTTATCATAGTTAGGGGTGTGCGCAGATCATGTGATACATTTGCAAGCAGTTCGTTCTGAAATTCCTTGTTCTGTTTCAGCTTGCCGTCTGTCTTGTCGAGAGTTTCGTTCAACTCGTCAAGCTCGAAGCAGAAACCCTTGTGAAATTCTGTATTATCTGAGTTTTCTCCCAATGTATGCGCTTTATCATTGAGCTGAGATATCGGGCGTGAAAAGCTCTTTGAAATGAACAATGCAAGCACAAAACCTACGGCTACAGAGAGAAATGTTACGATAAGAAGCTGTATGCGGATTATACGGGCAGCCGAGCCTATCGGATTCAGATTTGTTCCAAGGTAGAGTATCGCCTTATCACCGTTATAGTCTATGTACTTGCCATAGAAATACATCTGCTCGGTCTTTAATTCTGCTTCTCCGTTTTCCGAATCGTAAAGGTCTTTGCGGAACTCATCAAAATTATCGGGAAGTTCTCTGTAATGAAATCGACCATATTTATGACCCTTCATCTGAGCGAAGCCGTCATTTTCATCAGATCCATGGTGTCCCTTTTTATATTCATCGGCAGAATAAAGTATATTTCCGTCTGTATCAGTGACATATACCAGTAATGAATTGTCCCTTGATATTTCATCAAGCTTTTCGGTAATATCGCTGTCAAATGCGATTATCTTATTAGCTGCGGATATGGTGTTCCTGATTATCATACCATTGTAAAAGCTTTGCAGAAATACTGTCTGCAAAAGCCATAGAACAGTAAAAATAACCGCGGTGAACAGCATGAAATATCCCAGCAGCTTTTTGCGGAATGTCCTGGCTTTATACTTCAAATTTATATCCCACCCCTCGAACTGTTTTAATGCAGTCACGGCAAGAACCGAGTTTACTTCTCAGCAATTTGATCTGCCAGTCAACTGTGCGGTCAACTCCGAAGCTGTCATATCCCCAAACTTCGTTTAGTATCTGATCGCGGGTGAGTACTATGCCGCGATTATTCACAAAAAACATCAGCAGAGCGTATTCCTTAGCTGTTAATTCGTTTCTTGTTCCGTCAACTGTCACAGTAAGCCCGAAGGTATCTATCTCCATACCTCCAATATTTACGATACCGCTGTCATTTTCTGAAACATCGGTCTTGCTCCGATTTATCACAGCTTTGATACGAGCCATAAGTTCCCTGGGTGAGAAAGGCTTTGTAACATAATCGTCAACACCTACCTCAAAGCCGAACAGCTTATCAAACTCTGTTCCGCGTGCAGACAGCATGATAACCGGAATATCCTTGAACTCCTTTATTTTCTTACAGGCTGTAAAACCGTCGGTATCGGGCATCATGATATCCATAACTATAAGGTCGAAATCTTCTTTCCGACAGATATCTATAGCCTGACTGCCGTCTTCAGCAGTAACGACTTCATAGCCTTCACGTTCTGCATAACGGCTTATCAGTGTGATTATATCAGGCTCATCATCAACGATAAGTATTCTTGACACAGTGCACCTCCTGAAATAGTATTGTAATCATTATACACGAAAAATGCCCCTTTGTAAAGCTTCAAGGGAGCATTTTTCCGATATGTCAGCCACAGGCTCGGGATATTTGAATCGTGGGAAGCCTCAGCTATGGGTATCAGAAACCCCTGTGTTTTCCGCCGCCCATTCCGCCTCTCATACCGCCGCCCATCATGCTTTGTGGTATCTCCGAGACTTCCTGTCCGTTGACGATGATAGTTCCACCGTTGAATTCAGCAGTTTTATCGTAATCGAAAGAGGACATCTGTGCGGTGACATTTATAGTTCCGCCGTTAACAAAGATCGAACCGTTTGAGTCGATAGCATCAGTATCGCCCTGACCTACTGCCACATTAATATCTCCGCCGTTTATTACTATAGCTGCTTCATAACTGCCGGAATTCGCTGAAGCGTTGATACCGTCATCGCTGGCATCTATTGTGATATTGCCGTCATTGATAAGTATATATGTAGCTTCAAGTCCCTCAGCGGCTGTTATATTGAGATCTCCGCTGTCTATCTGCAGCAGTGCACTAGCCTGGATACCATCGCTGACAGCGTTTATTTCAAATGATCCTCCTGTGATAGTTATCGTACCTTCAAGTTCATCATTTTCACAGTGGATACCGTCCTTATTTGAGGTGATATTGAATTTTCCATCACTTATGGAGATAGAATCATTCGCTTCAAATGCATCAAGTGCCGAACTTACATTGTATGTTCCGCCTGTGATCTTCATTTCGTCCTTGCAGGTAATACCGTTTCCGTAATCAGAAGTAACATTCAGCGTACCCGTACCGTTGAGGACAAGATCTTCTTTCGAGAAGATAACTGCATCGGTATTGGTTTCACCGTCTGCTGTAAACTCTCCGCTGACTTTAAGTGTATTTTCGCTTTCTGTAGTGGTAACAAATACCTTGTCTGCTGAAACAACGTATATTGCAGGGAAGTCGTTATTGGTAATGCTTACTCCGTCAAGTACGAGCTGTACCTTAGCATTTTCGTCTGCATTGATATTTATGGTGCAGTTTTCCGCTGTGCCGCTGATGACATACACACCTTCCTCGGTGATATCTATCGTCTTGTTATCGGCAACGGCAATACTCTGCGACTCGCTTGTATCTGCGGTCTGCTCAAGGTCACGCTCGGTGAAGATCTCATCAGATGATGTATTGTATGAAAGCTCTGCGATCTTTTCGGTGATGATCTCTTTTGATGTTTCAGCGTTTGTTTTGTCCGTAGATGTGATATTTCCACAGCCTGCCATAGAAGCAACGATAACAGCTGACACTATAATTGATGTTAAATAAGTCTTTTTCATAAAAGCACTTCCTTTCGGTTATTGAAACTTGTTGTTTGTTTCTATGATCTAATGATACATGATCTCTATGAGAAGATAAAGGAGTGAAAGTGGAAAGTCGGGCTTTTAATGTGGAATCATAGTCGTACTTTGTGATAGTATTGTGAAAAAAGTCCCGACAATCAATAATGACTGTCGGGAACACGGTTCAAAAATATTCGGGGTCATTTATGCTTCGGTACTTTGTTCCGAAGACTTGCCTGCTTTCTTTGCGGGACGGGTTTTTGAACTGCCTTCCGTACCTGATCCGCTGTGTTTATGGCCTTTCATCAGTTTTACGATTTCAAGTTCAGCATTTTCATTGTATCCAAGCTTTATTATATCGCCCTCACTGATGTCTGATACTGAAGCCTCTGCACCCTTTCTGCTGACGGTAATGTTATCAGTGACAGTCACCGTAACGGTAGTGCCGTCTTCAGTAAAACTGTCGCGATGTCCGCCTTTGCCTTTATGACCTTTGACTTTTGTTTTGATCTTCTCGGTCTGCTGTTCATCTGTGGAAGATGTTTCATCGGACTGCTTTTTCTTTTCCTTCACATCCGAAGTTTCCGAAGATTTTTCCGTTTTGGTAAAATCTCCGAGGGCAACAGTTATTTCGCTGCCATTCACCGCAGTTACCTTTCCGAACTTAACGTCAGTATTTTCTGACTTGCTGTTCTCCTGTGTAACAGCTGCAGCTGAACCTTTGTTCTGCTCTGCACTTACGCTGACAGCAGTCATGGTCGATGCTGCCATTACCAAAGCACAAATGCAGGCAGCGGATTTTGAAAATGATCTCATAGTGTTCACGTTCCTTTCTGTTTTGTGTCCGGAATTTGTTTCCGTAGCTATATAGTACAGCACAAATCTGAAAGGATAATAGAATCAATGTGGAATAGCGGACATAGTTCGTGGAATTATTGTATGTTTTTGTGATGGATATGTGAAACATCAAGCTATAAATCAGGAGCAATTATAATACTCTCCATCGTTAATGAACAAAAGAAAACCCGTTAATACAGCGTTTCCGCTATATTAACGGGAATTTTTAGTTGGTGCGCCAGGAGGGACTCGAACCCCCGACCTACTGGTTCGTAGCCAGTCACTCTATCCAGCTGAGCTACTGGCGCTCAATCAACTCTAATATTATAGCATTATATAGGCGTGTTGTCAATAGGCAAAATGCAGTTTTACAAATTATTATATATTCATTTACTTTTCATTCATAAAGTTCTTTGTAGCTTTCAAAACAGATGTCTGCATCCTGCTGCATGATCTCCCTGCTTTCATCGCTAAGGTCATCAAGACAAGCTGCTGCAGTAAATCCGCCAAGCTTTGCACCGTGTATACCCTCTGGCAGATCTTCAAACACTATGGTATCATCAGAGCTCTCTCCAAGCCTTTCGCAAGCAAGCTCATACACATCAGGAAAGCCCTTGCCGTGCTCAACTTCCTCGGTAGTGGCAAAGCTGTCAAACAAAGAGTAGACCCCAAGCCTTTTCAGCACAGGCTCATAAAGCGACGCTGAGTTTGCTGTGGCAAGCCCCAGCTTTATCCCCTTTTCGGAAAGATACCTGAGAAAATCAGCCGCACCGTCAACCTCACCGATGATATGTGTATATTCGTATACTGCCATTTCATGCCATTCCTGCATTATGCTCTCAACACTGTCTTCCAGCCCGAGAAGTTCTTTGGTGTACACAGCTGCAGACCTGAAATTTTTAGTGGATACAGCACGGCAGTAATCATCGGGGACTTCAAGCCCCCGCTTTCTGAAAAACTGCCTGTCTATCTCGCTCCATACTCCTTTTGAGCGTATGAGCGTTCCGTCAAGATCAAATACTGCAGCCTTGAATCCTGTGATATCCATATCAGAAACCTATCTTTGCGGTGATGCCCTTTACGCTGACACCTTCACCCACACTTATGGGCAGCTTCTGCTCCTCTGAAAAACCGATGGTCTCGCCGTCTTTCAGTTCAACATCCTCACTCAGAACATATTCCTCGATGGAGAACATAAATCCGACCACCTGATCAGGCTGCTGCTTACTATCGATGATCTCCATCTCGTTCTTACCAAAGAAGGTCATTCCCTGTGTGAATGCACAAAGACCGTCTTTAGCAAGATACATACCTGTATAAAGAAGTATAGGTACCGGAAGCTCACCGTTTTTTATCGTTTCTGCAAAATCAATATAGAACTTCTTCTCGTATACTGTGGGATTCTTGTATATACCAATTGCGTTGTCAAGTTTTAGCAGGCTGTAAGCTATCTTCGCAAAAAGGATAGCCTGTTCCATAGCATCGAACTTGTTCATTACCGCTACCATGACGTGAGCCTGATGCTTTGCAACTTCAGCGGCACCGTCTTTCCAGAGAATATTATTCTTAGCACATTCCTCTGCCTCATTGTTGGGTACAGGGTTCGGCATAAGCGAACAAGCAACTACCATACCTTCGGTGTGGAATACTATGGCGTTATCCTTGACCTCGTCTTCGCCCTCGGCTTCTATGCCCCAATCCTCTTTCAAAGATTTTCTGAACCTTGCCCAATCCATGTTGGCATCTTTATAGAGGACAAATCCTGCAAGAACATTTCCCTCTTTTTTCTCGTTGTTTCCTGTATTTTCAGCCATTGTAATTACCTCCGTTATAGATTTGCAAATGGGGGTGTACCCCGTTCGGATCATCTTTTAGATTATAGCATAAATTTCTTAAAATGTAAAGACACTGTGAGATATATTTGCTCATATCCGTTCAGAACATTTTTGATAATACCGTTTACAAATACGTACGGTATAGCCATTTTTCTTTACAGCTGACAATGTTTACCGTGAAACACGCTTCCCTCAATCACCTTGTACGTGACGTGACGCGTACCCGCGCGAGGGGAAACAAACTCTCCGCTACAGCTGACAATGGTTACCGAGAAACATTCTTCCCTCAATCACCTTGTACGTGACGTGATGCGTACCCGCGCGAGGGGAAACAAACTCTCCGCTACAGCTGACAATGGTTACCGAGAAACATTCTTCCCTCAATCACCTTGTACGTGACGTGATGCGTACCCGCGCGAGGGGAAACAAACTCTCCGCTACAGCTGACAATGGTTACCGAGAAACATTCTTCCCTCAATCACCTTGTACGTGACGTGATGCGTACCCGCGCGAGGGCCGAGAATGTAATATTTGTTTTCATTTAGTCCATTGACTTCACTCATTAATTGTGATAAAATAAAATTAGAATTTGGATTATTTTAATACACTATAAACAATACACGAGGAGGCCTATATCGTGAACAAAAACAATATAAAAAGGATCACTGCTGTTATTGCTGCTCTTTGCATGGCATTTACTTCCATACCCACATGGGCAGCAACTCAGACCGACCCGACCATGATAGACTATGACCAACGCGTACAGGCAAACTGGGAGGACTACATAAAAACCGTAGGCAAAGCTGCACTTGCCTATCAGACCTCCCCGATTGATATAAGCGGACTCAGACTCAGTACAAGCAAGATAGGTGACTTTCAGCAGGCTGTCCTTGCAAATTACCCTGAACTTTTCTACTGGAAGAAATTGCAATACTATACAAACGGTTCATACGTTACTTCTATAATCCCTATCTACTCCTACGATAAAGATACGAGCATGAGTATGCTCGATGAGTTCTACAATGAGGCTGATAAGTATCTGGCTCTTGTCAACGATGATATGTCAAACTTTGAAAAGGCACTGGTGCTCCACGATGCCCTCGTCAGCGATGTGGCTTATGAGTATCCCGATGTTGCCAACAAGCAGACCTACAGCTTCATGATAGAGAAGATAGGCTACTGCGACCTTTATTCAAAAGTGTATGCATATCTGCTTTCTCAGTGCGGTATACGGTCAGAGATAATATTCTCCGACAGTATGAACCATCAGTGGCTTAAAGCCGAGCTTATACCGGGCAGATACTTCAATATAGACATAACCTGGAATGACCCCACTCCCAATATCAACGGTCAGGTATTCCATACATTTTATGCCCTAAGTGATACAGCATTGAAAAACGACGGCAAACACTCTGACTATGATACGATCTATCCCGATGACACCTATTTCGATAACTCAGGAATAACTGATCTGAATACCGCTATAGTCGGTCTGAACGGAGGACTATATGCCATAGATGAAAACAAGAAGCTGGTCAGGCTCGACATCCAGCTTGGCGAAAACAGCGGCACTCTGAAGAAAACGACCGTTGCCGAGCTGAAAAACATGAGATGGTCTGCCGGCGGCTACAGTTACTGGATAGGTATATTTACAGCTCTTTTCAAGCATGGTGACAAGCTGTATTACAATACCCCAGATTCAATATGCTGGATCGACCCTGCGACCTCTGAAACAGGCGTGCTGGTCACCCCTGAAAAGCCCTCCGGCAAAAGTATCTACGGCTGTTATATCAAGGACGGGATTGCATACGCCGTATACAAGTCATCTCCCAACGACAGCAGCGGAACAATTTATACAGCAGTATACGACTTCGGTGATGAACCATATACTTCTCCTTCACATGAACACAGCTACGGAGATCCTTCATGGACATGGTCTGATGATATGACAAGTGCAACAGCCACATTCAGATGTAAAGACTGCACAGAGAACCATACCGTTGAAGCAAGCATAGAGTCATATAGTGACAGTTTTGGAAATACGCACTATACTGCCTCTGTGGAATTCGGCAGAAAGGTATACAAAACCAGCAAGACCGTTTATCTGTGCTCCCTTACTCTGCCTGAATCAATGGAGGTTGTAAGTTCAGATAAGCCTGCAGTAAACGGCAAATATTATGAGGGAACAAAGGTCACGATAAGGGTGCGTGATGAATACGAAGTAACAAAGATCTCCTTTATAAATATATCCAATTACGAATGGACTGATGACAATGACCTTGTAGTGACCATTTCGATGGGTGATGCTGTCATCGATACAGATTATAAAATAGTCACAACAGTTATTAACGGATTCAGTGTTTCACTTGGAAGCCAGCTGGGATTGAACGTATACTTCCAACCCGAATATGACATCATCGATGACGGGTATATTATTATAAACGGAAGCAGCGGCGTGGAAAAGATCCCATTATCAAAACTTTCACACGATGAGAAATACAGATACAGAGTCACTTACCTGCTGCCGCCTAAGGATATCAACGAAAAGGTAAACATAAGCTTCTGCTACGGCAACGGTAATACCACCGAGTTCTCGCTGCTGAACTACACCCCCTATGTAAGAAGCTTTGATTACTCCCCTGTTGAATATCTTGACAAGCTGAGCGAAAACAGCAACGAAAAACTCGCTGCACTGGCTGACGCTTTAAAGGTATACGGCAACAATGCCAAAGCCTTCTTCGACGGCACCACATCCGCTGAAACTGTTACAGGGCTTACATCTTACGATGTAAGAGACTTTGCTTCAAGTGTGAGCAACGGCAATAAAACAACGTACTACGGTCAGTCGCTGCTGCTTCGTTCAGAAACAGCATTAAGGCTTTACTACAAAGGCGATGTTTCCTCTTGCACTGTAAAAGAAAACGGTAACAGAAACGTCGAATTTGTTACAGGCACAGCACAGGGTATGAATTACGTGGAGATCCCCAATATCACAGCTAACAAACTGGAAACAAAATACACTGTTACGCAGGCTGACGGCGGTAAAGTTACTGTAAGTCCCATGACATATGTTTATGAAACTCTGCTTCGTTATGAGAAAGACAGTACCTATTCACAGCTTTGCAGTACTGTGAGAGCACTGTATAACTATGAAAAAGCTGTACAGCAGTATATAAGATCATAACATACTCCCGTAAGCGTTTTTCTCATCGCTTACGGGATATTTTTGCTATAAAGATCTCACAAAAAAATGAACTGTATGCAAAGATATGAACAAACATATCAGATCAGAAAATCAACAAATAATATTAAATCAACACTTGATTAATTTTAAAACAAATGTTATACTTATATAAGTAAATTATTTACAAGGAAGGTGGAAGCCTTGATCAATATAGCAATATGTGATGATGAAAAGATATGTATAGATACACTGCTTAATGATATTACTGAGATCTACGGAGATACAACTCGCTTTCATTTCAGGTCATTCAACAGTGGTGAGGATATAATTTCAAATTTTACCAGAGGTCAGTTCGATATTATTTTTATGGACATTGAAATGGCTGAGATGGATGGTCTTAAAACAGCCGAATACATCCGCTCACTTGACCGCAACGTTATCCTTGCATTTCTTACCAATTATGAAAAATTCGTTTATTCAGGATATGAGGTAAACGCTTTCCGCTATATTCTTAAAGATCAGCCGCGACCCATATACATAAAGCAGATAAAGGATACAATAAATGAATACAACAGAAAACTGAAGTATATCACCATATACAGTAATGATGTTCTTCAAAAGCTTATGATAGATGATATCTACTACATCGAGGTATACTCACGTGAAATAATCATACACCTTGCAGATAAATGCCACAGGACAACAGGCAAGCTCAAGGATTATGAAGACACTTTCAAAGGTATGTATTTTGCAAAGCCTGACAGAAGTCACCTTGTAAATGCAGCGAATATAGATTTTGTAGAAAAGGACAGACTGCTCCTTAAAAACGGTGAGCATCTTTATATAAGCCGCAGGCACTACAAGGATATAGTCGAAGCTTTTATTGAATACACGAAAAGCAGGTGCATATAATGACAGGTAATGAGATCATAGCTGAGCTGCTAAACAATACTGCTGAATCTGTGATAATAGTATTCTTTTTATTCAACATATTCAAAGGGAAATACTATCATGGTTCAAAAGGGATCGCTTTAATGATGTTGATATCAATATCTGCATTTTCAGCCATATCCTTTTTGATGCCTGTACCGTTGCTGAATCTTGGAGCCACTCTGCTCCTGCTTGTTATGACCACACGGATATGGTTCAACGTAAACCTTATAGAACGGGTATTTTATTCGGTGATGTTTATCGTGATAGCGCTGGTATCAGAATTTATACCCATAGCCGTACTTCATATGCTTGACCTGGGTACGCCGATGGATCAGCTTTCTTCGGGCAAGGGACGGTATATCGGTATGATAATATCAAAAATACTCATGTTCTGGCTTTCGGTGTATGTCATAGAATTCCTGAAAAACAAGACCCGCAGCATACCTCTCAGGAACTGGTTTGCGATAGTGCTTACGCCACTGTTCAGCATACTTATCCTGTATAGTATGTTTGACCCGAATCGCGAAGGTGCAAAAGACTCAATAATATTTATCGTATCTGCTGTGGGGCTGCTAACCCTGAATCTTTTTGTATTTGATTTCTTTGATGTATACGCAAATCAGTTGAAAATGGCACTGATGGAGCAGCAGCTGAAAAACGATGAAGAAAACTACAAACTGATAGAAAATAAGTACAATGAGATACGCACACTGAGACATGATTTCAAAAATCAGATCGCCGTTGCAAACGATATGTTTGAAAAAGGCAGGACCATTGAGGCAATAAAACATCTGAACGATCTTCAGGACAGGCTTTCCGAATCAAGTGGTGTATGCTATACCGGCATATCCTCCGTAGACTCCATCGTTAATCTGAAATGGCAGGAGGCTTTGAAACGCGGTATTGATTATGTTACACAGATAACAGTTACTGATAAGATCGAACTTGATGATCTTCAGCTGTGCAGGATATTTGCAAATCTTCTTGACAATGCGATAGAGGGCTGTGAGAGGTATCACGGCGAGGATAAATTCATAAGCATAAGGATAAGTCAGATAAACGGCAACCTGCATATAAGCATCTCAAACTCATCCAACCCTGTAGATGTAAATGATCTGCGCACAGAAAAAAGCGATCTGTCCTCTCATGGTCTTGGTATAGGCAGTATCAGGAAAGCGGTCGAGGAATTGAACGGTATCATAAAATTCAAATGCGAATGTGAAATCTTCTGTGTGGACATAATAATAAAGTATTAACGCCATGTCACTTCACGCACTAAAGGACACACTTCATGCAAAAGGAATTGAAAAATTTTATCAAACACGCTATACTTATGTCAGGCGGTGAAAATAAATGATCTCCAGGCTTGCAAAAAGATCAGCGTGTTTTTTTATTGACAATAATATAATCAAGGCAGAGGACGAGGATGTTTATTCATACGGCATGGAACTTCTGCTTTCGACTGTACTTAATCTGATCATATCATTAACGATAGCGTTGCTCACAAGATCATTCCTGCCATGTCTGATAAATCTGGCTTCATTCATGACACTAAGAGTAAACGCAGGAGGTTATCACGCGGATACTCATCTGAGATGTTCAATTCTGCTGATGACTGTTATGCTGATATTCGTATTTACAGTTAAATATATTCCTGAAGCTTCAATGATGATCGATTCAATGCTCATGCTTATACTGTCAAACATCATTATCATTCTGCTTTCACCGGTCGAGCATCCCAACAAACCACTGAGTGCTGAAAAGTGCAGAAAGCTGAGAAACAGTTCGGTGATATGGGCAGGGATATGGACACTGTTCTGCATAGTTACAATAACAGTGAACGTGAGGCTCTGCTTTTATGCGGCATCGGGAGTATTCACCGTTGCTGCAGCTATGATTGCCGAAAGCTCCAAAAATAAAAAAAGAAAAACAAAGATTCGCTGAAATCAGGTTGATATAAAATACGTCGGTGATCCTCATGATCGCGTGATATGAGGATAGATATATAATTTCAGAAGGAGTGAAAGAACATGAAAATTTGGAAAAAGATCATGGTAAGTTCCGGTTCGGCACTGGCAACACTAGCTTTATCACTTGGCGTATCAAACAGCAAGAAAGCCTGCATATTCTGGTATCATCAACCAAAGGAGCCGGATGGTATCAGTAAATTCAGCAAATAACATTATACTATTTTTGATTTCCCCATAACCCCATTAGCAAGATCTGTCATTTAAAACAGCGGGCAGCTTCATAATGCTATCCCGCTGTTTTGTTGGCAGGTGCTAAAAAAGTTATGTTTATACCTACTTGAAAATTGTGAAAACCATCGCCTGAGCTGCAGATAAATATGCTCAGGCGATGGTTTTTTACAAGCAGGATAAGAAAAGCTGCGCAGCCGTTTTTACGGTCACGCAACCTTTACTTTTATATGATAGTTTTATTCTGAAGGCTTACTCTGTTCTGAGTGCGATGACAGGATCTTTCTTCGCCGCGATACGTGACGGGAACAGACCTGCTATCAATGTGAGCAGTACGCTTATAACAACAAGTATAATGGCTGCTGCATAAGGTATTGAAGCTCTCATAGGAACAGTTGTAAGGTGTGCGATTATCATATTTATCGGTATGGTGAGCAGATAAGAGATACCTACACCCAGCGCACCTGCGATAAATCCGACAATGACTGTTTCAGCATTGAATACACGGGAGATATCGCGCTTGGAAGCACCGATCGAACGCAGTATACCGATCTCCTTCGTTCTTTCAAGTACGGAGATATAGGTGATGATGCCTATCATTATAGATGATACTATAAGTGATATCGCAACAAACGCTATCAGCACATAGCTTATAGCATTGATTATTGAGGTAACCGAGGACATCATAACACCAACTATATCGGTATACTCTATCTTGTCAGCGTCCTCAGCCTGATCGTTGTAATCATCTATAAGATCGATTATGCGCTCTTTAGAAGCAAAATCCTTTGGATAGATGTTTATACTGCTGGGATTTTCCAGTGTTGCATAGCCGAGTACCACCAGATTCGCATCATAGGTAGTATTAGAGTACTTGCCGCTGTTAGCCAGCTGATCAAGGTTCTGCTGAGTAGTTTCTGATATCATTCCCTGCATCATAGCAAGCTGTTCTTCGGAAAGGCTTGCAAGAAATTCCTTCTGTGCGTCAGTAAGACCTTTCATAAGATCTCCTCCGCCGTTCATAAGAGCACCCATATCAAGACCTGACATAGCATCCATGCCCATATTTGTTAGGTCTTGTACCTGCTGCTGATCACCGCCCTGTGCCATATATGCGGCTACCTCCTCCTCGGTCATACCCTCGGGGATCTGTCCTGCCATAAGTGCGGCGAGCTGTTCGTCGGTAAGCTTGGGCTGCTGTTCAGAAGCTGCGGGTACCTCGGAAGACATCTGTGACATCAGCGCTGCGAATTCTTCGTCGGTCATGCCTTCGGGCTTCTGACCTGCCATAAGTGCAGCCTTCTGCTCTTCTGTCAGCTGAGGTGCTCCGCTGTCGTTATCCTGAGTCTTTTCAACAGTTTCAGCAGGGGTAGGCTCCTGATCGCTGTTTTTATCCTCATCAGGCTCAGTATCATCTGTCTTGAATTTCAGACCTGTAAAAACGTCGATATCTGGATTTGCCTGCTGCTCCTTGATGATATCACTGTTCTTGACTTCATTGACAAGATACTCCATAAGCTCATGCTTATAGGCGATACCGCCGTTGAGGGAGGTAGCTGCTGCATCCTCGTTAGGTCTTATAATTCCGACAATGTTTACCTCAAGACCATTATTGACTACATCTGTCATATAATCGTAGTCGTTCTTCATATCCTCCCACACACCGTCTTTCTTGCGGTAGAAATCAGTAGTGGGAACTACCTTGAATTTCAATTTCAGAAGTTCATCATAGGTATAGCTGTGCTGTTCGTTGCTCAGCTTTACTTCCTCGCCGGTTATGGCTCTTCTGACGATACCGTTCAGTTCAGTTGAGTCCAGCAGACCAAGCGAGTAAAGGATATAGTCATTTATCTCGTTGTGCTTATCAACTATCAGCACAGCTTCGCTGTACTTCTCAGGCATACGTCCTGCGATGATATCATATTGGGACTTGAGCAGTTCATCGTTGTCGATCATTTCTGTCCAAACATCCATGCCGCCCATTGAGCTGCCCATAGACATACCCATCATCTGTGTTTCGCTGAGATAACCCATATCCATAAGCACCTGAGATGGGTTTACCTGATATGCGCCATCGGATGTATCAGCCTTGAACACGTTGAGGGTAGTAGCGTAACCGTACTTTATATCGCTGGTAAGCTTCTTGATCTCATCATTATTATCAAGGAATGTCTTGAACTTTTCAAGATTGTTGACCTTGGTCTCCTGCATCATGGTATTTATCATTCGCGCCATCTGGTTCTGGGAGTAGACTTTATCCATATCATGATCGCGGGATGCCTCTTTGTCCTCCGCCATCATGTTCATTATCTCACCTATGCTTGCAGTGGTCTGCTCGATGGTCAGTGGGTAGGTCGAAAGTGTATCCGACTGCACCTGGTCGATATATATCTGTACACCGTTGGATATCGAAAGTATAAGTGCGATACCTATAATACCTATGGAGCCTGCAAAGGAGGTCAGCAGAGTTCTTGCCTTTTTGGTGAGCAGGTTGTTCCGGCTGAGGCTCAGCGCTGTCAGGAAACTCATGGATGTCTTCAGCTTCTTGCGCTCTTTCTTTTTCTCAGCCGCAGACTTTTCTTCCTTTACAGCCATAGCATTGTACGGATCGGAGTCATCTATTACCTTACCGTCAAGCAGCTTTATTATACGTGATGAATATTGCTCGGCAAGCTCGGGGTTATGGGTGACCATTATTATAAGCTTATTTTTGGAGATCTTTTTAAGTATCTCCATTATCTGTACGCTTGTTTCCGTATCAAGAGCACCTGTGGGCTCATCTGCCAGGAGTATATCAGGATCATTTACCAGTGCTCGTGCAATAGCCACACGCTGCATCTGTCCGCCTGACATCTGGTTTGGCTTTTTGTTCAGCTGATCGCCCAGACCCACCTGCTGGAGTGCTTCAACAGCACGCTTTCTTCTTTCTGACTTAGGTACACCTGAAAGAGTGAGTGCAAGCTCAACATTGGCAAGCACCGTCTGGTGTGGTATAAGGTTGTAGCTCTGAAATACAAAGCCTATTGAATGATTGCGGTAGCTGTCCCAGTCAGCATCCTTAAAATCCTTTGTGGACTTTCCGTTGATGTTAAGGTCACCACTGGTATACCTGTCAAGTCCGCCGATAATGTTCAGCAGAGTTGTTTTTCCGCAGCCCGACTGTCCGAGTATCGAAACGAACTCGCTCTCACGGAAATCGATACTTACACCACGCAGCGCCTGCACGGTAGTATCGCCTACGACGTAGTCCTTGGTTATGTTATTCAAACTTAACATAAATTACTTTCCCTTCTCTAATCTAACACTTTCAAGATTTCTGGCGTATTCACCGAGATTGCTTATCAGTTTACAGCTGACTTCATAGAATTTTACGAGATCCTCCTTCGGAATATTCGCAGATACCTCAGAAGATATTTTCAGGAATTCGGCTGAAAGCATATCACCGAGGATCCTGCCTTTTTCACTGGGGATATACCGCATTCCTCTCTGCTTATCCTTATCTTCGGGATTACGGATTATATATCCGTCATTCTGCATATCCGTCAGCATTCTGGAAATCAAAGCCTTATCGTAGCAGGACATCTCTTTCAGTTCAGTTGCCGAGCATCCGCCTTCGATACCGTTTATGATACCAAGACATACTGCCGATGAGATATTGAGTTCCTTTGATGCAGGGATACAGCTATATATCCTTGCAAACGAATGAGATTTCTGTATCATCAGTGCTGCCAGTTGTTCCAATAGCGATCTTTCCAATCTATCGCCCCTTTCTGTTAAAAGATATAAATAAGTTGATTAATCAACCTAACGAGATGAAGTATACCACAAACAAGTTGATTTGTCAACATCGCAAACGTTTTCATTTATGAACGTTTAGTAAATTATATGCAAATAGTCCGACAACATACATAAGTTGTCGGACTGAGTATTATTCCTTTTCACCGAGAACGGCTGTAAGCTGCATTATAAGCTCGCTGAAGTATCTGTCGCCTACCTCACCGACCCTGATTGGAGTTGAACGGTAGTGGTCAGCACCGGGACGGTGGAGTTCAAGCTTTCCGACGGTGACATCTTCACCCTCGAAATCGTAATTTACGATACTTGCTCCAGAGAATTCCAGTTCGGCATGAACGCCCTTGCTAACTGTCGTACCGTCTGGGAGGTTCTCGCGGCTGCTGATATCCTCTCGCCAGAAGTAGTTGAAGAATCCTGCATCCTCTGCGTAGCCCTTATACCAGCCTGTCTTTGTCAGCTTGCCTATGAGGGACAGACTGTTGAGTTCGATATTCTCAAAGCGTAGTATTTCGGTGGACTCTCTTTCCTCGTCGGTCATGGTGTATACCTTTCTGTCCAGCTGAGGGAAAGGCTGCTCTATCTCATAATCGGAGAGCTGTTCTTTCCATGCGTCTATATCTTCTTTGGTGAGTTCAAGAGGGTGAACAAGACCTATGGAACCCTCTGCAGGAAGTTCTGTTTCATCGTCATCAACTGTGTTGAAGCTTCCCTCCTCTGTGTAACGGAAAGACTGCGTCAGCTTGCCATCGGCATCGTAAAGTCCCCATATAAGACCTGTTGCGAATCCGTGCATAACCGCGTTCTTAACAAACAAAGCCTTCCAACCTTCGACCGTCCACTTTCTGTCGTTCATAAGTACGCTTTCAAGGCGGGATTTCTGGTTTGTAGCAACTGTTTTCAGCTGCTTCTTCATCTCCTTGAAGTCTGCTGATGCGGCGGCAGCTTTCTCGGCATCATCATTAGCACCGGGCTTGGGCAGATTCTTCACCTGCTTATCTCCGCAGAATATCTCAAGGGTATTACCTGTTCCGAGGTACACCTTGAACTGACGGGGACCGAAATCGAACTCGCGGCACATATTCTCATCAAAGCCGAGGTCGGGCACTATCTTGTCCGCAAGTTCCTCGGTGGTAAGACCCAGTTCCTTTGCGGCGTTGCTGAGTGCATCAGCGGCTGCAGAACGCACCATCTTGTTTTTGAACTTGCGTGACATACCGTCAACATTCATGAGTGCGGTGGTGCTTCCGCTGAGTGCCATTGCGCGTACAGCTTCAGAGGCTATCGCACCTCTTGAATTTTCACCACACTGCTTGATGTACTGCATAAGGATATCCACCATAGCCTCACCGCCGTGGATAGCAGCAAAATACAGCACATACTTGGTCTTAGCCTGTGCGCCCAGGTCAACCCATTTGCCGAAAACATTCTGCACAAAGGTGTTGAGTTCACGGGTGTTCAGGTTCTCCGCTAGGTTTTTGGCAGCTGTGCTTACACCAAGTTCGCTCATATTCGCGTAGCACAGTATCAATGCTTCAAGGTACTTCTGTTCAACTTCAACGCCCTCTGTATTGTGGACGGTGTAGTTACTGCCCTCAAATGCCCATGCGACTTTCTTAGCCTTTCCGCCCTTGGTAAGTTCTTCCACCATATCGACAGCTGAAAGGGGTGCTGCCGCTGATGCACCGTCGGAAGATACTGCCGCACCTATCAGTACAGCTATCTTATCCTTTATCTTAGCGGATTTTTCGCTTTCAAAAGCCGCTTCCAGAACTTCCTTATACTCGGCACTTCCCTGTCTTTCAATGGCTGCAAGTGCTATCTCACGGGAAGAAGCTTTTTTCTTTGAAAGAAGAGCGATGATATCATCTTTCCATTCGGGCTTGCTGCCGAGTATCTTGGCTAGAGCTGTTTTAACTGCCTTACTGCTGTCGTCGGTAGAAGCAAATATCTTTTCCTTGAATGTATCGGGGTCAGTGCCGTATGCCATAACGCCTATCTGTCTTGCAGTAGCGGAAAGCTTTGAAAGCTCGGCTTTCAGCAGAAGGTCTTTGTACTTTCCGGCCGCATCGGCTGTTTTTAGGATGGTATCATTTTTGCTGTCGTAGAGATTATCGATGTAATCGGCGGTACAGCTGAGTATAACATTCATTGGCAGACCTGCTGTAACAAGGCACTCAACGCCCTCTTTTGGGTGTTTGCCGAAATCAAGACCTGTTGCATCTCTCACCAGCCATGTCTTGCTGTATCCTCCGTTTATTGTCATCTCTGCCGCAAAGAAACGGCAGAAGAATTTATCCGCACCTATCTCGTGATAATAATCAAAATTAACACTCATTCTACTGTTCATCGGTGCATCCACCATTTTATCAAGAACTTCCTCTATGGGCTTGCTGCCCTTGACATATTCGATGATATCGGTTGCATCATCTAGGTGGGTATTGCTTACGATGTTGAGCGCCTTTTCAAGGATAGCGGCGTCAATATCGGGACAGGGCAGACCCAGCTTTTTGAGTATATCACCCATATACTTTATTGCGCTTACATCGGTCTCTTTTGTCATATAATAGGTGTACACTTCGGTGTGTTCCTTAGCCATATACTCAAGGTGAGGCAGAAGCGCTTCATCTTCACAGTATTGATCTACCAGAAATTTTACATAGCCGTTCTTGCGTGCTGTACTTTCTTTATCGAAGGAATCAAGAGCTTTGTAACACTTATTGCGCAGGACGATTTCAGGTGTCTTTGACATATCGGTCTTACATCTTTCCGTGAATTTATCCTTGACTTTGTCTGTGTATCTCAAACACTCAGCCAGCAGCAAGGTGTAGTCCCAGTTATCGTAATAGCGGCTTGGCTTTGGTATATTAAGTGATACCGCGTGATCGACTATCTTATTTATGATGACAGCATCCTTTTTCTCATCTGCTTTATCAAGTGCCATTGAGTACAGTATACTTGCAGCCCAGCTATTGGTTTCAAGGATAATATCTGCCAAAGCTGCCAGTTCGCCTGCGGAGTATTTGTCATATATAAATTCCTGATCGCTCGTTGTAACGACACCGATCATAGCTGAACCAGCCTCAGCATACAGCTTTGCCGTTTTTTCGCCCAGCCACGGAGTAAGATTTTCATAAAGGACATCGTAGAATTTTTCACATTCGTAGTCGTTGACTATCACCATCATGTCCGAAGTGCAGCTTGCGCCGAAGGCTGCCCACAGAAAGCATACGAACCTGCTGATCAGTTCGGGGTCACGCGGGCGTAAAATGGTGGTTTTTACTGTCTTTTCAAAATCAATTAAATTGCTTTTCGACTTGCCGTAGGCGGAAGTCATTTTTACTTCTTTCAGCAGGCTGTCATCACGGGGCGAGTCCATATCCATATATTTTACGAATATATCCTCGTTGGTGTATATCATTCCTATGCCCGTCAGCAGTTTGCCGAGCTTTGCCATGCTTTCAGAAACATCACCGTATATCATTTTGATTACTCCTTTCGTTTATGGGTATAATTCACGAATATCACCAGGCTGCATCTGCGACAGTGCGCTGATGGTCTGAAGTTTTTGTTCACCTGTTCTGATGTATGCCGAGAGCTTTTCCATGCTCTCCAGCATTTCACGGGCATCACCGCCCGTGCTGTGACGGAATGATGATGCGGTATCGATCACTTTTTCTGCCAGTTCAGCAAGACCTTTCATGCCGCAGTTTCCTGCATATTTTACCAGCTTTTCATCATCGCGTATCTCGGAGCGAAGTCCGCAGTGGACGACTGAACTCATCGTCTCCCTGAGTTTTGAAAACAGGTCAAGCAAAGTTTCGGCGTAGCCTGCATAGGCTGCTGCGTCCTCATATTTTTCGGGTAGAGTATAGCCGCTGCATTCAAAGGGTACGATGAAATCGTATATCTCAATGGGAAAAAGTGTCAGCTCGCCATCATCAATATTTGCCACCGCAAGCAGAGTGAAGCAGGTGTCCTTATCTGCCAGCATACGCTTGCCTATCCTTTCAAGGGTATCAATGAAAGCCTTGGTCTCTGCGCGGAATTTCGCCTTTATGTTTATATGACAGCCGTTGACATCTTCTATCTCCATGATGAACTGCTGGTCGTACTTATCATAGCGCTGACTAAGGCAGGCGGTGGGTCTTACAAAGAAAAGCCTGTCGGTCTCAAGGTCGCCCGCTGTATCAAGGGCTATGGCTATCTCCCTGAAATCGTCCTTTATAAGGTCGTATACCACAGGAGAATTAAGGCTGACCTTTGACTGGCTCACTACCCTTGTTTCGGACGATGTGGATAATTTATCATCGCTTATTTTCGCGTTGTGGAGAACGAGAGAATTCTTCATGAAAGATCTCAGCGGCACAGCAAGATCCCACGGGCATACAGCGGGGGCTCTGCGGCGTTTTTTTCCGCTTTCATAGAACACGGGTCTGAGGTCGGATACGGTCAGGAAGTTTCTGCCCGATGTTCTGTTCTCATCGAGAAAGTAGAATATCTCACCCACGTAATCTCCGATATCAACATCACGGGCACCTACGGGGATAAGAGAAAGATCGCCGTCAAGGGTGGTATACTTTCTTTTGAACTCACCGAGGTCGTCTTCGGTAAGATCTTTTTCTTCAAGTTCGCGGAGAAGCTCATCGCATTTTAACAGCCTTTCAGTAAATTTATCAAGGTCAAATGCTGCACGGCGCTCGATATGGTCCGAGAGCCTGCCGCCTATCTCACGCATGATCTTTTCTGCTGCGGCGGCTTTTACGCTGTGGCACTTCACGGCGGCGGCTTCTATCCTTGCAGGCATATCCGCAGGGGTGCGCACAAGTCCCTCTGCTATTATCTCAGCGAGAAGACCTCTGCACAATTCTGCACAGGCACGCACTTTAGCCCTGTCCTTTTCCGAGAGATAAATGGTTTCCGGTTCGGTTTCTTCCGGCTCGGGTGCGGGTATCTCTGCGGGTACAGCGGGAGTGTCCTCCGCTTTGTTTTCAGCCGCGGGAGTTTCCTGAACAGGTTCGGGGGCGGGTGCTTCATCGGCGGGGATAACCCCTTTCATCACCACAAGAGCTCCGACGATATGTCTGCATATCGCCCGTGACGGGCAGGTGCAGATGCTTTTATCAAGGGGTGCTTTTATCGTGACGGTCTCGCCGCCAAAGTCTAAAACAATGCCCTCATCGGTCTCGGTAAAATCGGAAGGTGCGCCTTCGGCATCTTTGCAGGCACGCTTGTATGTGCCTTTGTTAGCCAGTGCGATAAGAGTATCCTCATCAGCAGAGGCTATGAGTTTTCGTATTTCTTTAACTGCATCTGTCAAGTGCTCACCCCCCGCTGAATATCCTGCCTATGTAATCCCCAAGCTGGTCGGGGGTAAGTGCGCCCACGAATGCGCCTATATCTGCCAGCTGCTGACCGAGATTTCTGTCAAATGCGGCTTTGGCATCTTCATCAAGTGCGGTGAGGTAGCTTAGCTTTGCGCCGCTTGTGATGATATTCCTGCTGACGTTCATCAGCCTGTTGACGGCTCCTCCCTCGTAGAGGTCTGTGACGCATATCACAACTGTCTGTGAGGGTGAGGATATAAGCTGTTCACAGTAACACATCGCCTTGCCTATATCAGTACCGCCCCCGAGCTGTACGCTCATAAGGACTTCGGCAGGTTCTTCTGCCTGCCCTGTGAGATCGACTATATTGGTATCGAATATCACAAGCTTGACTTCGGCAAATGGCAGTTTTGAGATTATCTGCGCCATTACAGCGCTGTATATCACCGACCCCACCATCGAACCGCTTTCATCAACTGCGATAATAACGGTCTTATTATTGTAACGCTTTACGCGGTTTGAGAAATATATCTCTTTCAGCATCAGCTGTCCGCTCTCGCTGTCGTAGTTTTTCAGGTTGCGGCGTATGGTCTTTTTGATATCGAGATTTCTCGCCGTATGCACAGGGCTGGAGCTGTTGCGGTCTATCCTGCCGAGTATGGACTGTCTGACGCTGTTTTCCAGCTTTTCGCGGAGTTCATCTGCCACCCTGGCGGCTATGCGCTTTGCGGTCTCCAGCACCTCGCCTTTCATCAGGTGGCGCAGCTGCATTATGGTCTTCAGAAGATCCATATTCGGGGTCATCTTTTCAAGTACTTCTTTATCGGTGAGAAGTTCGGTCAGGTGGAATTCGTCAAGGGCGTGCTTTTCAAGTACGTCTGCTGTCTTGTTCGGGAAAAGCTCACGGACTTTGGTTATCCACTTGGCGGCGCTGAGATTAGAATCTCCCCTGCCCCCGGATCTTCCGCCCTCGTCGCGGACATCGTCACCCGAAGAACGGCTGTAGAGGTAATCAAGGAGGTCTTCCATATCGGCAAGTGCATGAAGTTCGGAGGCACTGCCCGAAAATTCCAGATCTCTGTCGGACTGACTTCCCAGTATCAGACGCCAGCGGTTCACCGATAATTCTTTGCGTTCTTCTTCCGTCACTGCCCCTCACCTCCGTTCAGTTTTGCTATTATCAGACTGTCCAGCTTTCTTCCGAATTCGGACAAGCCTTCGTCTATGATATCGCCGTACATTATATCGTTATCCTTAACACCATGTATACACGCTACCGCCTTTGCGATCGACTGTATCTCCGAGGGTGTGAAATGGGAGAAAGCAAGACGCATTGAGGGCAGTATCTCAAGGTAGTCTTCCCTATCAAAGCCTGTTATCAGGTCGTCCGTCATATATAGGAACGAATCATCAGCAAGAACGATATCACCTGCGGTGCAGAACAGACCTTTAAGGTAGTCTGCCCCCTGCATACGCACCTTTTCGGGGCCTTGCAGGAATCCGCGCATGGCTTCTTCTGCGGCATATCTGCGGGTAGGGTCGAGGGAATAAAGCAGACCCATAGCCGCGCCGTATATCTCGGGGGTCTTGTCCTTTGATCCAGCAAGAGTAAGGAGTGCTTCTTCAAAAGTACCCCGCCAGCTTTCAAGCATACTGCCAGTCAGGCTGTACATCAGGCGCATGATATCCACCACGTCACCTGCTTTATCTTCGGGAGAATTCGCCATTGTAGGCAGTGCCGGGATAAGTCTTGACATACATTTTTCAAGGCAGGCAAAAGAAGAACTGTCCTCAAATTCGTACAGCTTTTGCAGATCGCAGAGTCTGGCGAAACAGCGCAGACCCTCACCGATAGAAAAGAAATCGCCGTCTTCGGAAACTATATCATCGATCAGTTCTTTCTGATGGTCGGTGAGGGGTATACCCATGAGGAAGCAGTCTATTGCGGTCTGTGCCGCGTCCTGACAGCGGCGGTTCTCGTTGAGGGCTCGTGCCGCAAGATTGGTGCAGGCTTCTTCAATGGTGAAACCGTCGGTGGTATGGTCGATGAGAGAAGCGTCCACCTGCGGTGTGCGGCGGTATTTCCATAGCTCGCGCACACGGCTCCTGTCCCTGCCGCGTTTCAGGTCGGGACCTTTTGTTAGGGTAGCAAAGCCTGTATCAAGATAAGTCAGCCTGTGCAGTAATCGGCTGAGGGCAAGACCTCTTTCACCGAGGAACAGAGGTACATCAGCCTCCTGCGGAATAACGCTGGCGTATTTCAGTTTGAAAATATCACACTGTTTTTCAAAGTCTGCCACAAGGGGCGGTACATGGGTCTTATCGCCGATACGGCCGATACTATCCCCTGTTGCAAGGCGTTTCATTATATCAAGGGGCATTGCGGATGATATGGTCTTTTCACCCTTGATGAACGCCGAGGTGATACCGTCGGCAAGTTCCGAAAGACCGCACTGGCTCACGTTCCTGAGAGCGGCAAGACCTGACATAACGGTCTCTGCGGAAGTGATATCGGCTATTGATATGGGGATATCCTTTTTGGAACTTTCCTTGGCTGTCTTTATAAGCAGTTCAAGGGTGGCATCATTATAGACATTCGCCGTATCTGCGCCGTTTACGATGCGCTTCATTATGCTGTCATAGAAAGCAGGACATCTCATGCCCGATGCGTAGCCGTGGAGTGCATCTGCAGCTTCGTAGGAATAAGCCGTGGGGAAAGAGCCCTGAATATCAGGTGTCATCTTGTGTAGCTTTTCAGCCTTGAAATTACCATTATGCATCAGCTTCGCAAGCCCGAGGCTGTGAAGTCCTCCTGTTACCACAAGAACTTTTTCGCCCTTGTCAAGGGCTTCTTTTATACGCAGAGCCATATGCCTTTCGCGGGCGAGAGTGCCCTCTGCTTCAAGCTCGGCATCCTTTTCCTGAGAGCGTGTCAGCACGCAGTAGGTGTGCATATTTTTGCAGAATTCGGCGGGTGTGAGTTTAAGACCCTCTATCTCAAAATTCTTCTCCCAAAATTCTTCAAAATTGCGTATGCCTGTTTTCTCACAGAGCCTTTTGTAGAACTGTGACCGTATAAGGCGGGTGTCATCGGTATAGCTGTGCTTTTCAGTATCTTTGCGCAGACCCTTGCCCTTTGCGGTGTGTATGAGTATCTCGCTGTAAGGCAGGTCGATGAATGCGGCTGTGATACCCTTTGCCGCAGCGGCTGCCAGTGCGTTGAATTCTGGTGAGGAATAGAGGAATGGATAGTAGCACTTGTAATCCTCGGCATCTTCGCTGACCAGCTTTTTCTTATCCTTGTAAAAGTAGTAAAATGCCGCAGGAAGTTCGGTGCGTTCATCGGTCAGCACGGGTATTAGGTCATTGGCATTTTCGGGACCTTCCACCAGTACCGCTGTGGGTGAAAATTCCTCTATCGCACGAAGAAGCTGATAAGAACAAACAGGGCTGTGATGCCTTACGGGAAAGAACAGAAGTCTGCGTGAAGTATCGTATTTTAGAAGTTCACCTGCTTCACCAGTTATCTCAGCAAAGAGGCTGTCTTTGAATATTCCGTCCATACGCCGCCCACCTTTTTCGCTTTCTCCTTGACTGCTGTTCTGAAATATGCTTTCAGCTTTTCAAGGTCGTCCTTGTTCTCCTTGCACACCGCGCCGAGAAGATTCTCTGTCAGTATGCCCATATCCGCTGTGCCGTCGCCGTAATACCATGCGTGGCTGATAGTCTGATAATAGACGGATACAGCTTCCGCGGTACTCATGACAGCGGCAGGCTTTTCAACCACGGTGCCCTCGGCTGTTTTGCCCTCGCGGAGTTCGTGGTAAGTTACTGCCAGAAGTTCTGCCACATCGGTATCTATCGGGCAATCGATATGACCTGCCTTAGCCATGTTTTCGGCTTCACGGATTATTATCTCCTTTTCAAGACTTACATCGCTGACAGGTTCAACGGTCTCAAAGTTGAAACGTCTTTTAAGAGCGCCCGACATCTCGTTTACGCCCTTATCGCGGGTGTTGGCGGTGCCGATTATATTGAAGCCGCGTTTTGCCTGAACAAGACCCTCATCACCCAATTCGGGTATATTGAGTATCTGGTCACTCATCACGGATATAAGGCTGTCCTGTATCTCGGCAGGAGTACGGGTTATCTCCTCAAAGCGGGCGAATATGCCTTTCTCCATTCCAACAAGCAGGGGCGAGGGGACGAGGGCTTCACGGCAGGGACCCTTTGCAAGCAGCAGGGCATAGTTCCAGCTGTATTTTATCATATCCTCGGTGGTGCCCGCCGTACCCTGAACTGTGTTGGTGCTGACACCACAGCAGGCGGCTGACAGAAGCTCGGAAAGCATGGTCTTTGCTGTGCCCGGTTCGCCCACAAGCATAAGTCCGCGGCTGCCCGCAAGGGTGATAATGCATCTTTCAACGAGTGCGTCGTTGCCGTAGAACTTTCGGGGTATCTTTACTTTGCCCTCGGGGGAATCCACCTCACCGCCGAGTATGAAAGTGCGGACTGCCTTCGGTGAAAGCAGCCAGTTTTCGGGCTTTTTGCCATTATCGTTTTCCCGCAGTACTTTCAGCTGGTCGGCATATCTGATCTCCACGGGTGGTTTTATGAAGTTCTGTTCCATAGGGGTGCTCCTCCTTATTCGTTCACGAATTATCCATGTATTGATTATAACATATTTATTTTCAGATTACAACAGATTTTTATAAAAAATGAAATGCAGTACATTTTTCTGTACTAAAAAGAAATGTTCGCGTCAATAAAAAACTGCTCTCCGCAAAAACAGAGAACAGTAAAAAAAATATTTATTTACCAGTATTTGCCTTCACCGGGACAGCTTTGTTCGGGTTTCAGCGCACGGAGTTCCACATAACAGCCGCAGACAGCGCACATACCGTTTGAAAGCTGTTCGCACTGTTTGCACAGTGACAAGCGACGCTGATATTCTTCCTCGTCCACGCGCTTATCCTCGGGAACGGCGGCGATATACTCCATGAGTTTTTCGGTATAAGCATCGCGGTCGATATCAGCCAGCAGACATTTTTTGCAGATTATTTTCATAGTGACCTCCTGTGGACAGGTTTTTGCTGAGTTATATGGGTATATTATAACAGAAAAACAGGTTTTGTCAAGTGAGGGATTTAAATATTAGGTTATTTTTGTTCATAGTCAATTTTCTTTCATGTTTTATGCTTATTCAAAAAGCATATCCATAAATTCTGAAAAACTATCTGAGACTTTTTCAGTCACAGGATTCCATTCCTCAGACTCTTCGTGAAGCCATACACATACAGTAGGAGTATCAGATTCTCTATAATCAAGGCATAAATAATCGCCAGCAAACAGCTCAGCAATTGGAATGATCTCATATCCTACTAAATCGGGATCAGATATTATTCTTTCTTCCAATTGTGTAAGAACTACATTAATATCATACCAAGAATAATCCTCATCAGTACCCTTTTCTTTTATACAGAGGAATCTCACGATCATACGTGTTCTTGTGCCACACTGAAAGTTTCTTTTATCAGGAACGCCACCATTATTCTCCATTAATAATATACGGATTTCCTCAGGTAATCTAACACCCCATATTTTTTCAATTTTACTTAATCTTTCTTCATCGGGTCTGTACGAATAGTTATTATTTAATATCATCTTTATTTCTCCTGTTTATCAAAGAATTACCCCTTTGTGATACTGAATTGATCCATATACAAAAAGACCGCCCACTATGGACGGTCTTTAACTGGTCGGAGTGACGGGACTTGAACCCACGGCCTCTACCACCCCAAGGTAGCGCGCTACCACCTGCGCCACACCCCGACGAATCGTTTATATTAAAGTAGTTGAATCGAGGTGACGTGATTTGAACACGCGACTTCTACGTCCCGAACGTAGCGCTCTACCAAACTGAGCCACACCTCGATATAACAAGACCGCCCAAAATGAGCGGTCTGTTTTTTAGTCTGGTCGGAGTGACGGGACTTGAACCCACGGCCTCTACCACCCCAAGGTAGCGCGCTACCACCTGCGCCACACCCCGACGACTTAATTATTATAGCATATCAGCACCGATTTGTCAAGCACTTTTTTCAGATTTTTTTTGAGAGATCTCAGAATGCTGAAACGGCTTTATTTCCGAGAAAAACAAGTAAACGGAGCATTTAATAATACTCCGTTTACAAACTATTTACATTTATCTTTTTACGAAATACTCCTCATACCATACAAGGAATGTGTAGATTGTCCAGATCTTACGCCAGTTATCGGAATTTCCGCCGATGTAATCTGCAAATATAGCGTTGATCTCATCGAGGTCAAAGAACTTAGCTGCCATATCGCTGTTGAACTTCGCCCTGACATCGGCATTGTAGCGCTCGTCAGCCAGCCATATACGGATAGGCACGATGAAGCCCAGCTTCTTGCGAAATGCTATCTCATCGGGCAGTACCTTTGATGCTGCGGTACGGAATGCAACCTTGTTCTGTTCCTCGTTAACCTTGAAGCGTGAGGGCATACGTGACGCGATATCGAATACTCTCCTGTCGGTCAGGGGCATTCTTATCTCCAGACCTGCGGCTTCGCTCATCTTGTCAACGTTGAGGTAGATGTCGCCCTCCAGCCAGATCTGTATATCAACATCGGACATTTTTGAAAGCGGGTCAAGACCCTCGGTCTCGTCGTAGATATACTTCACAAGGTCGATGGGAAGATAATTCGGGTCGTAGTGCTTGAGTATGCGCTGCTTTTCCTCCTCCTTCATGATATTGGTATTGCCAACGTAGAAGGTCTTGAGGTTATCGCCGTATCTTTCGGCGTTGCGGTACATATTGTATCCGCCGAAGAATTCATCTGCACCCTCGCCCGAATAGCAGAGCTTTGTATGCTCGGCAGTTGCCTTGCAGGCAATTGCGAATACTATCGCAGAAGCGTCACCCAGGGGCTGCTCCATATTGTACATAACGTAGGGAACGATATCGAAATATTGCTCGGGAGTGATCTTGCAGCGGTTGTTCTTTCTGCCGAGGATATCTGCTGTCTGCTTTGCAAGTCCGCTCTCATCGAAACGCTCATCATCGTAGCCGCAGGAATCTGTCACCTGAGCATCGGACATAGCCAGCACGTAGGAAGAATCTACGCCGCCCGAAAGGAAGCTCTCGGCAGTTTCGTTATCTTCCTTTACCTCGGGGAAGATATTCTTGATCGTTGTGTGTATCTCATCTGCCCAGTCTTCAAGAGACTTGCTCTCATCGGGATGGAACTCGGGGTGCCAGTAGCGGGTTATCTTTGTCTGTCCGTTTTTATGTACAAGATAATGTCCGGGCATGAGCTTCTTTACGCCTTTGAAGAAAGTGTCCTCGCCTGCAACATAGGTGAGTGTCATATATATCTGGAGCATTTTCTCATTAAGCTCCTTTACAAAGCCTTCCTGCTCTATTATGCGGCGGATAGTTGTGCCGTAAAGGAGTCTGCCGTCTGCGGTCTCGTAGTAATAAAAAGGCTTTGTGCCGAAATGGTCACGCACGCAGAATATCTCGCCGTCATTCTCAACAGCAAACGCGAACATACCATAAAGATGGTCTGCCACAGCAGTGCCCCACTTTTCGCAAGCCTTGACTATGATAGCCTTTTCTCTTTCTGCTCGGGGCAGACTGCTGTCAATGCCGAGTTCTTCGCAAAGCTGACGCCAGTTGCGGATATGACCTCTGTATTCTTTTAATTCTATCATTGATTACACCTCTCTGAAATTTATATATACTCATATATTATACCATGGTATGGCAATAAATGCAAGTGCGGCTCAAAAATTTTCAGCAAAAAGACACTTCCGCACAAAAGCAGAAGTGTCTTTAAAAGTCTTAAAGTTGTTGAAAGTGTCACTTTCTGGAATCAATAACAAACTTGTGACAGTAGTGTCTTATAAAATGATCCATGTTCTCATCGAACATTCTCTTCAGTGTATCGGAAGTATAGTCAGCACACTTCTCTTCATCTATAAGCCATATCTTGTAAGCTTCATTTGAAGCATGGATAGATGCAACATTATAGTCATACTCATCATCTGTAAGCTCCTTTGGTCTGTGACCGTCAAGAGCAAGCTTGTTTACTGTATCACCTACTACACCTGTACCCATCAGATGATGTGCCATTTTCTGCGCCGCAAACTCAACCTCTCCGCTGGTCTCAGACTCCATTATCGCACGTTCAAAGAACATATCCTTATCGGCAAGAAGCTGATATGCATATACAGCATACCTCTTTTTGCCTGCGAGCACAGCCGTATCCGTAAACGCGTGTTCGCCTATGACAGCAACACTATCGGGTATTGGCACAGGATGCATTTTTTTATCGCTGAAAAAAGCAGTTGCTCCGATCATCCTGACAGTGTCTGGGATATTAACAGTCCTGAGGTGGCGGCAGCAGCCAAATGCATAATCACCAATGATCTGAAGTCCTTCGGGCAGAGTAACATGTCTGAGTGTACTGCACCCTCCGAAGGCAGCCTCACCTATCTCAGTAACGCCGTCAGGCACAACGATATCCGATATGCCTTCTTCTTCAGTATAGCCGACAAGAACACCGTTTTCTATCTCAAATGCCATAAATATACCCTCCGTATTAATTGTCAAAAGAATGTTTCTTACTGCTATAATATCCTTCATCTTTACGGGGATAGTTTCCCCGAATTTGTTATATGTAATTATTATATAATATTACATTTGGATTGTCAATGCTTTTTACGGAGTTTTAACAAAAACAACACAAAAGAAAATGTCTGCCAAAAAGCGGCAGACCTTCCCGATCCATGCTGTACGAGTTGCCGAACAACCACTCCATTTTTTCCTGTTATTTACAGCATATTATCCTGTAAATACAAAACTTACAATGATCGTATAAATAATAACGGGTCCAGCAGAATCCGTATTTTATCATACGATCCTTGATATTATTACTAAAATATCGACCGCATACACTGTAATAGCGTATGCGGTCGTTTCGTTGGGGAATAATCAACTGTCTTAAACTATACAAACACCTTATTTTCTAATCCGTTACACCCTTTTTCAAATATAATATAGCATATTTCTTCAGATATTTAAATAGCAATTTGTTCCCGTTTCCAGACAATCTACATCGAAAACGATTGCATTTCACATAAAATAATATTAAGTGATGTGCAATACGTTCCCATATTTCGTTCAAATCAATAAATATTTAGACATTTTTCATTTAAATGCTGCTTGAAAATTATCATTTTGTGTGGTATACTAACATTATGATAATAATAAAAGGAGTACTCTTTTATGAAAAACGAAAAAAGGCCGGATCCCGAAGTCATACACCCGATAAAAGGGTACGACAAGGAGATCTATATCAAGCCAACAGTATCTTCACCAAATATCATTGTTGGGGAGTTTTCATATATAGCAGATAGTGATTTCGAGAGCCACGTGACTCACCATTACCCCTGGAACGATGACAAGCTTATCATCGGACGCTTCTGCCAGATAGCTGCCGGTGTGGAATTCATCATGAACGGAGCAAATCACCAGATGAATGCTGTAACAACTTATCCTTTTTATACTCTTGAAGGCTGGGATATGATGCCGCCTGCAAAGGAAGATCTTCCGCTGAAAGGCGATACCGTCATTGGAAATGATGTATGGATAGGTCAGAATGCCGTGATACTTCCCGGTGTGCATATAGGTGATGGTGCGATAATAGGTGCTGACAGCGTGGTAGGCAGCAATGTGGAGCCATATACAATAGTGGCAGGCGATCCTGCAAGACTAATTCGCAGGCGCTTTGATCAGGAGCTGACGGATATGCTGCTGAGATTAAAATGGTGGGACAGGAGCATAGATGAGATCAATTCTCTGATACCGCTGCTGACCTGCAGTGAGTTGAAGAAAGTCAGGACTAAGATCAGAGATATACTTCTCAGGGAGAAATAAATGAGTATAAAGATATGGGGCGCTTTCAACGACAGAACAGAAGATGACACCTTCCATATAAACATCACAGGCGAACCCTGTTATATGCTGGTACATTTTCACGATCCGGTTGAGATCCTGCTATGCGGCACAAATATCATTACCGAGCCTGATGCCTGTGTGATATTCCCGCCCGATGAACCGGTAGATTACCGCTCCTTCAGCGGTGGCTTTACAAACGACTATGTTAAATTCACATACAAGGACGAACCTTTGCTGGAAAGCAGCGGTCTCCCAGTAAATGAGGTATTTTATGCAGCTCCGGGATGGATATTCAAAGAAAAGATATCACGTATAACCTGGTGGCTGACCGATGTGATGAACGATCACACTGCAGAGATGGAAGATGCGCTCCGCTGTGCCATAGAGGATCTTAGTCTTAACCGCACAGATATCAGTCCTAAAGCAAAGCGAGACAATCTGACTGTGCAGCGTTTGCGACAGATACGCAGTGAGGTAAGCTCAGCACCCGCAGAGTGGTCGGTGGAGCGTATGGCAGAAGCTTTCTACATGACACGCAGTCATTTCAGTGTTCTTTACAAAAATCACTTCGGGATTTCTCCCGGGGAGGATATACAGAAAATAACAATGGATCTGGCTGCTTCACTCCTTAAAGACAGCCGCATGAGTGTGGATGAAATATCAAAAGAATGCGGTTACAGCAGCAGCGAGAATTTCATACGCAGTTTCAAGAGATACTTCGGTACTACTCCACTGAAGTTTCGGAATACTTTACAAAATAAATAATACCGTCTGCGAATACTATCCGCAGGCGGTATTTTTTTATCTGATTATCCCGTTTAAACACCAATTAATTTGGTGTAATATCAGAACTAGAATAACATCAACACGATGATTCATTGTTATATATCACTTTGTAATGGTGTGTTAAAGGGATAACCATGTTTTTTTATTCTGTATCACTGTGAATGGTCAGCTTATAATAATCATCTTCGCCGCCGTTCAGCACTACCATTTCAAGAAAACCTTTGCTTTCATAATAGCTGAATTTAACACGGCTGCTATAACCCCAGAGATCGGCACGTACATTATCGGGGAGCTTTCTGAACTCGCTGACGTACCATATCGGGCAGTCAGCAAAGCGCTCTTTTCCTGCAATATCATCATAAACATCCTTATCGCACTTTATGATAGGCGTACAGCCGTATTCCTCATCTATCCTGTCAACAAATGCCCTTAATCTGTCAGATACCTTTTCTTCATCGGAAGGCAGTATAGAATACATCAGACCGAAATCGCAGTCAACAACAGGACGAAGCCTGCCGCCCATGCCGCCGCATACATCTATGAAATGCTCAGCCTGTTCTTTGCCGTCCTTAAATGGGTCAAAAACATGAAGCATACCTGTTGGCAGGGCTGTTTTTCCAGAACCTTCCTTGTTTTCTTCAAAACGCTTATCCTCAAAGGAAACGCCTTTTGTTGCACGTATAAAGCATATCTGTATATTTTGCTGTGAAAAGCGTTTCCACAGCACCTCGCCTTCCTTGTCGGTTATAACGGGACCTCTTATCGGGTAATCCCTTTTTCTGGGTTCGTTGAACCAGAGCTGTCCTGTGAAAAACAATATACCTATATCCACTGCGATGACTAAAATGCCAAGCAGCATCACAGCTATTGCCAGCTTTCTTAGCCAATGCTTTTTCGGCTTTTCAATGATAGGTTCGTCAGCGCTTTCCGTGATATCCTCAGGTATATCATAATACCCTTCAGAAATTATCGGTGCATCAATGTGTCTTTCCGGTACAAAGGCAAATTCTCTGTCAATTTCAGCTCTCGCCTCATCGCTGAGACGAAAGCTGGTCTTGCGTTTGTTATTTGGTGTTATTTCCATCAGCGACCTCATACTTGCTGTTCAGTTCGGCAAAATTATGACTATCAAGCTTTTCTGATACCATTTTGGTTATATCGCAGAAAGCATCCTGAAAAGGACATTTTCCCGATGCGCCCCGACTACACTCAGCATCCTCCTGCAGGCATCTTGAAAAGCAGTATTTACCCTCAATAGCCTCAATGACCATCCTGAGCGTGATATCCTTAGGTTCCATAGCTATCATATATCCTCCCTGAGTACCTTTGAAGGACTGTACAAGCCCTGCTGATACCAGCTTACGCAGTATCTTCAGCGAGAACCTGAGTGTGACACAGGTCTGATCGGAAATGGTCTTTGCATCAAGCTTGCCTTCTGCCCTGCAAAGAGCAGCAGTTATCCTGACAGCGTAATCCGCTTCGAGAGTTATGTACATCTCTCAACACCTCAGTCAAGATAATCCCTTACCTTGTTGCTCCTGTTGGGGTGACGGAGCTTACGCAGTGCCTTAGCTTCGATCTGGCGGATACGCTCTCTTGTGACCTTGAATTCCTGACCGACTTCTTCCAGAGTTCTGGATCTGCCGTCCTGAAGACCGAATCTGAGTCTGAGTACCTTTTCCTCACGCTCGGTAAGGGTGGAGAGAACCTGATCTATCTGCTCTTTCAGCAATACCAGAGAAGCAGCCTCTGCGGGAGCGGGAGCATCATCATCGGGGATAAAGTCGCCCAGGTGAGAATCTTCCTCCTCACCGATAGGAGTTTCAAGGGATACGGGATCCTGAGCTATCCTCATGATCTCACGTACTCTCTCAACGCTCATATCCAGTTCTTCTGCGATCTCCTCAGGGGACGGATCGTGGCCGTTCTTGTGGAGAAGCTGTGAAGAAACTTTCTTTACCTTGGTGATAGTTTCAACCATATGAACGGGGATACGGATAGTTCTTGCCTGATCGGCGATAGCCCTTGTGATAGCCTGTCTTATCCACCATGTAGCGTATGTGGAGAACTTAAAGCCTTTCTTGTAATCGAACTTTTCAACTGCCTTGATAAGACCCATGTTGCCTTCCTGGATAAGGTCGAGGAATGACATACCTCTGCCCACGTATCTCTTGGCGATTGATACTACCAGACGCAGGTTAGCTTCTGCCAGACGCTTTCTCGCCTTTACAGCTTCCCTGTCGTTGTCACCCGACATCATCTCAGCCAGCTGTATTTCCTCCTCGGAGGTCAGCAGCGGCACTCTTCCTATCTCCTTGAGATAGATCTTAACGGGGTCGTCGATAGCGATACCGTCGGTGGAAAGGGCAATATCAACGTCATCCTGATCCAGTTCATCATCGGGATTAACGAAATCAAGTGTATCATCAACAACAACGTCGTCGATGATCTCGATGTTAAGGCTGTTGCAGGTGTCATAGAAATTATCCATCTGCTCAACATCAAAATTCAGCTTTTCCAGTGCGTCGGTTATCTCCTTGGTGGTCAGCTTGCCTGTCTGCTTGCCGTGTTCCATCAGGTTTTCCATTATCTTGCTCTTGTCAGTCATATTCAACTCTCCTTATTTGTTAGAACTATTATGCGTCAGCGTTTTTTTCTGCGCAGTTCCTCCATCATTCTCAGATAATCCTTGTCTGTCAATCCATCTTCCTGCTGCGGCGCATTTTTCTTATTATACTCCTTTATGGAGTCAATATACTGCTGCGCCACTTCTCTTGTGACATTGAGCCCTGCGTACTTAGTAAATGAACGCTTGAGCCTGTCAGCTTCTTCTTCGGTGAGGGTCTCACAGATAACATCAAGTGATACGATATCACCCAGCGCTATCCTGCCCGAGATCTCCAGAAGTATCTTCCTGTTTAGCTCATCAGTGAATTCCTCGGGGGAGATACGCTGACCTATCTCCTGCGCCGAATCGGCATTGGTACAGATATAGTATATCAAACCGCGTTCACAGTAGACCGCCTTATTAGCTGCGCTCTCCTCTTCGGTAGCAATAGTCTTTCTGACTTCTTCGCGCTGTTTTGCACGTCTTTGCGTATCCATTTCACGCATCATTATATCATCTACCGAAGCCCTTACCACATCAAATGAAACGTTATACTGTTCTGACAGCTGCCTTTCCATCGTATCCCTAGCGGTACTGTCGGGTTCACCGGCTATGGAAGTATATGCCATTTTCAAAAAACGAATCTTATCGTCACGTTTTTCAAGGTCAAGTCCTCGTGAGTAATACCCAAGCTCAAAATCAAAGCCGTCAGCGGCATTATTTAACAGGTACCTGAAATGATCCTCACCAAACTTGTTTATATATTCGTCGGGGTCTTTTGCACCTTCCATGTGGATAACACTGCTGCCGAGACCTCCGCTGCGCAGCATACCAACCGCACGAAGTGCTGCTTTCTGTCCCGGGTCATCGGCATCGTAGCATATTACGACTTTATCGGCGTAATTCTTCATTACCTTGACCTGTTCGGGTGTAAGCGCTGTACCGCAGGATGCCACCGCATTGGTGAATCCGTGCTGGTACAGGGATATCACATCGAGATTGCCCTCGCACAAAAGAAGTTCACGGCTTTTTACCGAAACGTCCTTGGCATAATTGAGGGAAAATACGAACCTCGCCTTTGAATAGCCGTCCAGCTTTTTTTCGTCATTAGTCCTGCGGAATTCTTCCGAGGTAGTATCGCCGGTGTTGAGGTACTTACGCTTGTCGTCCCCCAGCGTTCTTCCACCGAAGCCGACTATATTTCCAGTAACATCTATAAAAGGGAACATCGCCCTGTCCATGAAGAAATCATAAGTTCTGCCCGATGTCTGTGAACGCCCCAGAAGCGACGCAGATACAAGTTCATCCTCGCTGTAGCCGCAGCTCAGCATATATGACTTCAGCGCTGTGAAGCTTTTTGGAGCAAAGCCCATACCGTACTTTTTTATAACATCGGCAGAAAGTTTACGGGTATGCACGAGGTAATTCAAGCACCTTAATCCATCCTGAGTTTTCAGCTGGTCGCGGAAAAACCTTGCAGCACACTTGTTCATCTCGTATATGCGCATCCTGCGCTTGTAGCTTTTATCGTCCGCGCCCTGCCATGTGGGTACTGTCATTCCCGCACGCTGTGCCAGGAAATTTACAGCGTCCATGAAGCCTAAGTTCCTGTACTTTCTTATGAAAGTTACCACATCTCCGCTGACACCGCAGCCGAAGCAGTGGAAGAATCCCTGTGAAGGCACGACACTGCAGGAAGCTGTGCTGTCATCGTGGAAAGGACATTTGCACATATAACCGCGTCCCGAGGTCTTTAACTCAACGCCGTTCTCGCGCATGACCTCGTTGATCGGGTTTTCATATTTCAGTTTTTCAAGAAATTCCTGATCCAAACAGATGCCCCCTCTCATTATACGGCATGATCATCACTTTATCATCCATGCCGCGGGGATAAAAAGTTCCTTGAAAGTTTCTACTGCGAATACATCGGTCATACCCGATATATAATCACAGACCGCCATATCTATACCGTAATGATATGCAAGATTCATATACATTGCTGGCAATCTTTCAAGATGGTCGGTATAATATTTATATAAAAATGCGATCATATCCTGCGCCTTGCGTTCTTCGGATTTGCAGGCAGGATTTGTATACACACTGTCAAACATGAACCTGTGAAGTGCTTTATATGCAGTTTCAACCTCGGGTGTCATTTTCAGTGAATCCTCGTCCCCCGCTTTCCCATTCAGACCGCATTCGATCAGTGAGTTTACAAGCGTAGTTATACGTGAGGATTTATCATGTCCCAGTACCGAGGTTATCTTTGAGGGGATATCATCCTCTCTCAGTATCCCCGCCCTGATGGAATCGTCGATATCATGGTTTATATAAGCTATAACATCGGCAAAGCGCACAGCGTAGCCTTCATAGGTCTTTGCCACAGCGTTGGTATGTTTGAGTATGCCGTCCCTGACCTCATAGGTAAGATTGAGCCCCTTGCCTTCCTTTTCAAGCTTGTCCACCACGCGCAGACTTTGCTCATAATGGTGAAAACCGTAAGGACTCAACTCATTAAGCATACGCTCTCCTGCATGACCGAAGGGAGTATGCCCAAGATCGTGTCCCAGTGCTATAGCTTCAGTAAGATCTTCATTAAGCCTGAGCGCACGCGCTATGGTACCTGCTATCTGGCTTACTTCCAAAGTATGTGTAAGGCGGGTACGATAGTGATCTCCGGCAGGTGAAAGGAACACCTGTGTCTTGTGCTTCAGCCTCCTGAAAGAATTGCAGTGAAGTATCCTGTCCCTGTCACGCCTGTATTCAGAACGTATGGAACATTTTTCCTCCTGTTTTTCCCTTCCCTCAGACATATCCGAGAATGCGGCTTTATCGCATAGTATAATATGTTCAAACTGTTCCCACTGTTCTCTTGGAAGCATATCATCACCCCGCCCGAAAATAATTTCCGCGAAAAATGTCACTAAAAATATATACTTTCCGCATCAATAAAAAACCTTTATTTTTTCAGGGCAAAAACAGATTTTTGTAGAACATCACAATTATTCTAATTTATACCTCGTTTAATTATGCACAGTGACTATCCAGCTTGTGCTGAAAAATCTGCCCACAGACCTTTTTCAATTTCAAATTTCAGCTGACCATTGGATATATCTGTCAGTTTTTTTGTGAATGGATCAACGAGTTCGCTTTTGACCAGCAGGGTCATATCAACAGTATCAGCAAAGTCCTCACGCTCGGTGATAGCTTCATGATCGGGCAGGATATACTTTATCTTGCCGTAAAGGTTATAATCACAGGAGAATACTATCCTGGAGCATTCATACATCTCCATTATATCTGCATCGGCTATTGCCAGTGAGCAAGCCTGTGAGTACGCTCTCACAAGACCGTTAGCACCCAGCAGTACCCCACCGAAATACCTTGTGACCACAACGCATACATCAGTCAGACCTGCCTTGTTTATCACATCAAGTACCGGCACACCCCCTGTGCCCTGGGGCTCTCCGTCATCAGAATACCTTGAAACGTTGCCCTCACGCACCACATAGGCATACACATTATGCCTCGCCTTGCGGTTCTCAGCCTTTATCTTCTCGATAAAAGCGATAGCCTGTTCGGCTGTTTTTACAGGGGCGATCTGTCCTATAAACTCACTTTTTTTCTCGGTATAGGTGCCTTGGGCACAACCGTAGACCGTTTTGTAGTTCATATTTTTCTCCTCATTTCGGGGTGAAAAAAAGAGCGGAAAATATCCGCTCTTTAACTTCTTGATAATTAGCCGAGATTGAATCTCTTCTTGAATCTGTCAACACGTCCGCCGCTGTCAACCAGCTTCTGCTTACCGGTGAAGAAAGGGTGGCACTTGGAGCAGATCTCGACCTTGATGTTCTCCTTGGTGGATCTGGTCTTTATAACGTTGCCGCAAGCACAAGTAATTGTAGTCTCGACATAGTTAGGGTGAATACCTTCTCTCATCAGAACTTACCTCCTTCCAAACTAAAAATTATGGCTCATAGAAGCCCATCATCCTTAGTTCAGACAGTAGTTCTATGCAGCATTCAATATAATGTCTTATCAGACTAAAATATTATAACACAATAAATCACATTTGTCAATGCATTTAATACTTTTTTTACAATTCACAATCTTCCACTGTATCCTTGTCGGCATAGCGTTCTCTTGCTTCTTCTATCCTTTCATATCCCGATTTGAAAGCTTCGATAACATTGATATCAAACTGCTTGCCTGCATTCTTTACTATCTCATCATAGGCATCCTTGGGATCCCACGGCTTTTTATAGCTTCTGCGGCTGGTAAGCGCATCATAAACATCAGCTACGGCTACTATACGACTTTCTGGGGCAATAGCTCTACCCTGCTTGCCGAGAGGATATCCATTTCCGTCGAACCTCTCATGGTGCTCAAGCGCTATAGTCTTAGAAAGCTGCATAATGTCGCCCTCAACTCTGCTTAGAAGTGCTGCACCGTATGTAGTATGAGTCTTTATCGTTGCAAATTCTTCATCATTGAGTCTGGCCGGCTTGTCAAGTATCTCAGCAGGTATTATAAGCTTGCCGATATCATGCATCGTGGAGGCAAGACCTATCATCTCGACCTGACTATCCTTTAGACCAAGTTCTTCAGCTATGATCTTTGAATATTCGGAAACGCGCCTGATATGCTGACCCGTCTGACCTGATTTGTTTTCCGTTATTTCCGCAAATGACATTATCATCTCTTCCTGGATGCGGTTGGTTTCATTCGCTTTTTTCTGCAGATAGGCACCATAATCAAATATGACGGCAAAAAGCCTGAGTATCATAAAAAGCAGTATAGTAACTATCGGATTTGATGAAAAGATAAAAAACAGTGTAAGATAGGAATACTTTTTCATCATCGTACCCGCTTCTTCGGTGAAAGGCTGTCCGCCCCTGACCACAGTTATGATAAGCTTGCGGTAAAAGCTGAGTATCATCACGATAAGTGCAGAATAGAGTGAATACATCAGATACCCGATGCCTGCAAGATGATGAGCCTCGATGCTGTCCTTCAAAGCATCTATACTGAAAGTGCCGAAATGAAAATCCTTCATGTACAAGGTCTCAGCGACTTTTTCAGGCATATGGTCATAAAACACCGAACCTGCAGCAGCAGCCATATTCAGTATAGCAGAAAGTCCGAAACCCAGTATCAGCGCCCACATTATCCTTGTAAGACGCACCCCTATCTTATCTATATGGAGCAGCCTGCTCTGAAGCTCGTTCTCGTTCATGTAAAATCCCCCCGCGCAAGATACAAGGATATATCGACCCCAAATTGATATATCCGTTATTCATATAATATATATATTTTATCATATCACACTTCAAATGTCAATTACTTTACATTTACGTCAGATATCCTATGCATCAGAAACGTCCTCGCCCTTACGGCTGGTGCTTATACGGAAGTTTATGTTATCTACCGGAAAAATCCTTTTGAAATGGGTTCGGGGGATAACTTTTCTTCAGAAAAGTTTCCCCCGATAAATAATATAATCTTCTATATCGGCACCCGCAGTAAGACAGGAGCGCTTTTTTATGTCATGGTTTGAGATGTGCCTAAACGTCCGCCGTTTCTGCCATGTCCGCCCATACCTCCCATATTGCCCATACCACCGGTACTGTTTGAGGTTATAACCCCGTCTATGGTGATCTCGGCGCTTTCGCCGCCTGCTGAAACTGTATATGTTTCACCCTGTTTAAGGTCGGGAGATGAGAATATCACGCCCTGCCACGTCTTGGGATCAGTGAATGAAAGTATGGTATTACCGTCCTTATCGGTGACGGTGAATTCGGTATCGGCTGAGAAGCTCTTTGTGAAATCGTGGAGGACTGCGCACTGAGTAGTGCCCTCTTCGTCGAACATTTCTTCCATGCCCACAGCTCCTGCAGCTATTATCGTTCCGCCTGTTATACTTGCTGAACCATTGTGGTCTATAGACCCGTTACCGCTGTTCTCAGGGCCGCTCACAGTTATCATTCCGCCCTCGATATACAGATCTCCGTTTGAATCAAGTCCATCTCCTCCGGCATCAACGTTTACTGTACCTCCGCTTATTTTAAGGTAAACTCCCTCCTGTGCTGCGAACTGATCCCTGCCCATGCGATCGGATGAACCTGTATCACTACCGCCTGCACAGTTTATGCCATCGTCATTTGCGGTAACATTTATAGTACCGCCTGATACGGTAACGGTCATACCCTCTATGCCCTCATAGCTCTTTGTGATAGTCACATCACCGCCGTCTATTATCAGATCACCCCCGACATGGATACCGTCATCACCGGAAGATGCTGTGATACTTCCCCCGCTGATGTTTGCAGACCCGTCGCAGTGCAGGCTGTCATCTGCGGAATCTATTGTAATGGTGCCGTTTTCGATCATGATGATGCCACCGCTTTTCAGGGCTTTGGCTGAAGTTGATACAGTATCCGAAGAAGTTTCTGTATTTCCGGAAGAAGTATCATTATCTGAATCTGCTGACTGTTCTTCCGACTTTTCAAAGGTTTCGCCATCAGGCATTTCGGGAGGAGTGCCCATATCACCGAAATCGGGACGTTCACCATTATTATCAAATTTTGAAGGGTCAAAGTCTCCGCGATCAGGGCGTTCACCCATATCAGGCGGAGTACCGAGATCACCCATATCGAAATTGCCCATATCGGGAGGTGTAAAATCGCCTTTACCGCCAAATCCTGGTATCCGGTCACCATTGGGCATAGCCTCTGACTTCATCGAAGCGTTGACACTTCCTCCGCCTGTTGTGATATTGAAATCTCCGCCGCTTATCTGAAGTTCCTTTGCAGCAGAGATACCATCACCTCCTGCATTTATTTTAATTGTACCGCCTGTGATACTTATGATGCCTTTGCCCTCATCTTCCGAGTTATCAGACTTCACTCCGTCCTTGCCCGATGTCACATCAATACTGCCCGCGCTTATTTTTACGCTGTCTTTACCGACAAGACCTGATGATTCTGCCTTAACAGTGATATTGCCTCCCGTAATAACAAGGTCATCTTTAGAAACTATTCCATGTTTGTAGTTGCCTGTCACATTGAGAGTCCCGTCACCGTTTATGATAAGGTCGCATTTTGCGAATACTGCAGCATCGGTATTATCATCAGCAGCCAGATTATAAGCCGTTGCGTCTGCAAGGGTGTTAACTGTTTCGCTCTCAAGCAGCAGGAACACTTTATCTGCAGTTCTTGCAGTGATAACTGCGTTATCCTTGCAGGTCAGGTCAAGATCGTCCAGGACAATCTTCACCTTATCCTCCTTGCCTGCCTCTATGACTATCCTGCCGTTTGAGCAGGTACCGCTAAGTTTATACGTTCCTGCAGCAGTTATAGTAAGCACAGTTCCGTCAACTGTTACCCCGCTGCCTTCCGTTTCGATACCGCTGTCCGAAAATGACACGCTGACCGCATCATCTTCTTCATACCCTACTTCGATATCATCTGCGTCAATGGCGGCTTCCGTTGATGTTACTACGGCTGTCTTTACTTCTGTTGATGTCTTATTTGTATTATTCTTAGAATCCGAACAGCCTGTCATGGCTAGCACTGTTATCGCTGCCGCAAGGGCTGCTGCTCTTTTCATTGTATTTATTTTCATTAATGCCGCCTCCCATTTCATTTGGTTAAATGTTATAACTTAAAATTTGATTCAAATAATACTCACCCGAAAATATCGGCTTCGGGCGAGTATTATAAAGCTATCAGAGCTGTGATGTTTCAGGCATTCTTCTGCAGCAGAGTATCTCAAGATTGCCGTTACGGACTCTGAGTTCGTCTATGAAAGCTTTTTCGCTTACACCTTTTTTCAGCGTGATATCATATTTCAGTTTGAAAAGGCTGCCCATATTGGTTGTCTTTACCTGTACAAGGTCTGCCTTTACAGTGAACTTTCTGAAGATATCGTCAAATACATCGCTGTAATCAAGACTTTCGGGGATAGTGATGGTCAGCACCTTGTCGCTGTTGTCATCCATTCCCAGAGGAAGTACAAGATATCCAATGTTCACTGCACATACCACAAGAGTGAATATTATCGCAAGTTTAAGATTATCGGTACCGGTGGCGATGCCAACTGCCATAGCCATAAATATGGCAAGTATATCCTTGGCATTTCCCTGCATCGAACGGAATCTTACAAGACTGAAGGCACCTGCTACCGCAACGCCTGTTCCAAGATTGCCGTTGACCATCATTATTATAACCTGCACGATGAGCGGCAGCAGCGCAAGGGTAGTAAAGAAGCTCTTGCTCTTATGCTGTCTGAAGCAGAAAGCAACTGCTATAACTGCTCCTACCAAAAGGGAAACCAGTGAGCATACAGCAAAAGTTTTGGTAGTAACAGCTGACGCTCCTAAACCGGACGTAAGGTCCGCCGCATTCATATAGATCTCATTAAGCACAATCATTCACCTTTCCTTTACTTTTCGTCCCGCCAAGCTTTAAGTATTCGTTGGGATCAAGGGCTTCACTGAAGACCCTTTTAAATGCCTCTCCGTATTTTGAAAAGCTTGCCGGATAGATTTTCATACGATCAAGCAAAAAGCTGAGCCACAGAGGCATAGCGCCGGGGATCTTTATCTCCATGATCCTTGTGTGCGGATCAAGAAGCTTATCGCCCCACACCCCTTTTTCAAGCCTTGTTTCCTCCTCGCGGTAGGTGATGTTGCCGTCAAAGGTGATACGCAGGTCGGGATTATCAGTACCTGCATAAGCGATCCTGTCGTAGCTGAGATACATCGCGGGGCCTATATCGCGGTAGTATTTAAGAAAATACGCTATCTCCTTCTCGATCTGAGGATTCTTTCCGGGGTTAACACCGAAGTTTACAAATTCATAGGAATCTATCAGCGACATATCAACACGCCTCTTATAGACTACACCTTTGTACTTCTTCTTCAGCTCCACGAACACCTTGCTGTCCTTATCGGGCACGCCGTAGCTGCGTATGCGCAGCTTTTCCTTATAAACAGGCTTCTCCATAGAAGTCCTTATCAGCTGATGATCCGGAGTGTCGTAGTATATGTTGCAGATAGTTGTGAGCCCGTAATTATCTGCAGCAGCTTTACCTGCCATAACACGTACAAGTTCTTCCTGCTGTTCATCAGTAACTATGTACTTTTTTTCGACCCTCTTGAAAATCTCCTGTACAGCACCCATGTAAATCATTCCTTTCCCATGTGTTTTTCTTCTATGGTTATTATTATAAGCTATCAACCTTAATTGAAGCTTAACCGTATGTGTAAGTTATCTGAAATATATTATTTCATTTTTTACAGGCACCGCAGCTTCGCGGTGAATACTATCCTGCCGTCTTCAGCTTTACAGGATATCCTGCCTTTGTGGGACATTACCACTGCCCTGGCTACCGAAAGTCCTATGCCGTAGCCTGATGCAGCTTCACCTTCCTCACGTCCGCGTGACTTATCTGCCCTGTAAAAGCGGTCAAACAGACGTTCAGGATGTTCGGGAGGTTCAGCGCAGTCATTCTCTGTACTTATCAAAGCGTGTCTGCCGCTGCTTGTCTTTTCCAATGAAACAGTTATGCAGCCACCTTCATCGCAATACTTTACTGCATTCTCTGTAAGTATGGATATAAGCTGTCTGATAGCGGAGCTGTCGCCGTTTATGCGTATACCCTCCTGAGCTTTGACATCAAAGGATAGCCCCTTGTTCTCTGCAAGTGTCCTGAACGGTCCTGCTATATCTGCAAAGGCTTCAGAGAGATCGAACTCAGCAAATGTTTGTCTGACTCCATCCTCTTCCATACGCGACAGCCGCAGCAGATCTGCTGTCAGCCCGTTCAGCCTTGTGACCTGGTTGGTTATACTCTGAGTCCACTCACTGGTGCCGTTTATCATCTCGATGACCTCTGCATTCGCCTGTATTATAGCAAGAGGAGTTTTTATCTCATGTCCGGCATCAGTGATGAACATTTTCTGCTTCTCGAAATTCTCGATAAACGGTTTTACAGCTGCCCGCGAGCATATAATTATGAGCAGGCACACCAGCAGCCAGCCCCCCAGAGAGATAGCCGAAGATATGAGCATGAAAGAACGCTTCATTCGTATATCTTCACGGCAATCCAAAAAGATGTACAGCTTACCGTTTTCTTTTTCAATTACCGAAAAGCGGTAATCGCCCATAAAACCTGATGTTTCGCCGGAATCCCCGACCTCTTTCGCATAGCCCAGCGCCTCACCTGAGGTGACTGCAGCTACGTGACCCGTATTTATCTCAGCAGGATTCATATTCTCATCATAGCGAATATAGAAATACCTTGTCTGATATCGTGTTTCTTCATTCACCTTAAATCCAAGGTCACCAAGTCTGTACTTCTTTTCGGGGGGAGGTATGGAAACGTTTTCATTCCTACTGTCGGGTTTCTGGTCAAAGTGCTTGCCGAATTCGGGAAATCTGCCGTCATTGTCACACAGTATCTGCATGAGCTGTAACTCGCGCTTGTTTATCTGCGATATATATATGACATTTATCAGACCTACCACAAGAAGCTCTACCGCCATCACACTTGAGGCAGCTATCAATATGAACCTGCGCCGAAGTCTTTTTATCATTCCTTTACCTCCAGCGTGTATCCCACACCGCGGCTGGCCTTTATCTCCACATCGGCACCGACCGCAGAAAGCTTCTTCCTGATGTAGGATATATACACCCACACCACGCTTATCTCAGCCTCAGCATCAAAACCCCATATCTTCTCCATAAGCCTTTCTGTGGAAATAAGGATATTGCGGTTGAGCATTAACATCTCCAATACCTGGAATTCTTTATTGCCAAGTTTGGTCTCACCGTTTTTGGTGGAAATGACAAACCTTTCTCTGTCAAGAGTGACATTTCCGACTTTCAGCGTATTAGGCGAAAATTCAGCCCTGCGCCTTGTCATAGCCCTTATCCGCGCCAACAGTTCACCCATAGCAAAGGGCTTTGTGAGATAATCATCTGCCCCTGTATCAAGTCCGGCTATCCTGTCCTCAACCTGAGCCTTTGCTGTGAGCAGCAGCACAGGAGTCTGTATACCTTTTTCGCGGATACGTTCAAGCACAGTCAAGCCGTCAAGTCCCGGCATCATGATATCAAGTACGATTCCGTCATACTCAGCACCAATGATATAATCATAAGCATCAAGACCGTTATACACAGCATCAACAGAATAATTATTATGTTTCAGTACAGCTACCAGAGCATTGGAAAGCTCCTTTTCATCTTCTGCAAGCAGCAGTCTCATATATCACAGCTCCTTTGATGTTTTGGTATATCATACCATGCACCGCTTAAAATTACTTTAAATAATTATAGCACAATTCACTGTGACATTTCAAGTGTTTAGTAAATTTTTTATACTTATACAGCCCTTTTCACAATTCGTGAAATCGACCTTTATTTTATGATATCACCGTATAAGCCCAAATTCAAGCCCGATATTGCTATATCAATGCAGCCACTTACCGTTTATTGCTTTTGGATTAACAAAAATTTACAAAATAAAGGCGTTTACTATTGACAAATTCTGAATAATATGTTAAAATACGAGAGGGTATTATATCCATTTTTTATATTAAGGCTGCGGAAATTTACCGCAGTCTCACAACGGAGGAACACTAAATGATAAGGATAAGAAAAACTGCTGAGCTGGCAGCTGCTGCAGCAATAATCGCCACCTGTGCTGTAAGCGCTGGTGCAGATGGAAATACTGTAGACATCGCAGTTGACCTTTCGGGTGAGACAAAAACGATCTCCCCTTATATATATGGTATAAATGAAGAACTAATGGGCGGAGATGTTATGCCGACTGCCATTCGCGCAGGGGGCAACAGGTCTTCAGCATACAACTGGGAAACAAACGCTTCAAACGCAGGTTCTGACAAGGAACATACATCTGATAATTACTTCCAGCAGACCATGGAGAAAGAACTTGCCGATGTACCCGGCGCTATGTCCATACATCTCAGCCGGCGCTGTGCTGAAAAGAACAACGCTTATCCAATGACAACCCTACAGCTTGCGGGATATGTTTCTGCTGATATGGACGGCATAGTATCACAGAGCGAGAAAGCACCTTCAAACAGATGGAACAAAGTCGAGCTGATAAAGGGAAGCGATTTTGCTGACACACCCGATCTCACAGACGGAACTGTGTACATGGACGAGTACGTAAACTATCTTGTAAAAAACCTCGGCTCAGCAAAGAACGGCGGGATACGCGGGTATTCAATGGATAATGAACCCGCTCTCTGGAATTCGACCCATGCGCTCATGCATCCCGAGAAGACCACCTGTGCTGAGATCGTCGATAAAAATGTGACTATGGCTAAGGCTGTAAAACAAATTGATCCCGATGCAGAGATCTTCGGACCTGCGCTTTTCGGTTACAGCGCATTTGTGGATCTATGCTCTGCGCCCGACTGGAAAGATATAAAAAATGAGAGAGATGATTACCGCTGGTTCATCGACTACTATCTTGACAGCATGAAAAAAGCAGAGGATGAAGCCGGTACACGTTTGCTGGATGCGCTGGATATACATTACTATACCGAAGCAAAGGGGCCCTGTGGAGAACGCTCATGCAAGCATTATTCCGACGAGGGCTGTGTACAAGCCAGGTTCGATTCGGTAAGGAGTCTGTGGGATGATACCTACAAAGAGGACAGCTGGATAACCGATACAGGCGGAACTTTCCTGCCGCTGCTGCCTAATGTCAAGCAGTCCATAGACAAATACTATCCCGGAACAAAGATAGCTATATCCGAATATGATTTCGGCGGAAGCTACGATATATGCGGTGCAATAGCCGAAGCTGACGCTCTTGGCGCTTTCATGGAGAACGATGTATATCTTGCTACTCTGTTTGCCATGCAGGCAGATTATCAGTGCGCTGCCATTGATCTTTTCACAAATTTCGATGGTAACGGTGGTCGTTTTGGTGATACACTCAGACAGACCGTATCTGACAACACCGGTTTATCTACAGCCTATGCTTCAACCTACGGTGACAACACCGATGTTGTTACACTTGTTGTTACTAACAAATCCATGAATGACAAGACAACCGCTAACATCAAGATAAAAGGCGGCGAATATAGTTATGTCCACCTTTACGGGCTTAATAATTTCGCGCCGCAGGTATTTGATATGACAGACAGCAATAACGCAGTTCAGGTATCTGACAATACTATTATATATGATATGGAACCAGAAACTGTATCCCTGCTGGTGATAGCCAAGGATAAGGAAAGCATACCAAAAAATAATGCCGCAGATGCCAAAGAACAGAAATCCTCAGAAACTGAGGGCAAAAAGAAAAACAGCAGCAAAAGAAAGACCACTGCCGTTTCAGTCGGTATAGCAGGCGCTGCTTTGCTCGGCGCAGCATTCGGTGTATTCCGTGCAAAGAAGAAAAAATAACATCTTTATAGAGAGAAATTTTTAATTAGATAAGTTGAGCTTAAGTACACTTTGCCATATTAAGAGGGTATTGAAAACTGAAATTTAGAGAGCATGAACAAAGGTTATATTATTATTTGAATATTTAAGTTACGTTTTTTATATAAAAAAATCAATTTTTGAGATATAATCATTGTCAGGAAAGGGACGAGGAACGTCCTGTATGAAATAATAACGGAGGAATAGAACATGAAAGCTAAAAGAATTTTTGCGGGTTTTTCCGCAGCATTTATCGCAGCAGCTATGACTATTACAGTATCCGCAACAAAGCTCTCTGATATCTGTGCTCCCAGTGATACTGATGCAGCAAAGAACGATCTGTGGTACGGCGTAGGTGCTATGGGATTCTTCATGAACAACGACGGTAAGTGGTCCTGGAACCAGAGCGAATGGTTCGGGATCGATGCTGAGGGCAAGATATCCGTTGAATACAAGATCAGCCCCATTCTGGCAGACAAGACCATATCCAACAAAGGCTCACTTGGTGAAATGGGCGTTATGATATGCAATCTCGACAAGGCAATAAAAGCTGCAGGTCTCGAAAACGATTCCACTTATCCAATCGAGCTGAGCGTTACTGAGGCTAAATTCGTTGCTGAGGACGGCACTGAAACAGTATTCAACGATATGATGAATATCACAGAGATGCCGCGTGATGCCGAGGGCGATATAAGATTCCACATCCGTCCTACTGACAAAGTCGATAAGGATACTCAGGAAGTGCTGCTGACCGCAAACCCCGAAGTTGCAGGCTGGGATGAGGAAGGTGCTTTCAACGGCGGTACACTGTATTTTACAATAGATTTCGGCGCACCTGATGCTGCAGGTGATAACAAAAAGGTCGAAAGCAAGGAAGACTCCAAGAAGGAAAGCAAAGCTGAATCAAAGTCAAGCAATACTGACAGTACCTCATCTGCATCTTCAGCAGTTTCCAATACATTAAATAACTCAAACACCAACACAGGATCGGCAACAGGTGCAGTACTTGGTATGATGTCTGTTGCGGCTGCAGGTGCGATAGTTGCAAAGAAGAAGCACTGATAATATCGTAACTATAGGGTAATCAGGAGGGATATTCATGAGAAAATTAAAACTCACAGCAGCAGCACTGCTTGCACTGGCTCTCACTATAGGCGTAACAGCGTGCGGCTCAGGCAATAACGGCGATTCAGACAAAAACGGCAACAACGCATCTTCGATGCCTGAAAAAAAGCTGGAAGAAGATCAGCAGGATGTTGTTTCAAGACTTGCTGACAGCATGGAAAATGTCAGAGAACTGGAAAACAATGAGATCGTATGGTTCTCATTCTATGATATCAACCCGACTGCTTCAGCAGATAAGGACATCGGTGTTGACCTTGCTCTGTTCCAGACCAAGTATAACGGCAAGATAAATTACAGACAGACAACATGGGAAACTAAGTTCGACGATCTCGCAAATTCTATCATGGCAGGCAATTCACCCGATTTCATCGGTGCTGACGATATGGACGTATTCCCCAAGGGCGCCATAAAGAACATGATCGAGCCTATTGATGATTATATCAATTTCGATGATCCGCTGTGGAGCCAGATGAAGAATGCTAACGATCAGTTTATGTACAAGGGAAAACACTATGTAGCCGTTTCCCGTGTTGATCCAAGTTATATCTGGATATACAATAAAACTGTTATGGAAGACAACGGTTATGAGGATCCCGCCGAACTTTACTACAAGGGCGAATGGAACTGGGACAAGCTTTCCGAGATGTGCGTAGACTTTACAGACGCCGAAGCTGATAAATGGGCTATGGACGGCTGGTATTACGAGAATGCACTCACTGAATCCTCCGGTAAACCTCTTGTAGGTATGGAGAATGGCAACATCGTAAACAACATAAATACTCCTGAGCTCGCCAAAGCACAGAACATGATGTATGAGCTCCAGAAGAACAACGTTGTATACCCCAAACATCTGCATGAGTGGAAGGTAAGAGGCGACGTATTCGGTACAGGTATAGCATCAGGCGATACACTGTTCTATCCCATAGGTCTGTGGGCTATCGAAGATGCTCCCAGCGTAACAGCTCCTTACGGTGATCTTGCTGCAGGTGAAGTAATGTTCGTTCCTGTTCCTTGTGCTAAGGATTCAGACAATATGTACGTTCCTTCAAGGATCCACGGATTCTGCATCGCCAAGGGTGCTAAGAATCCTGAGGGTGTTGCTGCTTGGCTCGACTGCACAAGATATGCAGAAATAGACGAAGAAGCTCACCAGATCACACTTGATCAATATAAGAAAGATTACGGCTGGACAGATGAAATGCTCCAGATGCGCGATGAGATCTATGCAAAAGCAGCTGAGCATCCTGTATTTGAGTTTGCACAGGGCG